>NZ_JAQBOD010000065.1 GCF_028288205.1 Mucilaginibacter sp.
CGGAAGCGTAAACCAAAAGGTGCTTCCTTTACCTAACTGGCTATCCACGCCGATCTCACCATTATGGCGGTGAATGATCTCTGCGCTGATGTAAAGACCCAAACCCAGACCGGAATATTGTGCACCGGAATATTCTGCCCGGTAATATTTATTAAACAGATGCGGAATCTTATCCGGTGAGATCCCGGGTCCACTATCTTTGACCGAAACTTTAACATACTGACCCATCTTTTCAACGATTAGGTAGATATTTTTAGATTCAGGAGCATATTTGACGGCATTATTCACAAAATTGACCACCACCTGATCGATCCGGTGTTCATCGGCAAAAACTGTTAATTCCAGGTCACCTTCGAAGATTAGTTCGTATTTACCTGCTGCCCGCACGTGGTTACAGCAGCTTTTCAGCATTTCTGAAACCTTAAATGTTTTTTTGACAATATGCAGTTGGTTTTGATTGAGCTTACTGGCGTCCAGCAGTTCTTCGATCAGGCCACAGATCTTTTCAACATTTCTGTTCGCCTGATCGATCAACCTGGGCAGCATTGCCGGCGAAGGCTGTTCCTTCATCCGGTCGAGCAATTGCAAAGACGACTTTAAACTGGTTACCGGAGTTTTTAACTCATGACTTGCGATGCAGATGAAATCATCTTTCTGGGCAGCCAACATTTTAAGATCGTGAATATCAGTCGCCGTACCGATCCAGCTTTGTAAATCTCCCAGTTCATTTTTTATCGGCAGCATCCGTACCAGGTGCCATCGGTATTCCCCGTCAGCGCGTCTCTCCCTGATCTCGAATTCGCCACCGGTTGTACCTCTTAAAATGTTCCGGAAAAAATCCTGACAATAGTCCAGGTCATCAGGATGGATGATCGTCTCCCATCCTCTGCCACTAAACTGCTTTTCATCGAGGCCTGTATAATTATACCATTGCTGGTTATAAAAGTCTACCTCGCCGTCAAGCGTGTTTGTCCAGGCGATATTGGGAATGGCGTTTAGCTGCATGCGGAACAAATTGGCACTTGCTTCGATTTTTCTCCTCGCCAAAACGGTATCGGTCACTTCGATAGCAAATACAAATATGCCGTCTACCTTGCCTCCCGGACCGGGGCGTGGCTGATAAATAAAATTAAAATACCGTTCTTCGATAACCCCATCAGCCTTTCTGGCCATCGGTACGTACAATTCACGGCCTTCGTAGAGTTCACCTGTCCGGTAAACATTTTTAATAATGTCCATTAGCGGCTGGCCTGCAAGTTCGGGAATAGCTTCAGTCAGGGGCTTACCTAAGAGATCCCTTCCCGGAAAGAACTGCTGATATAAAGGATTCACCAGTTCATATCGATAGTCTGGCCCGTTCAGTATACATATCCCTGCCGGTGCCTGCATAAAGAACTGAGCAAATCTGTCTCGTTGGCTGGCGGTTTCTGCCTGCACAACCTCCAATTCAAGTTTTGCTTTCTTGTTGTCTATAAAGGCTCTTACTTTATCAGTAGTTTCAATGACATTGGTGATAACCCCTCTGATATTGCCGGTTTCATCCTTAATGGGGCTGTAGGCGAAATTGAAATAACATTCCTCGGAATATCCATGGCGGTTCAGGAATAATTTAAAGTCTGTGAACCTGACCGCATGGCCCTCCATAACGCCGTGAAGCATAGGGCCGATGGTATCCCAAATTTCTGAAAAGGATCGCCATATCGGTATGCCCATCGCCTGTGGGTGTTTGTTGGAACCCAAAATGGGGCGGTAACCATCATTATAGAACTGGATAAATTCAGCGCCCCAGGTTATATGCATCGGGAAGGGAGAACTTAACAAAACACCAATGGATATCTTTAACGCGGGCTCCCATGATTGGGGGGCTCCCAGCGGGGTTCTTGACCAATCGGTTTCACGGATGATTTCACCACACTCCCCCCCACCCTGTAAAAAAGGTAATTCTATCGGGTGTGGACTCGCTTGTGGCATAACGTTGAGTGTGTTAAGTTCGATCACTAAACACACCTTGCACAAATTGCCGTTAATGACTAAACTGTTTCCAATACCTTAGGGTTTGTTACTTATCAACAAAAATTTACCGTCTTTGTTTGTTCGCTGTGCTAACCATTAAGCTCAAATTTCGATTTTTTATCTGAAGACCGTTTTTGGTACACCAATCATCCCAGCTGGATCACTGGACGGCCCTCTAAGAAACACTATAAACGAAAAACGGGAGCCGCATCTTTCGATTTGAATCTCCCGTTTTCCACTCTATGCCGAACCATAGTCCGACGTAAAGTATCAAGTTTTGTGTAAAAAGACCGACTCGCTCTCGCCTTCCTCCTTGCGGATTCCGGTTGCTTCAAAGTCATTATGTCCGCTGCTTCTTTCCGTAAAAATTAGCAGTTTCTTATAATGCCTTATTTTAATTATCACCGTGTTTCTGTGCTTACGCTGTTTCTGTTTGATGTAATTCAGGCTTTCCCTTGATCTTTAGCTCCTCCGAAGATTTGCCCGATTCAATTTTGTTATTCCTGTAAGGCTGTCAAAGTACGTCGTTCTTGATGATTTCAATATCGGGACATGTATACTATTTTACAAGTGTTTTTATTGATTTTTATTAACTTGTTATTAACACAAAAACAAGAATTATTAACATATACAAATTAATACATATCAGTTATTTATATTCATTTTACTTAGGTTATTAACATTTTGTTTATTCACATATAGCCGCCAACTTTCCAATTTTGTATGTTATAAAAAAGCTCAAAATTTCACTTGCGCTGGATTTTATTTGTTAAATACTTGTTGTATCATTAGTAAAATTTGAAAGGTTGACTCATAGATAAGCAATATATTACCTCTTATATACGTAAAATAACAAAACAGGACGCAACGAATTGCGCCTTTACAACGTATATTTATATAATGGATGTAAAAGAAGTTGAGCGTTTAATAAAAATTAGCCGGGAGCGTCCCCTTATGCCGGAGACTTATATTCCCTGGCAGCTTGAGCCCGAACAGGATGATATTTTCCTACCCGAAACACTAACATCATTACAAGGTCTTGAAATATACGACGCCCTAAGTCATGCTCAAAAACTGGAACTTGGCCGCCATGAGCTGGTTCAGGTAATTGCATCATATGCGTGGGGCGAATGCTTGTTCTGCGTATTCATGACCCGCCACCTTATTACTTTGCCTGCCAATAATGTGGAGCATCAATTTTTATTGAGAGAGTTAATAGAAGAATTTCGTCACCAGGAAATGTTTGCACAGGTTATTGCCAAATTGGGTGGCAAGCCCATTAAGCAATCGGGCCTGCATAAGTTTTTCGGTGAGTTTAGTAACAAATACCTGCCTGCTGATTATCTGTTTATGGGCAGTGTTTCTATTGAGTTGGTTACGGATGTTTATGGCGATTATGCCCGAAAAACGCAAAATATTTACCCGGTTTTAAAAAAAATGTTCGATCTGCATAGTATTGAGGAGGGCAGGCATATCTTATTTACTAAAAGCCTGTTAAAAACTTACGCCGCCAAAGCGGGATATATTAAACGGACGCTATACAGTTATGTGATATTATTCAATATTTTGTTTGTGCGTACCATGTATGTTAAAAAAGAAATATATGAGCGCATCGGCTTAGAAAACCCTGATCAGGTCTACAAACTTGCATCAATAAACTTCAAACAAAAATTCGCTGATAATTGCCTTAAAGACGTTATTAAATTTGTTGATGAATGGAATGGATTTAATTTGCTAACGCGATTCGCGTGGCGATGGATTTTGGGGGCTAAGGTGTAAGGGCACAAAGCTAAAATCGATTTAAATGAGGCCAAACGTCTATAGAGAGAGTAATTATTTATAAGGAATAATAGAAATTTCTGAATCTCGAAACTGCAAATCATACCTCATTACTGGCGATTTAACATCGAACATTCTCTGTGTTCTAAAGAAATATTTTAATCGTTCTTGGTACGATAAAGTCGCGAAATATGTTCGAGCCTCCTGTTGTTCTTCCCAAGAAACGTTAAATCTAATGCGTCTTTTTTCATTGTTAAAAAAAATGTCATTTCGACGAGGTACATCGGATCCTGGCAATGCATAGATTTCTCACTATCGTTCGAAATGACAAGAATAATTATTATATCACCTTTATTATATCACCTCATTAATACTCATCTCTTTTATTTCCTTAATCTCTGGTCTGCCATTTTTAAAGGCTTTGCGTGGGGTTAGGCCCAGCAGCTCAAACATAGCCATATCGTCATCAAACGAAGGGTTAGGCGTAGTTAACAATTTCTCGCCAGCGAATATTGAATTGGCGCCTGCCATAAAGCAAAATGCCTGTTCAACTACGCTCATTTCTGTACGGCCGGCGGATAGGCGCACTACAGTTTTAGGCATAATAATGCGTGTTGTAGCAATCATCCTAACCATATCCCAAACAGAAACCCGCGGCTGATCTGCCAATGGTGTACCTTGTACCGGCACCAACGCGTTAATTGGAACCGACTCGGGATGCTGTGGTAAGTTTGATAAAGTTTTCAGCATAGAGATACGATCTGCAACCGTTTCGCCTAAACCAATTATACCGCCGCTGCAAACAGAGATCTTTGCTTTACGTACATTATCCAGCGTTTGTAAGCGCTCATCGTAAGTGCGGGTAGTAATAATTCTTTTATAATCTTCTTCTGATGTATCTAAATTATGGTTATAGGCATATAGGCCGGCATCTGCCAAACGTTGTGCCTGGCTTTCGGTAAGCATACCCAGTGTGCAGCAAACTTCCATATCCATTGCATTTACGGCTTTCACCATATCAATTACCTTGTCAAAATCGCGGTTATCGCGCACCTCGCGCCATGCTGCGCCCATGCATAATCTGGAAGCGCCCCCGTTTTTAGCTTTTTGGGCCACAGCTATAACTTCTTCTTTAGGCATAATAGCATGTACATCAACACCGGTATTATACCGTGCCGCCTGTGGGCAGTATGCGCAATCTTCCGGGCAACCGCCTGTTTTTATAGAGATCAGCGAGCTTATCTGCACCTCGGAATAATCCTTATTTTCGCGGTGTATACTTGCTGCCTTATAAACCAGGTCAAGCAATGGTGTATTATATATTTCGGTAATTTCTTCTTTTGTCCAGTTGTAGCGTACTTCTGTCATATATTAATTTTCTAATAAATTTTGAACCTCGAGTTTTAATGAGGGTAAATGATTTATGATAATGTTCCAAATTTGCTCAGGTTGTATTCCATCATACCCATGAATAATTTTATTCCTGGCGTCAACCATTCTACGAGCATTGGTAATATTAATTTCAGGATGTATTTTAAGTAAATTATTTACTGCTTCGCCTATTATTTCAATATTTCTTTCTACTGCATGTTGAAGCATCATATTTTTCTTAAAATCTTCAAAAGCTTTAGATTTACCTATAAATGTTTCAATATTTTCAATACAGGTAAGTATATCAAATAGATATTTCTTTATCTCACGCTGCATATATTAACTGCTTCTTTTCATTAATATCTTCAATAAAATAAGGGTTCTTTAAAGAATTCTCTACCAATAAATCAACCTCCCTACCAAAAACATTTCTTAACGCATCGTGTAATTCCCACCATATCTTGCCTCTTTCTAATGCTTTAACCCCATCTTCAAAATCTATTAATAAATCAATATCACTTTCCTCATTAAATTTATCACTAACCACTGAGCCAAAAGCATAAGCGCTCTTTACCTTATGGCTTTTCAGTAACTGAACCATAAATGGTAATTGCGCCTGCAATATTGGATGAAGCATAGCTTGTATTTTATATATAAGTCAAATTTACAATAAAAGCCTTATTCCTTAATGATGATGTAATAAAAGATTTGTGGCCAGCCAAAGCGGCAATAAAAATCCCGCGCAATCTGTAAATGTTGTTATGATGATTGATGAAGCCACTGCAGGGTCAACCCCTACTCTTTTTAATATTAATGGGATGGATGCACCGGTAAGCCCGGCTATAACCAGGTTACCTGTCATCGCTAAAAACAATACTAAACCTAATAAGGGATCTGCATCATAAAATAAAGCAACACCAAACACAACCAACCCGTTTGCCGCGCCATTTAACAGGCCCACCAAAAATTCTTTTAAAACGGTGTTGTAGGCTTGGTTATCGGTCAAATCGCTTAGCGAAATACGCCTTACCGTTACCGCCAATGCTTGTGTGGCCGCATTACCGCCCATACCCGCAATAATGGTCATATAGGCTGCTATTTGTGGCAGCTGTGAAACAGTGGACCCAAAATGCCGAATTATAGATGCCGCCAAATAAGCGGTAGCCAAATTAATAACCAGCCACGGCAAACGGCTTTTTACCGCTTCTTTCCAGTTACCGCTTAGTTCTTCATCTTCTGATACACCGGATATTTTTAACATATCCTCGGTACTCTCCTGCTCCATTACGTCAATGATGTCATCAACCGTAATACGCCCAATCAGCTTCATATTATCGTCAACAACAGGTATGGCTGTTAAATTGTATTGCGATATAAGCTTGGCAACTTCCTCCTGGTCAAGATCAGCTCTTACATACACCGGGTCGGCTTTAAATATGTCGCTTATTTTAACATCTGCGTGAGCTTTTATAATGTTTTTTATAGAAACTATGCCTTGCAAGGTTTTGGCATCGTCTACAACGTAAATGGTATAAAACTCTTCCATCTCTTCAGATTGGCGTATGATCTCATCCAGAGCTCCTTTTTTGTCTGAATTGATATTAACACAGATCAGCTCAGAATTCATTAACCCGCCCGCCGTATTCTCGTCATAACTTAACAGGGCGCGGATACTGGTGGCATCCTCCTGGTCAATATCTTCCAGAATTTCCTGCTGCTCATGCTCCTCTAATTGCGAAATAATATCCGTAGCATCATCATAATCCAGTTCTTCAACTATCTCAGACCGTTTTTCGGGATGCAGATTGATCAGCAGCTCGCCGGGACGGTGTTCTTCGTCCATTTCGGCAATTACATCTGATGCAATATCAGTTGGAAGGATGTTAATGATCCGTTCTTTGTCTTCCTGCGGCAGTTTTTCAAATAATATGGCAATCTCCGAGGCGTGATATTCTTTCAGAACTATCTCTAATTCAACATCATCGCCCTCGAGCGCGGTTTTAATGCGGAGGAGGTCGGTTTTATCTATTTCGAAAGATTGCATATCCGACTAAATTAAGCATTTCAGCTTCAAATCAGGCATAAAAAATGAGCGCGAACGAGAAATGACAAGGAATTGGTTTAAATACTATAATCGTAAATAGACTTTACAACATTCAGCTTATGTAACTTTGCCAATATCATATTAACCTGCATTTTACGGATAGACACCTGTATGCTGCAATTATTATCAAATTGCTGGTTCAGGATAGCCAGATCTGTATCTTTTATAATGCGCATTACGTCATTCATTTGCAGATAATCAAAGCTGATGGTATAAACGTCATTCACCGTTTTTTCAATAACAACGGCCTGGTTAAGCGCTTCTTCGGTTGCCATTTTGTAGGCGTTGATGAGTCCGGGAACGCCTAACAACGTCCCACCGAAATAGCGTACAACCACAACCAATATGTTGGTCAGATCTTTTGAAAGCAGGATATTTAAAATTGGTCTGCCTGCCGTGCCGGATGGCTCGCCGTCATCATTCAATTTAAAAACAGAACGGTCAATGCTTAAACGCATGGCCCAGCAATGGTGATTTGCTTTGGGATGCTCAGACTTTAATGAAGCAACAATACCTTTTATATCGTTTTCTGAATGTATGGGGTAAGCATAAGCCAAAAACTTGCTGCCGCGATCACGAAATATGCCTTCGGATGGGTTTTCAATGGTTCGGTAAGTATCCTCAAACAGCATTAGTACACATAATTGACAGGGACAAATATAGTGTATACATAGTAACCAAACATACCTAACCTATCTACCCTGAACCACCTGATCTACCCTGAACCAACCTGATAGAGCCTCAAGTTTTATGCCTAATAAGAAGAATAAGTTATCACTATTATAGCCAGCAGCGCCAAAAATATGCCGAACTTGTTTAGCGTACTCAGTTTCTCTTTAAATATAAACAAGCCAACAAACGTACCCAACACAATTACCCCTATGTTCATGGCCGAAAAAACCGTAGACGGCTGATTAGCCAATGCCCGGTGTGCCTTTAAATAAAACAGGATATTACCAAAATTGGCTGCACCTAATGCCCAACCTATTAAAATATGCGGAAAAGAGAATTTTGTTTTTTTTCTGGCGATTTTTACAATTAACAAAATGAATGAGCATATAAATGCCAATACAAATACTATAAAAAGTGAAGTAGTATAGGGCACCGATTTAAACGCGGCCAACTGTTTAAACAACACATCAATAACACCCATGCCAACAAAAACCACCAACAGATAGAACCACGAACCGGATCTTGATTTTGCTCCCCTGCCCTTTTGCCAAGGTATGGAACAAATAATTGCTGCAAAACCAATGGAAATACCAATAATTTTTAGCAGACTTAACTCCTCGTCAAAAACAACATATGCAGCAAGGATGGGAATAAATAGCGATAGGCGTTGCGCTATATCTGTACGCACTATACCTGTAACTTTAACAGATGTTGCCAGCACTAAAAAAAGCAGCGGCAATAATAAACCCAGCGCTGCAAAATTATAAATTGGCGCTGCCTGCAAATTAGTTAGCTTCGGTTTAAAAATTAGCCAGGTTAATAAAATCGCGGTAGAATAATTCCAGGTTATGGCTTGCAGCACATCTACATGGTAGCGTTTGGCAAGTTTTAACATAATAGAAACAATTACACTGCAACATATACTTAGTAAAACGTAAAGCATTCGGCTATTTATTTATTGTATAAGATTTGTACCCCGTCAGTTCCTGATAAAAATTCTTCAGCAATTATACCTTTAATTTGCGGCGCTTTTATGCCGCTTGTTAAAGTAGTTTTGCCCGTAAAAATACGTGCCTCATCCCATAGCCCGGCTTCAATAAAGGTATTGAGTGTATAGGCGCCGCCCTCAATAATAACCGATTGTATATCCTGCAAATACAGTTGGTATAAAATATACTGCGGCACAAAACGGTCAAAATCTTCAAGGGCAATGTACTTGTTTTTCCCATCAACATCCATTTTAACAGCGTTAAATACCAATGTTTCAACAGATTGATCGAATATGTGTAAACCGGCATCTAATTCTAACCTTCTATCAATAACCACACGCTTTGGTGATCTGCCTGCACCATAGCGAACATTTAATTGCGGATTATCAATTTTCACGGTATTCTTCCCTACTAAAACAGCATCTTCCTCACCCCGCCATTGGTGTACCAACTTGCGCGATTCAAGGCTCGTTATCCAGTGTTGTTTATTATCATCGGGAGCAAAAAAACCATCTGCTGTTTGCGCCCATTTTAAAATAATGTATGGTCGTTGTTTTTGTACGCGGGTAAAAAACCGGCGGTTAAGCCATTTGCATTCATCTTCTAAAATGCCAACCACTACTTCAATACCCGCAGCTTTTAATTTTTCTATACCCTTACCATCCACCTGATCGAACGGGTCGCGGCAGCCAACTACTGCCCTGAGTATGCGATGTTTGATAATCAGATCTGCACAGGGTGGCGTTTTGCCATAATGAGCGCAGGGCTCTAATGATACGTAAATGGTGGATTGCCTTAGCAATTCTTCAGCATTATCATAATTCGATAATACCTGGTTAACGGCATTTACTTCGGCATGCGCGCGGCCATATTGTTGGTGATGGCCCTCGCCTATTATCTTATCCTCATGCACAATTACAGCGCCCACCATAGGGTTGGGGCTAACACTACCCATACCTAAAGTGGCAAGATCAATACAACGCTGCATATATATTTGATGATTGGGCATGCTGCAAAAGTAGCTTTTATGGCTGTTAATCTTTATTAATTAGTCAGTCGGATTTTTTCATGTAATCAAATTTCATACAGAATTAGGGTTTATATTTAGAATATATTATCCATTTATATAAATATCTTATGCTTATACATCAGTTCATTTTGCAATATAGAAACCTTTCGCAAGTGCTTTTTTATGCAATGATGATCATTTCGTGCTGGGGAATAGAATGTATTATTTGCGTAACGGCTAAACATCACAAATTATCCCACACATTTTTAAATGCCCGGTTTATTTTCACGGCGCTGCCAATACAGTTATTTTTAACGGGTTTGGTATTATTAATTGTGAGTTGGGATCATAACCATCATTGGGGACTGATTAACTATATACCCAGGCATCAAAACAAATGGGTTTATTATGTTAGTCTTTTTTTTCTGTTAGATCTGGGTGAATATATTTACCATGTTACCATGCATAAAATAGACTTTTTATGGAAATTTCATTTAGTACACCATAGTGATTTAATGGTTGATGTTTCTACTACAGTTAGGGAACACCCCGGCGAAACTTGTGTGCGTGTTTGTTTTTTAATGTTATGGGTATTTTTATTAGGGCCGGCAATTGCCGTTTTAATGTTACGACAGGTTTTTCAAACATTTTTTAATATCCTTGCTCATACAGAGTTCAGGCTGCCGGAGAAATTAAATAATGTGCTCGGACTATTATTTATCACACCAAATTTGCACCATGTGCACCACCATTACAAATTACCTTATACTGATTGCAATTATGGCGATGTTTTATCCATTTGGGACCGTTTGTTTGGCACCTATCAGCAATTGCCCCGTCAGGAAACAAGTTTTGGTATTGACACCCATCTTGACCCAACTATTAATGCCAGGTTTATACCTATATTAAAAATACCTTTCGGTAAACTGGAAAGAAAATAGGCAATAATTAGCTATAAGTGGAAAAACTGAAGTATTGCTGTTCCATAATAATGTTAACAATCTTTAGCAGCGTATATGCTCAAACCGAAAGCATTACATCCAGATTTTATTTTCCGGGGCTGCTGGGTATAGATTTTCAAACCAGCCGGGCATCAATAACTTATAAAAAAGGCCTTCTTTTAAATACGGCTATTGAATATCGACCAAATGATGTGACCCCCTTTTTTTATCGTTTTAATTATGACGGCATCACCAATAAATATAATAGCAATGCTACCAGTTTGCCTACTAATGTAACTGACGGTAGTTTGCACAGAACTTATTTAATGGCAGGTACCGGATATAGAAAAAAATATAAAAGCCTTGGATGGTATGTTTTAACTCAGCCCGGATTAAGTATCAGAGGTTTTGATATTGTTAAAAGTAATGATGCCGGTTATATACTTGAACAATTTACCAGGAAAGATATATCTGTTAAATTTACCGGTGGTTTTGAATATTACCTGGCATCGCATTTTGCAATTATTATGGAACCTTCTCACTATCAAAATAGCTTCGTTAACCATAAAGTTTCTTTTAACAACAGTGAAATGGCCATTAGTATTGGTATTACTACTACCCTATTTTAACAACAGTTAAAACAGTTTCTGTGCCTTTAAACTTTAAGCTTTTTCATTTCTTTGTTAAAATCTCTACCGGGCTTAAAAAAGGCTATATTATGTTCAGGAACAACCATCATTTCGCCTTTTGTTATGTTTTGACCAATTTTTTTAGCACGTTTTTTAGGAATAAATGTACCAAAACCACGAAAATAACAACCTTCACCATTTGCAACCGTGGTTTTAATTGTAGCAAGTGATTGTTGAAAAACCTCCATCACTGTTTCGGGTTCCAAACCCGTCTTACGCGATACTTCTTTTGTCAATTCTGCTTTTGTCATGTTGTATATCTTTAATTCTTGTTTTCTATCGGGGCATTCTATTAATATTTGGAATGTTGTACGTATTAGTTTTGATTGGGTTGCGACTTACAATATATTTGTTCATTTTATTCACTCCAAAAAAGGAATATTTTTGGTTAATTTAGCATCTTATCATGCGGCTGTTTGATAAAATGCCAATTTTACTTTGTTTGCATGAAAACTATTAGAGATGTATTTACCCATTTCAAACATGGCCTTGCCGAGGTGTATGACACTCAGGAAACCGAGGCAATAACACTAACAGTATTAACAGAAATACTCAACTCATCCAAAGCAACAATTAAGGCTTTCCCTGAAAAGGAATTAACACTAACCCAACAGGATGAAGCCAATAACATATTCACCCAGCTAAAAACCGGTAAACCATTGCAATATGCTTTAGGTTATACAGAATTTTATGGGTTAAAATTTATAGTTAACCCGGCGGTGCTTATCCCGCGGCCCGAAACGGAGGAGTTGGTGCAATGGGCGATTGACAGTTGGCGATTGACAGTTGGCAGTTGGCAGCAGCCTTATTATATTTTAGATATTGGTACCGGTAGCGGATGTATCGCTATCAGCTTAAAAAAGAATTTGCCTGATGCAGAAGTTTCGGCAATTGATATTTCGCCGGAGGCATTACAAACAGCAAAGGAAAATGCCGGCATTAATGAGGTTGATGTTGATTTTATACAAGATGATATTCTGAACTCACAACTCAGAACCCAAAACTTACAACTCGTCATCAGTAACCCACCTTATGTTACGCTTACGGATAAACAACAAATGCATACCAACGTAACTGGTTTTGAACCACATACCGCGCTTTTTGTTCCCGAGGATAACCCGCTGCTATTTTATAAGGCTATTGCAGATTTTGCGGCAGATAACCTTGTTAAAGGTGGCTTGTTATTTTTGGAGATCAATGAAAGTTTGGGCAAAGAAACTGTGGAGCTTTTAGAAAATAAAGGATTTACAAATGTGGAGTTGAGGAAGGATATGAGCGGCAGGGATAGGATGATAAGGGCAACCAAATAAAGTTCCCCTCTTGAGAGGGGCGCGTTGAAAGTGCGGCTGCAGGGGTGTGTTTGTCCGCTTTTTCTTATTGTTTAATTAAAATTAATAATAACTTTATCTCAGCCAATTCAATGAAAATAAATTTCCACGCTTTAGTAGTTCATAATAAGCCTCTTCTGTACATAGGGGCAATTGTGTATTTTACTGCTACTTATTTTTCCACTGCCAAAAACATAAGCAATTTATATATATATATTGGTTTGATTTTAGGCACATTGTTGATATTCCTCTCTTTTAGGAAACCCAAAAGCGCTAATTACGCGGATGAAACTGAATGATCGTCCCTTTCAAATACTCCCTATCCAAATGGGTGTAGATCTCAGTCGTAGTAATACTTTCATGGCCCAGCATTTCCTGTACAGCGCGCAGGTCGGCGCCGCCTTCTACCAAATGCGTGGCGAATGAATGCCGGAACGTATGCGGACTAATAGTCTTTTTCAACCCCACTAATTCTGCCAGCTGCTTTATCACCATAAAAATATAAACCCGGCTTAAACGTGTGCCGCGGCGGTTTAAAAACACATAATCTTCCTCGCCTTTTTTTATCGGGATATGCACGCGCACCTGCTCTATCCAAATCTTTAAAGCTTTAATGGCCGAGCCGCCAAGGGGTACCAATCGCTCCTTACTGCCCTTACCAAATACTTTAATAAACTCAATATCGAGATAAAGATTAGACAGTTTAAGCTCTGTTAACTCGGATACACGCAGTCCGCAGCCATATAAAGTTTCCAGTATTGCCTTATTGCGTGCACCTTCTGGCCTGGACAAATCAATGGCATCAATCATTTTATTAATATCATCATAACTCAGCGTATCCGGCAGTTTGCGGGTTATTTTGGGCGATTCAAGTAATTCAGATGGGTCGCTTTTTATCATGTCCTCCATCAGTAAATATTTATAAAAAGCTTTAATGCCTGATAGGATGCGGGCCTGCGAGGATGGGATCATACCCAGCTCATTTACAGCAGTTATAAACTCGCGAAGATTAGCTAATATAATTTGTTCAGGATTTATTTTCGACGATGGCGTTTCGGCAAACCGATACAGCTTTTCAATATCGCGCGTATAGGCCTCGATGGAATTGGCCGAAAGAGATTTTTCCAGTTTTAAATACGCTTGAAATCCTTTTATTGCCGATCGCCAGTCCAATTGATTTTAGTTTTAATGTTTTATAAGTAAGTTTGAACTAATGAATATACAAATTATTAATGGCCCAAATTTAAACTTACTGGGCATACGCGAGAAATCAATTTATGGCGATAGCAGCTTCGAAACTTATTTAACAGAGCTACAGGGCCGTTATCCAAACCTAAACATTACTTACTACCAAAGTAACGTGGAGGGCGAAATTATAAATAAACTGCATGAAGTTGGATTTAGTTATGAAGGCATTGTATTAAACGCGGGCGCTTACACGCATACCTCTGTTGCTATTGCCGATGCTATTGCGGGTATTAATACACCGGTTGTTGAAGTGCATATATCTAACGTTTACAAGCGCGAAGAGTTTAGGCACCACAGTATGCTGGCAAGTAATTGCAAAGGTGTTATTGCAGGTTTTGGATTGGATAGTTATAGATTAGCTATTGAGAGTTTAATAGTTAAATAAAACATATTACTGAACCATGATTTTTAGGATTTAAAGATTATAGGATTATTTAAAATCAAGGCAAACTTTAAATCTTAAAAATCAAGGTTCAGACAGAATAGAAATCTCCTATATGCAAAGAGTATTAAAATTTACGGTATTAATTCTAATAATACTTATAGCGTCTTTGCACGATGGCTTGGCTCAGAATAAAAGCCATGGGTCCGGGTCTTTAAGCAAAAATCAAAGAAAGGCAATGTATACCCGCGATTCATTATTGCGAAGCTTTAATAAGTCTGACACCTCTATAAATAACCTGCTGCAACGGCTTGCTCAATATAACATCACATTTAACCAGGTAAATAACAACCTGTCGGAAGGATTAGATACTGCTGATATAAGCCAGCAATTACCTTCTACGGTAAAAAGGATAAATAAAATAAAAAACCAGGCCGAAACTCATAAATCAAGCACCTTAAGATACCTGTTTGTTTTAAGGGATAATTTAGATCATATACAAAGTAAACTGGAGGGCTGGCAGGCAGACCTGGATGCGGTTAATAGCAAATTGATTCAAAATCAATCTGATCTCATCAAGTTTTCAAGTGATTCATTACTATTAAAAACGGTCCCGTCTGACAGCTTGTTACGCAACACCTTTTTTGCACAACGAAAAGCTACCAGCAGACTATGGCATAAAACAGACTCGGCCAACCGTAGTAACTTATTTAAAGTTAACCTATTACAAAACAGGGTAGCCATTGCCTATTCTGGCATATTGGATGAGACAGATCAGATCGATTCAAAAGTTGTAAAGTTTGCTGCAAGGGCCGTTAATGGCGAGTTTGGCTATATATGGGCTATTGATCCGCAGTATAATGATTTTAAATCGGCTGTTAATGGTACTGTTAATTTAAATAATATACAACTTTACTATTTCCTTAAAAAAGAAACCGCGACACATTTTATAAGTTTATTATTCCTGGTTGTAGTTTTTAGCTGGATAATATACATCCGCAAAAAAACAAAACGCGATAGTGAAAATATCCAACTAATAGCCGACAAAGCAAATTATATTTACAACTACCCTATTATATCATCATTGCTGGTAGGCACTGCAATCATCCCTTATTTTTATGACCATCCGCCGGTAATTTTTCTGGAATGTTTTTTTATAACATCACTTATACTGGTATTAATATTAGTTAAAAAAACATTTC
Source organism: Mucilaginibacter sp. (assembly GCF_028288205.1). GTDB lineage: Bacteria > Bacteroidota > Bacteroidia > Sphingobacteriales > Sphingobacteriaceae > Mucilaginibacter. The sequence continues at coordinate 15,728 of NZ_JAQBOD010000065.1, forward strand.
ATCCAACCTTGTTTAATGCATTGCACCAATTGTTTTATGTTACAATAGGTTACAGTTTAAGTAATTTATTAATACAGATCACAAATATTGACAGGTTTAGCATTTTACTTTTAAGTACCGCGTCTGTTATAATTGCTTTACTGTTTAATAAAAAAGTAAATGAAGCGCCCGGGAATTATCCCAGGAATACTGGTTTTGTGTTAAAAATATTTATTGGGCTTCAACTTTTATCTTTAGTATGCGATATATCTGGCAGGTTTAGTTTAGCTAAAATAATAGGTACAACCGCTGTTTATAATTTATGGTTATTAATAAGCCTGCATTTTGTAATAGAAATAATAACCCAGGGGTTGTTTCTGCAATTTCAAACTAAAAAGAATACCGATAGTATTGTCAGTTGGATTGATATTACGCTTCTGCAAGAAAAAACAAGAAAAGTATTAAACGTGCTTGCCGCCGGGCTTTGGCTATTTTTCCTATTCCAGAACTTAAACATAGATGATTCTGCAATGGATTATGTGAGCGATATTTTAACTCAGCCGCACACAGTTGGTAATTCAACCTTTATATTTAAAGACTTTATTACTTTCATTGCGGTAATATGGCTATCGTCAGTAATATCAAAAATAGTAAGCTATTTTTATGATATTGCTATTCAGCGTGCTTCTGATATCGACGCGTTAAAAAAGAAGAACCGCACCTCGACCCTTTTAATAAGGATAGGAGTATTAATACTGGGCTTTTTCCTTGCTGTATTCGCTTCAAATTTTTCGCTGGATAAATTAACCATTATTATTAGCGCGTTTGGTATTGGTATTGGTTTTGGCCTGCAAAACATTGTAAACAACCTGGTATCGGGCTTAATACTGGCCTTTGAAAAACCAATCCAAATTGGCGATATTATTGAAGTGGATAACCGAGCAGGCACTATAAAAGAGATAGGGATACGCTCAAGCAAATTGGCCACCAGCGATGGTGCCGAAGTTATTATACCTAACGGCGATCTGATATCGCACCATGTAGTTAATTGGACGCTAAGCAACAATAACCGCCGTGTTGAACTGATAGTTAGTGTTAAGTACGGCTCTGATATTGCAAAAGTTAAAGGTTTATTAATTGACTTGCTGAACGCACGCCAGGATATTATGACCAACCCCGAACCTTTGGTTTTTTTGCATAATTTAAATGGAAGTTCGGTTGATTTTCAGATTTTGTTTTGGGCTGCTGATATAAACCATTGGTTAGCGTTAAAGAACCATGTATTGAGCGATATTTTTACAATATTTGACAAAGAAGGCATTGAGATGTCTTCCCCACAGCAGGATTTGAATTTGAAGTTACCTGAAGGGAAAACAATAAATATTGATGATATAGATTCAACTAATAATCCCCCGAAAAAAACTTAATTTATTTGTTGTTTTTAATAAAACCGTTCCCGGTCAAGGCCTGTAAAAGTTGTATGTTTTTTTATAAAGAAATCCCAGATAATACAGCCATGGTACATGCCTGTTAGTTTGGAGTTATAAACCTGTGGGCCTCTGCGTGCAGGGTCGCCTTTTTCAAAAATGTGACGTGCATAATATTGATGCGCGCGGCTTACGGCCCAGGCGTCCCTGCGTTTACCCTCGGTTAAAAACCGCAGCATGGCCATAAAGTCTAAAACAAAACGGGCACTTATTACAATTACTGATTTCCAGAACGGCAGGTTCTTTTTAACCAACAACAAGTTGTTCCTGAAGTTGAGGTAAGTTTTAAACGGGTTCTCAGTATTAAGTGTACCGCCGCCTAAATGAAATATCTCTGATTGCGCGCAATACATTATTTTGTAGCCTTTGTTTTTTAACCGCCAGCATAGGTCTATCTCTTCCATGTGGGCAAAGAAACGATCATCAAACCCGCCCATTTCGTCCCAGTATTTCTTTTTAATAAACATAGAAGCACCCGAGGCCCAGAATATCTCGCCTGATTGTTCGTATTGTCCCTTGTCCTGCTCTACCTCATAAACTATCCGTCCGCGGCAAAAAGGATAGCCAAAACTATCAATAAAACCACCTGCGGCACCTGCATGTTCAAAGCTGTCTTTTTGATTATAGGCTTTTATTTTAGGCGCGGCTACGGCAATAAGCGGGTCGCTTTCCATTAAGGTAATTACCGGTTCTATCCAACCCGGCGGAACTTCAACGTCTGAATTTAACAGGATATAATAATCTGCTTCCACCTGTGCCAACACACGGTTATAGCCGCCGGTAAAGCCATAATTACTGTCATTCTTAATAATTTTTATAGATGGATAGTTGCTTTGAATAAACTCGACCGAGCCATCTGTAGATGCATTATCACCTACAACAATATCCAGGTTTGGCCAGGTAGAAGCTAATACCGATGGGAGGAACCGGCACAAATGCTTTACGCCGTTCCAGTTTAATATTACAATAGCAACTTTAGGTGGATTATTCATTAGTTTACATCCTGCGGTTTAAATTTCCACCTGCGGTGCGACCATAGCCAGTATTGTGGTTCTCTTCTTATCATTGATTCTAAATATTGTACATGGGCATTTGTAATTTCATGCGGCGCGCTGGCTTTTGCGTTTTCAACTAATGGCACAACTGTGTAAGTATAATATCCCCTTTTAACCCGTCGCATATCATAAAATATCACAACCGAATCTATCAGTTTAGCCACCTTCTCTATACCCTGGAACACCGCGGTTGGCTGATTTAAAAAGTTGGTAAAATAATTACTTTCTTCTTTTACGGGTGTTTGGTCGCCGGCAAATACGGCAACCGTTGGCTCATTTTTAAACGCTATCATTTTACGCAAAGTTTGCTTCATGGGCACCGGTATACTCCCAAAACGCGAGCGTACTTTTATAAAAAACTCATCAAATATTGCATTTGATAACGGTTTATAAATTACAAAAAACTTGGTAAAAACGCTAAACTCTAAACCAGCCATTTCCCAATTGCAATAATGGCCGGAAACAGCGGTAACACTTTTACCTTTTTTAAGGTAATTTAGTACCATTGTAGGATTAGTATCAATAACCCTGCGCTTTAGTTCTTCCTGGGATATACTGATCATTTTTATGGTTTCCATTATCAGATCAGCAAGGTAACGGAAATACTTTTTTTCAATATCGTTACGTTCCGAGGCCGATTTTTCAGGGAAGGCATTCTGCAAATTTTCCTGAACTACTTTGCGGCGGTAACCAATTATATAATACAGAACAACAAATAAACAATCAGATATCAGGTACAAAAACCAAAAGGGTAATAGGGAAATTAAGTACAAAAAGAATATACCTAATCTTAAAAGCCCTTTTTTTATCATTATTTTCGACGAGTTTTATCTGCAAACATAAAATATATGATTGAAAAAGGCGCTGTGTTACCTATGTTTTATCTTCCACCAATAGCGTATTTTACAAAACTGTGTGCTTACAAGCCTGATATACTGATGGAAAGAGAAGAACACTTCCCTAAACAAACCTATCGTAACCGCGCAAACATACATTCGCCGGATGGTGTGCTTTCTCTTACTGTACCTGTTGTTAAGGGCTCAAAACTGCATACCAGGGTAAAAGATGTAAAAATAAGTTATGATTTTAACTGGCAGCGCATGCACTGGATGGGCCTGGAATCATGCTACCGCCGGTCAGCTTATTTTGAGTATTATGAGGATGATTTTGCACCGTTTTACCAAAAAAAGTTTACCTACCTGTTTGATTATAATGAGCAGCTTTTACAAATGCTGCTAAAGTTTATTAAAATACAACTGCGGCTGCAATACACAGAGACCTATGAGGCCGAATACCCGTTATTGCATGATTACCGCAATGCCATAAGTACAAAAAAGGAATATAACTTTGAACAAAAGCCCTACTTCCAGGTTTTTGAAGAACGCAATGGGTTTATAAAAAATCTAAGTATCGTTGATCTGTTATTTAATCAGGGGCCGCAAACTATTAATTATTTATAATGAGCAATATTAAAAGGGTACGCTATAAAACACGCAAGCGAACAGTAGGTGAGCGCCCGGGAGCTATTAACATTCCTGATGATGCACTTAAGCCTGTTATCGCTATTTATTCTTACAACGAAAAGGAACTGGTAACGGCAGAGGGCCACGATATTAAAGTGATACTTAGCCAGTTTAAAAAATGTCCTGAACATACTCACTGGATACAAATAAAAGGACTTGGCGATGCTAAATTGATAGAAGATATCGGCAACCATCTTAAAATTAATCCATTAGTGCTTGAGGATATTGTAAACACACACCAGCGCCCCAAGTTTGATGAGTATGATGATTATGTTTTTAGCGTAAGCAGGCAAATATATTTTAACGATGAGAATGAGCTTTGTAATAACCAATTCTCTGCATTGGTTAAAAAAGATCTCATCATAAGTTTTGAAGAAACCCATACCGAACATTTTGAAGCTGTTAAGGCCCGTTTAGCAGCTGGTAAAGGCGCTATACGCACTGCAGGGCCGGGTTATATGTGTTACGCCTTATCAGACACTATAATTGATACTTATTTTGTGTTACTGGCTAAAATTGGTGATGAACTGGATGCCATTGAAGATAGGTTATATACCGACGCCGATAAAACCATAATGTATGATACCCAGCAATTAAAAAGGACCCTTATCATATTAAGAAGGATTACCTGGCCCGAACGGGATAAGATAAATGATATTTTACGAACAGAAAACCCGTTGGTTACCGCCGAGGTTAAAATGTTTTTGCGTGACGCGTACGACCATTGCATACAGGTAATGGACCTGATAGAGAACTATAAAGAAATTACCAGCAGCGTAATTGATCTGTACCTATCCATGGTAAGTAACCGGATGAATGAGATCATGAAAGTGCTGACCATTATTTCGGTAATATTTATCCCGCTAACATTTGTTGCCGGTATTTACGGGATGAACTTCTCGCGGGTAGACCCGGTAAACAATAAGGCAATGCCGGATAATATGCCCGAACTATACTCGCCACATGGCTATTATTACGCCTTGGGCGGCATGTTTATTATTGCTATAATACAGGTAATTGTATTTTGGCGAAAGGGATGGTTTAGTAAACTATAACTAAACTCACAACCACGTCATTGCGAGGAACGAAGCAATCTCTAAGCCAGACAGTAAATAAGACAAATTTCATTTATTGCATAATGCTGCTAACAAACCTCCTGAACATTGATTTGCGTGTGCAGAGATTGCTTCGTGCCTCGCAATGACGCGCGGATAGCAGGTTTGGAATTATTTTTGAAACTCCGGTTTCAAAAATGCCTTTTCCATCTGTCGCATTTTCATAACCTTGGGTACAGAAACGCCTTGTATATACGCGCTTCCCTGGTGTAGTTTATAATATCCCTGGTGATAATTTTCGGCAGCATAAAATACAGTAAAAGGTACCACTTGTGTTACTATCGGAGCGTTATAATGCTTACTTATGTTGATCTTTTTTATTAATGCCAATAAAGTAGCCTTTTCTTCGGGTGTACGGTAAAATGCTACCGAACGATAATCTGTACCCTCATCAGGGCCCTGGTAGTTTAGTTCGGTTGGGTTATGCGCGTAAAAGAACGCCTCGGCCAGTTTTTCATAACTTATTACTTTAGGGTCATAATAAACCTGCGCTGTTTCGGCGTGGCCGGTTGTGCGGGTGCAAACCTCTTCGTATGTTGGATTTTTTGTTGTACCGCCTGCAAATCCGGCAACTACCTGGTCAACGCCCTTAAGTTCAGACATGGCCTCGCCCATCGCCCAAAAACAACCACCGCCAAATGTGGCTACTGCCTGCCCCTGTTTAACTTTTGGCAATTTGGCAATATCATTATCGCCGGGCCTGTCCTGCCCGTTAGCGCAACCCCACATAACCAGGCTAAGTAAAATATACAGAATTGAATTTTTCATATTATCATTTTAACAAATATACGCAGCAGCCGGTTGCACGGATGGTCATTAATTAGTCATTTGGTTTTGTAAACAGCTTTTATTTTCATCAATATAGTATTCAAACCATTAATTTTGATCTCATAAACTGTTGATAGCATCATGCCTAATTTACCCGGTGGCAAACCTTTATTTTTTAACCACTCCAGGTAGTGCACAGGCATATCGCAAATAAAGGTGCCTTTATATTTACCAAATGGCATGCGGGTATTTACACTATCAATTAATACCTGTGTATCGGGCTTAACTTGCTCCATAGGGTAAAGATAAAATTTGTGTCGATGATATAGCTAAAGTCAATTAATTTACATCCGTAAGCCCTTGGCTGACAACAGCAATGAATTTGATTAGCAATTCTTACTTCATACCAGCAAATTCTTACTGTAAATCTCAAAACACAAATTGTAAGAAATTGTTATAAATAAAATGTTGTAAAAAATCATGGAACAACCATTTAACGCGACCTTAACCGGCACAGACGGCCCTGTTAACGGCATAATTAAACACATAACCTACGGCGGTTATAAAAAAGCTTATCAATTCAAGTCGTTAGATGATACGCTCCATTTAACTATTGCACCTGATGCAAGTGGCAACTGGCAAAAAATTGACGGTACAGAGCCCTATCTTTTTGGTTGGGTTGATGAAATGGCCAAACAAATAACGAACACCTATCTTTTTGGTTAGCTTGATGAAATGGCCGAACAAATAACGAAATTGCCGACATAAAACTAAACTCACCCCCTCTCTAAAGGCAAAGAGTGTGGATATGCATCAAACAATTTTAATTACTATGAAAAAAAGAGAATTAGGCCAATCGGGTATAATGGTGAGCCCGTTTTGCTTTGGCGGCAATGTGTTTGGCTGGACCGTTGATGAAAAACAATCATTTGAACTATTGGATGCCTTTATTGGCTCGGGCCTTGAATTTATTGATACGGCTGATGTTTATTCAAGATGGGTGCCGGGCCATAAAGGCGGAGAATCTGAAACCATTATTGGCAACTGGTTAAAAAAATCAGGCAAGCGCGATAAAGTAATTATCGCTACAAAAGTAGGCAAGCCCATGGAAGGTATGCAGGGCCTGTCAAAAAAATATATCACCCAAGCTGTCGAAGCCTCATTAAAGCGCTTGCAGACAGATCATATCGACCTTTATCAATCGCATGATGACGATAAAGCTACACCCCTCGAAGAAACCTTAGCCACTTATACCGACCTTATAAAACAAGGTAAAGTAAGGGCTATAGGCGCGTCAAATTATAGTGCAAGCCGGTTTAAAGAAGCGTTACAAGTAAGTAAGGATACCAACCTTGCCTCGTACCAAACCCTGCAACCGGAATATAATTTATATGACCGCGAAGCTTATGAAAAAGAGCTGGAACCTGTTTGTATAGAGAACAACATTGGTGTTATTACCTATTACTCGCTGGCGAGCGGGTTCTTAACCGGTAAATATCGCTCGGAAGCCGATCTTTCTAAAAGCCCGCGCGGTGGTGGTGTAAAAAGGTATTTGAATGATCGCGGCTTAAAAATTTTAGCCGCTTTAGATGAAGTTGCCGCTCAATATAAAACCACACCTGCAACTGTGGCCATTGCCTGGGTTATTGCCCGCCCCGGTATTACCGCGCCTATTGCAAGTGCTACATCTATAAAACAATTACAGGAAATTACACAGGCCGTACATTTAAATTTGGATGCTAAAGCTATTGATCTGTTAACTAAAGCAAGTGATTATTAACATTGGATTATAAAAGGCACGAAAAACCTTTTAAATACATAGCATTCAGAATGTTACAATTAAAAGAGCCACCCAAATATTGGGTGGCTCTTTATTATATATATGATGGAGGAAGTAATTTTAAAACCCTGATCTTTCATGTTCGCCACGGTCATGATTGCCTGTGAAATGTTGTTCACCACCATTACCCCGTTGTTGATCATTTCCGTTTTGGCGGTATTGCTGACCGTTCCATCCCTGGCTTCTTCCCTCATGCCTTGGCTGGCCGTAGTAACCTTGTCCCCTGTTAGATTGGCCATAATAGCCTCCACGGTTATCAGCATGTTCCTCACCTCTGTTCATATCTCCCCTTCTCTCAAAACGTAAGTCGTTGTTTCTTTGGCCACCGCGGTTAAAATCATGGTTACCATAGTAGTTACGCTCATTTCGGTTATCATAGTTTCCATAACGGCCCCAGTTGCCAACGTTACCTCTATACCTTTCCCTGTACATATCGGCATTTAAATATGGACGACTTGCGCGTACTTCATAACGGCGGACATTTCTCCAATTATAGTTACGGTATTCGCCGGGCAGGTAAACAGTTGAGATCCATCTATTACCATCATTGTAATAGTAAGATTGTTCGGCAACACAATAGTAAGCGTCTACATCCGGCAGGTAATAATAATCATCACTACCATTGTAATTTGTATATACCGGTGCTTCGGTTACTACTCTTACAGGCGTATTTATATGTAATCCTAAACCTATTCTTATTTGTGCATTTGCAGTACTGTAAAACAAACCACTTACTGCTATTGCTGATATTAAAGCTATCTTTTTCATAAATCTTAATTTTTATATGCATCTATGACTATGAAAAAGCAGCCGGGTTTAATGCCGCCTTTTCATTAAATCACACAATAGCAATTACAAAGAATATTATATCGAAAAAATATTGAAATTAAGAATTAAATTTTTACAACATGAAATTTTAACTTACTGTAAAAAATTTGTAAGTATTTAATTTGGTTTTCCTTTCCATAATTATTCTCATTAATTTTGATCTATATAAAAAAAACCGATATGAAAAATAGAAAATTCATTACCGTCATTCTGCCGTTAGTTGCAGTTTGTGGATTAATTTTATTAAACGCGTTAAAGAGTGATCCGCCTTTAAAGCATAGAAATATTGCCGATAACGCAGGCTTGACCCTACCAACCGGTTTTACCGGTACTGCTTTAATAACCGGAATTGGCAGCGCCAGGCATATAGCTGTTACACCCCAAGGAAATATCTATGTAAAAATAAACAGGCTAAAAAATGGCAAAGGCATAGTGGTTTTACATGATAGCGGTGACAAAGCCGAAGTAGTATCAAGCTTTGGCAATTTTTCCGGCACCGGTATCTATATCAAAAATGGTTATTTATATGCCTCATCAGACGAGAATGTTTACCGTTTTAAATTAGATGCGAAAAATGCAGTTATTGACCCGGAGCATCCCGAAACGGTTGTAAGCGGTTTAATTAACAGACATGAGCACGAGGCAAAAGCAATTTTGCTGGATAATGCCGGTAATTTATACGTGAACATTGGCGCATATTCTAATTCATGCCAGGTTAAAGATCGTCAAAAAGGTTCTATGGGCCAAAAAGGCTGCCCGATTTTAGATTCGGCTGCTGGTATCTGGCAGTTTAAAGCTGATAAACTGAACCAGCATTATGGTGATGGGGTACGTTATGCTACCGGCCTGCGCAACGTAATGGGCATGGATTGGAACTACCAGGACAATCAACTATTTGTAATGCAGCATGGCCGCGACCAACTGCATGATATTTTTCCTGAAATGTTTGATCAAAAACAATCGGCGCTTTTGCCTGCCGAATGTTTGTATGCTATAAAAAAAGGCGATAATGCCGGCTGGCCTTATATGTATTATGACCAAATACAGCATAAAAAAGTATTAATGCCAGAGTATGGCGGCGATGGTAAAAAAGCCGGCGGCGAGAATGCTATTGATCCGGCAGCTGCATATCCGGGCCACCTTGCTCCTAATGGTTTGTTGTTTTATACAGGCGACCAGTTTCCGGCTAAATATAAAAATGGCGCATTCATCGCGTTCCATGGTTCATGGAACCGCGCACCCGAGCCACAGGCCGGATACTTTGTTGTATTTCAGCCATTTAAAAATGGAAAACCTGATGGCCAGTGGGTAGTATTTGCAAATGGATTTTCCGGTTCGCAGGCACAAACAGAATCTGGCCGTGCAGAACATCGCCCATGCGGATTGGCACAAGGCGCTGATGGTTCATTATATGTAAGCGATGACACTAAAGGAACTATTTACAAGATCACTTATAAAAAATAAATTATGCGGATAAAAATAATTGCTTCGTGTGTTTTGATGATGTTGATGTATGCCGGTGCACAGGCACAGGTTAAACACAAAGCTAAACCAAAGGCTAAACATTCAACCACCACCGGTTTAGCCGCATCTATAGCTAAAGGGAAGACTGTTTATATGCAAACCTGCGTATCATGCCACCAGGTTGATGGCGGCGGTGTGCAAAACATGAACCCGCCGTTAATTAAAACAACTTATGTTTTGGGCGATAAAACCAAACTGATAACTATTGTGCTGAATGGTTTTAATGAAAGTGTTGAAATAGAAGGTAACACTTATTCTAACACCATGCCCTCGCATGATTTTTTGAAAGACGAGGATATTGCCAATGTTTTAACATTTGTACGTAATAGCTTTGGCAACAAGGCTCCGGCTGTAACCGCGGCCGAGGTTACTAAAGTTAGAGCAGCGGTTAAAAAGACATAAATAAAACCCTTTTTCATTTCGAATGAGGTATGAGTGAGAAATCTTATACGCCCTGCATACACAGCATCTCGTATAAGATTTTTTCGCTATCGTTCAAGAGATAGTTCTCATTTCGTTCGAAATAATATTGGATTAAGCCGCGATAGCTGCATTTACTTTCACAACCTCTATCAGGAAATTGTTTTTGAGTTCGTTCTCTGATATCACTACGCTAAAGTCGTCATACCTGATACCGTTATCTATAGGGTATACAGTATATCCTCGTTTGTTGGCATCGTAACCGCCCAATTCGAAAATTTCATCGTGTTTTTTGCCTTTGATCTTTGCACCGCTAACCAGCTGGTATGCATCAGATATGTTTTGGAAGTTGTTGTTCATAGAAGTTGTTGTTGTTGTGATGGTGGGATGAATACAATAAGTTTGCCAAAAAACAGAAATACAAAAAGGATGTCATCCGCACTTGTACTTAGTTACCCAAACCATTCATATAGATCATTCTGCTTTAACAGCTGTTTATGCATGGCATCAACATCTTTTAAAATTCTTCCCTCGGCCATTTGTATGATGCGCGTTCCATAATTGTAGGCATCTTTTAAATTATGGGTGACTAATATTGTGGTCAGTTTAAAATCTTTGCTTAGTTTATCAGCCGTACGCATTACTATTTCTGCTGATTTTGGGTCGAGCGCCGCGGTAGGCTCATCCAGCAGCAATATTTTACACTCATCCATTACACTCATCAACAAAGTTAGCGCCTGCCGCTGGCCGCCGGATAGTGTGCCCATTGGCTGCTCTATCTTTCTCTCCAGGCGCAATCCTAATATGGCAATCTTTTCTTTTACCTGCTCTTTAAACACTTCGTTAACACCTATTGTTAACCCTTTGGCTTGGGTGCGTATAGCTGCCAGGCGAAAATTATCTAAAATGCTCAGCTCAGATGCGGTTCCGCTCATGGGATTTTGAAAAACCCTGGCTATCCATTTACTACGGTTATAATCGGCTAATTTGGTTACCTTATTACCATCAATAGTAATACTGCCTGATGTAGGCAAAACGCTGCCCGATATTAAATTGAGCAAGGTTGTTTTACCCGAACCGTTCGATCCTACAATAACCACAAACTCGCCACCTTTTATAGATAAACTAACCCCATTAACGGCGTTTACATGGTTGGGTTTACCGGGGTTAAAGGTTTTGTGAATATTATTGATGGTTATTGCAAAATCCATGGGGCAATATACAAATAAACAAAAAAAGCGATGAGGTTTTAGACCCATCGCTTTTAATTATGAACCAGCTAATATTATACCTGGACAGCCGCAGCTGATTCAATTTTGGTTTTGGTTTTTGAACGCATATAAATAACCAGGCCGGTAAACGCCACTATTAAAATAATAGGGATTACCAATGTGGCTTGTAATACTTGCTTGCCGGCAAGTGTATCGCTACCTGCTTCCTTAACTATCCTATCATAAAAACCACCCATAAATAAGGTAAATATTGCTACGGAGAACATGCCGGCGCCGCCCATTAAGTTTAACCCTAACGCACCGGTGGCCGGAATATTTGTATTAACAAAACCCAGCATAGTTGGCCAGAAGAAACAAACGCCCATTCCGAATACAATGGCTGCCACATAAATCAATGGACCGGTAACGGTACTCAGCATAAATATGCCCAAAGCGGCAAGTATAGCTGATACTAACAGTAAAGCCTGTGGAGATATCTTTTTAAGAACCGGCTTAGCAAATGCACGGCCAAGTACCATAACACCGGTATCCAGTGTTAATATCAATAAAGCATTATCGGTTACATTTTTCAACAATACGTCTATCCATTGGCCGGTAAATAACTCGGTAATGGCGGTACCAAACATGCAAACAAACATAAAAAGGAAAAGTGGATTAAGCAGCGCTTTAAACATACCGCCATAGCTAACTCCTGAAGCCACACGCTCTGTAACCGGGAAATCCAATTTTGAGAATAGGAAACCGTATATAACAGTTGGTATAAGCATGGTAGCAACCTGTATCTGCCAGCTTAATCCCAGCTTGTTTAATAAAAACACAATAACGGTGCCTATTACAATACCACTTGGGAACCACAGATGAAAATGGTTAAGCTTGGTAGTTTTGTTATCAGTATACAGCCCTGCAACCAAGGGGTTACAAGCAGCTTCAACGGTACCGTTGGCCAGGCCAACCAGCAATGTAGATAAAAACAGCGTCCAGTATCCGTTGGCGAAAATTGTAAGCACAATACCTACCAGGTGAAAAATGAAGGCCAGTACCAGCAACTTCTTCATGCCGATGATGTCAACTACCATACCGCCGATAACAACGGCTAATGGAAATCCCCAAAACGCAGTTGCCGTTATAGCACCAAGTTGTGCTTTGTCTAATTGAAAATCGGTGCCAAGCTTATTTAGAATACCAGCTCTAATACCGAATGACAATCCGGTTACTAATAGCGACAAACAACTTGCCCTGAATAGTTGCGTACGATTAATTTGCATTGTTTATTTGTTTAAGTTTATAATTGGTTTATAAATATAGTTATTTGTTGATTAAGTTGATTAGGTTAAGTAGTTATTATGGTAATGAGTGATTTATTAAGTTGATTGGGTTAAGTGGTTATTGCAACTACTCACTTAATCAATCACTCACCAACTCACTAAATCCCCAACACACGTTTGTTAAATGCTTCATCAGATCCTGAACCTGCAAAATCATCAAAGGCCTTCTCTGTTACCCTTATGATGTGATCTTTAATAAATATAGCGCCTTCTTTTGCACCATCTTCCGGATGTTTAAGGGCACACTCCCATTCCATTACCGCCCATCCTTCAAAATCATATTGTGCCATTTTGCTAAAGATAGATTTAAAATCAACCTGCCCGTCGCCTAACGAACGGAAACGGCCCGCGCGCTCAACCCAATTTTGATAACCACCATAAACACCCTGGCGGCCCGTAGGGTTAAATTCGGCATCCTTCACATGGAACATTTTTATACGCTCGTGGTAGATGTCTATGTATTCCAGATAATCTAAACACTGCAATACAAAGTGCGATGGGTCATACAGTAAATTGGCTCGTTTATGATTACCTACCTTCTCTAAAAACATTTCATAACTAATACCGTCATGCAGGTCCTCGCCCGGGTGAATTTCATAGCAAAGGTCTACGCCGTTCTCATCAAATACATCTAATATCGGTTTCCAGCGTTTAGCCAGCTCGGTAAAGCCCGTCTCTACCAGTCCAGCAGGGCGCTGCGGCCACGGGTAAACCGTTTGCCATAATAAAGCGCCGCTAAAAGTGGCATGCGCGTTTAAGCCTAAATTTTGCGATGCCTTTGCCGCATATTTTAATTGCTGTACAGCCCATTCCTGCCTTGCTTTTGGATTTTTACGATATGCTTCTGGAGCAAATCCGTCAAACAATTCATCATAAGCAGGATTTACGGCAACCAGTTGTCCCTGCAAATGCGTAGATAGCTCGGTTATTTCCAGGCCCTGGCTTTGTACCATGCCTTTTATTTCGTCGGCATAAGTTTTACTTTCGGCAGCCTTTTGCAGATCGAAGTAACTGTTTGCCCATGAAGGTATTTGCACCCCTTTAAACCCTAAGCTTTTTGACCATTTACATATTTCTTCAAGGGTATCAAAAGGTGGTTTATCCCCTAAAAATTGTGCTAAGAAAATTGCAGGTCCTTTAATAGTTTTCATAATAGAATTATACGTTAAATTTAGTCCACTTAATAGCTGATTTACCCGAGGCTATTACATTTTCAATAAATGCCATGCCTCTTACACCATCCTCAATACCCGGAAAATCCAGCGCTTCGGGCGCGGCGGTTGTACCTTCTATACCCGCTTTTATACTAAGCGCGAAATTGTGGTACAGGTTAGCAAAGGCTTCCAGATAACCTTCGGGGTGCCCACCCGGTGTACGTGTATTATGCGTAGCGAACGAGCTTACATAACCCGCGCCGGTGCGCCATATCTCCATTGGCTTTTCGTTAGATTTTACTTTAAGTGTATTGGCATCCCATTGCTCCCACTCTATTCCGCCGGTTTCACCATACACTCTTATCTTAACATTATTTTCTTCGCCCGCGGCTATCTGTGTGGCAGTTAGTACGGCGCTTGCGCCGTTGTTTAGTTTTAATAGTACAGCGCCGTCGTCATCCAGTTTACGACCCTCAACTACAATATTAATATCGGCACATAGCTGTGTAACCTGCAAACCGGTAACATACTCTAATAAATTAAAGGCGTGGGTACCAATATCGCCCATGGCACCTGCTATACCGCTTTTACCCGGGTCTGTGCGCCAGGCAGCCTGCTTGTTATCATTACCCTCTAAAAAAGTACTTAACCAGCCCTGCGGATACTCCACATATATTTTGCGCACCGCGCCTATTTTACCGGCTTTAACTAATTGCCGGGCTTCCTTCACCATAGGATAGCCAGTGTAGGTATGGGTTAAACAAAATAGTTTATCGCTTGCTTTAACCACCTTTTCCAACTCTTTAGCTTCAGCTAATGAGAAGGTCATTGGCTTATCTAAAATAACATGAAAGCCATTCTCTAAAGCCATTTTGGTGGGCTCGAAGTGCACATGGTTTGGTGTTACAATGCTTATAACCTGTACACGCTGATCTGCCGGCAATTGTTTTTCTTTTTCGATAAGTTCTTTGTATGAGCTATAGGCTCTATCCGGGGATAATCCCAGCGCGACACCGCTTGCTTTTGATTTTTCGGGATCGCTGCTAAAGGCCCCGCATACTAATTCATAATCATCATCTATACGGGCGGCTATACGGTGTACGGCACCAATAAAGGCACCTTGTCCGCCACCAATCATTCCTAATTTAAGTTTCATCTTTATGTATTGTTATTTTGTAAACATATTTAAGGACTACAATCGATTGTATTGAAGCGCTTAAGTGGTTTAGTTATTAATTATAGTGTTTAAATTGTTGGCTTTTTATGGTAATTAAACGGTTGTAAAACACGTATTAAAACCCTTTAATATAGGTTTACCAAACATAATAACTTTATTAATAAAAAACATTATGCCATAAATAAATTACGAATGTTTTTTAAGATTTCTGATTAATAAGTCAGTAGCGTACACATATGGTTCTTCTGCTGTTGATAAACCGTTTCTAAAACAAAAACAGGCCACGGTATACCGTGGCCTGTTTTGTTAAATATTAAAAGGTTATTCTCTTAGGGACAAAAGAGAAATTCTAAGCTGTCTCTTCTATCAAAGCTTCATTCTGCATTTCGTAGGCTTCAATACCATCTGCTTTATTTGCTTTATGGTCGCTGTAATAATCAATATAAAATTGCTTTTTCGAGTCGCGATAAGAGCTTACGGCGCCTATTATACTTAAAAACTTAATGTATACCCAAGCCATATCTAACTGATAGGGTTTAAAACCCGAACGCGCGCTGTTAGGATACAGGTGATGATTATTATGCCATTCGCCGGCTACTAAACCCGGCCATACCTGGTTAATAGACATATCCTCGCGGTTAAAATCAACACCGTCGCGGCGCATATCCTTGCCTTTTCCGTGACCCTCATAATTAAATGTACGTACACCAACGGCCCAAAAACCCGCAGCACCAAATATAGCACAAGCTAAACCGGGGCCGCCTATCAGGTAAAATGCGGCGAACCATAGTCCCCAACTCAATATCACACTTATAATGGTTTTTAGCGGATTAGCTAAGGTGCCCCATTTTTGGTATTGCGCGTAAGTATTAACTTTTACACCTGTATGCTGCATTAACTTAACACAGCATTCATATTCTTTTTCGCTCATAGTGCGGTTTATTGGCTGATGATTTACGTCGGCCAGGAAACAATACAAGAAACCACCCTGAGCATTATAAGGATCGCCTGGCTGATCAGACAGCGCGTGATGCACGTGATGAGATATAGCGTATATCTCCTCAGGAATTATTTTTATTGTTAAGTTTTGGGTAAAGAACCTCCAGAAACCATTACTGAATTTATAAGCGCCATGGGTGCAATACCTATGGTGCCATATGGTACCATGTGTACCCATAATAATCATGCTGTACACAAAGGCAGCTATCAGTAATTTAATGGAGAAATATTTAAAAATAAATACCAATAAAAATGGTGTCAGCACCACTATCATCATCCAGCTCATAAAAGAGAGCCAGTTTTTTTTGTCTTTAAATACGTTTAATCTTGTAAAGAACTCTTTAAAAATTTGTTTGGGGCTCGGCTTTGCCAGGTTTCCGCTCTCATCTGCCCATCCGTAAGCAGGCGGCTGCAGCACATTGTTTAAAAATGACATTTAATAGTATTGGGATTTAGCTAATCAATAAGTATTGTAATCGGAGTGTAATATATGAATAAAAATTTTGCGACAAGTTTTTATTTCATTTAATAACATCGTCTTAATAAAGAACGTTAATTATTGGGCAATAGTACAACGTTCGCCAGTTAATAATTTTTCGCATTGCTCAAAATTAACCGGCACCGTAATTTCATCTATCTCTTTCCTGTAGTTTTGTTTGATTTCTTTACGGCGCTTGGCTTCAATAAACCGGCGCACGTGTTGCTTATTTTCCAATATTAATCCGGGGATGGCAACCGGCTTATTATTATCGTCCTTTGCCACCATAGTAAAGTAGCTGGTGTTAGTGTGTTTAATAATATTGGTTTTAATATTCTCTGATATTACCCGTATCCCCACTACCAATGAGGTATTGCCCACGTAATTTACAGAGGCCATAAATGATACCAGCTCACCCACCTCAACCGGCTGCAAAAAATCAACTGTGTCAATTGATGCGGTTACGCAATAATTACCGGCATGCTTGGCAGCGCAAACATAGGCTACCTTATCCATTAATGATAATAATATACCCCCATGTATTTTACCGCCAAAGTTAGAGTATGAGGGTATCATTAACTCGGTAATTGTCGTTTCAGAAAAATGAACGGTTTTGAAGGTTGATCTGTCGGGTTGGGCTACCATAAAGCTTTATTTTGCCCTGCAATATAAAACATTTAGCTATTGCAATGCTTTTTAAAATATTAAATTGCCCAAAATATCCTGCTTGTGAAACAAATATTCCCGCTAATTATAGCCTTGCTTTGTATAAACTATTGCTTTGCACAAAAGGTTGTAGAGAAAAAAACAAGGCTAACAGATTTTGTTACAGAAAGATACCAAACCATCATACAAACCGACAAACAAATTAAACAAGGTACCTATAACGCGCTTTATGAAAAAAAGATAGTGATAGCAAATGGCACCTATACCAATAATAAGCGAACAGGGACGTGGCACTTTTTCTTTCCGACCGGTAAATTACTACAAAACTATAATTACACTACCGGACAGCTGCTTTATGAAGCGCCGGAAGATACTACTTCTGCCATAAGGTACCTGATAGATTATCCTGTAACAGAAAAAGATACTACTATGATAACTAAACCCATTAGGTTAGGGGGAAGATATTATGGATACGTGCCATATTTCAGGCTGTTTAAATTGCCGGCTGATATGCAAAACAGCAATACGCAACAACTTGAGGTGATAATGGAATTGTTGGTAAGTCCGCTTGGGAGGCTTTCGGATTTTAAATTTCACATCAGATACTACAATGATAAAGAGGACCTGAAATTGATAAATGTAAATACCGACCTGCTATCAGATGAAGATAAGACATTTATACCTGCCAGCCGCGACAGGAAACTCATAGCATCAAGAATACTGGTGCATTGTTATGTAACCAGGCTTGATGGGATAGATATATATTGAACAAAATATTATAATGTCATTTGGAACAAAGGGAGAAATCTTATACATTATGCAGGCTACCCAAGCATAATGTATAAGATTTCTCCTCGTACCTCGTCGAAATGACAGAAGGACTATTTTATTTAGTGCGCGTGATGGCCATCCGCTCCATGCGCGTGGCCATGTGATAATTCTTCGGGTGTTGCCGGCCTAACATTTAGTATAACTCCTTTAAAGTGTAAAGGCTGGCCTGCCATTGGATGATTTAGGTCAACAATAAGCGAATCTTCAGCAACAGAAACTACCTGGCCCTGGAAATGGTTGCCATTATTGTCCTGCAAAGGCAAAATAGCGCCTACTTCGGGCAAATCGGCTCCCTGGAACATTTCGATAGGTAAATTTGCTACCGCTTCATCATCATAAACACCATAAGCATCTTCGGCCGACAAGCGAAAATCATAGTTATCGCTGGTTGAAAGTGTGATTAAGTTTTCTTCGAATTTCGGAAGCATTTGTCCGGCTCCAAATAAAAAGGTTAAAGGCTGCTCTTGTGTAGCGCTTTCTACTAAAGCTTCGGTGCCATCTTCCTGGTCAACATACAAATCGTAAGTTAATGACACTACATGTTGTGGTTCAATTTTCATCAGTATTATTTTTTTAAGGTGATGAAGCTATCATGAGTGATGACTCATGATAGCTTCATTAGAATATTTATTTGTTTAGTGGTAAAATATTGGCACCCATTGAGTGCTTTGCTGCTTTATATTAAATGTTTCAGGCTTCAATTTGTTTTAATGCCTCCGCGATATTGGTTACCGGCAACCCGCAGGTTTTATCTTTACAGATAAACAGCCGGGTTATATCGCCAAACTTATCGTGCAGTAAAGGTAAACTTCCTTTTTTACCACCCAAGATAATTTTGTTAGGAATGTAATTTTTTTCCATTTTTATACGGAAAGCCTCCGCATCATCGCCCACTATGGCAACTTCGTAAATCCCAAAAATCTCATCCAATAACAGCATGGACCAGTTTGAATAGGATGAACCATACCTTGCCAAATGCGGTACAATATTGCGTAACAGCTGTGCTGATATTTCCAGGTATTGTTCGCTATCAAACAGTAAACCCATTTTTTTTAGGTTACGCGCCATAACTGAATTTGATGCAGGCGTAACCCCATCCATAATTTCCGACTTACGGGCAATTAATTGCTCCTCATCATCAGCCGTGTAAAAGAAAATGCCCCCGGCCCCATCATAGTAATGAGCGATAGCGTTATCGGTAAGCTTTACGGCACGTTGCAGCCATTGCTCATCAAAAGTAACCTCATATAAGGCTATAAAGGCATCAATGATGTTGGCGTAATCATCTAAGAAGGCTACGGCCTTAGTATTAGCTTTATACGTTCTGCTTATTCGGCCATTATTACCTATAAGATTACTTACAATGAAATCGGCATTTTTTAAAGCGAGCTCCAAATATTCAGCTTTGTTAAAAGCCCGGTACGCATCACAGAGCCCTTTCAGCATTAATCCGTTCCATGAGGCAAGTATTTTATTATCCAAGCCGGGGCGGATGCGTTTGGCGCGATATTCAAATAATTTTTTGCGCGATGCTGCTATGCTCGCTAACATTTCGTCAGTGGATATACCTATCGCTTCAGCAAGCTCCGTGTCGATGCCGCGTTTAAACAGGATGTTGGTTTGCTCTTCCTCCCAATTGCCTTCATCGGTTATATGGTAATAGATGCAAAACAGCTCTGCTTCTTTGCCTAAAATAGCCTGTATTTCTTCCTTAGCAAAAACATAGAATTTGCCCTCTACCCCTTCACTATCCGCATCCAGGGCCGAATAAAATCCACCTTCGGGCGAAAGTAATTCCCGCACAGCAAAATCTATCGTTTCACTAACTACCTGTTTGTATAAATTATCAGGCTGCCAGGTATGAGCCTCGGAATATAAACTTATCAGCTGCGCGTTATCATACAGCATCTTTTCAAAATGCGGCACGTGCCATAAACCATCAACAGAATAGCGTGCAAAACCGCCACCTAAATGGTCGTAGATACCACCGTAAGCCATTTTTTGCAGGGTGAGCTTAGCTAAACCGGTTAGCTCCTCATCGTGCATTAAATGCGCGTAACGTATTAAAAACTGCCAGTTATTTGGCATCGGGAACTTAGGCGCTGTGCCCATTCCCCCTTCTGTTTTATCAAAATACTTTTTCCAGTTGCCTACTATAACTTCCAGATCAGTTTTAGCATAATCTGGTTGCGATTCAATAAAAGCTATCGATTCAAACTTTTGAATACCCTCGGTTAAACGGGTTGCATATTCCAGCGCATCTTCTGGTTTTTGTTTATAGTAATCGGCTAAGTTAAAGAGCAGGCTCGTCCAATCGTTTTTTCTGAAATAAGTTCCCGCGTAAATGGGCCGCTGATCTGGCAAACAAATGCAATTAAGCGGCCAACCGCCCCTGCCGCTTATTAATTGTACAGCGCTCATGTATATCTGGTCAACATCAGGGCGCTCTTCGCGGTCGACTTTTATACAAACAAAATATTCGTTCATAACCGCCGCCACCTGTTCATCCTCAAAGCTTTCATGCTCCATAACATGGCACCAGTGGCAAGCCGAATAGCCGATGCTTACAATGATGAGCTTGTTCTCATCCCCGGCCTTTTGCAAAGCCTCCGCGCCCCACGGATACCAGTTAACCGGGTTGTTGGCGTGTTGCAGTAGATATGGCGATGTGGAATTAGCTAAACGGTTCATTTGGCAAAATTGCGATATTAAATGCACTTAAAGATAAATCAATCAGGATTAGAGAAAGTTTTTACAAAAAGGTTATTGTTGGCAGAAATAGTCATAAATGGAACAATGGAAATGCTAGTGAGGTTGAAATTATAGATTATCATTAATTTAAAAATCATGGAAAAACTACCCAACATACATCCCGGAGAAATTTTACAGGAAGAGTTTTTAATACCGTTAAGCATAACACCATACAGGTTAGCCAAAGAAACTAAAATCCCTCAAACCCGTATCTCCGAAATAATTAAAGGCAACCGCCGGATTACTGCTGATACAGCTTTAAGGCTAAGTAAATATTTTGGTAACACCGCCAAGTTTTGGTTGGGGTTACAGGATGACTTTGATATTGAAATTGAATTGGATGAAAAACGGGAGGAGATAAATCATATTAAGTGCTTTGTTGCTGTGTGATTAGTGAATTACCAAAGGATCTTGACGATTATCCCAAAAATAGGCTATCAAAATATGATCGTCATTAATTTTATAAAACATAGAACAGTTTTTATGAGGAATACATTTTCTTAAGTCGGTAAATTTTCGATCTGTCGGATAAATGTATGGTGTGGTAGAGATTGTATCAAAAATTTTGGAGATTTTGTTTTCAAACTTTTTGACGAAACGGTCGCCCCATCTTTCACGAAGTTGTAGCACAACGGCCTCGTAAGTTTCTTCCGCTTTGGGAGTAAACTTTATTTCTAAATTCATTTTTTAGAAAAATGTTTGTCTTTAAATTCCTGAAGAGAAATTGTTTGTCCATCTTCATACTGCTTGAGGCTTTTTTCAATTCCCTTTATCACATGAGGGGGTAATGTATCAGCTTGCGGCTCAAATTGAACCTTCAATGCCTTTAAAACAGCTTTTACCGTTTTCAGCTGTTCAGCGCTTTCAGGATGTATCAAGATAGATTCCATATAAACAAAAATACAAATACATCATTACAAATTCAAACAAAAATAGCTGTCTATATAGCGTTTGTTTTTCCGATGGCGCGAGCATCAAAAAGTTGTTTCATCTTGTTTCATCACCTCAAAATCAGTCAACACACAATCATTTGATTATCAAATAAATACATTAAATTATACATAAAAATACAGACGAATAAGTTGTTACATTTTGTTTCATCACTTTTTCGCAATTATCTTATAAACAATATTTTAAGTCAAAATCTTGTTTCACTTGTTACATTTTGTTTCACCAATTGTGAAACAAACGCGTTTAAATCCATCTCCGGTACCGCTGCCCCAATTATGCAATAACATTTTATTTTGCTTAATTTGCTTCCTTATAATTTAACTGATTAATGTATTATTTAAAAAATTACATGCTATTAGCATGCGCTTTCCTTACCGTTGCAACAACCGCGTTTTCGCAATCACCAACCGATACTGTTAAGTACAACCACCAGGACCTTTTCGGACCAATTGTTTGGCCAATGACCAGCGGCGGCAATCGCTCGGCCAGCGGACAGCCGGGCCCGCATTACTGGCAAAACCGCGCCGATTACCAAATTCATGCTACTTTAAATGAAGCCGATCAGGACACTACCGTTAAAGGCGAAGTTGCTATAACTTATACCAACAACAGTCCTGATAATATGGATTACCTATGGCTGCAGCTGGACCAGAACCTGTTCAAGCCCGATTCGCGCGGGGCGGCGGTTACCCCCTTTACCGGCGACCGCTTTGATGTAAAAGGCTTTAGCCGCGGTGGTTATCATATCGCGTCGGTATCGGTTACCTATAAGGGCCAAACTTATACCGTTACGCCTGTTATTACTGACGCCCGCATGCAGGTGCGCTTAAATACACCCATGAGTGGAAATGGCGATAAAATACAGATAAAAGTAAGTTATGATTTCTCTATACCTTTTTATGGCGCCGACCGCATGGGCCGCAAAAAGTTTAAACAAGGTGTTGTTTATGAAATTGCCCAATGGTATCCACGCATGTGCGTTTATGATGACGTAGAAGGATGGAACACCCTGCCTTATATGGGCCTTGGCGAGTTTTATTGCGACTATGGCGATTTTGATTATTATATAACTGCCCCTGGTAACATGATCGTAGTAGGCTCCGGCGATTTGCAAAATGCAAGCGAAGTGCTTACTCCCACCCAGCAAAAACGTTTGGCCGAAGCACGTAACAGCGATAAAACGGTTACTATTATCTCTGCATCCGAAGTTGGCGAACCTGCTACACGCCCGGCTAAAGGCACATTAACCTGGCACTTTAAAATGGATAATACCCGCGATGTATCATGGGCGGCATCAACCGCGTTTATTTGGGATGCGGCAAAAACCAATTTGCCATCAGGCCGTAAGTGTATTTCGCAATCTGTTTACCCGGTAGAAAGCTCTGGTTATAACTCGTGGGGCCGCTCTACAGAGTACCTGAAAAATAGCATAGAGATCTACTCAAAAGAATATATCGAATACCCGTGG
The DNA here is from genome assembly GCF_028288205.1 of Mucilaginibacter sp. GTDB lineage: Bacteria > Bacteroidota > Bacteroidia > Sphingobacteriales > Sphingobacteriaceae > Mucilaginibacter. Next base: position 39,299 of record NZ_JAQBOD010000065.1, read on the forward strand.
AACTCGGCAGTTAACGTATCAGGCGTTGCTTTGGGTATGGAATACCCCGGCATTATTTTCTGCTTAAGCAATCTTAAAAATGGCGGTTTATGGGGCGATGTTACCCACGAGATAGGCCATAACTGGTTCCCGATGATAGTAGGCAGTAACGAACGTAAATACATGTGGATGGACGAAGGCTTTAACACTTTTATTAATGAATTCTCTACCAAAATGTTTAACAAAGGCGAGTATGCGCCTAAAGGCCCTAACAACAATGCTCAAAATGTATTAAGAAGCTATATAAGAAGCAAGGACCCGTTAATGACGCCACCAGAGGCAATTGGGCTTAATGATTACGGCCAATATTATAATAAAACCGCTTTAGGGCTTGATATGCTGCGTGATGTGGTATTGGGTCCGGAGCGTTTTGATTTTGCTTTCCGTGAGTATATTAAACACTGGGCCATGAAGCACCCGCTGCCTTATGATTTTTTCCGCGCGATGAATGACGCGTCGGGCGAGGACCTGAACTGGTTCTTTAAACCATGGTTCTTTACCACCTGGAAGCTGGATCAGTCTGTTGAATCAGTAAAATACGACAGCAGCCCTGCTGACGGTGCTATCATCACCATCGCCAACAAAGAAAAAATGGCCATGCCCGTCGACCTGAAAATTACCCAGGAAAATGGCAAAGCAGAAACTATACACCTGCCGGTAAACGTATGGCAGCGCAACGGGGTTTGGACATTTAAATATCCGTCAACCTCAACAATAAAAAGTATTGAGATTGACCCGGATCATCAATTACCCGATATTGATCTGAAGAATAATATTTTCCCTAAAAAAGTGGGAATAGTTGAGGTAAAAGCTGAAAGGTAAAAGGTTTATCTTATCTGAAGTAAAAGACCCGGTTTTATGAAAAGACCGGGTCTTTTTTGTTTGGGAAGTATCCTTTTTGACATTCTATGAGTTATAATTTTTTTCTTACATTTAATTTATTTCCATCCCCCCTTTTTATATAGACCGGGTATTTAGTATATATGAGACGAATAACTGTTATTTACCTAACGGCAGTTTTTAATTTATTAGGTATTGCTGCCTTTGCACAGGTAAACGGCGACCTGCTTAAAACGCTGTCGGCAGTGGCCGGTATGCGCGACAGGTTCCCTATTGAAAAAGTTTATTTGCAGTTAGATAAGCCCTATTACACTTTAGGCGATACTTTACGCTTTAAGGCCTATTTAATGAATGGGGATTTTTTAAAACCATCATTAAAAAGCGGGCTGTTGTATGTAGAGCTGGATGATGAAAATAATAAGGCTATAAAATGCATTATGGTACCTATAAACCATGGTATTAGCTGGGGCGATATCGCATTGGATGCAAAAGAATTTCCGGAAGGCAGTTATACCCTGAGGGCCTATACCAACTGGATGCGCAATTTTGGCGAAGATTACATTTTTAAAAAGAATATTTATATAACTGCATTAAACGGATCATTACTCGTAAAGACAAACTTTAAATTACAGGCAGGCGCAGCCAAAAGTAGTTTAACCGCCAGCATTGGGTTTACCGGGCTGGATAAGAACCCATTTAGGTTAAAGGATATGCAATTTAAGGTATTAAATGGCACGCATTCGCTTTTCTCTGATAAGATCAATACGGGTATGGATGGAAGCGTAGGTTTAACTTTTAACTTGCCGGATAAATCAGCCTTAAAAAATTTAGCAATAACTACCCATGAAGCACACGGCGGACCTGACTGGCCACCAACTTTAATTATCCCGGTAATACTAAACCGACCCGAAAATGCCGATGTGCAGTTTATGCCCGAGGGCGGGCATTTGGTTGGCAGCCTACCCATTAAAGTAGGTTTTAAAGCCATAAACGAAGAGGGCAAGGGCATACCTGCAAGCGGCAAAGTTTATGATAGTAAGCAGCAACAAGTAGCGCAATTTACGGCGCAGCACTTAGGTATGGGCAGCTTTGAATTTATGCCACAGGCGGGCGAAACTTATATAGCTAAGGTTGACCTGCCCGGCGGTCTCACCAAAACCTATTCCCTGCCTGCTGTGAACCCAATCGGCACATCCTTAAAAATATCGCCCCGTGGTAAAGATTCGTTAGAGATCAATATAGCTGCTACACCCGACCTGGTGAATGCACCGGCTACTTATTTTCTTATAGCCCAAACACGCGGGTTGGTTTGTTATACAATGCCTGTCAGCTTTAAAACATCGCAGGTAAAAAAGGTTATCGCAATGGATCTGTTCCCTTCAGGCATAGCACATTTCACTTTATTTAACAGCAATAACCAATCGCTAAACGAACGTATTTATTATGTTAACCATAAGGATAACCTGCAAGTAAACTTAATGGCGAGTAAGCCTAATTACACAATAAGAGACAGTATTACTGTTGGAATAGCAGTAACAGATAATGATAACAAGCCCGTTCGCGGAAGTTTTTCGTTAGCTGTTACCGATAATAGCCAGGTAAAAGTTGACAGCGCCAGAAATATAATAAGTAACCTGTTCTTAACATCAGATCTAAAAGGCGGTATTGAAGAACCCTATTACTATTTTGAAAAGAATACGCCCGAACGAATTGTGGCTTTAGATAATTTGCTGTTAACACAAGGCTGGATAGGCTATAACTGGGCCGCTATTTTTAACCCCGTTATACAACGCCCCCAATATGTGGCGCAGCCCAAATTTATAGTACAGGGGCAGGTAACTAATATTTTTAATAAGCCTGTGCAGGGCGCAAACGTAATACTATACGGTAAAAAACCATTAATAGTTAAAGACACGGTGACTGATAAGGATGGCAAATTCACCTTTAACGGTCTATTTCCAATTGATACGGCTGTTTATAGGATACAGGCCCGCAATAAAAGAGGCGGCAGCAATAATGTAGGCCTTACCGTAAATGAATTTGTTCCGTCGTTATTTGCCGCATCAAAACCGGTTGCGCCATGGTATGTAAACAGTGATACATTGATGCTTAATAATGCCCACACAAAAGCAGTGCAACTTAAAGCCGAAGCCGAATATAAAGGTGAGGGCCATATGCTAAAGGAAGTTGTAATAAAAGATAAAAAAATAATTAAAGGATCAAAAAACCGCAATGAAGGCGGCGGAGCCGATATTACTATTGATGAGCATGAACTGGAAAAAGTTACGCACATGTCTTTATTTGATCTATTAAAGCAAAAATTCAAAAAAGACTTTTACAAGAAATCTAATTTTGATACGATGGAGTATCATTTGTTTATACGCAGGGTGTATTTGATCATTGATGGTGTAAGTATAGGTACCTCGCCTTTGACGGTTGATGTATACATGGACCTGCTGGCAGCCGAAGATATCAAGGGCATCGAAATTATGCGTACCTCCAGATATGCTCTCGCTTATGACAATGGTTTTATAGCTAAACAAATCCTTATGAAAGAGAAGGATGTACCCATCTATCTTGAAATTACAACTTATTCAGGTAATGGGGCTTATATGCTGCACACGGCCGGGGTATATTTATACCGCACTGTACCCTTTACCCTGCCCAAAGATTTTTATCGCCCGCGTTACACAGCAAAAAACGCAACTACCGCTATAGGTACAGATTTACGCTCAACAATTCACTGGGCGCCAAATGTTGTTACCGACAAAGATGGCAAAGCAACCGTCTCCTTTTATAGCGCCGATAAACCGACAGATTATACTATAATACTGGAAGGAACTGATTTGAAGGGCGCTTTTGGTTATAGCAGGGAGAAGATAAAAGTGATTAAGAAATAGCCGCTTAAAATTTATATCAATATACTATCCGGCTGGGTGTATGATAGTTTAAAGTAAAGTATAACACGCTACAGGATTAATCATTAAAAGCGTAAACTTTTTCAAGACGATACAGATTTTTTGAGAAAAAAAAGTGTTTCACATCAGGTGTTTCACCCCATTTTTGCAAAAATCCATAAAATAGCATAAATCTTTTATTATAAGCTATTTAGACTATTTTACCTAAAGCTTTTGTACTGTTTCAAAGTGTTTCACTCATTTTGTCAAAATACTATATATCAATAGATTAACCTAAAAGAGTGTTTCATCTGTTTCACTCATTTGTGAAACACTATGTTACCTTAAATTTGAGTAAAAACCTTTCGGCTTTCGCCCCAAAATCTTAATTTCGCTGTTCACAGAAAAGAGGGAAAAGAATTGGATTATTTAGCAGGATTAAACCCTGAACAGCAAGCGGCAGTAAAACAAATACAGGGCCCGGTAATGATAATTGCCGGAGCAGGATCGGGTAAAACCCGGGTTATTACCTACCGTGTTGCGCATCTTATACGTAACGGGGTTGATCCGTTTAATATCCTTGTACTCACCTTTACCAACAAGGCTGCCCGCGAAATGCGCGAGCGTATACTGCACCTGGTTGGCCCCGAAGCCAAGAACATCTGGATGGGTACCTTCCACTCGGTTTTTGCCAAGCTATTACGGGTCGAGGCCGATAAAATTGGCTATCCAAATAACTTTACCATTTACGATACCGACGATAGCAAAAGTGTACTGCGTGCCATTTTAAAAGAAATGAACCTGGACGATAAGCTGTATAGTGTAAATTTTGTGCTTAACCGTATATCGGCGGCAAAAAACAACCTGGTATCATGGATGGAGTATGCGCAAAACGACCAGATACAGGCTGATGATATATCAAGCAATAGGCCCATGCTGGGTAAAATTTACGAAACCTATGTGCAACGCTGCTACCGTGCCGGAGCTATGGATTTTGATGACTTGTTATTTAAAACCAATGAACTGCTCAAAACACATCCTGATACGCTAAATAAATACCAGCACAAGTTTAAATACCTGATGGTGGACGAGTACCAGGATACTAATTTTTCGCAATACCTCATTGTTAAAAAACTGGCAGCGGTTAATGAAAATATTTGTGTGGTGGGTGACGATGCGCAAAGTATTTACGCGTTCCGTGGGGCCAATATTCAAAACATATTAAACTTCGAGAAAGATTACCCTGATCTTAAAATATTTAAACTTGAGCAAAATTATCGCTCAACACAAAACATTGTAAACGTTGCCAACAGCATCATCGCCAATAATAAAGAACAACTTAAAAAGAATGTATTCTCTGAAAAAGAGACCGGCGATAAGATAAAAGTAATGCGCGCCTTTAGCGATAACGAGGAAGGCAAACTGGTTGCCGAAGCTATAATGTATGAGCGTACCACCAAGGGCTTAAGGTGGAACGATTTTGCCATATTATATCGCACCAACGCGCAGTCACGGTCTATGGAAGAAGCTTTGCGTAAACTGGGTACGCCTTATAAAATATATGGGGGCCTCTCCTTCTATCAGCGTAAAGAAATTAAGGATCTGATAGCTTATTTCAGGCTTACGTTTAATCCTAACGATGAGGAAGCGCTTAAACGCGTTATCAATTATCCGCGTCGTGGAATTGGCGATACTACTATTGATAAAATCATTGTTAGTGCCGATCAAAACAACATTACACCCTGGGAAGTGATTATTGATCCTGCAAAATATTTAGAGGGGCGCATATCAGCATCTGTTACCGGCTTTGCAGTGATGATACAGAGCTTCCAGGTGCTTTCAAAAACACAAAGCGCATATGAGGCCGCTTTATACATCGCGCAGCACTCAGGGCTGTTAAAAGACCTGTATGAGGATAAATCTGTTGAGGGGCTTAACCGTTATGAAAATATACAGGAGTTACTAAATGGTATAAAAGAATTTAGCGAGCGCGAAGATATTGAAGAAAAGGGTCTGGATGTATTTATGCAGGATATTGCTCTGCTTACAAATGATGATAAGGACAAAGATCCCAATGCCGATACCGTTTCATTAATGACCATACACTCATCTAAAGGTTTGGAGTTTCCGCAGGTATATGTAGTTGGTTTAGAAGAGAATTTATTCCCGTCGCAAATGGCGCTTAACTCGCGCAGCGACCTTGAGGAAGAACGACGTTTATTTTATGTGGCTATAACACGTGCAGAAAATAAACTATCACTAAGCTACGCTACCTCGCGCTTTAAATTTGGCACGCTAATTAGCTGCGAACCCAGCCGTTTTCTTGATGAGATTGATGCCCAATACCTTGAACTTGATTTTACTGCTAAACCAGTAAATGCAGGCAGTCTGAACTATGATGATGAACGTTCTGCCTGGAGCCGCACTGATGATAAATTTTCGAAGCCCAAAGTTAAAACAACAGCTACCCCGGTAAAAACTACTTCTATATTAGCAAAGGCACATGTACCTTCTGCCGGTTTTACCCCTTCTGATACCTCAAACCTGCAGGTAGGTATGGATGTGGAACATGAGCGTTTTGGTTTTGGTAAGGTAATAAGCATGGAAGGCAACAAGCCGGATATTAAAGCCACTATCTTTTTTAAAGAAATAGGGCAAAAGCAATTGTTGTTAAAGTTTGCAAAACTTAGTATTATAAACCAATAATTAATAAATTATACCCATTTTGTGGAATAAATTCCCCATTTTAAATTACGAGTTAATAATAAAATATACTTTTAGGTTCATTTATAATGTATTATTTCATGGCATATAATTTGGGTGAGTAATAATACCTCTTTACCAATATTAAAAATACTGAAATGAACGACAACCTTAAAAAGAAAACCAATAAGACCATTGGTAAGAATATTCGCACCTTTCGTCATCAGCATGGATGGAGCCAGGAGGATGTAGCTAAGCGGTTAGGAATATCTATTCCCGCATTCTCAAAAATTGAAACCGGTGTTACCGATATCAACCTGTCACGCCTGGAACAGATAGCTGACATTTACGAAATAGATGTTGTACAAATATTATCAATTGACGCAGAAGTAGAAGAGCGGCAACCTTCCAATTTAAGCATTATACAAAAACGGTTAAATGACCGCGAAGCCGAGATAGTGAATTTACAACGAAAAGTAATATTGCTCTACGAAGAACTGCACAATGCTAAAACGCATATTATATAAACCATCAAACCGTTCAATAAATATGACACTGTATATTTTAAATTAATAATTTATACTTAAAAAATCTACTAAAAATTAAATAATTTGATTTAAAATTATTTATACGTTATTTATATACAAAAACTGGTTAGTTTTTTTCCGTGATTTAATAATTAATATTTTGGAGTAAAATTTGTAACACAGGTTTTATAATTTAAAATCTGCTATGGATAACTACATGATATCAATTTCAAAAACCGAGAGTTTAACTGCCGGTACTGTTCATGACTCAAAGAGTAAATTAAAAGTTAAAGCGTTTGATATGTTAAGACCAAGTATTAAACCGCGTAAAGGAGAAGTAAGATTTTTTGTTACAGCGGGACAAAAAACTTTGGCTTTTGAAACTCAAGGCTACAAAAAACATCGCCAAATATTAGTTCTGCAAATGATATCCCGGTACTGTATGTATTTAGGGTTACTGGAGGCTCAAATACATTCAACATTACCATTAACAGGATAATATTTAGAACCCTGTTTTTCCCGGATCATGGAGCATATCACTCATCTCTATTATTTTCTCATCAATTTCTGATACGCACTTATCCATCATATCGATGCACTCCTGCTGATCTACCAATCCTTCTTTTTCTAAATTCATTAAACCTTTGAGTGTAGCAATAGGGCCACGTATTTGATGAGACAGGTAGGATGAATATTCGGAAAGCTTTTTATTTTTCACCTGCAGGTCCTTCGTTCGCTCGTCGATTATTTCTTCCAGGTGATGGTTTATCCTGTCAAGGTTATCTTTTTGCCGGGATATCTCATTGTTTAATTCTTGCAGTTGTGCATTGGTTGTAGCTTTGCGTTTAACACTGCCTACCAGCAAAACAATAACAACTACCAATAAACCAGCGGTAATGGTAACCGACCAGATAATTACACGCGAAAGTTCCTGTTTCCTTTGTTCTGAAACAGCTTGTACCCTGCGATCCTGTTCTTGCTGTAAAAGGCTTAATTTGGTAGATACGTTAGAGCGATAGCTGGTACTATCTTCCTGGTAAATATTGATCAGATAATTTAATGCTGCCTTATAATTTTGGCGTTTAAGTTCCATCTCATAAGCCGTATGCTTATAATCGTATATATCTTTCTTATTGTCGATTAGCATAGAATAGTTCTTGCCTTCGGCCAGGTATTTCTCTGCTTCGGTAAAATTATTTTCTGATACATAGAGGTCGGTTAAAGTGAGGTCGATGGCAGCAACGGTCGACTTCATGTCGCGGTCCCGTGCCTTAACATTAGCTTCCAGCAATAATTCCTTTGCTTTTGCAAAATCTCTCAATTGGTAGTACAAAAATCCCAAATTTTCCAGGCATTGAATCAGCAGATCTTCATTTTTTAATACCGTAAACAGAGCCTTACTTTTAGTATAAGCGTTTAAGGCATTTTGATACATGTTTTTACGATTATAAATATTCCCGGTATTTAAAGATATGCGAGCTATTAATGCAGTATCGTTATACTTTTCGGCTATTTTAGAGGCTTTGCCAAAATATTCAAGCGCTTTTTCATAATCAAGTAACTGGTAAAGATTACCTATATTATTAAATACATTTCCCTGGCCGCGTTCGTCATTAATTTTTTCGAAAATATTTAATGCATCAAAATACCTATTCAGGGCGCTATCAGGACGATTTAAATAATATTCTCCAATACCTTTTACCCTAAATGCTTCGGCAACGCCTCGAGGATATTTTAACTTTAATGCCAGCTTCATCGCCTTTTCTGCGTAAATGAGGGTGCCTCTCGGATCGGTTAAACGATTGTTATAACCAATTGTATTTAATGCAATAACCTCGCTTGTATCTTTTCCGGCAACATCTGTTAAGTTGTTTGCATAAACCGTACCTGTAACCAATATAAACAATAAAATCGCGTAGATTTTTTTCATTAAAGCATATTTACGTTTAATTATGGTGAAAGTTATAAATAATACGTTATATATTTCCAATTCCTAGAAAAAACAATCCATTTTACTGTTGAAATTATTTTTTTATTTTTCTTTGTAATTAACAAAACCTAACTATATTTGCTTTTATAACTATTTGAATATCAAATAACTAAAAACCAGAACTAAAACGAAATTATTTATTAAAATTAAAAAAATACGGAAAAAATAAAAGAGAGACATAGGTAAAAACACCAGCTAATTTGCCAATAAGAACGGCTTGGTTGCGAGAGCAAAATATATAAATATGTCTTTATGATTAACTATTGATTAACACAAATAACGTATAATATATTATATTTATTTATAACTTAAAAAAATAATAATTATGAAAACCACAACCTTAATAATCGTTATCGCACTATTTGTAAGCATCTTATCGGCATGCGCCAAAAAGAGTAATATACAGGCAAGTTCAATGGCTTTTTCTAACAATCCATTTTCAGCAAAAAGCATGTTGGCAACTGCTGATTAATATAATTAATGTAACCCACATATATAATTTAACTATAACCTAATATTAAATATAAAAATCATGAAAGTAATCTTCACAGCAGTAATCGTTTTATCAGTTGGACTATTATCACTGTTAAAAACTACAACTCCGGCAAAAACAGCCACAGTTACTATTTCTAAAGTTGCGATTGATAACAGGATTATTCTGGCTACGGCAGACTAATCAGTAATCACATTAAACAAATATTATAAAAACATAAAATCATTCATTAAACAATCTATATAAAACAATATACATCATGAAAAAAATAATAATTGCCATCGCTATTATATTCTCTACAAGCATTACTACATCTTTTGCTAATACTTTGTCTGGCGAGAAAAACAACTTAGGTACTGCTGATAGAAACGGCGAGAAAAACAACTTAGGCACTGCTGACAGAACTACTACTGAGAAAAACAATTTAGGCACTGCTGATAGAAACGGCGAGAAAAACAACTTAGGTACTGCTGACAGAAACGGCGAGAAAAACAACTTAGGCACTGCTGACAGAAACG
>NZ_JAQBOD010000058.1 GCF_028288205.1 Mucilaginibacter sp.
CGTTTAGTGATTAAATTCGATATAAAAATTAGTTCACCCATGAAGTAAGCAAATGCAGCAATAAACCTATACCCGTTAAATGTTATTACTGTACTGTACCATGTACACGTTGATACACCTGGGTACACCTTGGTACACCAAAAATTGCAATGAACTAAAAATCAACATATTAAATCATTGCCAAATAAACTAACTATTAAATTAACGTGTTTAGCGATTGAAAATTAAGCTGCAAGCGCATGTTTAATATGGTTAAGGGGCTTGTATAATCGCTAAAAACGTTCAATAATTTATTTTAAACAAAACCTGCATTTGCGGCTTATATTAATATAAATGCAATAAGCTAATGGCAAATAAACCCGTAAAATATAACCCAAATCAAAATAAAGCCGATACCTGGAGGCATAACTGGGAAGTTATGAAGCCTTTTGTATATTTTGGCTTTAAAGCGATGACTTTAATAGCCGGCGCACTAATAGGTATTATTAAATTATTACCATCATTGCTTGAACAGCATAAACATAACGGGCATAAAAAGGATGACAGGGTAATTAAGATATAGTATCCGGCGGGGTCGCCCCGCAGATTGTTTGAGGCTGACTGTTCCAGGCGTTCTACTCACAAAAAACAGAACACTCTGTAGATGGGCGTATACGGCTGTAGCCTGCATCTGCTAACATATAAAATGCTGTTTAGGCAAATACTTCGGCTTTAAAAGCTACCTTTGCCCCCCACGCATGGAAGAAAGAAAATATTTAACAACCTGGAGAAGATACATACCGGTTATACGTTTGCATCTTAAAAGAAGCCTTACCGAAGAGCAAAGCTTTAAATTAAACATTACAGATTTTGAATCAGCGGGCGACCGCGGCAAATCAGGCTACACGTTTAACATCACAATGGAAAACGGCAAGGTAACCAACAACATCAGCGGCTCGGCAGTAGCCCGCGATCTTTTCGAGGCCCTAAAAACCGACGATACTATAAAAACTATGCTGCAAGACAAAAGCATAAAAATAAGTGTTGGCAAATCATTTTTATTAAGTATAAAAACAAGCCATATATCGGCCTATAAAGAGGCATAAAAATAATTTTTTTAAATAAAAACCCGATCAAAAAATTGACCGGGTTTTTTTATTTGATTTTTATAATTTTTTAAAGCAATATGGTTTATTACGTATATATTTAAAACAAACCGGCACCTTTAGGTATTATATATAACTAAATCTTTTAAATAACAACATTGGCTATCACAAAAGCTTATATTACCTTCTTTAATGGCTAAAGCAATCGAAGAGGATACATCAATTAATCAGTTTCCGGTCGTTGGTATCGGTGCCTCGGCAGGGGGTTTGGAAGCCGTGCGTTCATTTTTGAAAGCATTACCGGCTAAACCGGGTATGGCATTTGTTTTTATTCAGCATTTAAGCCCCAAGCATGAAAGTATTTTACCTGGCTTGCTTCAAAAGATAGCCCCCTTCCCTGTTCATCAAATTACTGATAATATACACTTAGAGGTTAATAACTTATACATCATTCCGGAAAATAAAACAGTGACCACTACTGATGGTATACTAAAGCTTGCGCCGTTAGATAAGAAAGCCAAAAGAGGTAATACAATTGATCTTTTCTTTTCTTCGTTAGGTGTTGTGCATCAAAGTTATGCGGTTGGTGTGATATTATCGGGTGCTTTAAGTGATGGCACACTTGGCCTGCAGGTTATTAAATCATACGGTGGATTAACCTTCGCCCAGGATGAAGGATCGGCAGCGTTTGATAGCATGCCAAAAAGCGCAATCAAGGCAGGTGTGGTTGATTTTGTACTGCCGCCAGAAGAAATTGCTAAGCATCTTGTCACTATTAATCACCCTTTTACAGATTATTCATCTGCAGAAATAACAAATACTCTCCCTCAACAGGATAACGAAACCTTTAAACAAATACTAACCGTACTGCGTGTGCGCAGGGGGGTAGATTTCACTTATTATAAAAAAAGCACGCTAAAACGCCGCATAATCAGGCGGATGGCGCTCATTAAAATAGAAAAGCCTGTTGATTATCTTAGCTTTCTGCGCGAAAACAAAGACGAACAGGATGCTTTATATAATGATATGCTAATATCGGTCACAAACTTTTTTCGTGACCCGCAAAGCTTTGAAGTTTTATGCAATACCATATTTCCAAGATTATTAAGAAATAAAACAGATGCTGAGCCATTAAGAATTTGGATAGCCGGCTGCGCTACCGGCGAGGAAGCCTATTCTATGGCTATATGTTTGCAGGAGCAGTTGGGCGATAAGACCGCTGCCATAAAAATACAAATCTTCGCTACTGATATTTCTGAAACAGCTATAGCCAAAGCGCGTACCGGTGTTTATCGCCCAACAGAATTGGTGGGTATTTCACCCTCGCGGCTGCAGCAGTTTTTTACCAAATTGGATGGCAGCTACCAGGTAAGCAAAACCATACGGGATATGTGTGTATTTGCACACCATAATTTATTAAAAGATCCGCCTTTTTCAAAGATAGACCTGGTTAGTTGCCGTAATGTATTAATATACCTGGAACCGGTTTTACAAAAAAAAGCCTTAACTACTTTTCATTACGCATTAAATGAAGATGGTTACCTAATGCTGGGCAAATCAGAAACTATTGGCAGCAATACAGACATTTTCTCAGCATATAACAGTACCGAAAAACTATATCATAGAAAAGGCCCGTTAGGGCGGTTTATGACTGTTAGTTCGCCGGGCAGGGAACAAACCTTCCGTGATATTGATAAAAACGTTCAAAAAGAAAACGCAGGCAGTGATATTTTTAAAATAGCTGATGAAGCCATGCTTGCCAATTTTATGCCTGCGAGTGTGTTGATAAATGAAAAGTTTGATGTTGTACAATTTCGTGGTTCAACAGAACAATGGTTAACGCCGCCAAATGGTAAGCCAAGCTTTAACCTGTTAAAAATGGCACGCGAAGGGTTGGGATTTGAATTGCGTAACATGTTGCACATAGCTAAAAAAACAAATTTACCAACACGTAAGTTCGGTATGTTTTTTAAGATAAATGATCTGCAGCATTTTGTTAATCTGCAAGTTTTGAAGCTTGCAGATGTAGCCGATGAGCATTATTTGGTCATTTTCCAACCTGCATCATCTACCGGTATCCAGCCTATAATGTTTGAGGCCAGCCAGACTGCCGAAGACATGAACTATAACGCATCAGAGATGCGTATTGAACAACTGGAAAGAGAGCTTATACAAACCAGGGCCGATATGCGGATAGTATCTGAGGAGCAGGAAACTGCCAACGAAGAATTACAAAGCGCTAATGAAGAACTGCTTTCGGGCAGCGAAGAATTACAAAGCCTTAATGAAGAACTGGAAACTTCTAAAGAGGAGCTGCAAAGTACTAACGAAGAGATCATGATCGTCAATAAGGAATTGTTGGACAGGAATGAGCAGTTAAATAATATGCGTTTATACGCAGAAGGCATTGTAAGCACCATTCGCGATCCGTTAATTATCCTGAATAGAGAATTGCGCGTAAAGCGTGCCACCGGTGGTTTTTACACAAAATTTAAACTTACAAAAGAAGAAACAGAAGGCTTTTACATATATGAGCTGGGAAACCGGCAATGGGATATCCCCGAGCTAAGAGAATTGCTGGAAGACGTATTACCTGCAAAAAAAGTATTGACTGATATTGAAGTTACCCAGGTATTTCCGGCTTTAGGTAAACGAATTTTGTGCCTAAATGCACGTGAAATTGATAATATAAACGGCGAGAAACTCATTTTACTGGCCATTGAGGACATTACCACTAAGCGTAAAATAGAAGAAGGATTGATTGAGGTAGAACGTTTATTAAGCGAAAGTAAGGAACGGTTAAAATTCGCCGTTGATTCGGCAGGATTAGGCACCTGGGATTACGACCCTCAAATAAAAGAATTAATATGGGACAAACGCTGCAAAGAAATATTTAACCTGGCAGCCAATAGTTCGGTTGGTATAGAAGAGTTTTTTGAGCTGATCCATGCAGAAGACCGGGAACGCGTTAAAAACAGCATTAAAGTAACCTTAAGTAATAATAAAGTAACCTTAAGTAATAATGACTCCGGAGAATTTGATATAGAGTTTCGCACTATAGTTTTTAATGATAGGAGTAAATGGTTAAAGGCTAAGGGACGAGCCTATTTTAATGAAGAAGGTAAGGCTATACGGTTTATTGGTACCTTATTAGATATTACGGTTCAAAAACTTATTGATGAGGCTACCCGCGATCTGTTAAATAAAAAGGATGAATTCATTAGCATTGCCAGCCATGAATTAAAAACGCCTATTACCAGTTTAAAAGCTGCCTTGCAAATGATAGAACGCATAATTATGCACAAGGAGGAAATGAAACCCATGCAGGGTTTTGTACAAAAAGGCATTAAACAAGTTGACAAGCTAATTGAATTAATAAAAGACCTTTTAGAGGTTACTAAAATACAAACCGGAAAGCTTGAACTAAAAAAAACCAAATTTATACTGGATGACCTGGTAAAAGAATGTTGCGAAGACCTTCAAATACAATCCGAGAATCATGAAATTATTATTGAAGGTGAAAAAAATCTTTCCATTTATGCTGATAGAAACCGCATTGAACAAGTTATTGTAAATCTTATATCAAATGCTGTTAAATATTCGCCTAACGGCAAAAAGGTTATTATTATAGTTACAAAAATAGATAATGCTGTAAAAGCGGCTATCACCGACTTTGGCATTGGTATACCAAAAGATAAGCTGGAATTTCTGTTTGAACGCTTTTACCGGGTTGATGATGAATCACAAAGGTATTCAGGACTGGGCCTTGGGCTTTATATTTCGGCAGAGATAGTAAGGCGCCATCAAGGTTATATTGGCGTTGAAAGCACCCGCGGCAAAGGATCAACCTTTTGGTTTACTATTCCCGATGCTTAGCTAACAGATCTCTAATTTTTTATTGAACAAAAAGGCAGATTCCAATTCGCCGTTTGCCAATTAATCCTGTTTATTGCTTTATTTTTTGTGCCTGTATATAGCATCAGGCCGTCAAAAAACTTATTATTACACTTTATTTAATGAATGAAAAATAAAGACAAGCTATTTTATTTATTACTGTTTGTTTTGGCATTGGCTGTTAACGTGGCCGGTATAAATGTTAAATTTTTCACCGACGACCCGGCACTGTATGCATCCATAGCCAAAAACCTTATCTATAAGAAAGAGTTTTTTGAGCTGTTTACCTATAATTACGACTGGCTGGATAAACCGCACCTCCCATTCTGGATGGCGATGTTAAGCTTTAAAATATTTGGCATTAGTGTTTGGGCATACAGGCTGCCCGCGCTGCTTTTCTTTTTACTTAGCGCGAGGTATACTTATTTATTTACCCGTAAATATTATGATACGGAAACAGCCGCCATCGCGGTATTAATATTGATGACAGCGCAATACATCATCATGTCTAACACTGATGTACGCGCCGAGCCTTACCTGATGGCGTTGGTAATAGGCAGTATTTACCATATAGCTTGTTTGGAAGAGCGCTTTACATTTAAAGATCTGTTGCTGGCTGCACTGCTTACCGCCTGTGCCGTCATGACCAAAGGCATATTTGTAATAGTGGCCATATATGGCAGTTTATTGGGCCAGCTTATTTTTAGAAAAAAGGTTGTTAGTCTGTTTAGTATTAGGTTTATAGGGCTGTATTTATTGACAGTCTTATTTACCCTGCCAGAGTTTTATGCCCTATATTTACAATTTGACCTGCACCCCGAAAAGCTTGTTTTTGAGCGGCATAATGTATCGGGCATTAAATGGTTTTTGTGGGATAGCCAATTTGGGCGCTTCGTAAACAGCGGACCAATAAGCAGGAATAAAGGTGGTGATATCACCTTTTATTTACACACCTTGTTATGGGCTTTTGCACCATGGTGCCTATTGTTTTATTATGCCGTTTATAAGCGCTTCTGCGATATTTTTAAAAGGATTAAACTTCCCGAATATTACGCCCTAAGCGGAGGCTTGTTATTGTTAATCTTGTTTTCTTTATCAGGCTTCCAACTGCCTTTTTATACCAATACGGTTTTTCCGTTGTTTGCTGTGATTACGGCGCCGTTTTGCTATAAGCAGTTATCAAATTTTGGCCTTAAATTCAGATTGGTAAGTCAATGGGTATATATCACGCTACTAACGCTTATTGTATTTGTTATCAACTTCTTTTTAAAGCCGGCCAGCTATATATTTTTTATTGTTGATTGCGGCGTGTTTTTCCTGTTGGTATTATTAATAAATAACCTTGTAAAAGAAGGATATAAAAAAACCTTCTTTTTAAGCTGTGCAGCGGCGCTATTTGCTAACTTTTACCTTGCTACAGTACTGTACCCGGTTATAGCGACTTATAATGGGCAAAATGCGGCGGCGGCATATGTTAACCAACAACAGTTTGAGCAATACCATATTTACTCTGCCCGGACAGAAAACAACGTGTTTCAGTTTGAGTGTAAAAAGCACATTGACTATTTACCGGTAGAAAAATTTAAAGACTTTAATACAACAGAAAATGCGGTGTTTTATATGAGCCAATATTCTTTAAATTATCTGATAAATAATCATATCCCTTACCGGGTACTGCAATCGTTTCAAAACTACTCGCAGGAAAGGATATTGCCTGAGTTTATAAATAGCGCAACACGAAACAAGGTATTAGACAAAGTTTATTTGGTAACTAAATAACTTGTAATAATAACGAAGTTGATATTTCTCTACTACTCGCCTCCGCCATTTATCATATCAGATACTATCCCTTTGCTGTCTTTTCTTTCGGCTAAGTAAACACCGGCTAAATGTATTGCAATAAAGCCAAGTATAATATACATGCAAAATCCATGTATATCCTTAACTGAATGCCTGATTGATTTATAGGGCGCAAAGAAATCTTCGAATGCCAGGAATAACCCCGTTATAGCCATTATAATAAGTAATAAATAGAAAATAGCATATATGGTTTTAACCACAAGTTCATGCCTTGCCAGTTCTCTTTGCTTTTTTATTATATAATAATCTTTATACGCGCCCTTGATTTTTCTGATAAATTTTTGATCGGCTAACTGGAAAAACTCTAAAACCAGGCGAAACACCAACAATGTTACCAGCGCATAGCCAAAATATATATGTATTCCCCATACATTATCGCTCATGGCATGTGCTACAGAACCAGCTTGCTTGTCGGTAACTACTGATCCTGCTTTTTGCAGCTCATCTTTCATAAATGCAGCGCTTGACCTATCATCAAGAATGGTTGAATTTATAAGCACGGTTAGCAAAGACCCTGTAATTACAATAGCATTTAACCAATGCCAAAGACGTAAAGAAGACGAATATGTTTTTATTTGATATGGATTATCAATATTTCTTTTAACCGGTTCTATAACGCTCATATATAATATTTAAACTGCATCAAAGTTGATAGTTATTTTTTGAATTTATATGTCTATTTCAAACTTATCGATAGATATTGTAGCAATTTTGTAGCAATTGCCTTTCTTCATATTAGCTACAGAATTTAACTGTAATTTTATATAACTTAAAAGTTGCAACAATGTTTAAAAACTTACTTTTTATTACTTTACTATTTGCATTTACAGCTGTTAAAGCACAAAACAATTACGAAATACAGGTGTATGGATCTGAAACCGTTGAGACGGGGCGCACCATGCTTGAACTGCATAGCAATTATACTGTAAATGGCAGTAAAACCATTGAAGACGGCGTTTTACCAACCAACCATGTTTTCCACGAAACTATTGAGATAACGCATGGCTGGACGCCTTGGTTTGAAACCGGGTTTTACTTTTTTAATACTTTAGGAAGCGACGGACGCAGCGCCTATGTGGGTTCGCATATACGCCCACGCGTAGCAGCGCCCGAGGCATGGCATTGGCCGGTTGGTGTAAGTGTATCATTTGAGTTTGGTTTTCAAAAAGCTGCTTATGACGCCAATACAACCTCTTTAGAGATAAGACCAATTATTGATAAAAAATGGGGAGGATTATACGTTTCTCTAAATCCAACTGTGGACAAAAGTTTTGTCGGACCAGAATCAAATCAAGGCTTTATTTTTTCACCAAATATAAAAGTGAGCTATGATATTAGTAAAGTTGTAGCGTTAGGGCCAGAATATTATGGCAGTACAGGACCATTCTTCCATTATTACAGTTCAACAAATCAACAGCATCAAATATTTTTAGCTACAGATTTGAATTTTAGCCCAAACTGGGAATTTAATGCCGGATATGGTTGGGGACTTACAAACAGTACAGACAAATCTATATTTAAAGTAATTTTAGGGAAGCGGTTTTAATAATTGTTAATATTCTTGAATAAGGATATCAGTCGGAATACTTAACCTTTCATGAAGTTTACGAATCATATCAATTGTCAATTTTCTCTTTTTGTTTAATATTTCACTAACCCTACTCTTAAGCCCAATAACTTTAGCTAAGTCCTTTTGATTATAATTTAGTTGCTCCATTCTAAATTTGATAGCTTCAATGGGATCTGGAAAATCAATTGTATCAAGAGTGTTCTCATAATTATCAATCAAAACGCCTAATATTTCAAGCTCATCTCCCTGGTCGCTTCCAGGTTGTGCATCAAATATAATTTCCAACCTATTTAAGGCTTCCTGGTAATCACTATCTGTTTTTATCGGTCTAATTTTCATATTTTAAATTTTGTTCGCGTCAATTTTATCATATTCTGCATGCGTGCCCACAAAACGTATCCAAATCATTTGATAGGGATAGTTTACAATTACATAATACTAAGTTTCCCAAAAATGGGAAATAATATTTCTATAAATAGCATTAAAAATAGATATGATAACAGACCCTTCTGCTTTGGAGAAGACAAGATAAGACTTTACCCTTTATCCTCTTCCCAATAAATAGTATCTAAAAACATCTTGTTTTCGGTTGCAACTTCGGCCTTTACTTTTTCTAATTCTGTTTTAACATCATCTTCGCTATGATCGCCTTTTATAGTATAGTGATAAATTACGTTGCCGGTCTTACTATTAATGAATTTATAATGTTTTTCGGCGACTTTCATAGTTAGTTTTCTGTTTAAACCTAACGCTTACAAATCTAAATAGTTTGCAGTTATGCTTTATCGTCTTTTATATTATAAACCAGAACAACCACTAATGCGCCTAATAAAGAGATCAATCCAAACGACCAGCGCAAACCGGCTGCCTGGGCAATAAAGCCTATAAACGGTGGCACTATTAAGAAACCCAAATAACCAATGGAAGATATAGAAGCCAATGCTGTGCCGCTGCTCATTGTGGTTGATTTACCCGCCATTTGAAACACCATAGGCACTATGCATGATACACCCAAGCCAACCAATATAAAGCCAAACCCGGCAGTAAGCGGTAATGGAAACAATACAGATAACAGCAAGCCGCTAAAAATAAATATGCCGCTAAATCTTAGCAGGTTTTTAATACCAAACCGGTTTACTGCAAAATCGCCCACAAAACGCCCAAGCGTCATGGCAATCATATAAACCACAAACCCCGCGGTTGCACCGGCTTTAGTTACATGTATCACTTTTTCAAAATAAATGCCGCTCCAGTCATACATCGTGTTTTCGCAAGCCATTGAAGCAAAACAGATAAGCGAAAATGTTATTAATGATTTTTCTGGAAGGGTAAACAACTTTTTCTTTGGCTGAGGCACAGGTGCGGCATAAATAGTACCTTTAATAAACCAAAGTGTAAATACAACAAGCAGTACACTTACACCTAATAAATGATAGGCTGTGCCAATATTATAATATACCATAAAGTACCCCACGGCAGCACCTCCAAAGCCTGCCATACTCCATATACCATGAAAAGTTGCCATGATAGATTTATTGTACAAAGCCTGCACCCCTACCGCCTGCGCATTGGTCGATATGTTAAACAGATTGCGTGATACCCCAAAGCAAAACAGGGCCAATACCAACTGCCATATAGTTACACTAAACCCAATAAGCCCCAGCACAACACTAAAAAACAAACAGCCAAAAAACATAATGCGCCTGCTGCTATGTTTACTTAATAAGTGGCCTGTTACGGGTAAGGTAAGCATTAACCCAATAGGCATGGCAAATAATATGCCGCCTAATTGCGCTTCATTTAAATGCAGCTGATGCTGTATGGTGGGTATGCGAGACGCCCATGAGGCATAACCAAAACCTGAGAGGAAGAAAAATACAGCATTGGCAATACGAAGCTGTTTGGGAGTACGGGGAGCAGTTATTTTATCAGATGGCATCAAGCTGCAAATTTAAACCAAATACAGTTTTAAATAAGGTAATACTTAACTTTTTTAAGACGATGGCTGCTTTAAATATAAAAAGCTTAGGATATATAAACATATCAAACCCAACAAAAACCCGGCAGTTACATCAGTGAACCAATGGGCACCCAAATAAATGCGCGAAAATGGTATGGAAAATATCAATAACAAACTTATTATGGAAACCGGTATCCTGAAATATTTAGAGATGGTTTTAAGTTTATACATCAATAAGGTTAAAAAGCCAAAAAACATTACATAAAAAAGTACATGCCCACTTGGGAAGCTTTGTTGTTGGGTTTTAATTATAATTCTCACTAATGGCTCTGAGGGCCTGGGGCGGTTTATCAATAATTTAATAACTGAGCTTATTAATCCGGATAATAAGGTAAGCGCCAGGAATAACGCTTCTTTTCTGTACTTAAATATTAAAAATATTAATGCTGTACTTAATACCATAATTGGGGCATATGGCATGTATCCAAACAGGCTTATGGCTTTCATGGATGTATCCAGGAATGGATATTGGTGTTCTTGCACCTCGGCAGAAAATTCCCTGTCTATAAAAGATAAAGGAAAAAAACATACAAACACAGTAAGTAAAATAAATCCCAGGGTTATAAATCCCAGTACATACTGTATAATATGTTTTTTTCGCTTATCTAATTGCATTCAAGATTAGTCCTTTTTTATAAAGTTACCTTTCTCATCAAATATCAAATCGCCGCCTTTTATTTCGGCTTCAAACATTGTCTTTCCCGCAGCATCAGTTACCTTACCGGCTTCTTTTATTTTTGCGCCTTTGTACTTTGCAGCAATATAAGGTGCAATATTTTTAGGTAATTCACTAATCGGTATAGCTTTAACAATTTCAACAAATGCACCAGCCGGGGTAAATACTACAGAGTTATCCTCGCCCGATTTACCGCCCCAGTTAGCCTCGTAATTACCTTTTTCTTTTTCCCAGCTTACTTTAGCTGCCTCGGGATATTTACTCATCAATGCAGTTTTAACTACCTGAGGAACATCCTTACTTTTTAAATCCTGCGCTACAACACTACCGGTTGCAATCAGGGCAATGCCCATAATTAATATCTTTTTCATAATCTTGATTTTTACTCAAGTTATAATTATATTCTGTAGTAAACTTGTTCAATTTTTGTATTAAAGTTGAACAAGTTCAAATAAACGTTTTAATTTTCGGGTGGCGCCTGTAAATTGCCATTATCATCTTTTTCCTTTTCTTTATCATTTTTAAATTCAAGCTTGCCAAATTTGTAGCTTAAACTTATCCCGAATGTACGAAAAGGCACCTGGCGCAAACTTGATTGACTGAAGTTTGCCCCTGATGTGGTTGCCAGTTGGTTTACGTATTTGTTAAATGGATCTGTAGTGGTAAAACCTATGCTGGCCTTTTTATTAAGAAACTGCTTACGAAAAGCCAGGTTATACGAGAAAAATGCAGGACGTGTGCCTTGTATAGTTCTTTGCGAAGAATTATAATTACCAAACGCCTCGGCAATAAGGTCATGGCCAAACTGGTAAGTTGTATTTAAGTTGAGCCTATATGTAAATCCGCTAACATTCGGGCTGCCTGGGTTACTGGTTATCCTGTTGGCAAACATGGAGTTTAAACGCAAATTAAGTTTATCTGTTACAGGTACCGAGCCAAACAGGCTAAGGCCTTCTGTAGTTTCGGTTCCGATATTATAACGCTGATTTAAAAATACATTTAAATATTTAGTCCCCCCTACATTTAAAGTATCATATTGTGTGGTATATGATTGTATATCATCGGTATTATAACGGTAAAAAACAGCGACGTAAAAATTTGCACCGCTATTGTATGATTTATTATAGCCTAACTCATAATTATGCCCTATTTCGGGCCTTAAGTTGGGATTACCGGTAGTTATGTTATGCGGATCGCTAATGTTATAAAACGGATTAAGATCGCCATAATCAGGGCGCTCAATACGATAGCTATAACTTAACTTAATAGATTGCGTCGGGTCTATTTTATGCGATATAACAGCAGAGGGTGCTAACGTATTATAGCCCGGGATGTGTGCCCCCGGAAAATCAGAGGTAGTTTTAGTATACTCATCCCTTAAGCCGGCTTTTGCATTTATAAAATTATTAAACAGTGAAAACTGTGCTGATAAATAATAGGCATATACGCTACGCTTATAATTAAACCCATAAGTTTGATTGGCATTTGGTATAAACCCGCCTGCCGAAAGTGTATCGGTAGCAACATTATTATTTATAGTTTCAAAAACACCTTTAGCGCCGGTCTCTAACGTAAAGGTTTTACTAAAAGGATGTGTATAATCAATAGAAATATTTGTTTCTCTATCCTTGCCCGGATTATTACTCATGGCACCGCTTGAAGGGTATCCGCCTGTTGAATAATCCTGCTGTTGAAAAGAATAAGCTGTGTTTTTGCTTTGGCTGGTTGTGTATAAAATATCTAATTCCTGGCCCTCTGTTTTAAAGGTCTTCTTGTAATCAAGGCTATAATCAATTGAATTTGCATTGAATTTACTGTTTGAATTACGCAAAGAAATAAGATCAGAAAGCAGGTTATTGGTAGTAAGGCCCCTTGTTGTTTGGTCCTGGTTAGTTAAGCCATTATTATGATTACCAAAATGATTAAAACCAACGGCACCTGTTAATTCATCATATTTACTAATACTCCAATTTAAACTTAAGCCCGATTTGTATCCGCTTCTTACAAATGCGGTGCTGCCATTCTGGTAAAAATGAGTTAATGTACTTGTTTTATTATCAGTGGTAAAACGGTCATTGGTATTAACTGTAGTAGTGTTTAATTGCTCGTTGCCGCCAAAAAAAGCATTTATGCCAAAGTTTCCTTTACGGGCATTTAAGTTTATTGATCCATTATTTAATCGTGTACCGGCCGATAGATTGATGTTACCATTAAAACCTTGCACCTTACTCTCTTGTAAAATTATATTAATAATACCGCCGGTACCATTTGCGTCATATTTTGCACCGGGGCTTGTTATTACTTCTATACTTTTTATCTGGCTGGCGGGTATTGATTGTAAAGCATCGGCAAGGCTGGCGCCAAAAATGCTTGATGGCTTACCATTAATTAAAAACCTGATGTTGGCATTTCCCTGCAACTCCACATTACCATCTATATCAACTGTTACCTGCGGCACTTTCTTCAATATGTCCAAGGCTGCTCCGCCTTGCGATGTAAGATCGTTGGCGGCATTATAAACCAGTTTGTCTATTTTATTTTCAACAGTGGGGGTCTTGCCTACAATATTTACGGTTTGCAACTGGTTTTGTACCGGGGCAAGCAATAATGTATTTAAAGATACAACAGCAGTGGCATTACTAATAATAACATGATCTATAGTATTAGCCTTATAACCCATAAAATCTACCCTTATGGTATACTCACCATTAGCAATGTTATTGATTGAAAAATTACCCTTAGCATCAGATACTGAGCCATTAAAGGGACTAGCTACCCCGGCTTTAAAAATACTGATAGTAGCATACTCAACAGGCTGCTTAGTTGAAGCGTCAATAATTTTACCGGTAACTTTGCCATTATTTTGTGCTTTAACGGTAACAAAAGAAACAATTAAAAAAATGACGATACAAATTCTTTTCATAAATAATTCAAGCATAATCCGACAAAAATACGTGTCAATGTTGAATTAAATTTGATTTTTTAGCTTGGTAATAAAATCAATACAAATGCTCGCCTACTTATAAACAGCGCTGCAAGGTTGCTTTTAAAAAATCAATACAAATGTTCCGCCTATTATAAGCAGCGCCGCAATGGTAGTTTTTAAAGTAAGCGTTTCGCCCAAAAATACTGCTGCTAAAACAATAGCCAGGGCTACGCTCAATTTATCAACCGGCGCTACTTGCGAAACTTTACCCAACTGCAGCGCTTTAAAGTAACATATCCATGACAGGCCCGTGGCACATCCGGAAAGTATAAGGAACATCCAGTTTTGTTTGGTCAAACTGCCAATGGTACTATTACTTCCTTTAACAAATACAATTGTCCATGCCAGTATAATAATAACCACTGTACGTATGGCCGTAGCCAGGTCGGTATCAACATCTTTGATACCGATTTTTGCAAAAATAGCCGTAAGGGCCGCGAAGAGTGCTGATAGCAAAGCATATATCCACCACATAATAATATTGTTATTTAAATCATTTCTATAAAGGTCAATAACAAATCTGTATAAAACTTGTTGTTTCTATACAACTTTAATACAGAATTATAACTTATTATTGCCGAATAAATATCTATATGTTTTTACGAATGAAGTGGTTTTTTGGCATTATTATTTTTATTAGTTCCTATTCGGTTTCATTGGCACAAACTTATTCTTTGGACCATTATTTGAATATCGCACAAAAAAACAGCCCGCTGTTAAGAGATATACACAACCAGGTAGGTTTAAGCAAATTGGATAGTTTAAGATTAAGAGCCAGCAATAACTTCCAGGTAAATGCATCAAGCGCGGGCTTGTTTGCACCGGTTATAAACGGGTCTGGATATTCGGGTGCCATTACCAATGTACAAACCTTTAATGCTTTATTAGGGGTAAGCAAAACAATAATCGGCCGTGGTAATTTAAATACCCAATATGCGGCTATTCAATTACAAAGAGATTCGCTTATAGCGTTGTCACGTATTTCTGAGCAGGACCTGAGGAAATCAATAATCGCGCAATATATTACCGCGTATGGAAGCGCACAACAATTAAAATTTAATAGCGAAACCATTGAATTGCTTAACCAGGAAGAGGCAATACTTAAAAACTTAACACGCGCAAATGTATACAGGCAAAGTGATTACCTGGCATTTGTGGTGACTTTAAAGCAACAACAATTACAATTATTACAAGCAACGCTGCAATTTAAAAATGATTATGCTACCCTTAATTATTTGGCGGGGATTGCCGATACTTCTATGGCGCAATTGAGCGAACCAATCATTCAAAAAACACAAACTCCGCAAATCTCAAGCAGTATATTCTATCAAAAATTTAAGCTGGATAGCTTAAGATTGATCAACAGTCACCGGTTAATTGATTTTAGCTACAAGCCCAGAGTAAATGTGTTTGGTGACGCCGGCTTTAATTCGGATTTTACCGGGCAGGAATATAAAAACTTTGGTACAAGTGTGGGTTTTAACATTATTGTACCCATATATGATGGGGGGCAGCGCAAATTACTGCATCAACGGCTTGCAATAGAAGAAGACTCAAGATTGAGTTATAAATCGTTTTTTGATGTACAATACCGGCAGCAAATAGCACAGCTAAATCAGCAAATAAGCGAGAGCGACAAAATACTAAACCAGGTAAATGAACAGATAAAGTATACAGAAAGCTTAATAAAAGTAGATACCCAACTTTTACAAACCGGCGATCTTAAAATTGCCGATCTGATACTGGCTGTAAATAATTACCTTACTGCAAAAAACCTGCTTACCCAAACTACTATAAGCAGGCTGCAACTCATCAATCAGTTAAATTACTGGAACAAATAATCATGAAAATATTGAGTGAAACCTATCCCCGCATTAAACCTCTATACTGGGTATTAAGCCTGTTAATATTGCTGGCAGCCTGTAAGGGCAGTGATCCCGCAGCTGCCGGAGCAGATGCAAAAGTTGAGGCCATAACCCCTGTTACCGTAACTACTGTTAATGACAGTACAATGGTTGATTATACCAATCTGAATGCTACGTCGTCTTTCCTTCAAAGAAATATTGTTAAGGCTAATGCCAATGGCTATATACAAAATGTACGTATACAAATAGGGCATTATGTAAATAAAGGCGAGGTATTATTCACTATTAAAACCAAGGAAGCTCAAAGCATTGGCAATACGATTAATATTTTAGATACCACTTTTAAATTTACAGGGGTCAATAAAATTAAAGCGTCCGAACATGGCTATGTAACCCAGTTAAACCATCAAAATGGTGATTACGTGCAGGATGGCGAACAGTTAGCTGTAATAAGCGACCGGGCAAGCTTTGTTTTTGTAATGCAGTTGCCTTATGAACTGCGATCTACCGTAAAAAGCAACCAGGATGTACAGCTTACCTTACCCGATGGAAGAAAGATAAATGGCAGGATATCTTCATTTATGCCAACGGTTGATACGGCAGCCCAAACGCAAGGTGTTGTTATAAAAACAAATGCCGATAACACCATCCCAGAAAACTTGGTGGCTAAAGCCCGGATAGTACGCTCACTAAAACAAAACACGCAATCATTACCAAAAACAGCAGTATTAGCTAATGAAACACAAACAGATTTTTGGGTAATGAAATTAATAAACCCTACAACGGCTGTTAAAACACCGGTAAAAAAAGGCATAGAAAGCGGCGATTATGTGGAAATATTATCCCCTAAATTCTCTGTTCAGGATAAAATTATTATTACCGGCAACTACGGTTTGGCAGATACAGCTAAAGTTAAAATTATAAAATGACACCTAAAACAACAGATACAAGGGTAAGCAAGGTAGAAAACCTTTTTGTTTTTTACAGAAAACCACTAATGCTTGTTTTAGCCCTTATTTTAATGGGGGGCATATTTGCTTATACCAAGTTGCAAACATCGCTTTTTCCAGAAATAACGTTTCCTAAAATAAAGATCATTGCCGATGCAGGCTTACAACCTGTTAACAAAATGATGATCACTATAACCAAGCCTTTAGAAAACGCCATAAAACAAATACCCGATTTACAGGTGGTGCGCAGTACCACCAGTCGGGGCAGCGCAGAAATATCTGCCTATATGGATTGGAATGCCAATATAGATCTAAGCAAACAGCAAATTGAAGCCCAGATAAGTAAAATACAAAACACCCTACCGCCCGAAGTTAGTATATCGGTAGAGAAAATGAACCCCTCTATTTTGCCGGTAAGCGGTTATACATTAGAGAGTCATAACCGTTCGGCTATAGAGTTAAAACAGTTGGCTACGTTTACGGTAAAACCTTTTTTATCGCAGGTAAGCGGGGTGTCAGAAATCAGGATAATTGGCGGTAAAACCAAAGAGTACTGGCTGGTGCTTAACCGTGAAAAAATGACTGCACTGTCATTAACACCTGATATAATAAGCACTGCATTAAGCCAAACTAATTTCATTAAATCAGAAGGTTATCTTTCTGATTATAAAATGCTGTACTTAACGGTAACCGATGCGACCGTAAGCGCCAAAAACCAGTTGGAAAACATGGTGATAAGCAATGACAGCAAAAGGGTTATACAAATTAAAGACATTGCATCTGTACAAATAAGCGAAGGCATAGAATATACCAAGATCAATGCAAATGGGCATGATGGGGTATTAGTTGCGGTAATTAAACAACCCAACTCCAATTTAATTTCCCTATCTACAGATATGGCTACAAAGGTTGCCGCTTTACAAAAGATATTGCCTAAAGATGTAACCATAAAGCCCTATTACATACAAGCCGATTTTGTAAACGATTCGGTTAAAAGTGTTACCGATAGTGTTTGGATAGGCTTATTATTAGCCATTATAGTTGCCATAATTTTTTTACGGTCATTAAAAGCCAGTGCAACCATTTTAATAGCCATACCGGTTACTTTATGCCTTACCTTAATTGTATTATATATTATTGGGTACACCTTTAACATCATGACTCTGGGTGCCATTGCAGCAGCCATAGGCCTTATAATTGATGATGCTATTGTGGTTGTTGAACAAATACATCGCACGCATGAAGAGCACCCGGACGAACCTACCCGCAAATTATTAAAAAAAGCAATCGACTATTTGTTTCCGGCAATGTTGGGCTCATCTATAAGTACCATTGTAATATTTGTTCCGTTTTTGCTAATGACGGGCGTTGCAGGTGCCTATTTTAAAGTAATGACCAATACCATGATCATTACATTGGTTTGCTCGTTTTTTGTAACCTGGATAGGTTTACCCGTAATATATTTATTGCTTACAAAAAACCAGCACAGCCATGGTGCAAATGCGAAAGAAGAAACACATGAAGTAAAAAGACAGCGCTGGGTATCATTTTTTATTCTGCGCCCTGTAATGAGCATTATTATCGTACTGGCACTTGTAGCGGTAATTATATTTATTCCCGGAAGGCTGCAAACCGGCTTTTTACCTAATATGGATGAAGGCAGTATTGTTTTAGATTACAGTTCGCCGCCCGGCACCTCGCTTGAAGAAACCGACAGGATGCTGAGGGAGGTAGAAAAGATAATTACCAAACATCCGGACGTAGCTGCCTATTCACGCAGAACAGGTACACAAATGGGTTTTTTTATTACTGAGCCTAATACAGGCGATTATTTGATTCAACTTAAAAAAAATCACGAAAAAACCACGGAAGAGGTAACAAGTGATATAAGAACCGAGATAGAAAAAACACAACCGGCATTAAGAGTTGATTTTGGCCAGGTAATAACAGACATGCTTGGCGACTTAATGAGCTCTACACAACCTATTGAAATAAAAGTTTTTGGTGATGACCAGCATATACTGCAAGATCTTTCTAAAAAAATTGCTGCCGAAGTATCCGCAGTCAAGGGTACCGCCGACGTATTTGATGGCATTGTTATAGCCGGCCCGTCAGTTAGTATTTTACCTGATTATGCAAAGTTGGCTCAATACCGCATTACCCCTACCAGCTTGCAATTTCAAGCACAAACCGCTTTGGATGGCAATGTGGTAGGTAATTTGTACGAAACGCAACAACTGTCGCCAATCCGCATGGTTTACCCGGGCAACCGTTACCTTAATATATCAGCAATAAAAAAACTTAATATATTTTCCGGCAATGGTAAATTAATCCCTATCAATCAGCTGGCCACAGTAGCTATACAAACCGGCGATGCTGAGATTAACCGGCAGGATCTTCAATCTATGGGTGTAATTACTGCACGGCTTGATAATAGCGACCTGGGTACGGTTATACCCGCCATTCAAAAAAACATAGCAGCGAAAGTTGTTTTACCATCAGGTTATCACGTTGAATATGGAGGAGCCTATGCCGAGCAGCAACAATCATTTAAAGAATTGCTTATCATATTAATTACATCAAGCTTATTGGTGTTTGGTGTAATACTCTTCTTATTCAAGCAATTTAGAATAGCTTTTTTAATATTGATTATTGCGGTATTGGGTATTGCCGGCAGCTTTTTAGCTTTATTTATTACCAATACGCCATTAAATGTGGGCAGTTATACGGGCCTTATCATGATAGTGGGTATAATTGGCGAAAATGCCATATTTACCTTTTTACAATTTAAAGAAAGCGCGCTTGAAAAAAGCGTGGATGAGGCAATTATCTATTCTATTTCTACCCGCCTTCGCCCTAAGTTAATGACAGCACTGGGTGCAATAATTGCATTAATGCCGTTGGCCCTGGGTATCGGCGCCGGGGCGCAGCTGCACCAACCATTGGCTATAGCGGTTATCGGCGGGTTTTTAGTGGCGTTACCCCTGTTATTAATAGTGTTGCCAAGTATGCTGCGTATTTTGTATCGCAAGGGTGGTGTAAATCCGCATACAGAAAATCCGGAAACCGCATAAGTACAAACTTAATACAGAATTACAATTGATATTTAAATCAAAAATATATATAATGAAAAAGATCTTTTTAACAGGCGCGGCATTGCTTTTTGTAGGCCTAACTTATGCGCAAACTTATGTGTTGGATAAAACCATTGCTTTAACCGGGGATGGTGGTTATGATTACCTTTCGATAGACAAGGTAAACAATCGTTTATATGTGTCGCATGGTACAATGGTTAACGTTGTTGATCTGGCTACTGACAAGCAAATTGGCCTGATAGAAAACCTAAAAGGTATTCACGGCATAGCTATTGATAATAAAGCAAACCTTGGTTTTATAAGTGATGGCAAGGCAAATGCGGTGGTGGCTTTTGATTTGAAGACTTTAAAAATAGCTGCAACTATCCCGTTGGATTCAAAAGATGCCGACGCTATTATATACGATCCGTTTTCAGATCGTGTTTATACTTTTAATGGTGAGAGTAATAATTCATGTGTAGTTAACCCTAATACACTTAAACAAGTTGGCACCATAGCTTTAGGTGGTGCGCCAGAGTTTGCGGTAACCGACGGTAAAGGAAAAATATACAATAACCTGGAAGATAAAAACAGCCTTAATGTTATTGATACCAAAACTTTAAAAGTGGTAAAGAATTTTCCGCTTGCGCCAAAAGGTGCGCCTACCGGCATAGCTTTAGATGAAAAAGACAAACGCGCATTTTCCGTATCGCGCGAAAATAACAGCATGGTTGTGGTAGATATTATAACCGGTAAAGTTGTTGCAACCCTACCTATTGGTGCCGGTGTTGATGCAGTTGCTTATGACCCTGAAACCAAACTGATATTCTGCTCGAACGGCGACGGAACCACCACAATTATTAAACAGGAATCGGCTGATAAATACAGTGTTGTACAAACTTTGGCTACCCAAAACCGCGCTAAAACATTGGCATTAGATACCAGGACTCATAAAATTTATTTAAGCGTAACTTCCTTTGAGCCGGGTACCCGAAAAGCTGTACCTAACTCATTTAAGGTATTAGTTTATAAGCAGCAATAAAATCTTTATAACTAATATTTAAATTTTTATAATTATTATTGGGGAATTGAGTTTATAATATATAGCCCTCATAATAACTTAAAATTAAAGATTCTTATAAAATTTTATGACAAAAAAGACTGATTTTGTTTATTCGCAGGTTGCAGAACCTCACCGTGTACGTACAAAGCAAATTTTAAAGCAGTTTCCTAATTTAAGGCATCTGATAGGCAAAAATCCAAATACCATATTCGCGATAATTGGCCTGGTTGCATTTCAATTAGTGTTAGCCTGGTTTTTGCGCGACCAATCCTGGTGGCTTGTATTTGGTGCAGCTTATTTATTAGGGGCCTTTGCAGATCATGCACTGTTTGTGATGATACATGAATGTGCTCACCAGTTACTTTTTAAAAATCGCTCAGCCAACCGCTGGGCAGGTATGTTAGCTAATATGCCGCAAATTTTTCCAAGTTCTATATCGTTCGAGCGCTATCACATTAAGCATCACTCTTTCCAGGGCATACATGAACTGGATGCCGATTTGCCGAATAAATGGGAAGCAAAGCTCATCAACAATTCGTTTTTGGGCAAAGCTTTGTGGTTATTGTTTTACCCGGTATTTCAGATCTTCCGTTTATCAAGGTTAAGAGAGATACAAACTTTTGATATATGGATAGTATTAAACTTAGCTGTACAAATAGTTTTTACTGTTGCTGTATATTATTTTTTAGGCTGGCACTCATTAGCGTTTTTATTACTGAGTTTTTCTTTTTCTGTTGGCTTGCACCCTTTAGGCGCACGCTGGGTACAAGAGCATTACTTAACCCATAGTGTAGAACAGGAAACTTACAGCTATTATGGTGGCTTAAATGTTGTTGCCTTTAACGTTGGCTATCATAACGAGCATCATGACTTTCCGTCTATCCCATGGAACAAGCTACCGCAGATAAAGAAAACCGCGCCCGAATATTATGATACCTTATTTTATCATAAATCATGGACCAAGCTGTTTTTCCGTTTTTTGTTTGATAAGGAAATATCCCTGTTTAACCGGATATTAAGAAAAGAAAGAGGCAAAGTTGCCCTTACCGATATTTCAAAACCTGATGCGGAAATGGTAGCATAACTGACATTTAAAAAGGGCTCAAAAAGGGCCTTTTTTTTGTTATATCCTATAATTTGAATCAGTATTCTTATCTTGTATTAAAATTGGTTGTCATGTCATTATTAAAACAAGAACCATATTATCGAATTGGAAAAAATCAAGAAGCTTCGTGATAAGTCTTCAAATTAAAATCTGATCCAAACCTTATCTGTATAATATCCAGGGAAATCGCGTTTAAAATGCAAACCTATAAATTTGTGGCTAAAGCCATTTCAATCATTGCAATCTAGCCGTTGGCTGAAGCCCAACGGCAATAAATGAAAAAACCAGGTCAAAAACAGTGGCTAAATTCATTGCCGTCCCATTTATGGGGCGGAAGAAACAATTATTAAAAGGGGGCTTTAGCCAAAAAATGACAATGAAATTTTAAAAGCGATTTCCCTGGTATAATATCCTGTATTTATTTCGTTTAAATACAATTGAGTAAATTTGCAAAAACTCAATACCCAAATGAGCAGGACTAAAAAATTAAATATAATTCTACCAATAATCATCATCCTGTTTTTTGGTGCCTACGCCCGGCATAAATACATTAATCATGAAATTATTATACCGGGTTATTTGCAGGATAAGCAAATGAATGAAATTTCGGGCATATCCGCTTCGGGTATAAATACTAACGTTTATTACGTACATAATGATAGTGGCGATACCAGCCGTTTTTTCGCCATATCGCCCGAAGGCAAACTGCTTAGTACTATTTATTATAAAGGCGACCCGACTGAGAAACAAGGCGTTGCCGACTGTGAAGACATAGCGGTAGGCCCGGGCCCTGTCAGCAAAAAAAGCTGTGTATATATTGGTGATATTGGCGATAATTACTCGTTCAGAAAATATATTACCATTTACCGAATGGAAGAGCAAACGGCGTGGTTAAAAGGTGAAATATCTAAAGCAAACGCGGTACCGCTGCATTTAAAATATCCTGATGGGGCAAAAGATGCAGAAACCCTAATGATAGATCCACTGGAAAAACTGATCTATATTGTTTCTAAACGGCATGATACTGTAAGTGTTTATACCACTCCCCTTTCTTACAAACCTAATGATACGCTGGTTTTAACCCCTCGCTGCAAATTGTTTTTTAAAGGTATTAAGCCCTTTAAATGGATAACAGCCGGTGATATATCAAAAGATGGCCGGCAGATATTACTAAAGAGCTATGAAAAGGTTTATTATTGGAAACGTAATGGTAATGAACACATCTGGCAAACTATGCAAAGATCAGCAGATGAACTCAATTATCAGGCAGAGAAACAGGGCGAGGCCATAGGTTTTACTGCCGATGGTAAAGGCTACTATACCACCAGTGAAGGTGTATATTCGCCTGTTTATTTTTATAAAACACCTTAAAGGTGATGTGATGATTTATTTAAATAAAAACTCTATTTTTATTTAAATAAATCATCACAATTATGAAAAGAAAAATCTCAACAACTATCCTGTTATTATGTAGTGTTTTTGTTTGTTTGGCAGCTATTGCTGATCTGACAGGAAACTGGAAAGGCGTAATAAAAATGGGCGATGGTAATGAACTCCCCCTTACCTATGTTTTTAAAGTTGACGGTGAAAAGTTAACCGGTTCTGTAATATCTGCAAATGGTGAAATACCCATGACCGAAGGCAAAGTAAACGGTGCTGATTTTACATTTAAAATTGATGTTAACGGAACAACAATAGTTAACATTGGTAAATATTATGGCGACTCTACAGTGGTAAACTCCGATTTTAATGGCCGGAAACTGCATATTAAGCTTATCAGGGCAGATAAATAAACTTATTAATTCATGAAAAGAAAAATCTCAACAACTATCCTGTTATTATGCAGTGTTTTTGTTTGTTTAGCAGCTATTGCTGATCTGACCGGCAAATGGAAAGGCAACGTAAAAATGGCTGATGGCAACGAGTTCTCCCTTACTTATATTTTTAAGGTTGACGGCGAAAAACTAACCGGTTCAATTTTGTCACCACAAGGCGAATTACCCATGTATGACGGCAAAATAACCAACGGAACGGACTTTAGCTTTAAAGTTAATGTAGATGGAGGCGTTATACCTAACAGCGGTAAATTTTATGGCGATTCGGTTACCGTGGTTGCAGAAATGAACGGCGAAAAACTACATTCTACACTGAAGAGGGCAGATAAATAAACAACAATTTATGATGCCACACTAACGTCTGTAATGACTTAGTTTCTTTTCTTCCTTGCTTTTCGCCTATTCAGCATATACCTTTGCACCAGCATGCTGAATAGGATTACCGCCGTTGTTTTACTTGTTGCGCTGGGTACAGCTAACTACTCGCGTTTTTTTATTTACGCGGGTTTTGAGCTGAACAAGAATTACATTGCCACCAAACTTTGCGAGAACCGCGATAAACCCTGGCTGCATTGTAACGGGCGTTGTTACTTTATGAAAAAAATTAATGCAGCACAGGAAAGCGAAAAAAGCAATGAGCGCCAAACCCAAAAAAATCTTTTCCAGGAAGTATTTTTCTTATCATCAACCAAAATTAAATTCCATACACAATTACTTAATATTATACTAACGCCCTATAATGGCCCATTGGCTATAGCTTTTACAGGTACCGTCTTCCGTCCTCCTCAATTAGGTTAATTTTTCGGGGTCTTAAATTTCAGGCCCTTTCCATCTAATTTTTTTTATTCCGACAATGACCTAACGGCAATATTGCTGGTTATGGCTTTGTCCGCTAAATTTTACTTTTCAATATCATGAAATATCTATATATACTGATAGCAATATTTTTATTGACTACATCCGTCTACGCGCAAAAAACCGGCTGGAAAGAGCTGGACACTTTCCATGAAATGGTTCCAAAGTTACTCCATACCGCTGCCTCTGGCGATTTAATCCCCATTAAAAAAAACAGCACCACTTTATTTAATGCAGCTAAAAAATGGCAATTATCCAAGCTCCCAAAAGGAAGTGATACGCCACAAATTAAAACAGGACTGGATGAATTAACCAAAGACTGCACCGAACTGGACAACGCGGTTAAAGCAGGCAAACCCGATGACGATCTGAAATTAATAGCTGATAAAACACATAAAAGGTTTCATGCAATACTTTCTGAGGTTGTAATTAATAATTAGCAGGTATGAAAAGAATATTTTTTACTTTTTACATGGCAATTATTGCGTTACAAGTATTTGCGCAACAAAGCATCCACGGGAAAATAACAGACAAAGAAACCGGGGCAAGTATACCAGGCGCAACTATTACTATTACTGGCACTACAACAGCCACACAAAGTAATATTAACGGTGTGTTTGAACTTAACTCCGCAACTCCAATTGCCGCTGTTACTATTTCTTATATTGGATATGAAACCTTACAGCTAAAAGTTGGTACTGATGTGCATTTTATCAATATCCGTTTAACAACTAATTCTATTAACCTGAATACAGTTACCGTAACCGGTTATGAAAGCAACCGCAGGTTGCTGGAAACAGCAGGTGCGGTTGCTTTACTTACATCAAGGGATATCCAACGCAATAACAAAAGCGATCTGCTGCCCATTCTAAACACTGTACCCGGTGTAAAGATGGAAGAAGAAGCCCCCGGCGATTTTAAAATATCCCTGCGCGGTAGCGCCCTGCGCGACCCCTATGGTTTGCGCAACATTAAACTGTACTGGAACGATATCCCGCTTACTTCGCCGGATAATTCGGCATCACACTCCTTAAGCGTTGATCCGGAGCAGATTGGCAGTATCGAGATCATTAAGGGCCCTGCCGGCAGCATATACGGCGCGGGCACGGGCGGTGTGGTCCTGCTTAAAAACGATAAGCCACAGTTTGACGAGAATAGTCTGAATGCAGGCTTTACCGGCGGCTCATTTGGCCTGGCGCGATCAAGTATTACTTATAAAACCGGTAGTAATAATTTTAATTTATCGGCCAATTATGTGCATCAAACCTACAATGGTTACCGCCAAAACGAATGGAGTAATAAGGACGCGATAAATGTATTCGGTCAGTTTTATGATGGGCCTAAGCGCACTATCACCGTAATTGCTAATCATGACGAAGGCAATTTTGGCATTGCAGGCAGCGTGGATAGTACCTGGGCCATCAACACACCAAAAAAAGCGGTGCAATTTACTATTGATAATAAGATAGGAGTTAATAAGTATACTTACACCGTAGCGGGTATAGCACAGGATTATAAGTTTAGCGATGTATTTACCAATACAACAAGTATTTACACCGATAACCAAACGCTTAACCACCCTTACGGACAGAGCATTTATTATAATGGCTTTTTAAAATCATCAACCGGGGGATATGGCGGCAGAACAAGGTTCTCTTTTTCACCAAAAATAGGTAATGTGCAAACCCGCTTTACTATTGGCGATGAAGTGCAGGTAGAAAATTTGCTTAACGGAACTTATAATGTAACCAATGACGTACCCGGCACATGGCCCGAGCCCGGTGCGTTGCAAAGCAGTAATCAGATCACATCAAAATCTAACATCCTGTTTGCACAGGCTGAATTTGATCTGCCGGCTTCATTCCTGCTAACCCTAGGCAGCAGCATCAATAACTTATCTTACAACGTAACCGACCTTATACCACAAAGCGCTACCCATAACAATTATACGGGTGTAGTAAATTTCTCTTCCACTATATCACCGCGTGTAGCTTTAGTTAAATTGTTCGGTAAAAATGTGGCTGCACATGCCAGCGTAAGCTATGGATTTTCGCCGCCAACTATATCAGAAGTTAATAATGGCGATGGCACCTTTAACAAAACCCTTAATGCAGAAAAAGGCGTAAATTATGAACTTGGGTTAAGGGGTACTATTTTAAATGAAACCCTGAACTTTGATGCTTCTGTATATCAAATGGATCTGAACAATGCCATCCTGCCCTATTATTTGGCCAATGGCCGTTCTAATTACCGCAATGCCGGTGCAACCAAACAAAAGGGCTTGGAACTGTCTCTGTCCTATTTAGCGATACATGACGCTAACCGGGCCATTACTTTATTAAAGCCGTGGATAACTTATGCCTATAGCGATTATCGTTTTAAAAATTACATCGAAGAAAGCTATATAAGCAACACCATGACTACTATACAAACTGATAATAGCGGCAAAAAAGTAACCGGGGTATCGCCAAATATGTTTAATGCCGGCATAGATCTGGAAACTAAACCGGGTATATATTTCAATGCAGTTTTAAATTACATCAGCAAAACGCCAATTAACGATAAGAATACTTATTACCAGCACGCTTACACATTGCTGGCTTCAAAGTTAGGCTATCATATCCCAATTGGTCAATTTGGCCTGGATGTATTTGGGGGCGTAAACAATATGTTGAACGCTAAGTATTCTTCATGGATAAATTTTAATGCCGATGCCAGCAGTAATCCGCCAACTTTTTATAATCCTTCTTCAGGGATTAATTTTTATGGCGGAGTGATGTTGAAGTATAATTTTAAATAACATTCATTCGCATAACCAACATTTAGATTTGACAACTTTTTAAAAGTTGTCAAATCTTTAAGCAGTCAGCCTTAATTTTACGTTAGCGTTACGCTGGTTTTCAAGCATAAACTAACTTTGTGTTATGAAAATACAGATCTGGAGTGACGTGATGTGCCCGTTTTGCTATATTGGCAAACGCAGGTTCGAGGATGCCTTACAACAATTTGAGCATAAAGATGAGGTGGAAATAGAATGGAAAAGCTTTCAGCTTAATCCTGATTTAAAGACTGATCCTAACCTAAATATCACCCAATACTTAGCTGATATAAAAGGCTGGACATTTGACCACGCCCAACAATTGAACGACCAGGTAACCCAAATGGCTGCCGAAGTTGGTTTAACTTATAATTTTGACAAAGCGGTGGTAGCCAATAGTTTCGACGCGCATCGTTTTGCGCACCTGGCCAAGCAAAATGGTTTAGGCGACGAGGCCGAAGAGAGTTTATTTAAAGCTTACTTTACCGAAGGCAAAAACATTGCCGACTACGATACTTTAGCAGAATTAGGTGAATCAATAGGTTTGGACAAAGCCGAAGTTGAACATACTTTGGCCGGAAACAAATACGCCATCAATGTAAAACAGGACATTGCACAGGCCCAACAGTTAGGTATACACGGCGTTCCGTTTTTTGTAATGGATAATAAATTTGGCGTATCGGGTGCACAGGCTGTGCCGGTGTTTTTGCAAACTTTACAGAAATCATACAGCGAGTGGGCAGCAACCAATAAACAACCAAAGCTTGATGTTATTGAGGGCGATAGTTGCGAGGTTGGCGGCGATTGTTAATTGCTATTCCTCGTTCAAATCTTCTTCATTCGGGTTCAAAATATATTCAAAGTTTTCATGCCCGTTGTGAAAATGAAACTTGAGGCGTGATTTTGGCATATCAATATCCAACGACATTGTACCCAGGGTTTCCGGCAGGTTATCTCTTATCAGTTTAAGGTCGGTAACGTGCGGCATTTCTATATAAATTCCATCCTCTAAAGCTTTAATTTCCCATCCGGGCAGGTTGGTACTGTGCAAAAGGTCCAGCCATTTTTGTTGATATGCGTTCATATATATTATCCTTTATGCAATAGAAAGGATTAAACGCTGCAATGGTTTTATTGTGGCTATAATATTATTTGACTTTATCGTAACACAAACAAGTATACCTTTGTCAAACAAAATATATGTTTAATATTTAGCAGATATCAAACAATATCAATAAGTTTTGTAGAATATATCAGCAATATCTTGTAAAGTAATACCTTTGCCATCATTAATGGATACTGAAAACAGCACAGCTCTTCAACTTAAAAAAAAGGTC
The DNA here is from genome assembly GCF_028288205.1 of Mucilaginibacter sp. Taxonomy (GTDB): domain Bacteria; phylum Bacteroidota; class Bacteroidia; order Sphingobacteriales; family Sphingobacteriaceae; genus Mucilaginibacter. Next base: position 28,994 of record NZ_JAQBOD010000058.1, read on the forward strand.
AAACCCCGTAAAAGGATCATAAACTTTTTTTTAAGTCTTTATGATATAAATAAATTCATCATCCGGTTTTTCAAAGAAGCTTTTGTGCCGCCCTTTGAATTTAAAGAAATTGTACGCCAATGTTATGAAGTAGGTGTGCGCTCATTTACCTTAATATCATTAACAGGTTTTATAGTAGGATTAATATTTACCAAACAATCGCGCCCGTCATTGGGTCAGTTTGGCGCTACATCATGGCTGCCATCATTAGTATCAATAGCTATAATGCGCGCGCTTGCTCCATTGGTAACTGCATTAATAGCCGCGGGCAAGGTTGGCTCAAGCATTGGTGCCGAGTTGGGCTCAATGCGCGTTACCGAGCAAATTGATGCCATGGAAGTATCGGGCACCAAACCGTTTAAATTTTTAGTGTGTACCCGTGTTTTGGCTACCACATTAACAATTCCAATTTTGGCTACTTATACCGCGCTTATAGCCATATTGGGTGGTTATGTAAACGTAGCAACTAACGAAGGAACCAGCTACAGCACCTATATGCAGCAGGTTTTTGACCCGCTTACATTTGTTGATTTTACAGCATCGCTCATAAAATCAATTGTATTTGGTTTTACAATAGGTATTGTGGGGTGTTACCAGGGTTATAATTCAACAAAGGGTACCGAAGGGGTTGGTAAAGCTGCCAATGGTGCCGTGGTAACTGCCATGTTTTTAATATTTATAGAAGAGATTGTTATTGTACAAATAAGCAGCTGGTTTCGCTAATAAAAATTATGCATAAAGCAAAAGCACCAATAGACTATAATAACGCGGTAATTACTATTAAAGGATTGCAAAAATCTTTTGAGGAGAATGAAGTTTTGCGCGGTATTGACCTGGAGCTTTACCAGGGCGAAAACTTGGTGGTGCTGGGCCGGTCAGGTACGGGTAAATCAGTGCTGATAAAAGTTATATCGGGCCTGTTAAAGGCTGATAATGGTCAAATAAAAGTACTTGGACAGGATATTAATGCAATAACAGACAAACAATTGCAGGAACTGCGCATACGCATTGGCTTTTCGTTCCAAAACAGTGCGTTATATGACAGTATGACCGTGCGTAAGAACCTGGAGTTTCCGCTGGTACGTAATCGCAGAAACTTAACACAAAAAGAAGTAGATAAGGCTGTTGAGACCGTATTAGAAGCAGTAGGCCTGAGCAAAACCATTAACCAGATGCCGTCTGAACTTTCGGGCGGGCAGCGCAAACGTATTGGAATTGCCCGTACGCTGATACTGAATCCGGAAATTATGCTGTATGACGAACCTACAGCCGGGCTTGACCCTATTACCTGTATTGAAATTAATGAGCTGATAAATGAAGTTCAGGAGCGTTATCATACCTCATCTATCATTATTACGCATGATCTTACCTGTGCCAAACAAACCGGCGACAGGATAGCGATGCTGCTGGATGGCCAGTTTCAGCGCCAGGGAAGTTTTGAGGAAGTTTTTGATACTAAGGACGAAAGGGTAAAACCATTTTTTGATTACAATTTTATACAATAGATTTACATAAAATATATGGATTCATCAGATAACAAACGTGCAATAACGGTAGGGCTGTTTTTAGCCCTGGGATTGATTGTATTTATTGTTGGCGTTTTCACTTTAGGCAACCAGTCTAAAAGCTTTGCAAAGAGTATCCACATCAGCGCGGTGTTTGACGATGTATCCGGGTTAAAAACCGGTAACAGCGTTTGGTTCTCGGGCGTTAAGGTGGGCAGCATCAGCAAAATTCGCTTCATAGGCCCATCACGTGTTGATGTGCGCATGAGTATTGATGAAAGCACACAGCAATACGTACATCGCAACGCGGGCGTCCATATCGGATCAGACGGATTAATAGGTAATAAAATTATAGTAATTGATGGTGGTAGTCCGCAGGCACCTATTGTGCAGGATGGTGATGTTTTACAAACCGAAAAACTAACATCAACTGATGATATGCTGAAGGTATTACAGCAAAACAATCAAAATTTACTATCTATAACCGGCGATTTTAAATTATTAAGTCGTAAAATATTACAAGGCAAAGGCACCGTAGGTACTTTAATGGCCGATAGTATGCTGGCTGTACAATTACGTAATTCTATGCGCAATTTTGAAAAAACCAGCGCCAGCACTGCCCGTTTAGCAGATCAGCTGGAACATTTTAGCACTAAAATGAATGCAAAAGGCGGCCTTGCTGATAAGCTGCTTACAGATACTGCAACCTTTAGTCAAATTAAATCGGCAGCAAACCAGTTTCATCAGGCAGCGGTTAACGGGGCCGCGGCCACTGATAATTTGCGGAAAGCAACTGATAAATTTAACCGCACAGATAATGCTATAGGCGTTTTATTGAATGATCCTAAATCTGCGGCACAATTGCAAAGCACTATAGATAATCTTCAAAAAAGTTCTGTTAAGGCAAATGAGGACCTGGAAGCGTTGCAACATAATTTTTTACTTAAAGGGTTCTTTACAAAGAAGGCAAAAGCTAAAGCGGATAGTTTAAAAAAGGCAGGGCAACAAAACTAATTGTCATTTCTCACTATCGTTTGATGACAGGTACGATTAGGTTAATATAAGTGGAAAATACACTTTATCCGTTGGCTGAAAGTCAAACTAACAAGCAACAGCCGTAAACATTTTCCATTTTTCATAGTTTTAATAAATACAGGCTGCCCCCTACCCCTGTAACATTAAATTATTACCAGCTTATGAGAACTCCATCCCAATCTAAATCAACTAAAAAAAATATCGGCACAAAAAAAACTTCATCTCACGAAGAGATAAAAACCGATTTTCCTTTAAGTGAGAAAGATGAAGTAAAAAAGGCTGAAAAAAATTTAAAAGAAGGACAAAAAAAGAAATAGCCAATTTGCAGGTTTATTTATAATTTCGGGATAAAGCTGTATCACTATGTCAAAAAATATCCCGCTAATAATACTTTGTTCAATATTTTTAGTTTCTTGTAAACCCTCTGTAAAACCCGAAGACCTATATGGCAAATGGAAATATATAAGAGTACAAAACCCTAACGCTAATCCGCCGGATAGTGTAAATGCCATGACCTTAAGAGAACAGGCGCCATACATTCAATTCACTATAAAAGATAGTTTATTGATATTTTGGGATGGCAAAGTATTATCGCATGGTACTTTCAGGATGGACGGTCGCAATATCATAGTAAAAGAAATTTTAGCTGATGGAAAGACAAGGGAATTTCCATTTTATGTGGAAGAGCTGACCGATAAACGATTAATATTTTCGACCAAAGGAACGGACGGATCTGAAGTTACAGCAGTTAAACAGTAGGCAGTTTTTATAATTTTTCTTTTTGATGGTTCTTCGTCACTTTTGGTGGTGCTGAAATATGACAATACAATTAATGGTTATAAAAAATGAATATTTAAAGAGGTATGGGGCTGGATGCGTTTAAAGTCTTTATAATTGCAAGTGTACAGGTCGGAACAATATTGTTCGGCAATAGCCGTATGCAGACAATCGTTAAAGTTTTTGTAGCCGATAACCGCCGCTAATCCCATCGCCCGGGTAAATTCAGAACTGCCATACCCAACAGGCAGGGATGATACTAAAGCGCCCAGTTTCGAGGTAATAAATGCAGTAGGCTGGTTCAGTTTGGCTAACACGAATCCTATTTCCTGTATGCTTAACCATGATATTAAAAACCGGTTACTGCTATTAATTTCGTCAATCATATCGATCACTTTTAAGTGCAGGTTGAAATTTTGATTGACCAATGAATGAACTAATACGTCGGTATCAATATAATCCATATCATTACTGATCAGGATACTGAGATTTATCAATAAGGGCGCGAATATCTACATCCGGGGATATGACAGGGGCGTTCGTACGACTTTCCCTAATCATTTCAGCTAATTGATGATTATCCTTAGCATAGTGCTTTTGATCTTTCGGTTTCACAGACTTGATTGTAATTTCAACCTCTTGGCCTGCAAACAGGGTTTTCAGGGACTTCAAAAAAGCCATACTAATCTCTTGTGCCTTTAATCTGTAGGTTGTTTGCATAATAACAAAGATAATTAAAAAATAATACCACCAAAAGTGACGAAGAACCATTATAAGTGAAAAATTGCAGTTTTTTAAAAAAATAAAAATAAAAAGGTGATAGTTTCCCATAATTTTATACATATCTATAAAAAGGACATTTATGCCAGGTATCAGCAACCAAAATCATATAGCCGAAAAGCGGCAAGAGCTTTTCACCGGGCTTTATAAGCAGGCCTTCCCGGTTGTGGCTAAATACATCAGCCGTATGGGTGGCTCGTTTGATGAAGCTAAGGACGTTTTTCAGGACGCGTTGATTATTTATTATGAAAAAGCAATAGCCGCGCAAACCGCATTAAATAATGACACCGCTTATTTGGTGGGCACAGCTAAGTACTTGTGGATAAAGCGATATAAAGAGAACAATCAAAATATCCCTTTGGATAATATTGATTGTTCGGTAGATGAGGACGAATATTTGTCAAGCAACCGCCTGATGCGCTTTTTAGAAACTGCGGGTAAAAAGTGCATGGAACTTTTAAAAGGGTTTTATTACGATAAGCAATCCTTAACAGAATTGGCGAATGAGTTTGGCTACTCGGGCGTACGTTCGGCCACCGTACAGAAGTATAAATGTTTGGAAAAAGTTAGAGAGACCATTAAAGAAAAAGCATTAACGTATGATGACTTCATGGAATGAAACCAGGCAGATAGAGGCGCATTTATTTGGCACCGCAGATACCGGCAGCGCTTTAGTATTTGAGGCCCGATTGATGCTGGACAATGAGTTGGCCGATAAAGTTATATGGCAGCAAAAGGCGTATGATACCATACAGCAATACGGTCGCTGTCAATTAAAAAAAGAAATTGCCCTGGTACATAACAAGCTATTTACCCAACCGGAGCATCTAAGCTTCAGCCAAAAAATATGGCAGCTTTTTAGTAAACAATAAACCAAAAACGATATGAATATTGATAAAAACGAGTTCCGCAAATTCGCGGTGGGGCATTGCCATGTCCAAACAGATCGTGTAGATAATTATATTTCGGGCGTTGAAAGGAGCAGTATTCCTACAGCGATGACGCCTTACATAACCGAAGAACGCGAAATGCGGGTATCGCAAATGGATGTATTTTCACGGCTGATGATGGACCGTATCATATTTATGGGGGCGCCTGTGGAGGCTAATATTGCTAACATTGTACAGGCCCAATTACTGTTCCTGCAATCAACAGACCCAAAGAAAGACATTCACATGTACATTAACTCGCCGGGTGGCGAAGTATATGCCGGGTTTGGTATTTATGATACCATGCAGTTGGTAAGCCCGGATGTAGCCACTATTTGCACAGGGATGGCCCTGTCTTTCGGCGCCATATTGTTATGCGGAGGCGCGGCAGGCAAGCGATCGGCCCTGGCCCATTCGCGGGTTATGCTGCACCAGCCATTGGGCGGTGTGCAGGGCCAGGCATCTGATATTGAAATTACCGCGGTACAGGTATTGAAGGTAAAAAAAGAGCTTTATGATATTATCTCTAAACATAGCGGACAGGATTATCAAAAAGTACATGAAGTATGCGACCGCGACCATTGGTTAATAGCCAGCGAAGCGAAAGAGTTTGGGATAATTGATGAGGTGCTGGTGTGACGTTTTTTTAGTTCTGCTCTTGATAGAGGGACCGTTGCGAAGACCTTTACTAAACGTATGTCATACAAATTCACATCAATAGTATTGCCCGGCGGGGTCGCTCGCAGACATGGCTGAGGCGGTTTGATTTTTTGAAAAAAAGTGTTTCACATCAGGTGTTTCACCCTAAATTTGCAAAAATCAACAAAACAGCATAAACTTCTTATTATAAGCTATTTATGCTGCTTTACTTAAAGCTTTTATACTGTTTCAAAGTGTTTCACTCATTTTGTCAAATTATTAATTATCAATAAGTTAACCTAAAATAGTGTTTCATGTGTTTCATTATTTTGTGAAACACTACATCACCTTTTTTTAATGCGAAAACGTTGTTGATATAAGGATCAATAATGTCAATTGATGGGCTATTACGCTCATTACACAACCCGCTGCTTTTGAGTCTTATCTAATGCGCCATCCCCACTCCTGCCGAAGCCGATACATCTACCTTGTGGGTTATCCGTTTGCGGCCAATAAACAATATCAATAAACCTATTATGGCTGATACCTCCATTATGGAAGCCATTGGCACTGCCGAATGACTATTAAAAATGCTAACGCCCAAAGTAGCCAAAGCCCCTAAACCTAACTGCAAGGCGCCTAACAATGCCGATGCGGTACCCGCATTTTTTGAAAACGGCGCAAGCGACAAAGCCGAAGCGTTAGGGCTGGTTGTACCAACACAGCATAACAGAATGAATATCATACCAATGGTACCGCCCAATCCAAACCAATTGTAAAGGCTGCCTATAAAAAACACTAAGGCTGTAATAACTTGTACAGTTAGAGACACCCAAATGATCTGCTCGCTTTTGTATTTTTTCAACAACAAATTATTCACCTGGCTCGAACCGATGAACCCTACAGACAGCGTGGCAAATATCCATCCGTAAGTTTTGGCGCTCACCTTAAAAACTTCCATAAATACAATGGGCGAAGCCGAAACATAAACAAACAAACCGGCAAACGCGAAAGCGCCTGCAAATGCGTAGGTATAAAATTGAGGTTCTTTAAGCACCAGTAAAAAGCTATTTATAATAGGTTTAGGTTTTAACGAATAGGCCGGATCGGCCTTATAGCTTTCGGGTAAACAAAAAATAACGGTAAGCAATATTAACACTGCCATTGCACCTAATATCACAAATATTAAATGCCATCCAAAAACTACGGTAACATAGCCGCCAACAGTAGGTGCTATCATAGGCGATGCACCCAGGATCAGTATCAACAAGGCAAATATTTTAGCGTTATCCTTTAATGGAAAAATATCGCGCACCATAGCCATTGATGCTACACCCGCCGCGCAGCTACCAATAGCCTGTATAAAACGCAGTAGTATTAAAGCCTCGATGCCGGTTGAAAAATAACAACCTGCCGATGCTATGATGTATAATATCAAACCCACATACAAAGGTTTTTTACGTCCAAACCTATCCAGCAACGGGCCATATAATAATTGCCCGGCAGCTAATCCCACAAAAAAACTGGATAATGAAAGCGAAACCTGGGCAGTGGTTGTGTGGAACGATTTTGCAATAGCAGGAAAGCCCGGCAGGTACATATCAATAGAGAAAGGACCCAGGGCAGTAAGCGCGCCCAATATTAATACAGTGAAAAAGTAACGTTGTTTAGTCATAAAATCAAGAGAAGAAAACGATTCTCTTATTTCGGCAAATATCGCAATTGAAGATTGAAGATTGGCTATTAAAGATTGGTTATTTAATAGTTAAATTATCGTAATTTACTTAATAATTGACCTTAAAAACATACAACTAATTTTTAATAGCCAATGTTTAATCTTTTTTCCAACCTTCATATCTTTTGGCTTATTATTTGATTAGCATTTATTAAATAAATATTAATATCAGATACACATCATGAAAAAGTTAATTGTATATACCGGAATAATTACTTCACTATTGCTTATAACAGGCAATTTTGCACAAGCTCAAGAACAACATAAGGGCATAAGCTCACAAGGCAAGGGTGCTATAATTGGCGGTGCCGGCGGCGCTGTTGCGGGTGGCCTTATTGGCCATAATGTTGGCGGCGCTTTAATAGGAGGTGCAATAGGTGCAGGTGGCGGTTACATTATAGGCAATGAGCACCGTAAACATGAAGAGAAAAAAAGACGCGCTGCTTACCGGGCGGCCTATTATCGTAAACATGGTCATTATCCAAACGCTTACGTTTATCAAAAAAAACATTAATAATAACTCACTAAACTTATTATAGCCTGTAGCTACTGTTACAGGCTTTTATTTTTAATAGCATTTTACTATAAATTTTACCTGCATTAAGATAAACCATGCAACAAAAATTTACGTTAAAGATTAAATGGTTAAAAGGTTACCTGTAGTTATTTTTTTATTTTTATTACCTGTTTTGCTAAAGGCTCAAGCCGATAGCAGTAAGATAAAACACCTAACAGATACCGTTAAAAAAAGCGACCTGATAGATATAGCCGGCTCACTTTTTCACATCAAATCACGCCCGATATCGGACCAGGAAAAAAAGAAGTTTTACTTCTCTATACTGCCTATTTCTTCTTCCGGAGCATCAGATGGTAAAGTATTGATCACATCTACAACTGTTGGTTATTATTTGGGCAATCAGCATACTACCTATCTATCCACAATTAATTTTACACCTTATTTCAATTTTAAAGGGCGTTATGGTTTACCCATACGTTCAAGTATCTGGCTAAATAATAATAGCTACAATATACAGGGCGATACCCGTTTTATGGTATACCCGCAATATACCTGGGGGCTTGGCGGTGACAGGCCGGCTGAAGATAAATATTTAGTTAACTATAAATACCTGCGTTTGTATCAAAGTGCGCTTAAGCGTATAACGTCATACTTCTTTGCCGGTATTGGTTATAACATGGATTATTATATTGATATAGATGGTGCTAATGGCACCAATACTACCCTGCGCCAGTTCACCAATTATAAGTATGGCACCCAAATGGATCAAAATTCATTGTCGGCAGGGGCCAGTGTAAATTTGCTGTATGATACCCGCAATAACCTCATTAACCCTTTGCCGGGTTGGTACGCCAATTTAGTTTACAGGTACAACCCGGTATTTTTAGGTAGCGACAACAACTGGCAGTCATTATATATTGATGTACGTAAATATATCGCGTTAACACATTCGGGCCCTAAAAATATTTTAGCTTTTTGGACATATTACTGGACGGCTATTTCGCCGGGTGTGCCGTACCTAAGTTTACCGGCTATAGGTATGGATCCTTACCAGCGCTCGGGGCGTGGTATTGAACAAAATCGTTATCGTGGCTCAAGCCTCTTTTATTTGGAGGGCGAATACCGGCGCGATATTACCGCCAACGGTTTATTAGGCTTTGTAATATTTGCCAATTTAAACGCTGCTACACAGTTAAACACCCGCAACTTTAAGTACTGGAACCCTGCCGGAGGTAGTGGGTTACGTATAAAATTTAACAAAAAATCAAACACCAATATTGATTTTGACTATGGATTTAGTAAAGATTATTCTGCCTTTTTATTAAATTTGGGTGAGGCATTTTAGTTATTTATTAAAATATTTTAATTTTTATTAAATTTAATGAAACAAAAAAAATAAATTATATTTGTTTTATACTGTCGAAAAATTTTTTCCGCGCCCAAAGGTTAATTTGCACATCTCATTTTTAAAAATTTTCGGATTATTTAATCCTTATCAATGTCAAAACGTATTTTAATATTAGACGATAATCAAGACATACTGGATATTGTTCATGAAACACTTGCCTATGAACAATTTGATGTAAAAGGCACTTCTAATGGAGAAGATGTTATGCCTTTTGTTGAAGAATTTAATCCCGACCTGGTAATATTAGATTACCGTGTTGCGGGTATGAATGGTGGCGAACTTTGCAAGCAAATAAAATGTCATCCTAAATATAAAGATACGCCGGTTATTATATTCTCTGCTTACATCAATCATGATGATGAACTTTTTGATTATGGCTGCGATGCCATTATTAACAAACCATTTGATTTAACCGAACTGGTTGAAAAAGTTAACAGCCTCATCTCTTAACTCATTTCCGATACTATTTTTTTATTTTAATTAAATTTTCACCAGCTTAAAACAATAAAAACATGCATGTGTTACCTGTTATAAAGCATATATAAAATATTCAAATAACACACGCACTATTTTTAATTATAATGCTTACTATTGTTATAACTTAACTAAAATCATTAAATGAAAATTTTTATCGCCAAGCTTCCTTATCAATACCAGGAGGCTGACATTACAGAGTTATTTGCCACGTATGGCGAAGTTGGTTCTGTTAACCTGATCATGGATCGTGAAACCGGCAGAAGCAAGTGCTATGCTTTTGTTGAAATGCCAAATGATGATGAAGCTCAAAACGCGATCACTAATCTGGATGAAAAACAAATACTTGACAAAGCAATTGCTGTAAGCCAAGCCAAAGAAAAGACCGACAGACCAAGCGGTGGCGGCTATGGTGGCGGTGGTGGTTACAACCGTGGCGGAAATAGTGGTGGTGGCTATCGTGGCGGCAACAGCGGTGGTGGCGGTGGTTACAACCGCGATAAAGGCAGCGGCGGCGGAAGCTATCGTGATAAAGGTAATAGCGGTGGCGGAAGCTATCGCGATAGAGGAAACAATAAAGGAAACTCAGATTATTAATCTGCAGCAACTCATTATAAAATAAAAGCCGGCCTTAAAAGAGCCGGCTTTTATTTTATAATCATTTTACATTTTTACACTTAATTATATGTTTTGAATTATGTATTTTTGCATATAAGAGCTTAAAATGGTAATAATAGATTCAACTTTAGAAAAAATCATGCAACTGGATTTTAATTCCAGGGAGATGCTATTGGAGATATTGCAAAAACGACAAATAGAAGCACGTCGTAATAAAATGGCTAAAACAGCTAAACAAACTTTAAAAGAATATCATTCAGGTAAAATACAGCCCCAAACTGTCAACGAGGTACTTGAAAAATTAAATACGCTATAATATCCTATGCCTTCGGAGCGAAAACTGGTATTATCAAAAGCTTTCGAAAAATCTTATCAAAAGTTTACAAACAAAAATCAGGCATTAAAAAACTCAATTGCCAAAGCATTACAAAAATTACAGCATGATGCTTGACCCAACCCTAAGAACACACAAACTAAGTGGAAAGCTGGCAGCATATTTAGCTTGTTCATGTGGCTATGACTGCCGCATTATTTTCACTATTGAAAAAGACAATGTTGAAAATATATTATTGTTAGATATAGGTACGCACGATGACGTATATTAAAAAGGCTTAAGAAAAATCTCTTAAGCCTTTTTAATTCATACAATGGTAAATTAAAACTTAAAGCCTAAACCAAACTGCCAAACCTGGTTACGGTAATCGGGCACGTATGTATTGCCATAATTATCTGTTTGTTGCAGGTCAATAGTATACCTGCCATGTACATCAACCGATCGGTTAATATCAAAGCTTACTCCAATAACTCCATCTAAAAATGATTTGTGTCCATCGTTATTTTCGTAATACTGCTCGCTTGATATGGTAAAGCCATCGTTATAAGTATTTGTAGTAGAGAGCAAATACGACAACTGCGGGCCAATATAAAAGTTAAATGCAGGCCCTACTTTAAATTTAGCCAATAACGGGATATCAATAAAATCAGTACGTTGGGTAAAACTTCCATCTTGCGTAGCAGCAGTATATCCTTTTTGCGAGTACAATACTTCAGGAGCGAAAGATAACGGATAAATTAAAGGCAAATTAAATGTAACACCCGCATTAAGCCCGGCTAAAGTACCAGTGCTATAATTTGAATTATAGGAACTAATTGAGTTTGATATGTTTACACCCACCTCAAAACCTACCGTGGGTTGATAAAAATCACCATTATCGCTTCTGTTGTTGCGCGGAGAATGATAATATCGTTGTGCGCTTACTGAGCCCGCAACCAGCAGGCCGATAGCTAAAAAGAGAATTTTTTTCATTATAGTGTAAGTTGTTTTTAGTTAATACTGATTTTTAGAGTAAAACTGTTTACAAAGGTTTATTTACATGTAACATTTAGTATTAAAATCCATGCAAATTCCTGGTAACATGCGAATTGATTTTTCGTCTTATTTACTTAAACATGCTTTAGCCTTTAAAGGGTTGTTTTATCCACAAAATCACTTTTGATGCCCCCTCCTATTTTTATAGTTAAAATTTTTAAATACATTTATTTTTTAAACCTATAACATGAAACAAAAATTATTATTGATTGGTTTTGTATTGATTGCTTTTGCGTCAAACTTAAAAGCTCAAAGCAAAAGCATTATTACCTGGAAACAAGCTACTTCCGGGGGATACACTTATAAATACGTAACAGGCGACCCTACCCACTCCCGTTTTTATGTTTTAAAAAACGGCTTATCCGTTATTTTAAGTCCTACTAATAAACAGCCGCGCATACAAGCATACATAGCGGTTAAAGCAGGCAGCAAGACCGACCCGGCCGACCATACCGGCCTTGCACATTACCTGGAGCATATGATGTTTAAGGGAACTGATAAATTTGGCACAACAGACTGGACCAAAGAAAAACCATATTTAGATAAGATAGATGCCTTGTATGAGCAATATAACTCTACTAAGGATGAAGCCAAACGAAAAGAGATATATAAAGAAATTGACAAAACATCAGGCGAGGCGGCAAAGGTATCCATAGCCAACGAGTATGATAAAATGATGGCATCCATGGGCGGGCAAAACAGCAATGCCTTTACTTCGTTTGAGCAAACTGTTTATACAGAAGATATCCCAAGTAGTTCTATTGATAAATTTTTGACGATTCAGGCAGAGCGTTTCCGTAATCCCATAATGCGTATTTTCCATACCGAGCTGGAAGCCGTTTACGAGGAGAAGAACCGTACACTGGATGATGATAACCGGAAAGTTAACGAGGCCATGTTTGCTGCCCTGTTCCCTAACAATAACTATGGCAAGCAAACCACTATAGGTACAATTGAGCATTTAAAAAACCCTTCTTTAAATGCTATCCGCAATTATTATTATACTTATTATGTGCCTAATAATATGGGTGTTGTACTTTCGGGTGATTTTAATCCGGATATAGTGATCAAAAAAGTTGATGATCATTTTAGCTACATGAAGCCAAAACCTATTCCTGCTTATACTTTTGAACCGGAAAAAATTATCGTCAGCCCTGTTAAACGTGATGTTTATGGCCCAAATCCTGAAAGCTTAACTATTGCATTTCGTTTTCCGGGCGCCAGCACACGTGATGCCCGCCTGCTCGATCTGATGGGTTCAATGCTTACTAATGGCAAGGCCGGTTTATTTGATCTTGACCTGGTTAAAAAACAAAAACTATTAAGTGCATCGGCCGGTGATTATACTTTAAAAGATTACAGCGTTTTATTATTACGCGGAAATCCGGTTAAAGGACAATCATTAGATGAAGTAAAAGACTTAATGCTTGCTGAAATAAGTAAATTAAGAAAAGGTGAATTTTCGGATGACCTGATCACATCTATAGTAAACAACGCGAAAAAAGACAAGATAGTAGATAATGAAAGTTACATAAACAGGGCTAATAACCTGATGAGCGACTTTACTTCGGGCGTTGATTGGCGTACCGATATTGCTACAATTAATGAACTTTCTAAAATAACCAAAGCGCAAATTGTAGCGTTTGCAAATAAATATCTTAATGAAAATGATTATGTAATTATTTACAAACACCAGGGTGAGGATAAAAATATAATAAAGGTTGAAAAACCGGCTATTACCCCGGTTGAAGTCAACGCTACTTCACAATCTGAATACCTGAAAAAAATTAATTCAATACCATCAACTGCTGTAAAACCGGTTTGGCTTGATTACCAAAAAAATATACAAAGAGCTAAAGCCGGTAATATTGATGTTTTAGCTGTCCAAAATAAAGACAACAGCATCTTCAGGCTATACTATCGTTATGATATGGGTAGCTGGAACAATAAGCTATTACCTATTGCTGCCCAATACCTGCAATTTTTAGGTACCAAAACAAAAACAGCCGAAGACTTTAGCAAAGAGTTTTATAAACTGGCAGCGTCATTTAATCAAAACCAAATTATAACAACCGGTACCGAAATTACACAGGTTAGCTTTAACGGTTTGCAGGAAAACTTTGTAGCAACTGCCAAATTATACGAAGACCTGCTGGCCAATTGCCAGCCTGACGAAAAAGCTTTGGCCGGGCTTAAAACACGTTTAAAAAAAGCAAGAGATAATTCCAAATTAAATAAAGCGACAATTGCAGCCGGGCTTAGAAGTTATGCGCAATATGGCCCGTCTAATCCGTTTAATTATGCGTTAAGCGATGAGGAATTAGATGCCATAACAGCTGATGACCTGGTGAAAATTTTGCATTCACTTAATAATTATAAGCACACTATATTATATTATGGACCGCAAACGGCTATGCAGGCAGCGCTTACTTTATCACAAGTGCATAAAACACCTGCTGTCTTTACTCCTTATCCGGCAAAAAAACAGTTTACAAGAGTAGTTAATACCGGCAACCAGGTATTATTTGCCAACTATGATATGGTACAGGCAGAGATTTACTGGATACGTAATGAAAATGAGTATAATCCTGCTCAAACTCCCGAAGTTGAATTATTTAACAACTACTTTGGTACCAGTGGGTTCACATCAATAGTTTTACAAAATATACGCGAAGCAAAAGGACTTGCTTACTCGGCCTATGCTGTTTATGCGCCACCGGTTAAAAAAGATGATCGTAATTACTTTTTAGGTTATGTAGGTACACAGGCCGATAAATTGAACGATGCAATTAAAGCCATGAATGAATTACTTAATAACTTGCCCGAATCTGAAAAAGGAGTGACCGGCGCAAGGGATAATATCCGTAAATCATTAGAAACCGAACGTATTACGCAGGAAGATATTTTGTTTAATTACCTGGCGGCCCAACGTATGGGTTTAAATTATGATGCTCGAAAAACCATTTTTAACAGCCTGGATAAAATAGATTTTGCAACTATTAAAAATTTCCATAGCACGCAATTAAAAGATAAACCATACACTTACTGTATAGTAGCATCAGACAAACGTGTGAGCGATAGTGACCTTAAAAAATATGGCGAGCTGATAAAACCGGATTTAAAACAAATTTTTGGCTATTAATGACTTATAATGTGCTTAATAACAAGCATTAAATAAATAGTTTACTAAACATACCAGCTAATTTGTGCTAAAATTAATATGTGGTATAGGAATTGTTATCATAACAATAATTCCTATACCTTTTTTATTAAGGGACTTAATACAATACACCCATGCGACGAATATTGGCGGTTGATGACGATAAAGACATATTAGAAATCTTACAATTTATATTGGAAGATTCAGGATATGAAGTAGAAACTTTAGCGGATGGCCACTTTTTATTTGATAGAATAAAAAAGAATCATCCCGATCTTATTATATTGGATATTATGCTGGGCAATATGGACGGGCGCGAATTATGCCGGAATGTAAAAGCAAAAAAAGAAACACATAATATACCTGTTATTTTACTTTCGGCCAGCCACGCGGTTACCGATACCCGCAAACAAAACGGCAACCCCGATGATTTTATAGCCAAGCCATTTGATATAAATGTGTTATTGAGCAGTATAGAAAAACATTTGACCGCTGCATAATTTAGTCATTATAGTCAATCCGGCTGTATCAAAAGTCATTAACAGTAAATAGCAACAAAGTAACCATTGGCCTTTGTGGTCTTTGTGCCTTCTTTGCGGTCTGCGGTAAATTTTTACCCAAAGTGCGCGAAGAAGTCACAAAATAACGTAGAGAGGTATATCCGAAAAATATATTCTGTTTTGATTTTTGTAATACCAATTTTGATACAGCCCCATATATTAATATCATTGGCAAATGACCAATGACGAATGACCAATCACCAATGACCAACCACATAAAAGTTTTCCACATACATACCATCTATTTTCATACTTGCGTTTAAAAAGTGTTTTCCACACATGTTAATTACTATTGTGGATTGCATTTTTGTGTTTAGCTAATTTAGCACCACTATTTTGTACACGCTTTATGATAAAAATCAAATACAGCCTCTTCCTTTTCTTTGTATTTTTCGCTTTCAATTTATTCGCGCAGCAAAACCCATCATTTGATGTTTACCACACCTACCATGCAGCAAACAATCTGTTAGAAAAAGGTAAATATGTTGCCGCTACACAGCAATATAAGCTGGTGATGGATTCTAAATTAAAAACCAGCAATCAGCCGCAATTCGAATCAGAACTTTCATTGTTAAAAGAAAACGCCCAATACTACGTAGCATTTTGCGCGCTTGAATTAGGCAATGATGATGCTGAAAGCCTTTTCTTAAAATTCATTAAAGAACATCCCGAAAACCCGTTAACCAAGTTGGCTTATTTCCAGATAGGCAAATCGTATTCAAAACAAGGAAAATATAAAGAAACACTGCTTTGGTTTAATAAAATAAGCGCTGCCGAGTTAAGCGGAAGCGAAAATACCGAGTATAAGTTTCGTAAGGGATATGCCTATTTTGCTTTAAATGATTACAAAAACGCGCAATTACTGTTTAGCGAAGTAAAAAACCGGCGTTCGCAATTTACTGATGATGCCACTTACTATTTTGCCTATATAGCTTATTTGAACCAGGATTACCATTTAGCACTGGTAAATTTTGAAAAGCTTAAAAATTCAAAAAAATATATCAACAGTTATCCATATTATATAACCGCTGTTTACTTTTTAGATAAACGTTATGATGATGTAATAAGCTATGCGGTACCTATAATTAACAGTACCCATCAGCAAAACGAAACGGAGATGCTGCGTATAATTGGCGCTTCATACTTTGCAAAATCAGATTATGACAACTCGGTTAAATATTACAACCGGTTTGAAGAGCGCGATCTGGGCAAAACCCAAAGCACGCAGGATAGCTATCAAATGGGCTACGCTTACAATAAAATAGGCAACAACGCAAAAGCTGCCAGCGAGTTAGAAAAACTGATTGAACAGAACGATGTTTATAGCCAGAATGGTAACTATATATTAGGCGGTGTTTTCCTGAAGATGGATAACAAGCAAAGCGCGCGTAACGCGTTTTTAGTAGCATCAAAATTAAGCTTTGATAAGCAGCTGCAGGAAGATGGCTTGTATGAATATGCCAAGCTATCCTACGAACTTGATTTTAATACCCAGGCGCTTGATGCTACCCGCTTATACTTAAAAAACTACCCAACCGCGCAACGTACTACAGAGGTTAAGGTTTTATTGGGCGAGGAATTATTGAACTCGCGCAATTATAAAGAGGCTGTTGATATATTGGAGCCTATCCCCAATAAAACACAGAGCGCCAAAATTGCTTACCAAAAAGTTACTTATTATCGCGGCCTTGAGTTTTATAACGAACGCGCGTTCGAAAACGCGATTGGTATTTTCCTGCGCTCATTAAAAGTTCCGGTTGATCCTAAAATAAAAGCGCTAACCACTTACTGGATGGCCGAGGCTATGTACGAAGTGCGTAAATACGGCGAATCGGTATTAACCTTTCAAGACTTTCTGGACCTGTCCGAGGCACAACAAACCCCTGTATACAACTATGCAAATTATGCATTAGCCTACGCAGCTTTTGGTGGCGAAAAATATAAAACAGCAGCCACCTATTTTCAAAAGTTTTTGAATGGCGAGGAAAAAGATAAGAACACTATAAATGATGCTATAACCCGTATTGGCGATAGCTATTTTGTATTAAAAAGCTATGACAGGGCCTTAGAATATTATGATAAAATAATTGCACAGCACAGTAAAGGCGAGGATTACGCGTTGTTTCAGCGGGGGATGATACATGGTTTACGTGGATCGTTAGATTTAAAAATAAGCACCCTCAAGGATGTTTTAGCATCGTTCCCAAATTCTGATTACGCGGATGATGCCGATTTTGAGATTGCCTATACCTACTTTTTAAAGAATGATGGTGTAACTGCAAGAAACAACCTGCAGGCTATGATTCAAAAATACCCGCGCAGCAGTTATATACCACGCGCGCTGGTTACCATTGGTTTGATAGATTACAATGCCGGTAATGATGACCTTGCGATTGAATCATTTAAACTGGTGATAAAAGATTACGCATCCACAGATGAAGCAAAACAGGCCCTTAAACAGATAGAAAAAATATATACCGATAAGGGTGATGCGCAAACTTTCATCGCTTACGCCACCACCACCCCTATCGGCAATTACTCGGCAGCCGAACAGGAAAGCATTATGTACACAGCCGCCAATAACCTTTATTTAAGAGGCGATTGGCAAGGCACAGTTGCTGCTGTTAACGCTTACTTTGATAAGTTTCAAACCAAGCCCATATATGATAAACAATCAAGGTTTATACGTGCGCAAAGCCTGGTTAATTTAAAAAGACCCGATGAAGCAGTTAGCGATTACAATGTGATATTAAATGACTGGACCAGTACCTATACAGAGCAATCATTGATAAGCATGTCTAAACTATACATCGCGCAGAAAAAATATAATGAAGCGGTAGTATTCCTTAAAAAATTGGAAATAACCTCTGAATATAAGGCCGATTATGCCTTCGCTATAAATAACCTGCTATTATGTTATTCGCAAATGCACATGGCTGATGATGTGCTGAACTATGTAAAGCTGGTAAGGCAGAACGAAAAATCGGCACAGGAAGATAAGTTTAAAACCGGCCTGTATGCAGGTTTGGCTTATTTACAAAAGGGTGATACCACAGCAGCTGTAAATGAACTGGATTATACCATGAGCAACACCAAAACAGTTGCCGCTGCCGAAGCTAAATATAACATCGCCAACATTCAATATTTAAAGCATCAGTACAAAACATCGCAAAAAACCTGCTTTGAACTGCAAAAAGATTTTTCGAATTATGATTACTGGGTAGCCAAAACTTTTATTTTATTGGCTGATAATTATGTGAAGCTAAAAGATAATTTTCAGGCAAAAGCTACACTGCAAAGTATAATAGATAATTACAAAGGGGATGATGAAATATTATCAACGGCACAACAAAAGCTTGATAAAATATCACCGCCAAAACCCGCTAAAACACAGGGAGCGGATGAAATGAAACCCGATACTACTCAAAACACAAAACCGGTTAACAAAGGATAAAAGAAGACAAGCACATGAAATTAAAATACACCTACACGCTGTTTACTTTGATCATGGTATTATACTTTGTTCCGGTTAACGCGCAAAAAACCAGTAAGATTAAAAAACCCGCGGCTGCTAAAACAATAAAGAAACAACCTGCAAAAACTATTGCCAGGCCTACAGCCGCTAAAAAACAAACAGACGCCAGGTCGTTGGGTGAAGCTGCAGCAAAAGTGAGCAGTAGGGATACCGTTAAAAAGGGCGGTGGCGGTTCAGGCGCTAATCCTCCTAATGGCGGAAGTCTATCAGAAGAAATTGTGGTAACTACGGCCTATAAACCGGTATTAGCTGATGCGGTTAAAATACGCCGCAACCCCGACCTTGAAGATAAAACACCGTTTAAGGCACCGTTAAATTATGCTCCGTTAGATAAACGCCTGGAACGCAATACAGAAATAAAACAGCTGGATGCCATGAAAATGCCGGCCCAGCAGGATAGCGTACCTTTAAATAATTACATAAAAGTGGGTGCAGGTAACTTAAAAACCACCTTTGCCGAAGGATATTTTGGCAACGGCAAAGATGAAGCGCTACAGGTTGGCGGCTATTTTAAACACATAGCGCAAAACGGCACAGCTTATTACAAGCAAAACACCAGGAAGGACCAAATAGGTGTATTTGGTAAAAGCATTGGCGATGTTAATACTTTAACCGGGCGCATAGATTATACCAATAGCAGCAATTATTTTTATGGGTATGATAAGTATGCACCTCCTGCCGCATTACAATTGGCTCATCAATATTTTAATACCATTAGCGGCGAGGGCGAGATTGCTAAAAACTATAAAGACGTTGAAAATGATTTTACATACGCCTTAAAATTAAAAGGCTACGCGTTTGGTGATAGATTTAAAGCAAGAGAAAATAACCTGGTGCTTTCGGGCTTTTTAAACCAGACCATTAATCAATTTTATACAGGTTTAAGCGCTTCGCTTGACCTGAGTACACAAAAAGACACCTTGTATTCTTATAACAATAGCATTATAAGGGTTAACCCATACATCAAGTTCCAGGGTACCGATTATAAAATTGATGCCGGAATAAATATTGTTGACGAGTTTGGGTTTGCTTCGCGCTTCTCTATATTTCCTGCCGCCAAATTAGAATACCAGGTAATACCCAAATATGTGCGCTTGTTTGTTGAAGCAAAGGGTGATGTAAATAAATCATCCTTACGCGATTTTTTTGGAATTAACCCTTTCCTTGGGCAAAATATCGCCATTAAAAATTCGGTTGACCAGCTTGACCTTACTGCAGGTATAAAAGGCACCCTTGCCCCGGGCCTTGGCTTTAAGGCGTTTGTATTTAGAAACAGTGTTAAAAATATGCCGCTGTTTGTAAACAACTTTAATTTGGCTGCGGGCTATAACCGCTTTATGGTGATTTATGATAATGGTACTTCGCGCGTAAATGGCTTTAATGGCGAGCTGGATTATAAGGCATCTGACGATGTGGATATTTTTGGAAATGTAGTATTTAAAGATTACCACATGGCATCAGAGGCACAGGCATGGAACCTGCCAAAATTTAAGCTAACGGCCGGTACAGCTATCAATATAAATAATAAAGTTAAAATTACAGGTTCGTTATTGTTTCGTGGTTTAGCTTATGACAGAACTATTAGTTCATCAAACTTGCCTAACGCAAACAGCGCTCCTGTTACTACTATTGCAACAATTAGTTCGTTTGCCGACCTAAGCGGCGGCATTGAATATAAGGTGAATAAACAAGTGTCGGTTTTTGGGCACGTAAATAATATTTTAAATACAACAAATCAAAGCTGGTTATATTATCCCGACTACGGATTTAATATATTTGGAGGCGCCAGTTTCAGTTTTTAGTCTGAAGTCAATAGCCTAAAGTGGCAACTACTTAAGGCTATTGACTTTCGACTTACGACTAAACTGTTTGATGTTATATAATTAACCGTTACTTTTAGCAAATGGATGTAGGCTTTTATTTAGGTGAATTTCTAATGCAGCAGGGCGAAGTAAGTGTACCCGGATTAGGTTACTTTGTACGGGCCCGCATAAGTGGTTATTATGATGAAAATGAGGGTAAATTTTATCCACCCTATCATCAGGCACAATTTGATATACAATCATTCGGCATACAATCAATAGATGATGATGCCCTTGCCGAATATATTGCCAATAAAAAAAACATCTCCATCGCATCGGCCAAATATTTCTTTGAAAAATATATTACCGGCTTAAAACAGGATGCGTTAATTGGCGAAGTACCCATTGGTAACTTAGGCTGGTTTTATACCGAGTTAACCAAACTTACCTTCAGACCGGCAAAAAAAATAATTGACGACACCATTTTTTACGGCTTTGAGCCTGTTATAATAAAGAAAACCGCGAACAGTAAACCGGAAGAAGACCCCAATGCAGAGCTGATCTTGCCGCCAAAATTAACTTATCCGCAAGTAACGTCAGAGATACAACCTGAAGAGACACAACTTGAGCCTGTACAAACACCACTGCAGGAAGAGGAAGCAGGAATATCACCTGAGTTTTTTGATGCCGGCGAGGAGGAAAAAAGCAATAGTTGGGTACGTGTATCACTAATAATACTTACGGTTGTTTTACTTTTAGGAACAGGTGTATTTGCTCTTTACAAGTATGAACCTGATACGTTTTATAAATTGGCATTTTGGGAACCTAATGCCGTAGTGATTGCTCCTGTTAAACCAAAAGCAGCGGCACGGGTAGTTGATAGCATAGAAACAGATAGCATTAAAACCGATACCGCATCTGCCAAAACTGCAAAGGATACTCTTGCCAAAACTACAGTTATAACTAAGAAAGGTGAGACAACGGTTCCAAAAACTGTTGTACCTGTTCCAAAAACTACAGTTATAACTGAAAATACAAACACAACAACGCCAAAAGCTATAGCGCAACAGCCAAAAACTAATGTAATAATTCAGAAGCCGGCGGTATCGGCTACAACTAATCCGGGTGCGTTTCAAAAAGCTACGGTGAAGCCTGAAAAAACAGGCGAAATAAACGCGAAACCATCCGACGCTGCAGGCACCAGGCGCTATGAAGTTTATGCATTTACCGGCAGTACCGCTGCCGAGGTTAACGCGGCAATTAAGAAAATGAAAAAAGCAGGTCTTGACCCCACGTTAGTAACCGACGCGCCGGATAAGCTATATCATATATCAATTGGCCATTTTGCAACTAAGCAAGAAGCCACAAATTGTGCAGTTAAAGCGATAGAAGGTGGTAAGGTGCCGGGTGGCAACGCTTACGGAATTGAAATTATACCATAAAAATAACACAACACCATAATGCAAGCAGTTACAGATACCGTTACACACCTAACAGATACCGCCAAACACGCGGCACAGCAGTTGGCAGCCATACCAGATCAGGACCTTCGCTTTGGCGACCTGCTGCTTAAAGGCGGATGGGTAATGCTGCCTATTGGCGTATTAGCCATATTAGGACTGGTTATATTTTTCGAAAGATATTTTACTATTCGTAAAGCTTCAAAAAACGAATCGAACCTGTTGGTGCAAATACGCAGCAGTATTCATTCGGGTAATCTGGAGTCGGCTATGGCTATTTGCCGTAACAGTAATTCGCCGTTGGGCCGTATGCTGCAAAAGGGCTTATTAAGAATTGGCCGGCCAATAAAAGATATTGAAGGCGCCATTGAAAACATAGGTAAAATTGAAGTAGCCAAACTGGAAAAAAACATAGGCATTTTAGGCATAGTGGCGGGTATAGCCCCTATGTTTGGTTTCCTGGGTACTATTGCCGGGGTTATTAAAATATTTTATGATATTTCTAAAACCGATAACATTAGCATGGGTGTAATATCCGGCGGTTTATATGTGAAGATGGTAACATCAGCAGCCGGGCTGTTTGTGGGTATTGTTGCCTACGTGTGCTACCATATTTTAAATATGATGGTGGATAAGGTGATCTTACAATTAGAGACCGATGCCATTGAATTTATTGACTTATTAGAAGAGCCGAGCAAATGAATTTAAGAAAGAAAAAAAGAGGAGCTTCTGCCGAAGTGCATACTTCGGCCATGAATGATATCATGTTTTTCCTGCTTTTGTTTTTCCTTATCGCTTCAACAGTAACCAATCCAAACGTTATTAAACTGCTGCTGCCTAAATCGTCAAGCGGTCAGTCGGTATCAAAAAAAACCATTACGGTATCTATAACCAAGGATCTTAAATACTACGTTGATAAAAAGGAAGTAGCGGTAGCCGACCTGAATACAACGCTGTTGAGCTACAAATCAATAGCTACCGCGCTAACCATAGTTTTGTATGTAGATAAAACCGTAGCCATACAAGATGTGGTACAAGTTATGGACATAGCGCAAAAATTGAATATAAAATTGGTACTCGCGACAGAGCCAAAGGGTTAGTGATTAGAGATTAGTTAATTAGAGATTAGGTTAAGCATGGTTCAGACCGAAGAAAATAACTATCCAAAAGCATTTTTAGCAACAGCCGTTATCCTGGCTGCTGTTATGGCTTTATGTTATTTTATTGTGTTCACCAATCCGCCGCCACCGCAGGACGGCACGGGTGGTATACTGGTAAACTATGGCACTACTGATGAAGGCATGGGTAGCGATTATATGAGTACAGAGCAGCCATCCATATCAGAAAAGGCAAATCATACCAAGCCTGATAAAGTTACCACCGCCCCGCCTACCGAACAAAAAACGCAGGCTGAAAGCAGCGACAAAACGGTTGTAACCCAAAACACCGAAGATGCGCCCGAGGTTGCGGCCAATACCAAAAAGCCAACCAATACTATAGCTACGCAGCCTACCAAAGCGGTTGTCAAGCCTACAGTAAACCAAAACGCGTTATATAAAGGCAAAACCAATAATGGCATTGGCGAAGGCGATGGTACCACCAATACCCCCGGTAACCAGGGCAAGCCAACCGGCAGCACGCTAACCAACAACTATAACGGAACAGGATCTGGCAATGGTGGCAGCCTGATGATGGAGCAGCGCAATTTTACCAGCAAACCCGCCATAAATGATAACGGCCGCCATACCGGTAAAATAATGGTTGATATACGTGTTGATAAAAACGGCAACGTAATATACGCCCGTGCAGGTGCCCGCGGCACCACCATAAGTGATGCCAACCTGCTGCAAAAATGCGAAGATGCCGTAAAAAATTCCAAGCTAAACGCGCTTGAATCTGCCCCCGATCCGCAAATTGGTACGGTGGTGTTTGTGTTTAAGGTGAATTAAAGCGTGTTTTGATAGAACAATTATAAGTAGGCACAAGTACGCCGCACACTTACCACCGCTGCACCTTGCGCCAGCGGGGAGTATAAGATCTCTCACTATCGTTCGAGATGACAATTTTAATCATATTGATAATCAATAACTTACATCACGTCATTGCGAGGAACGAAGACAACCGACCGTAGGGAGCTCATTAATGCCTTTTAAAAACAATTTATAATATTAATAATCTCTACGTAGGACATTCAAACAAGAGTTTGCCGTTTTGAGCAGGGCCTTGAATAACATTTTCACCACTGATTAGCGAGTGCAGAGATTGCTTCGTTCCTCGCAATGACGCGCGGTTTGTTATTTATAACCTCGCTGTCTGTAATGTTTGAAATAATCCATCCCCAGTTGGGACTAAGGTTATTATAGACAGAAATTACTTCATACAAAAATAGAGGCCGATAACAGATAGTATTTGCACACAAACTACTACCGAAAGTTTCTTAAGTCCCTTCATTTTGGAAGGTACAAATACATAAGCCGCAAAGGATAAAAAATATATGGCCATTGCCAACCCTCCAACTATTAAAAGATTTGGGCCTTCAGTATCATTAAAAAAGAAGAACAATGTTCTGGAACAAAGGATGGCCGTTGCGCCCAAAATCACTAACGAAATCTTTTTTGATTTGAAATTCATATTTGTGATGTTATTGTTAGGCATCGGGTAATTATTACTTTTTTCCCTTTTTAGCCTTTACCTTCTTGTCAGCGTCCTTAACTGATATGCTTATCATTTCCTCAAAAGTACCGTCAAAGGATACTTTCTTATCGTATTCCGATGTACGGGGCTTTGTGGCTTTCTTTTTAGCCTGCTTTTGCCATAATATAAAGTTACGAAAATTGTTACAATATATATCAAGCCGATGGCTCTCAGAAGCCGTCTAAAAATGATAAAAAAGGCGTCATTGCGAGGAACGAAGACAACCGACCGTAGGGAGCTCATTAATGCCTTTTAAAAACAATTTATAATATTAATAATCTCTACATAAGCTAATCAGTTATGAAGTATGTTTTATTTAAGCAGGGCTCCTATTTCTATTCCAACAATACGTTTTGTTGATTGTCCTACGTAGAGATTGCTTCGTTCCTCGCAATGACGCGGTTTGTTATTTATAACCTCGCTATCCGTAATGTTTGAAATGATCCATCCGCTGTTCGATTTCTATGAAATCGAACGACTATGTAACGAGGTGATAATGAAGCCAACCTTCATGATTCGTTTGTTTCATCACATTAAAATTAGTCAATTTGTAATCATTTGTTTATCAGTAAATTAAACAAGTATTACCCATAAAAAAGCAGACGAATAAGTTGTTACATTTTGTTTCACCACTTTTTCGTAGTTATTTAATTTTCAATAGGTTAAGTCAAAATCTTGTTTCACTTGTTACATTTTGTTTCACTATTTCGTGAAACAAGCTATTGCGGTGGTTGCGCAAACAACTACGGAGCATCCGCCTATTTATTATATTTGCATAGTAAATGAACTACCAACAAACCATCGATTATATTTACGCACAACTACCGATCTTCACCCGCGTAGGTGCATCTGCTTACAAGGCTGATTTGGGTAATACCATTGAGCTTTGCAATCGCCTTGACAATCCGCAGAACAAATTCAAAACCATACATATAGGCGGCACCAATGGCAAAGGCTCCACCTCGCACATGCTGGCGGCTATTTTGCAGGTGGCGGGTTATAAAACCGGGTTGTACACCTCGCCGCATTTAAAAGACTTTAGAGAGCGCATCCGCATTAATGGCGAAATGATAAGCGAGCAGTTGGTTATTGATTTTGTGGCCCGGCATAAACCCGATTTTGAGGACATCCAACCCTCCTTTTTTGAAATGACCGTTGCTTTGGCCTTTGATATATTCGCTAAGGAAAAGGTGGATATTGCAGTTATAGAAGTGGGTTTAGGTGGGCGGCTGGACTCTACCAATATCATCACCCCGCTCCTATCTGTTATCACCAACATCGGCTGGGACCACATGAATATCCTGGGCGATACTCTGCAACTCATCGCTGCAGAAAAAGCGGGCATTATCAAACCCAACATCCCCGTAATTATTGGTGAGAAGCAGGATGAGGTAGCTGATATCTTCATCCGCAAAGCGAAACAACAAGATGCGCCTATAAGCTTTGCATCAGAACTATTTGAGGTAAAAGGTGATTTTGAGGTAAAAGGTAAAAGGTTAAAGGTTAAAGGTTATGATGAATTATTAGAAGCAGAAATTATACCACTCACTACTCACCACTCACCACTCACCATTCAACTCGACCTTACCGGTAGCTATCAGCTTAAAAACGTAAAAACCGTGCTGTCCGCAGTAAATGAATTACGTGCTCAAGATTTTGTTATTACTGATGAGCATATAAAAACAGCCCTGCGCCAGGTTAAAACACTAACCGGTTTGCATGGGCGCTGGGAAGTTTTAAATAATTTACCTTTAACCATTTGTGATACCGGGCATAATCCCGAAGGTATACAGGAAGTATTGAAAAACATTGCCAATGTAAAGTTTGAGCAATTACATTTTGTTATCGGGGTGGTGAGTGATAAGGATAGCACTAAGGTGTTATCTATGCTGCCCAAAGATGCGATATACTATTTCTGCAAGCCTGATATCCCGCGCGGTTTAGAGGCCGAAAGCTTAAAGGAAAAAGCTGCAGGTTTTAACTTACATGGTGAAGCTTATCCATCTGTAATATCCGCTTTGGCGGCAGCACAGCAAACAGCAGAAGATAACGACCTGGTTTTTGTTGGCGGAAGCACGTTTGTTGTTGCCGAAGTTGTTTGAAATATCCTATTTTTACCCCACGTAAAAATACAACATGAGTACAATTAAATGGGGAATTATTGGTTGCGGTGATGTAACCGAAAAAAAAAGCGGTCCACCGTTGTATAAGGTGCCTAACAGCAGTTTGGTAGCGGTTATGCGCCGCAATGGTGAGAAAGCGGCTGACTATGCCCGCAGGCACAATGTTGCCAAATGGTATAATGATGCAGATAAATTAATGGATGACCCCGAGATCAATTCAGTTTATATCGCCTCGCCCCCGGGGTCGCATTTGGGTTATGCTTTGGCCGCTTTGAAAAAAAACCTGAACGTATACCTGGAGAAACCCATAACCCTAAATGCCGCTGAAGCACGTACCATAGCTGATGCGGTTAAACAAAGCAAAGGCAAGCTGTCTGTAGCACATTACCGCCGCGCGTTGCCTATGTTTTTATATGTAAAAGAATTGATAGACAATGGCAGCATTGGCGATATACGCACCGTGCAGATAAGGCTATGGCAAAGCATAACACCCGAACTGGTTACTCATGTGGAAGATAACTGGCGCATACAAGCCGAACATTCGGGCGGTGGTTATTTTCATGATATGAGTCCGCACCAGCTTGACCTGATGCTATTTTACTTTGGCGAGCCACAATATTACAGCGGCGCATCCTTAAACCAGGGCGGCACCTACAAAGTTGCCGACCATGCTACCGGGCATATCGTTTTTAAAAATAAGGTGGTAGTAAATGGCTCATGGAGCTTTAATGTGGCACCATCAGCAGCGGTCGACCTTTGTGAGATAATTGGCAATAAAGGAACAATAACCTTCCCGTTCTTTAACAAACCACACCTGGTAAAACTGGAAAACGAAGCAGGCGAAAGCACTAAAGAATTTAAGCACCCCGAGCATATATCGCAGTTAATGATTGAAAAGGTGGTGAACTATTTTAATGGCGATGACACTAATAATCCCTGCTCTATTGAGGATGCTATACCTTTGATGGATATTATGGACGCGTTTGGGGAGTGGCACTAATTTAAACTTAGTTTTAAAAACTAAGTTTAAATTATCACTTCTTCTTTGGCACCTTAGCACCTTCTTTTCGTGCTTCTGATAAGCCAATGGCTACAGCCTGTTTTTTACTGGTTACTTTTTGGCCACTGCCGCTTTTTAATTTGCCTTCCTTCATTTCATGCATGGTTTTCTCTACTTTTTCGCCAGCTTTTTCTGAATATTTTGCCATGATATTTAATATTAGTATATGATATTAATGCATGCAAAATATTTGCCAACTTTACGTGGATGAACCAAATAACAGAAACTGATCTTATTTTAAATGCCGATAGCAGCGCCTACCACTTAAACTTGCTGCCGGGTGATATTGCCGATACTATAATTACCGTTGGCGACCCAGACCGTGTAGGCGAGGTAAGCAAGTATTTTGACACGGTAGAATTTAAAAAAGGAAAACGAGAGTTCATAACACATACCGGCCGTATAGGTGGTAAAAGAATAACCGTTCTGTCAACCGGCATAGGTACAGATAATATTGATATTGTATTGAATGAGCTTGATGCATTGGTTAATATCGATTTTAAAACCCGTACCATCAATCCAAATCTTCGCAGCCTTAACATTATCCGCATTGGCACTTCGGGCGCTGTGCAGGGGGATATTGCTGTTGATAGTGTGCTATTATCGTCGGCAGCTTTTGGGTTAGACCCGTTAATGCATTATTATCAGCAAAGCCTAACCGATAAAGAACAAAATCTGCTTAAAGCGTTTAAAGCAGCTTTACCTGCAAATGCTCAACTATCCCCTTATATAGCGTCTGCCGGAAATAAATTACTTGCTGCATTAGGAAATGGCGAGCAGCAGGGCATTACTATTACTGCTCCGGGGTTTTATTCGCCGCAGGGTAGACAGATTAGGGCCGTGGTGGCTATTCCGGAACTAATGAATATAATTCAGCAATTTAATTTTGAAGGGCAGCGC
This sequence comes from Mucilaginibacter sp., assembly GCF_028288205.1. Taxonomy (GTDB): domain Bacteria; phylum Bacteroidota; class Bacteroidia; order Sphingobacteriales; family Sphingobacteriaceae; genus Mucilaginibacter. Next base: position 58,113 of record NZ_JAQBOD010000058.1, read on the forward strand.
ATTGCTAATTTAGAAATGGAAACTGCCGGTATATATGGTTTAGCGGCCAGTTTAGGGCACCAGGCATTATCTTATAATGTGATATTGGCTAACCGGGCTACACACGTTTTTAGCAAGCAGCCTGCAAAAATAATGGACCATTATATTAAACATCTGCTGGAGAAACTGGCGGATATTTTATAAATTATTGAATATTAGTCTATTATTATTACCTTCAAAACATATAATAAACAACAACGTTACCTACTAAATTTCATACCCGGTACTATGACGCCTAAAAAAATCATCGCTCCTTTTTATGAACGTTTATCGCTGGTACTTATAGGTATTTTGGCGCTTGGCTTTTTAATAATACAAGGAAAGGAAGTGCTTGATCCGTTAATATTTGGATTTCTTTTCTCTATACTTTTACTGCCTGTTTCTGGTTTTTTAGAGCAAACGCTGCACATGCCCAGGAGCGTATCGTCTTTTTTATCAATTATATTGTTGGTTGCTTTTATAGGTGGTGTATTGTATCTGGTAGGGTCGCAGATATCTAAACTAACAGATGATTGGCCGATGCTGCAAAAACAGCTTGCCCAATCAAGAGACAATATTTCCGACTGGATACAAAGCGCTTTCCACCTCAATTTAGAGAAACAAAAAGCTTATGTAGATAATACAGCCAAGAAGATCATGTCATCAGGTACCGAAGTTATAGGTACCACGTTTGGTGCAGTGTCGTCATTAATGCTATTTTACGTATTCATTATGATATTTACCTTTTTTATCCTCTTTTACAGGAAGCTGCTTTTGGGGTTTATCCTGCAAGCTTTCGGTAAGGATAATGAGCATGTTGTGCATGATATTATAGAGAATATTCAAAGCATTTTAAGACAATACATATTGGGCCTTTTGTTAGAAATGATAATAGTTGCCTGTGTAGCCTGTACCGCGTTCTGGGTAATCGGCATTAAATACGCCGCCCTGTTGGGTATTATCGTAGGCCTGTTTAACATCATCCCCTACCTGGGTATTTTTACTGCCTTATTTTTAAGTGTGCTTATTACCTTTGCTACAGGGCCGGTTGGTAATGCGGTTGAGGTGGGCATTAGTGTAATTATTATCCACGCTTTGGATGCAAATGTATTACTTCCTGCAGTTGTAGGATCGAAAGTAAGGCTTAACGCGTTAATTACCTTTTTAGGCATTGTTTTGGGCGAAATGATTTGGGGACTATCCGGCATGTTCCTTTCCATACCGATAATGGCTATTTTTAAAATAATTTTCGATCGTATTGAAAGTACAAAACCATGGGGTTACCTGCTGGGCGGCGATTACGAATTCAAAAAATCCGCAGAGAAAAAAATGAAAACGGAATAGCTGCTATTTATGCGTTTTAAATTAATAACTGTCCTTCTTCTTCTATTATCAGTCGGCGGCTTTGCACAAGGCGCTTTTAAAATAGTCCCCTTGGGTGTTTTGGGTGGGATAGATGAGAGCAATATGTCGGCCTATATGGTTGCCCCGGCCGGTAGCAATAATTATATCTGTATGGATGCCGGTACGTTACATTATGGTATTGAACAGGCAATAAAAAACAAGGTATTTACTATCCCTGCAGAACAGGTGTTAAAGAAATACATTAAAGGCTACTTTATTTCACACCCGCATTTGGACCATATCTCCGGGCTCATCATTAATTCGCCCGATGATAGTACTAAAAATATTTACGCTTTCGCGGATTGTATAAACACAATTAAAACTCACTATTTTACCTGGACCAGCTGGGCCAATTTTGCAAATGAAGGCGAAGCGCCACAGCTAAAAAAATACACTTACCAGGTGTTGAAACCCGGCGAAGAAACAGATGCGGCAAACACCACCCTGAAAGTTACGGCATTTCCGCTTAGCCATTCTAATTTGACAAGTACCGCGTTCCTTATTAAAAGCAACAATAACTATTTATTGTATTTGGGCGATACGGGGCCGGACGAAGTAGAAAAGGGTCATAACCTGCAGGCGCTATGGCAGGCTATTGCTCCGCTGATTAAAAATCATCAATTAAAAGGAATGATGATAGAAGTATCCTTTCCGGATGAGCAGCCCGATAAGACCTTGTTTGGTCACTTTACCCCAAAATGGCTAATGACCGAAATGACCGGGCTAAGCAAACTAACAGGGGCTGATGCATTGAAAAACTTTAACCTGGTTATTACCCACGTTAAACCTCCGCAGGTAAATATTAATAAATTGAAGGCCCAGCTTAAGGCAGAAAACAAGTTTGGCTTTAATTTGGTTTTTCCGGTGCAGGGGAAAGAGTTGGATTTTTAAGAATAAAAGGGTGTCACCCTGAAGCACTCGAAGGGTGAGCGTAAAGGTCCGCCCTCATGCTTCGATTACCTGCCAATGACACCTGTACGTTTCCTGCCTTTCCATAGCTTTTCCTATCTTTACCCCATATATGAAATACCTGCGCCTGCTATTATTTCCTTTTTCGTTGATCTATGGCATCATCATCATGATGCGCAATTGGTGTTATGATGCGGGCCTGTTTCAAAGCAGGCAATTTGAGTTGCCCGTTATATCTGTTGGCAACCTTGAGGTTGGCGGTGCCGGCAAAAGCCCGATGACCGAATATCTCATTCGTTTATTTAAAAACGACTATAAACTGGCAACCCTTAGTCGTGGTTATGGCCGCAAGACAAAAGGATACCAAACTGCTACTGCCACGGCTAATGCCACTAAAATAGGCGACGAGCCCGCACAATTTAAACATAAGTTCCCGGATATTACCGTTGCCGTTTGCGAAAAACGGGTGGATGGTATTGAACAGTTAAAAGCCGGCCATGATTTAATTATTCTGGATGATGCTTACCAGCACCGCGCCGTTAAACCCGGATTAAGTATTTTATTGTTTGATTATAACAGTCTTAATAACCCGCACCTGGTACTACCAGCGGGTAATTATCGCGAACCGTTTAGCGGGCGCTGGCGCGCGGATATTATCATCATCAGTAAATGCCCTGAATTATTAAGTATTGATGAGCAAGCGGCAATTACAGCTAACATGAGCCTGCTGCCCTATCAGCAATTATTTTTTACCGCTATTGCTTACCAGCCTTTGCAAGCTATGGATAATAATTTGCCGGCTATTAATATTGATGCGGATACTACCGTTTTTTTATTAACAGGTATAGCAAATGCCAATCCGTTAGTTACTTATATTAAAAAACACACATCGCACGTTATACATCATAATTATCCCGACCATCACTGCTTTAGCTTAAAAAATATCACTAAACTTGCCGATGAATTTACAGCTTGCACCTCACAAAAAAAGGTGATTATTACAACAGAAAAAGATGCACAGCGTTTAGGAGAACAACAATTGCTGCCACTTGTTAAAAAACTACCCATTATGGTGATACCCATAGGCGTAAAATTTTTAAACCAACAGCAGCAATTTGATCAATTTGTTATTGAATATGTTAGAAAATATAGAGAGCACAACCAAATACATTAAAAGCCGCATTGGCGATTTTGTGCCCGAAGCAGGTATAATTTTAGGAACAGGCTTAGGCGGCCTGGTAAGCGAGATAACAATAGAAAAACAGCTGATGTATAGTAACATACCTGATTTTCCTATTTCTACTTTAGAGTTTCACTCGGGCAAATTAGTATTTGGTATGCTTGACGGGGTAAAAGTAGTTGCTATGCATGGGCGACTGCATTATTACGAAGGCTATAACATGCAGCAGATCACTTTCCCCGTTAGGGTAATGAAAATGCTGGGGATAAAAACCTTGTTCGTATCAAACGCCAGCGGGGCCTTAAACCCTGCCTTTAAAAAAGGCGATCTGATGGTTATCGAGGACCATATAAGCCTGCAGCCGGATAATCCGCTGGTAGGCAGAAATGAATCAGACCTGGGCCCCCGTTTCCCGGATATGAGCGAACCTTATAAACGAGTTTTGATTGATAAAGCTTTGGCTATTGCTTCAAAAAACAATATTCTTTGCCATAAAGGTGTATATGTTGCGGTAACCGGCCCTAATTTAGAGACTAAAGCCGAATACAAATATTTACGCATTATTGGCGGCGATGCCGTTGGCATGAGTACCGTGCCCGAAGTTATAGTAGCCAACCATATGGGCCTGCCGGTATTTGCTATATCTGTATTAACAGATGAGGGTTTCCCGGAAACGCTAAAACCGGTTTCTCTTGAAGAAATTATAGCGGTGGCCCGGGAAGCCGAACCAAAAATGACATTAATACTTAAAGAATTGATTGCCGGTTTAAATGCCTGATAAATTAAAATATATACTGCTTTTACTGATCTGTATTACAGTGCAGGCAGCTTTTGCACAACAATATAATCCCAACAATCCGAGGCGTCCCAATGGATTTGTTGGGGATACTGCCGCGTTAAAGGGAACAAACCTGGCGCCGCTTACCGCCGAGCAGCAAATAGATACTTTACGCAAGCGCGAACAACGCAGCCGCGACTCGGTAGTTTTTACATCGAAGTTTATTAAAATAACCAATGAAAATTTACTGAAGGATAGCACACAGCTATTTCCAATTGATACAACTTTAACCAATTTTGAAAATTACAGCCCGCTTTTTCAACCGCGGTCGCCTAAAATAAGTTTGGGCGGTACCATGGGTCTGGCTACAAGAAGCTTATTATTTGAGCCGTCTAAAACTATTGGCTTTGATGTGGGTATGCACGCGCTTGATCCCTACCTGTTAACTCCGCAGGATATACAATATTACAATGCCCGTGTGCCTTATACTTTGCTAACCATGTTTTCGGCCGGTAGAACAGATCAATACTTTAAAATATTGCATACCCAAAATATAAAGCCTAACTGGAATGTTGGCTTTAACTTAAACTTTATTGGTTCGCGGGGATTTTATGCCAGTAATAATGTGCTGGGGCAAAATGTTAGCGATTTAAATGCCGCCGTGTTTACCTGGTACGAGTCAAAAAACAAACGCTATAACTTATTGGCAAACATAGTGTTTAACAACCTTAAATCGCCCGAAACAGGTTCTATATTAAATGACTCGGTTTTTACCAGTGCAAAAGGTTCGTTTGATAAAAGTACCGAACCTGTACGATTACCCAATACGTATGAGAATTGGAAAACAGCCGGTTTTTATATTAAACAGTTTTACTACATAGGGCGTATAGATACTACTGTAAAAAAAGGCGGCGCAAATATATTGCCTACGCAAAGGGTATCCTATACACTTAATTATAATGTTACCAAGTATAATTTTTTGCAGAATGATATTGATACCTATCATGTTTTTCCTGATTATTATTACAGCGCTAACCGGTCAAGAGATTCACTTAATTTATCGCATATACAAAATGATTTTGGGTATAGCTTTTATTTACGGGGCAAATCACAAAAGTTTGTAAAGAACGAGTTAAAACTCGACCTGGGGCTTACGCACGACCTGTATCATTATACCCAATACGTAACCGATACCACGCTGGATATAAACAGCAACAAGGTAAGAATGCCTGACAAAAAGCAGGATGCCACTTTCCAGAACATTACCATTAAAGGCAAACTAAGCTACCGCTTCAGCGACCGGATAAACCTTGAGTTTAACGTGAACCAAATAGCCGCCGGACGTAATTTTGGCGATTTTATTTATGATGCCAAAGCATTGGTAGCGGGTAATAATAAAACGGGTAAAATTATATTGGATGGATATATACAAAGCAGTTCGCCGCCATTGGTGGCTACCAACTGGATATCCAACCATTATATATTTCATAACAGCTTTCATAATCAAAAAACCACCAGCTTATCATTCAATTACATTAATAACCCGCTGCAACTTGATCTGAAAGCCGAATACTTTTTAATTACCGACTACCTTTACTATACCGCGCAACCCGGTGGTATTGATGCGCACCCGGTACAATTGTCAAACCCTATTAACTTATTAAAAATAAGCCTGGGTAAAAACCTTTCATGGCGCGATCTGCACTTTGACAACTTTATAGTATACGAAAAAACCGACTATCAATCTACCCTGCGCGTACCCGAAGTATATACTTATACCAGTCTGTATTATAACATGTTTTTATTTAATGTACTGCACCTTTCGGTAGGTACAGATGTGCGCTATAATACGGCCTATACCGCGCCATCCTACGCCGTTGGGTTGGGTCAGTTTTATAACGGCCCTGATATTACATTCTCATCCTACCCTGTGGCAAACATTTTTTTGAAAGCCACCCTGCAAAAAACCAATATTTTTGTAGGGTATGATTATGCCAACCAAGGCGTATTCAGCAAAGGCTATTACACCGTTAACCGCTACCCGCAGCAAGATCGCATACTTAAATTTGGGGTGAGCTGGATGTTTTTTGAGTAAACTATGTTTTCAATTTTTTCTTCTTGGCTGCCGGGAACAGCACATTATTCAATATCAACCTGTAACCGGGCGAATTGGGGTGCAGGTTTAAATCGGTTGGCGGATCATTAAAGCCGTGTTGATAGTCTTCCGGGTCATGGCCGCCATAAAACGTCCATTGGCCTTTGCCATATTCGCCGTGTATATAACGGGCCTCGTTCATGGTCTTCATTTCGCCCATTATGGTTACGCCGGATTTTAGCTTGGTCTTATCAAATGCGGTAGCCAGGCCCATAAAGCCTTTTATTACCCGGTCATGATCCTGCGTAAGCATACTGGGTACCACATCCCACTTGGCCGAAAAATCAAACAAGGTAAAAAAATCGTTCTCCATGCCAATACTGCGGTGTAAGGGCCCGGTATCAATATTGCTGAACCCGCGCCCATTACCGGTAACCACCGTAAAATTCTGGAATGCGAAGGTTTGGCTAAAATCCAACTTTGATTGGGCGCGCGGGTCGGGCGGGTCATCGTCATATGTTTCGTCAACAATATCTGTATTGGCTGCAGCGAGGGCTATATCAAAACTATCCGCGCCGCTGCACATGGCAAATAAAAATCCGCCGCCGGCAGTAAAATCACGGATACGCTGTGCAACCGCCAGCTTCATTTTTGATACTTTTTTATAGCCAAACTGGCGCGCGGTAGCCTCTTGTATTTGCTTATCCGCTATAAACCGGGAAGAGTTTCGACCACGACCGGTTTTGCTGTATTGCCCGGTAAAATCTTCATGGTGCAGGTGCAGCCAATCGTATTTTGGTAATTCATCTTTTAATATTTCTGCATCGTAAATTATATCAAAAGGGATCTCGGCATATTTTAATACCAGTATCACCGCGTCATCTGATGGCAGCACACCTATTTTAGGCGAATAAACAGCCACGCGGGGTGCCTTTTGCAGCTTCACCAGGTCCATATTTACAGATGGATCGTTTATTTGTGTGATGATCTCGCTTACTTTGGCATCAGCCAGTACCTCGTAAGTAACGCCACGTATTTTGCATTCGTCCTCTGTTTTTTTATTATATAGTGTCATGAAACTGCCGCCGCGGTAGTTAAGCAGCCAGTCTACTTCGTCGCCGTTCTTTAAAACCCAAAAAGCAATACCGTATGATTTTAAATGATCTTTTTGAACATCATCCATAGGTATTAATATGGAAGCGGCTTTAGAGCTAAAAGCTGAAAGCAAAAAGGTGAAAGCTAAAAGGTGTTTTAGATATTTCATCGTAAAATAACCTATATAACAGTTGCAAAAAGTTTATATGGCGCGTAAACCCATCCCTACACCCTCCCGTTGGGAGTGAATCGCACAGGCCTTTGCTTTTTCTATATTATCAAACTAACTTGCTTACCAAAAAATTCCAATCACCAATCACCAATCACCAATCACCAATCACCAACTTACGTTTTTTGTTTCTTCTTCTTTGCAGCCGGGAACAGCACATTATTTAATATCAACCTATAACCCGGCGAATTAGGGTGTAAATTCAAATCAGTGGGCGGATCACTAACGTTGTGCTGGTAATCCTCCGGATCATGGCCGCCATAAAATGTCCATTGCCCTTTGCCGTATTCGCCGTGTATATACCGCGCTTCGTTAGCGGTTTTCATTTCGCCCATTATGGTTACACCCGGCTTTAACCTATTTTTATTAAAAGCGGTGGTAAGGCCCATAAAACCTTTTATCACTTTATCATGATTTTGGGTGAGCATGCTGGGCACCACATCCCATTTAGCCGAAAAATCAAACAGGGTAAAAAAATCATTCGTTCTGTCTACCTGGCGCGTTTGGGTTACATCAATATCACTAAACCGGTGAGAGAATGGGTTATTATCCAAATTAAAATTCTGGAAAGCGAAGGTTAACCCATAATCCAGCTTGCTTGCTGCATTAGGGTCGGCAGCATCGCCATCAAACATACTTTCGCATATATCGGTATTACTGGCTGCCAGCGCAATATCAAACGTTTCGGTACCAGAGCACATGGCGAATAAAAAGCCACCGCCCGCGGTAAAATCGCGGATATGCCCGGCAACGGCCAGCTTCATTTTTGATACTTTTTTAAAGCCCAGTTTAGCGGCCATTGCCTCCTGCGCTTTTTTATCATCTATATACCATGACGCGGTGCTAAAGCCGGCATAAAATTTACTGTACTGCCCGGTAAAATCTTCGTGGTGCAGGTGCAGCCAATCGTATTTGGGCAAGTCTCCGCGAATTACTTCTTCATCATAAACCAGGTCGAAAGGAATCTCAGCATATTTTAACACCAGCGTTACTGCATCATCCCAGGGCAATTTATTTTTAGGCGAATACACCGCTATTTTGGGCGCTTTCTCCAGCTTCACCAGGTCCATATTGGCAGAGGGATCGTTTACCTGGGTAATGATCTCGCTTACCTTAGCATCGGCCAAAACCTCGTAGCTAACGCCGCGTATCCTGCATTCGTCTTCCAGTTTTTTGTCATACTTGGTCATGAAACTGCCGCCGCGATAATTAAGCAGCCAGTCTACCTCGCCATCATTTTTCAATATCCAAAATGCTATGCCGTATGCTTTAAGGTGGTTTTTCTGTACCTCGTCCATAGGCATCAATATAGATGCTGCCCGGCTTGTTAAGGCTAAAAGGCAAAAGGCAAAAGGTAAAAGGTATTTTAAGCGGCGAATCATGTTCAAATTTAACGAATTAATGTTTAAGGTATTACGCTATTGAGGGAAAAAGGTGAAAGGATAAAGGTAAAAGGTTTATGCAGTTTATTATAAAGCTTACCGTTCTGTTTTATTCTTACCTTTTACCTCAAAAAGAACCTTTCACCTTTTACCCAAAAACATTACCTTTGCCAACTATTAAAAAATTTGAGAATGAGTAAAGCAATTATAAAAACTGAAAAAGGCAATATGACCGTAGATTTTTACGAGACAGATGCCCCTAAAGCGGTGGCTAATTTTAAAAAATTAGCAAAAGAAGGATTTTATGACGGAATAACTTTTCATCGTGTTATACCTAACTTTATGGTACAGGGCGGTTGCCCTTTCTCTAAGGACCCTGCAACTGCTTATAAAGCAGGCAGTGGCGGACCGGGTTATAATATTGATTGCGAATTGACAGGCGAATTTCAGTATCATGACCGCGGCGTATTGTCTATGGCACATGCCGGCCGTAACACAGGCGGGTCACAATTCTTTATTTGTCACAGCCGTACCAACACTGCTCACCTTGACCGTAACCATACCTGCTTTGGTAAGGTTATTGAAAATGTTGACCTGGTTGATGAGATACGCCAGGGCGATAAAATTTTAGGAATAGAAGTTTTAGAAGATTAATTACGTCGCATGTAATAAGTTATACGTCATATGTTGCAAAACGCAACCACGTAAAACTTATTACGTATAACCTACAACACACTATATGAATTTAAGCGGAATAGTATCAGTATCAGGCAAACCGGGCTTGTGGAAAGCACTGGTACAAAACAAAACAGGTTTTGTATTAGAGAGCCTTGATGCACAAAAAACCAAATTAATAGCCAACCTGTCAACTGCCAAATTAGCGGCTTTAGACGAGATAACCATTTTTGGTTATGACGATGATATTAAGCTTACAGATGTATTTGAGCGCATGAAAACTGCCGCGTCTGTACCTGATGCTAAAGCCGACGGCACCAAACTAAGGACATTCTTTAGAGAAGTAGCTCCGGATCATGATGAGGAGAAAGTTTACGCTTCTGATATGAAGAAGGTATTAAACTGGTACAGCATATTAAAAGATATGCCTTTGTTTAGCGAGGAAGCAAAAGCGCCCGAAGCTGCCGAAGCAGAAAAACCTGCTATTAAAGTAACAGAAAAACCAAAGGAAAAGCCGGTAGCTAAAAAAGCACCTGCGGCCCCTAAGGCACACAAGGCCAATACGCCAAAAAACCCATCGAAAAAAGGGTAGGTTGTTGTGCAGATATGCAGATGCGTGAATGTGTAGATGCTTATCGCTTACAATAAAAAATGCCTTACTGAAACAGTAAGGCATTTTTTATTGTAATTTATTTATTAATTTTTTCATCTGCACATTTGTATATCCGCACATCTGCACATCTACCTAACACTCCGGTTCACCGCACTTTTCCTCGGCAAACTCCGGTTCAAATGTGCTGTGGTTTATGTCGAGGTGTTGCAGGCGATGCCTTAGGTCCTGTTTAATGGCATCAAATAAATGCAGATCGGTGGGCAGTATAACCAGGTGGGCGGTTAGCGCGTTTTCGGTGGTGCTTAGCGCCCATACGTGCATATGGTGCACATCAACTACACCTTTGGCCTTCATCAATTCGTTTTTGATCTTGATGAGGTTCATTTCTTTGGGCACGCCGTCCATCTCTAAACGCAAGCTATCTTTAAGCAGGCTCCAGGTACCACGTAATATTACAATAGCTATTATTAAACTTACTACACTATCTATCCAGTACCATTTGGTAAAATAAATTATCACTCCTGATATTACCACGCCTAATGATACCACTGCATCCATTGCCATGTGCATATAAGCGCCTTTTACATTCAGGTCGGTATCTTTATCTTTTACAAAAAGCCACGCGGTAAACGCGTTAATAGCTATACCTATTAAGGATACCCATGCTACGGTATCGCCGGCAATTGGCTGCGGATGCATAAAGCGGATGACCGCCTCGTAAGCAATGATCCCGATTGAGGCTACCAATATAACCGCGTTAAAAAACGACACCAATATGGTAGACCGTTTATAACCATATGTATAATTACTATTTGAGCCAACCTTGGTTAGCTTAAATGCCAGCAAAGCCAACGCTAAACCTACAACATCACTCAGGTTATGCCCGGCATCGGTTAACAAAGACAATGAGCCGGTTATTAAGCCTGCAATTACTTCAATTACAACAAAGGCCGAGTTTAAAATTATCCCCCATATAAAAGCTGCATTTAAATGGTCGAGCTTGGGGGCTTCATGGTGATGGTGACCAAATCCATGGGAATGGTCATGGGCGTGTGAATGGGCGTGACCTGACATGGTGCAAAGGTAAGCTTTACTGGTTGAAATTTAAATTAGAACGAGATTAAACTATAGTATGGGCGCGATTACTCACCCCGACATCGCTACGCTTGTCGACCCTCTCTTCCGCAAGCGGGAAAGAGGGTTAAGGAATCTTTAATAACCCTCTTTCCGCCAAAGGCGAAGAGAGGGTCGCGCACGAAGTGCCGCGGGGTGAGTCAACAGCCTTACCTACTCATGATGATAAGGCTCACCCTTCAATATAGTAAAGGCCCTATATAACTGCTCTGTAAAAAACAAGCGTATCATTTGGTGCGAGAAGGTCATTCGCGATAAGGATAGCTTATCATTGGCCCGCTCATACACAGATTGGTCGAACCCATACGGCCCACCAACCACAAATACCAGGCTGGAAGTGGAACCGACTGACTTTTTATCCAAATAAGTGGCAAATTGTTTAGAGGTTAGCTCCATACCTTTTTCATCCAATAATATAACATGATCTAATGGTGATATTTTCTTCAGGATCAGCTCTGCCTCCTTAGCTTTTTGCTGCTCCTGTGTTAAGGCTTTGGTGTTTTTTAGTTCGGGCAAATCAACCAGCTCCAGCTTGGTGTAATGCTTTAATCGTTTTACATATTTGTCAATGCCATCTTTTAAATAAGCATCTTCTGTTTTGCCAACGGTTAGGAAAGTTATCTTCATAAAAAAACAAATAAACGTAATTTAAAATATTAGTGGTTATTTAGCCTGATTTTATTTAGGATGGAACAGGATATAATTGATTACTATAAAAATAATGCCCAGCTTGCACAGCAAGAGGCTGATAAATTTAAAAACCTGGCAGATACCTATTCATTAATGCGCCTCAGCATTTTTGTAATGATGGTGGTATCTATCTATTTCGGAGTGAAAGAGGACGATTTTACCATTGTAGCTGTCACCTTCGCCATTCTGATATGCGGCTTTGCATGGCTGGTATCGCGCCAAAGCGTTTATGAACGTAAAATGAAATACTTTAAGGATCTGAAACTCATCAATGAGAACGAGATAGCCAGCATCCTCTCCCGCGATAATCTGTATGATAACGGAGCCAAATTTGCCAACGAAAAACATTTTTATACTGCCGATCTGGACATATTTGGCAATGCCTCACTGTTTCAGTTAATGAACCGGGCAGCTACCGGCCCGGGCAATGCTAAACTGGCCGCATGGCTAAGCGCCCCAGCAAAAAAAGAAATTATTTTAGACCGGCAGGAAGCGGTTAAAGAAATAGCCAATAAAAACCAATGGAAACTGGAAGCACAAAACTTGCTTTTATTTGCCAATAAAACAGATGCTAACCAGCTACAGGGATTGTTTAATTACCTGCACACGCCTTTAGACCTGCCCCGCGAAAAATTGCTGATTAATTATATCAGGATAGCGCCTTACCTGTTAGCAGCGGCATTTATAGCAGGTTATTTTATGCCGGTATTTACATTGGCGGGTATAGTGCTGGCCATTGCCAATTTAACTATCATTACCATAAATGGTGGCTATATTGCCAAATCGGCCTCTATTGCCGATAGGATTAGCAAGGTGCTGGCCGGCTACGCGGTTGTATTTAACAAGATAGAGGGCGAAAACTGGCAATCGGCCTATAACAGCGCGCTAACTAAAAAGATCAAAGAAAACCACACCTCAAAAAATATTGAAGAATTAGCCAGGCTCATCAATAAATTAAGTTATAGCCTGATAATGATAGTGGGGTTTATACTGAACATATTTTTTCTTTGGGCGCTAAAGCAGATCATAGCCATTGAGCAATGGAAACGCAATAATCACGAAAGTTTAGAGGATGCTTTTGAAGTGATAGCCGAATTTGAGGCTTTATCAAGCATTGCAGGTTTGCAGGTTAATTACCCCGAATGGTGCATCCCGCAAATTGAGGATAGCCAAGCGTATACTTTAGTAGCTAAAAACCTTGCCCACCCGCTCATTAACAGTAAAACCCGGGTAACGAATGATTATGAACTAACAGACACTTTTAAGATAGATATCATTACCGGATCGAACATGGCAGGTAAGAGTACTTTCCTGCGTACCATTGGTATTAATACCGTATTGGCGCTTTGCGGCGCCCCCGTTTGTGCCGAAACTATGCGCGTATCGGTTATGACCATGGTGAGTTATATGCGGATTAAAGATTCGTTAAACGAGCGCACATCAACCTTTAAAGCCGAGCTTGACCGTCTGCAAATGCTGCTGGCTGCCGTTGAACAGGAATATAAGGTTTTCTTTTTGATAGATGAAATGCTGCGCGGCACTAATTCGGTTGATAAATACCTGGGCTCGAAAGCGGTTATTGAACAGCTTATTACAAAGATGGCTGTAGGAATGGTGGCAACACACGATCTGCAGATAGCGCAACTGGAGCAGAAATATCCTGACTACGTGCGCAACTTTTATTTTGATATACAGGTTAAAGACGGCGAAATGCTATTTGATTATAAGATGAAGCATGGCGAGTGTAAAACATTTAATGCCACTTTGTTATTAAAACAAATTGGGATCAATATCATAACAGAATAAAAATTACAATGGCGAATTTAAAAACGTCCGGTTACGCCGAAGTGAACGGCATCAACATGTACTACGAGTTGCATGGCAGCGGTAATATACCATTAGTTTTAATACATGGTGGCGGCTCAACTATAGAGGTAACTTTTGGCAATGTATTGCCCTATTTTGCCGCCAATAACAAAGTTATTGCTGTCGAGCTACAGGCACATGGCCGCACCAGCGACCGGAATTCGCCGGAGTCGTTCGAACAGGACGCTGACGACGTAGCAGCACTGCTAAAAGATCTTAATATAACTAAAGCCAATATCCTGGGTTTTAGCAACGGCGGTACAACTACGCTGCAAATAGCCATAAGGTACCCTCAACTGGTTAATAAAATAGTTGTCATTGCGGGTAGTTACAAACGGGATGGCTTTATAGATGGCTTTTTTGATTTTATGCCCAAGGCAACCATCGACAATATGCCGCAGCCACTAAAAGATGCCTTTTTAAAAGTAACACCCAACGAAGCCGGACTGCTTAACATGTTTAATAAAGATAAGCAACGGATGATAGATTTTAAGGATATCAGTGATACCGACATCAGTAATATAAAAGCTTCTGCGATGTTTATAGTAGCCGATAAGGATGTGATCACTGTTCCGCATACCATGGCAATGGCCAAATTAGTAAACGGCGCCGACTTAATCGTGCTACCCGGCGCACATGGCGAAGCGTTAGGTGAGACAACCACCTACAAAACAGGCAGCAAAGCGCCACAGGCAACCGCTATATTTGTACAGGAATTTTTAGACAAATAGTATTCCTCTTACAAACAAAAAGAGCGATGAGTTATAAAACCCATCGCTCTTTTTTGTTATGCTTAGCAAATATTATCTGCCGCCGCCACCGCCTGAGCCGCCGCCTACACCACCTTGATCGCCTTGTTTAAGGTCATCATTGTTAACACCTTTCTTTTTCTCCATTGGGTTGCTAAAAGTAATTTTACCAAAGTTATAGCTAAACGTTAAACCAACGGAACGGAAAGGGAACGCGAACGTGCTGTTCTGAACAAACGCAGGGCTCTTCAAATCTGAATTGAAATGTTTGTATTTGTTAAACGGCTCTAATGTATTGATACCGAGAGACATTTTCTTTTGCATGAATTGTTTCCTTACACCCGCGCCAAATATGCTGAATGATGGGTTACTTCCCTGTATAGTATAACGTTTTGAATTTTCAACCGCGAATACCTCGGCAATGAAACCACTTGGCAAGTTAACAGACCCACTCAGGAAAGCATTGTAGGCAAATGTTGCGCCTGTACGGGTTTGCTGTGTTGCATAACCACCTTCGGCAGTAGGATTATAAGTATAGCCATTAATGCTGCCCCTGATAGTTAATATGGATATAGGATTAATTGAGCCAAAGAAACTCCCCCCAAATGAATTATTGACACCTACGTTAGCATAGGTAGTTAATGTTCCCTGGTTATTGTTTATTGGCAATGCAATGCTTTCAATTAAACCGCCCGTATGTTTATAGTATACCGAGAAATTAATAACCGATGATTTAATAAACGTGTTATAATTCAACTCCACAGTTTGTGAAACTTCCGGCGATAATTTAGGGTTACCCTGCGATTGACTATTAGGGTTACTGGCATTCAAAAACGGGTTAAGGAAAGTTAAGCTTGGCCTGGTTATCCTCTTGCTATAAGTTAACTTTATTGTTTTTGTGGCACTTAATGCTTTCTGCACAGTAAAACTTGGCACAAACGTATTATAACTGTTTGAGAAAGGCGAAAAATTGGTTGTTACAACGCTGGGCTCGCCGTTAATACTTGTGTTTTCATCTCTTACACCGGCTAATAAAGTATATTTTTTAGGCAATGTAATGGTCATAACCGCATAACCGGCAGTAACATATTGATTGTATTTATATAGGTAAGAATTTGTAGGGTCAAGTATAAAGCTGGTCGAATCGGCTGCGCCAAAGGTTGCAGTTTTAAATACATCAGCATTGCTGTTTATATTTCTGAAAATACCTTTGCCACCTGCTTCTAACTTAAATATTTTATTTATTGGCAATACATAATCTGTCTGTAAGGTATATTCATTATTTGTACCGTTATTATCTCCGCGCTGGTTAGGGTTAAAAGCAGATTGCTGTGCATAGGTATTCATAAAATCAGTAGTTATAACACTATGGCTCCACTGGCTTGAGAAACTTAACTCATGACCCTCTTTTTTAAATTTATGCGTATAATCCAGGCTCCAGTCAAATCCGCCAAAAGTGTTATGTGATACTGAACTTCCGGTCGTCATCCTGTTATTTGCAGGATTAATAAAATCGGTATTACTAACTGCGACACCACCGGTGCTGTTAAAGCCACCCTGGTTAAGTCTTACAGTTGAGGTAAGGCTGTTAAAGCTGTTAAAATCATAGCTTGCAGTGATTGAACCAATAGCGCCATGACGCTTTACTTTGGTTGAACCTACCCTGCTGTTGGTAAGCGTTGGCGTATTACCATTTAAAAAAGTTTGTGTAAAGGCAGAATTAGATACCTGCGGCCAGGTAAGGTTACCACCAGCGTTAACAGCTAAGCTGAAACGGTTTTTACTATAATTTAAATTAATATTACCATTGTTTTGGCGCGTGCCAATACCACCGCTAACCGAACCACTAAAGCCCGACATGTTTTTTTGTTTAGTGATGATGTTAATGATACCGGCAGTACCCTCCGCATCATATTTTGCTGATGGCGAGGTTATAACTTCTATACTTTTTATCTGATCGGCAGGGATGGTTTTTAATACATCTGATAAGCTTGCAGACGTTGCACCCGATGGTTTACCATTTATTAATACACGCACGTTACCGTCGCCACGAAGGGATACGTTGCCATTTATGTCAACAGCAACCAACGGAACTTTCTGCAATACATCGGTAGCATTACCGCCTGCAGCAGTAAGATCCTTTTCGGCATTGTAAACAATTTTATCTATACGGTTTTCAATCAGAGGGGCCGTTCCGGTTATGGTAACCTCCTTCAGTGATTTTGAACTTGGCGCAACAACAACTGTACCTAAGTTTTTATCGGGCTTTGACGGAGTTGTTTCTACGTTATTTATGATCTTGGTTGGATAACCAATAAAAGTTATCTCTAATCTATAAACGCCCGGGTGAATATTATCTAATTTAAAGTTTCCCTTATCATCAGTTAAAACACCGGTGATAGGTGATTTTCCGGTACTTCTGAATAAGCTTACCGTACCATAATCTAAAGGTTTGTTAGTAACAGAATCAATAACAGTACCGGATATACGGCCTATTATTAATGAGCTACCGCCGCCAACACCAAATTGTGCCCTGGCAGCAGTGATAGAGAAAATTATTGTAATGAGTAGAATTATACGCTTCATTTTGTATTTTTTGTAATTGGAGGCAAAATTACTCCAAATGTTACAACGAAACGGCTATTTTATTTCTATAATCGATCAGCAGGATGTAAACATCACACTAAGCACCTGCTAAACAACCATATTTACAATGCGCCCTTTTACTACAATTACCTTTTTAGGCTGCTTGCCATCCAAATATTTTTTAACATCGGCATTGGCTAAAACAAATTCTTCAATCTCCTTTGGCTCCAGGCTTAGTGAAATATTCAGGTTCATTTTGGTTTTACCATTGATAGAAATAGGATACGCAAATTCATCCTCCACCAAATAAGCAGGGTTAAATTTTGGATATGCCGCATACGATAAAGTACCCGCCTCATTGCCCAGCATTACCCAAAGCTCCTCGCAAATATGCGGGGCATAGGCTGATAGTGTAATGACTAAATCCTGCAATACCCGGCGGTTATTGCATTTCAAATCGGTTAATTCATTTATGGCGATCATGAAGCTTGACACCGAAGTGTTGAACGAAAAACGCTCAACATCTTCCTCCACCTTACGGATGATCTTATGCAATGATTTTAATTCGGCTTTGGTAGGCTCAGCACCTAATACCGTAAATACCCAGGCATCATTATGGAACAATCGCCAAAATTTACGCAGGAACTTAAATACACCCTCAATACCATTAGTGTTCCACGGCTTGCTTTGCTCCAGCGGACCAAGGAACATCTCATACATACGCAAGGTATCGGCACCGTAGCGGGCAATCAGGTCATCGGGATTAACTACGTTGAATTTAGATTTTGACATCTTTTCTATTTCAACACCGCAGATGTATTTGCCGTTCTCTAATATAAACTCAGCATTACTATACTCATCACGCCAGGCTTTGAACTTATTTATATTCAGAACCTCATTCTCCACCATATTCACATCCACATGCAATGGCGATGTTTTATACTGACCTATTAAGCCATGCGAAACAAAAGTATTAGTGCCTCTGCCCTCTTCATCAATTAAACGATAAACAAAGTTTGAACGTCCCTGTATCATCCCCTGGTTGATCAATTTCTTAAAAGGCTCTTCCTCGATAACCAAATCAATATCTTTCAAAAACTTGTTCCAGAAACGGCTGTATAGCAAGTGCCCCGTAGCGTGTTCGCTGCCGCCGATGTAAAGGTCGACGTCTCGCCAATAGGCAATAGCTTCTTTTGATGCAAACTCTTTATCGTTATGCGCATCCATGTAGCGATACCAGTAAAAGCTTGAACCTGCCCAGCCCGGCATTGTCGAAAGTTCATATTCTCCGTCCGGATGTTTCCAGCCTTCTGCCCTTGCTAATGGCGGTTCGCCGCTTTCGGTTGGCAGGTATTTATCAACTTCGGGTAACAGTAATGGCAGGTCGCTTTCGCTGATCAGGTGCGGCAATCCCTCTTTAAAATAAACCGGCACCGGCTCACCCCAATAACGCTGACGACCAAAAATAGCATCGCGCATCCTGAAGTTTACTTTTGCCTTGCCGGCTTCAATTTCTTCCAATTTGGCAATTACGGCCGCGGTAGCTTCCTTGTAGGTTAAGCCATTAATAAAATCAGAGTTAATGTATTTTCCTTCCTTGGTCGGGTCGGCTTCAGTAGTAATATTCTGGGTATCCAGTATGGGTACTATGTTTAAGTTAAAATGTTTGGCAAACAAATAGTCGCGCTGATCTCCCGACGGTACACCCATTACCGCGCCGGTACCATATCCCGCCAAAACATAATCGGCAATATATATGGGCACCAACTCGCCATTTAACGGATTGAGTACATAGCTCCCTGTAAACGCGCCGGATACCGTTTTAGCATCAGCCATCCTGTCCAGCTCCGATTTCTTTTTGGTTTGGGCGATGTAGGCCTCAATATTCGCTTTTTGTCCAGGCGTGGTTAATTCAGCCACCAACTCATGCTCGGGCGCCAACACCATGAAAGTAACTCCGAAGATGGTATCAACGCGGGTAGTAAAAACTTCTATATAATGAGCATTGAGTTCTATGTTATGAGCCGGTTTTTCGATAGGGAACCTAACACTCGCGCCAATACTCTTACCTATCCAGTTACGCTGCATTTCTTTTAGCGGTTCGGGCCAGTCTATGGTATCCAATCCTTGTAGCAGGCGCTCAGCATAGGCTGTAATCCGCATGCTCCATTGCATCATTTTCTTTTGTTCAACGGGGTAGCCGCCGCGCTCGCTAAAGCCATCTTTAACTTCATCATTCGCTAATACCGTTCCTAAAGCCGGGCACCAGTTTACGGTACTTTCGCGCAGGTAGGTTAAGCGGTATTTCAATAATTCTTCCTGCTGAGAATTAGAACTCATCGCCTTCCACTCATCCGCGGTAAAGCTTAAAATCTCTTCATCACAAACGGCATTTACACCTGCCGAGCCATTTTTTTCAAAATGCTCAACCAGTTTGGTAATTGATTCCGCCTTATCAGCAGCTTTATTATACCAGCTGTTAAACAGCTGCATAAATATCCACTGTGTCCATTTATAATAATCGGGCGAGCTGGTGCGAACCTCGCGGCTCCAATCGAACGAAAAACCTATTTGATCTAACTGGCGACGATAGGTTGCAATATTATCCTCGGTAGTAACAGCAGGGTGCTGACCGGTTTGTATAGCGTATTGCTCGGCGGGTAAACCAAACGAATCATAACCCATGGGATGCAATACATTAAAACCTTTTAAACGTTTATAACGTGCAAAAATATCAGAGGCGATATAGCCGAGCGGATGGCCCACATGTAAACCCGCGCCCGATGGGTACGGAAACATATCCAGCACATAATATTTAGGTTTGGTGGTTTTATCCTCAGCTTTAAAAGTTTGGTTATCGGCCCAAAACTGCTGCCACTTTTGCTCTATATCTTTAAATTGATAGTCCATGAGTTATTATACGGTATTAATGCGCGAAATTAAGAAAATCCCTATTAGTTTGGTAGTTAATTATACAAGTGTTCTATTTTGAGTACGAGGAACATATGGACCATGAAACACTCCGGAACACCTATTTCTCATCTTTAAAATACTCAGGGCCTCCCCCCTCAGGCAAAGCGAGTGCAATAGGCCTATTTATTCACTTAATATATCCAGGCAATTTTTGCTGAGAGCAGCCAACCGTGTATTTAATGCCTTAAGGCCCTGTTCATCATGTATATTGGTATACATTAACTTTATAAGTGCCAATGTTTCGGCACTGGGGTCGCAGGCCTGGGCCTTTTCTAAATTGGGCAGGGCCTTTAATGCTGCCGCTTTATACAGATCGCCGATTGCTTTATCGGCCTTTGCCGCATATAAATAGCCCAATGCACGATGCGCTACGTAGTAGTTGGGTTCGGCAGCGGTTACCATTTCGTAATAAATAATAGCCTTATCGGGCTGATTATCCTCATATAGTTTTGCCATACTATTATAAAAGCTTATCCGGGCCTTTGCAGGTAATTTACCGGCATTGGGCAATATACTTTCGCCAAGTTTTAATGCTATGGCCATATCGCCATGCAGCCTGTCAAGATTATAATCAAGATATTGGTCGTAAACAGCATCGGCAGTTTGGGCCTTTGCTAAGCTGCAAAAGCAGATGATAAATAATATTAGGAGTATTTTTTTAGGCATTTTAGACTCCGATCTTATTCGCATCCCATAAAGTTTGCCCAACCCGATCAATATGATCTAATAATTCAGGATTAGCTATGTGATTGTAAATAGAAAGGTCGAACTTATAGGGTAATAACAGATCATCCAATTTTAAGTTTAGACGGATCAATATACTCAAATCAATACCACTGCCTTTTAAAGTAATATCAATATCTGATGACGCTTTAAAATTACCTTTTGCCCTTGAACCATAGATCACAGCTTTTTCTACAACAGGAAATTGTTCCAGTACCTCGTTTATTTTACTGACTGTATTTGATGATAATCCGTATTGCATTATTTAATATTGTTAACGAGATTTTAAGTTTTCGAATTTTATTTCGAGCGATTTAAATAAATCAAAGTAACTATTAACAACCGCGCTTGCAATTTCGTCAGCAGTTTCTTCATTATAGGAGTACGAAGTTAAATCTCTGATCACCAGCATATTCATCCACTCCTCGCCGTTACTAATTAAGTTTATTCTAAAAGCTTCTCTTATGGTATCCCTTGAACCGGCTACATTTAAAATACCTTGGTAGTCCAAATAGTCTCTCATGGTATTCCATGCCAATTCAAAAGTACATTCAAATGCTTTAATCAGCCCTTGTTCTTCCAATTCGGATAATTCGCCTTTCAGAATAAACTTTTCCAATTGCTTTAAGGCTTTGCAATAGTTTGCAAATCTTTGGTGCCAGCGAATATCTTCTGTTGAAGCCATATCGATTATACTTAAACAAAGATAAGATAATTAATAATTCAAGTCTTTCAATATTTGGTTCTGAAGTTTTACATCCAAAATTTCTCAAATCTCACTTCTCATATCTCACATCTAAAAACTATCTTTGCCCATGCAAGAAAAAATCCTCATTCTTGACTTCGGCTCGCAATTCACACAGCTTATAGCGCGCCGGGTTAGGGAACTCAATATTTACTGCGAGATCCACCCTTTTAATCACATCCCAGAAATTGACAACACTGTAAAAGGAATCATCCTATCCGGTAGCCCATATTCGGTTCGGCAGGAAGACGCGCTGCATTTTGATTTTATGAAATTTCATGGCAAGCTGCCTATGCTTGGCGTTTGTTACGGCGCGCAATACTTAGCGCATTTTAACGGCGGCGAGGTTTTGCCATCCAGCACACGCGAGTATGGCCGGGCCAATTTGCAATACATCAACAAAGAAAATCCGTTGTTTAAGCAAATACCTTCGGGTTCGCAGGTATGGATGTCGCATGGCGATACCATTGCCACTTTAGCCAGTAATTACGAAATTATTGCCAGTACAGATACTGTTAAAGTTGCCGCTTACCAGATAACCGGCACCCAAACTTACGGCATACAGTTTCACCCTGAGGTTACCCATAGTTTAGATGGCAAACAATTGCTGCAAAACTTTTTGGTTGATATCTGTGGATGCAAACAAGACTGGACAGCCGATTCGTTTGTAGAAACAACCATTGCCGCGTTAAAAGAAAAACTGGGCGATGATAAAGTAGTATTGGGCCTGTCGGGCGGAGTTGATTCATCGGTTGCGGCAGTATTGCTGCACCATGCCATCGGCAAAAACCTGCATTGCATATTTGTAGATAATGGCTTGCTGCGTAAAGATGAGTACCAGTCTGTATTGGATTCATACCAGCACATGGGCCTTAACATAAAAGGCATTGATGCCAAACAGCGTTTTTATGACGCGCTGACCGGGTTGTCTGATCCGGAGAAAAAGCGTAAAGCTATTGGCCGTGTTTTTATAGAAGTATTTGATGATGCCGCGCACGAAGTACAGGGAGTTAGCTGGCTTGGACAAGGCACCATCTACCCCGACGTTATTGAATCGGTATCAGTAAAAGGGCCGTCGGCCACTATTAAATCGCACCATAACGTTGGCGGCTTGCCTGATTTTATGAAGCTAAAGGTTGTAGAGCCTTTAAATACTTTATTTAAAGACGAAGTGCGCCGTGTTGGTAAAGCTTTGGGTATTGATGATAATATATTAGGTCGCCACCCTTTCCCGGGTCCGGGGCTGGCTATCAGGATATTAGGTGAGGTTACACCGGAAAAAGTTGCTATATTACAAGAGGCCGATGCGATTTATATCAACAATTTGCGCAGTGCAGGTGTTTATGATAAAGTTTGGCAGGCCGGCACCATATTTTTGCCGGTACAGTCGGTAGGTGTTATGGGCGATGAGCGTACTTATGAGAACGTTGTTTGCTTGCGTGCGGTTGAATCATTAGACGGGATGACGGCAGATTGGTGCCATTTACCCTATGACCTGCTGGCTAAGATATCAAACGAGATCATTAACAATGTAAAAGGAATTAACCGGGTAGTATATGATATCAGTTCGAAACCGCCTGCCACTATCGAGTGGGAATAAGTGGTTATTGTTTTTATGGATAACGCTATTAGTAGCTGCATGTTCGCCAAAACTGCAGCCGGTGGCCCCTCCTGTAAAACCAACTGAAACTGAAAAACCTGTTGTTAAAACAGAACCAAAACCAGTAAAGCCCTTGCCCCCAAAACCGGTGGTTATTTCGCTTTTGCTGCCATTTGGGTTAGATCATTTAAATCCGGGTGCAAGCTATACCGATGTTAGTTTAAAACAAGCTAACATCGCGCTGGATTATTACCAGGGATTTAAGCTCGCGCTCGATTCATTAACCGCGTCAGGTTATAACTACAAACTGTTGGTGCATGATACAAAGGGCTCGGTGGCACAGGCGCATGCTTTAGCCTACAACCCTCAAATACAAGCAAGCGACCTTATAGTTGGCCCGGTTTTCCCAGACGATCTGAAAGCATTTACCAGTGTATTGGTTAGCGCGCGTAAGCCCGTTGTTTCGCCGCTGTCTCCCGCTTCACCGTCAACTTTTAACAATCAAAATTTGGTTACTGTTATTCCGCCTTTAGCCTATCATGCCCGGGCAACCGCCAAATACATAAACAACCGCATAAAGCCTCAAAGGGTATTCATACTGCGGTCGGGTTATTCAGAGGATAATGAATACATTACACCCTTTAAAAACACTATAGATAGTTTGAGTAAAGGACACATACAAGTAGTGCAGTTAACAGTTGTAAGGGGCAATTTGGCTGCTTTGTCATCTCAATTTTCGACAGACAGTAATAATATATTTTTGATGCCATCAACTAACCAGGCGTTTTTAATGGTTACCATGCGGTCGCTGGATTCATTGGCGAAAAAATACCCGGTTATGTTATTTGGTCACCCCAGTTGGGCGAAGTTCAATTTTTTGCATGCCGATATTTTGCAGCGGTTAAAAACACATATAACCTCGGCAGATCAGGTTGATTATAAAGCTGCAACTACCCTTGATTTTTTACGTACCTATCGTAAAGCTTATCATGCCGAAGCAAGTGAATATGCCATAAAAGGTTTTGATGAAGGCTTGTATTTTGGTAAATTATTAGCCGCGGACCACGGCGAAATAAAAAATTTAGACCAAAAAGATTTTATCGGTTTACATAACGATTTTCACTTTATAAAAAAATCGGGGCAAGGTTATATAAATACACATGTAAATATGATGGATTATAGTTATTTTGAGCTCAGGAAAGTAGAATGAAGGCAATAAACCAGCTTAAAACATTTCAGCGTATTTTGGGTGAATATCCGGCCGAAACGCCTTTAAGCAAATTTTTGCCCGGCTTTTATCGTCAAAATAAACAAATGGGGTCAAGCGACAGGCGCCTTGCCAACCGGTTAATGTATAACTATTTCCGCTTAGGCAAAGCGCTATGGAACACCCCTACTGAGGACCGGTTAATGGTTGCCGAGTTTTTGTGCAACACCCAAACCAATTCCTTCCTGCAACATTTTAAACCCGACTGGGCCGCCTGTATTGGGTTTACTATTGAGGATAAAATAGAGTTAATACTTAAAACCCATCCTGATTTTAAACTGGATGATGTTTTTCCGTGGGCTGCACAACTATCACCGGATATTGACAAAACCGTCTTCCTTAAATCTTTCTTTGTGCAACCCGATCTGTTTATCCATGTACATAACGGCTATGATCATTTAGTTAAAACCGAATTAGTTAAAGCAGGCATTGTTTTTAAAGATGAAGGCAACGGCTGTTTAGCCTTACCTAACGGGACACGCTTAGAGACTATATTTGTAAACCAGCACTGGTTCGAGGTACAGGATCAATCGTCACAACAAACCGCCAATTATTTTAAACCTAATAAATGGGATGCGTGGTGGGACGCCTGCGCGGCATCGGGCGGTAAATCGTTATTGCTGTATGAGCTGGAACCTAATATAAAGCTGGTGGTATCTGATATTCGCGAATCTATACTGGCTAACCTGGATGAACGATTCCGTTCCGCAGGCTTACTCAAATATCAAAAGAAACAACTTGACCTCACCCAAAACGTTGACCAAACCCTGCACGATTACGAGTTTGATGGTATTATCTTAGATGCCCCCTGCAGCGGCTCGGGCACCTGGGGCCGTACACCCGAAATGATATCGCAATTTGAACCGCAAAAAATAGAGTTCTTTCAGCGCCTGCAAAAAACTATTGCCGTTAATGTAGTTAAGTTTTTAAAGCCCGGCAAACCGTTGATATACATTACCTGCTCGGCCTTTAAAGCCGAGAATGAGGAAGTGGTTGATTATTTAGTAAAAGAGTGTGGGTTAAAATTGGAAGAGGTGAAAGTTTTGAAGGGGTATGAGGGGAAGGCGGATAGTATGTTTGTTGCGCGACTTAGCCCCCCAGCCCCCTGAAGGGGAGCTTTTGACGTAACTATGGGTTTGTCATTTCGACCAACGGGGGAAATCTATACACGGCAAGGTCTATTTAAGTTAGTCCGGATTGCAATTAGGACTTGAATGCCTACGGATTTGCAATCCGTGTGCACTACCCTCGGGGATTACAAATCCCCTGGAAAATCAGTCCGGGATTACAAATCCGGACTAACCGGTTTTACTGACCCTCCCTCGGCCATTTCCATGCATACCAAACAATGTTCGCTGTAATTATACTTTCAACAATTGCAAAGAAAACAGCAAATGTCAGCCATTTATCCAATGAGTAGTTTGATGCGATCCACAACATTAATGCGGTGTATAATGTACCAAATATTATATTGAACAAACGGCTAAATTTAGGTTTTAACAATATTGACAAAGGAATCATCAATGCAGGTATTATCAACAGCAATGCCCCAAAAAGCAGCGTCATTGGTGTAGATAAAAAATTATCTCCACTAATTATACGCTCAATCTTTTTTGGAACATATAATTCAAAATAGTCTTCATATATGTAGCAGAACATTACGGATGTCCATAATACTGCTAATTTAATTTTGACATTTACTTTCAGATCTTCTAACTTATTAGTATTCATTTTATTGAATTTAAGATTTGATTAAATTAGATAGAAAAGTATACGAATAACTTATCTCTTTGGGGTTCTCCACTATTTAGAAGCTTCTTGGTTAGTCCGGATTTTGAACAATTTTGAATCCCGGACTAATTGAGGCTGTTTCATCACATCAAAATTAAGCAATCTGCAATTAGATGATAATCAAATAAATAATACAAATTTACGCATAAAAATACTGACGAATACGTTGTTACATTTTGTTTCATCACTTTTTAGCAAGTAATTGAATTTCAATTTGTTAATCCAAAATCTTGTTTCACTTGTTACATTTTGTTTCACATTTGCGTGAAACAAACGCAATCAAAAAGTCTCCCCTACCGGGGGAGATTATTCACGGTTGTTTGTCTTTTAAGGTGTTCATGAAGGCTCCGCCGTTAGAGGGGGCTAAAGGTGCGTATTACTCCTAAACAACTTGATAGCAATAGCCAGTAAAATTATCCCAAACGCTTTACGCAGAATATTGATACCGGTTTTGCCAAACAGTTTCTCCAGCCATTGCACGTTTTTTAGCACCAGGTAAACAAACAGGGTATTGATAACAATGCCTACCAATATGTCCTGAGTTTGGTATTGTGATTTTAGGGATAAAAGCGTAGTCATAGTACCCGCTCCTGCGATTAACGGGAAGGCCAGCGGAACAATGGATACCGTATTTGCCATATCCTCATCCGGTTTAAACAGGTGGATGCCCAGTATCATTTCCATAGCTATAATAAATATTACCAATGAACCGGCAATAGCGAAAGAGGCTACATCCAGGCCAATTATATCCAGCAGCTTATCGCCCACTAATAAAAAAACGATCATTAATACCAATACTACAATACTGGCTTTTTCAGACTCGATATGCCCGGCACGCTGGCGCAATTGGATAATTACAGGTATGGCGCCTAATATATCAATAATCGCGAAGAGGATCATGGTTACTGATAGTATCTCTTTAAAAATGAAAGGGTGCATAGGTGGTGATAATTAATTGATACAAAGCTAAAAACAATATCAACACAAAAGGTTCTGAAAATTCAGAACCTTTTGTGAAAATGTATAAAGAGAATATTAATTACTCTACAAATTTAGGGTTCGGCGGATTAATCGCAGCCTTGGGTTTACCATGTCTTACATGCGAGTGTTTAATACTATAAGTAAAGTATACAATCATGCCTAAAGCCATCCATACAAATAAACGCAGCCAATTGTCTAATCCCTCGCTAGCCATCATACATAAGCATATTGCTGCTCCAAGCGGGCACACGATATAGTAAAGTGGAGTTTGGAACGGTCGTGTAATACCCGGATCAGTTCTACGCAGAATGAATATACCTATACATACCAGCACAAACGCGAATAAAGTACCAATACTCACCATATCCCCAACAATACTATCGGGAATAAAGCCTGCGAATAAAGATACCATTATAAAGAAGAACCACTGCGACTTATATGGTGTGCGGAATTTTGTGTGCAGTTTTGAAAAAATGGGCCAGATCAAACCGTCAACACTCATGGTATAAAATACACGGGTTTGGCCAAGCAACATCACGAGGATAACAGATGAGAAACCTGCTAAAATAGCAATGGTAACCAATTTAGCTAACCAGCCAAATCCGGGCATAAATGTTTGGATAGCGTAAGTAACAGACGCTTCTTTACCTTTTACCAAAAATTCTTTATAAGGTGCTAAACCGGTTAATACGTGCGAGAATAAGATGTATAAAACGGTACAGAATACTAAAGAGATCAAAATACCTTTTGGCATATCTTTCTGCGGATTTTTAGCTTCCTGCGCCGCTGTCGAAACTGCATCAAAACCAATAAACGCAAAGAATACCACACTTGCCCCCCGTAATACACCGAGCCAGCCATGGTTAAACGTATCGCCATAATTAACAATACCCGTATTAGTTGCAATGGTACCTGCATCTGCAGGTATCAGGTATGGTATGTGGTTTGCCGGATTAATAAAGCTCCATCCTAAACCAATGATCATTAATACAATAGCTACTTTAACAATAACGATAACGTTATTTACCGCTGCCGATTCTGCTGTACCTTTTATAAGTAATAAAGTAAGCATTAGTAGTATGAATATAGCCGGTAAATTAACCAATCCATGCGTGCCCAGTTCTGAGGCATACATACCCGTTGTAGTTGTTGATACCTCGAACGGAGAATGTGATAGCGCGAAAGGTATATGGCAATTAAAGAATGTTTCAAGGAAAGTGTTAAAATATTGCGACCAGCCAATGGCTACCGTAGCGGCACCTAAAGCATACTCCAATACCAAATCCCATCCAATTATCCAGGCAATAAACTCGCCCATTGTAGCGTAAGAATAAGTGTAGGCCGATCCTGCTATAGGTATCATACTGGCAAACTCAGCGTAGCATAAACCGGCTAAGGCGCAACCCGCTGCCGCGATTGCAAATGATATGGTAACTGCCGGTCCGGCATGCTCGCCTGCTGCTGCTGCTGTACGCACAAAAATACCGGCGCCAATAATTGCGCCAATACCTAATGCGATAAGTGAGCCAACACCGAGTGTACGTTTTAATGTCTTTTCCCCTTCTTTCGAAGCGGCCATTAATTGTGCAATAGGTTTTTTAATAAATAGCTTCATGTGTTTTTTAAAATCAGTTAATCTTATTCCCAAACATAGTTAATTTTTCCGAAAAAAATAATGTGACGGTATTATGGTAAATAAGTTTTGAATAGCTGTTTTTATCCCAACAAAAAAGGGATACCAAACCGGCATCCCTTCTCTTTATAATCCTTTATTATTATACGTTTTTATCTATCTTGATAACATGCGTTATCATTGACCTTCTTTGAATTTCTTTTTGTAAACGTGGGCTATGGCTAAGTTCTTTATGCAAATGTGGTGCAATAACCAATGACATAATCGACATCAGCTTGATCAAAATATTCATTGACGGGCCTGACGTATCTTTAAACGGATCGCCAACAGTATCACCTGTTACAGATGCTTTATGTGGTTCTGATTTTTTGTAGTGCATTTCGCCGTTTATATCCACTCCTTTTTCGAATGATTTTTTAGCATTGTCCCATGCGCCGCCTGCGTTGCTTTGGAAGATACCCATTAACACACCCGATACGGTTACGCCTGCTAATAATCCGCCTAAAACTTCGGGGCCGAATATAAAGCCAACTATTATAGGGGTAATCAACGCTATAAGGCCCGGGGCTACCATCTCGCGGATAGAGGCTTTGGTTGATATAGCTACGCATTTTTCATACTCAGGTTTAGCTTTGTATTCCATAATGCCCGGTATCTCGCGAAACTGGCGACGTACTTCTTCTACCATCGCCATAGCTGCACGGCCCACTGCCGAGATGCATAATGCCGAGAATATAAAAGGTATCATACCACCAACAAATAAACCCGCCAGTACATCGGCTTTGTAAATATCAATATGCTCAATACCTGCTACACCCACAAAGGCTGCAAATAAAGCCAGTGAGGTTAATGCTGCCGAAGCAATGGCAAAACCCTTGCCTGTTGCTGCGGTAGTGTTACCTACGGCATCAAGGTTGTCCGTCCGGTGGCGTACCTCGGGTGGTAACTGGCTCATTTCGGCAATACCACCGGCGTTATCAGCAATTGGGCCAAATGCATCGATAGCTAATTGCATAGCTGTAGTAGCCATCATACCTGCCGCGGCAATTGCCACACCATATAAACCTGCAAAATGATAAGAGCCATAAATACCCGAAGCCAATACTAAAATTGGTAACACGGTAGATTCCATGCCTACTGCCAAACCTGCTATAATGTTGGTAGCATGGCCCGTTGATGATTGCCTTATTATGCCCAACACCGGGCGTTTACCCATCGCGGTATAATACTCGGTTATCATTGACATTAGCGTGCCAACAACCAAACCCACCATTATAGATCCTATTATGCCATCTTTGGTAAATATTAAAGCACCTTCTTTCATAACCCCGTCGCCATCCATATCGCGGCTCATAAAGAAGTTACCATCAGGCAGCATCCATTTAACTAAAAATATCGAAGCAATAGCAGTTAATAATATAGAGGTCCAGTTACCTATATTTAATGCTTTTTGCACACTGTCGGTTTCGCTTTTAATTCTTACGAATGACGCGCCAACTATAGAGAATATCAAACCTAAGCCTGCAATAACCATTGGTAATAATATAGGGGCAATACCGCCAAAATTATCATGCGATACAATTTCACGGCCCAATACCATGGTAGCCAGCATAGTTGCAACGTATGACCCGAATAGATCGGCACCCATACCTGCAACGTCACCTACGTTGTCGCCTACGTTATCAGCAATTGTTGCGGGGTTACGCACATCATCCTCGGGGATACCTGCTTCTACCTTGCCCACTAAATCGGCACCCACGTCGGCAGCTTTGGTATAAATACCGCCACCCACACGTGCAAATAAGGCAATGGATTCTGCACCTAACGAAAATCCGGCTAATACATCCAGCGCCTTAGCCATGGCTACACCGTTTACACTACTGCCGGTAACATTTTTTACATAAATAGTATAGAATACAATGAATAACGAACCTAAACCTATAATAGCTAAACCCGCTACGCCCAAACCCATAACGGTACCGCCTGTAAACGATACTTTTAATGCTTTGGCTAAGCTGGTTCGCGCAGCTTGTGTAGTACGCACGTTTGCTTTGGTAGCAATACGCATGCCCAGGTAACCTGCAAATGCCGATAAAAAAGCGCCAACTATAAATGAAACCGCTATAACCGGGCTTGATGTATGTACCGTTGTGCCAGAGTAAGCCAGTAAAATACCTGCAATAACTACAAAGTAGCCCAGCATTTTCCACTCTGCGCGTAAAAAAGCCATTGCCCCATCAGCAATATGGCCTGCAAGCTCATTCATTGAAGCATCACCGGTTTCCTGTTTAGTAACCCAGGCCGACTTAATGATCATAAATACAATTCCTACTAAACCAAAAACGGGAATTAAGTAAATTAAGTAAGTGTTCAAAAAATCCATATGTGTTATTAAAGTTTATATTTTGTTTGGTATTTAATCGGGGTTGCAAATTAGTAAAATTAATTTCTTTACAATAGCATGTCAATTATAAAGTTTTTTGAATAGTTTAGAACTCTAAACGATATCTAATGATTAAAAACGAAGGTCAACCTAAATTAAAAGCATCCCTGGGCCTGTTAGATGGCACTATGATAGTTGCCGGCTCTATGATAGGCTCGGGGATTTTTATTGTAAGTGCAGATATTATACGCAATGTAGGCTCATCCGGGTGGCTTATTGCTGTTTGGCTGATAACCGGCTTCATGACCTTAACCGCTGCCGTTAGTTATGGCGAGTTGAGCGCCATGTTTCCAAAAGCAGGCGGGCAGTACGTTTATTTAAAAGAGG
Source organism: Mucilaginibacter sp. (assembly GCF_028288205.1). GTDB lineage: Bacteria > Bacteroidota > Bacteroidia > Sphingobacteriales > Sphingobacteriaceae > Mucilaginibacter. Next base: position 89,999 of record NZ_JAQBOD010000058.1, read on the forward strand.
CTTATAATAAATTGATAGCTTTTTTATACGGATGGAGCTTTTTCGCCGTGATACAAACCGGCACTATTGCAGCGGTTGGGGTAGCATTCTCTAAATTCACCGCTTATTTAATACCTGCGGTTAGCGAGGATAATATTATATTTTCTACCATGCTTGGTTCATGGCACTTTACTATAAGCGCGGCGCAATGTGTATCTATTGTATTAATTATACTGCTTACGTTTATCAATACCCGTGGTGTTAAAAGCGGCAAGATCATCCAAAATACTTTTACTTTAACCAAACTGGCCAGTTTATTTGGTTTGATCATATTTGGGTTGATAATGCTTAAGGGCGATGTATGGCACGCCAACTGGACCAACGCCTGGGATATTCATAAATTAAATGTCGACGGCAGTGTTGCCTCTTATACTATGGCTGCCGCTTTGGGCGCTGTTGCCGCCTCAATGGTAGGCTCTATTTTTAGCAGCGATGCCTGGAATAACGTAACCTTTATTGCCGGCGAAATGAAAAATCCGCAGCGCAATATTGGTCTGAGTCTATTTTTAGGTACGCTGATAGTAACCCTTATTTACGTAAGCATTAACATTGTATATACCGGTGTATTACCGTTGCACGAAATTGCCACTGCAAATAAAGACCGTGTAGCAGTTGCCGCATCGCAGGTAATATTTGGGCACATTGGTACTGTTATTATTGCCTTAATGATCATGATATCAACCTTTGGCTGTAATAACGGATTGATAATGGCAGGGGCACGTGTATATTATACTATGGCTAAGGATGGCTTGTTCTTTAAACGCACAGGCACCTTAAATAAATTTGCAGTACCGGGCTTCGGTTTATGGATACAATGTATTGTAGCCAGTATATTATGCCTTAGCGGCAAGTATGGCGACCTGCTGGATATGATATCATTTGTAGTAGTAATATTTTATGTGCTTACCATTTTAGGCATCTACATATTACGTGTAAAGCGCCCCGATGCCGAGCGGCCCTACAAAGCATTTGGCTACCCGGTGCTACCCGCCATTTACATGATTATGGGTTTAGCCTTTTGCATATTATTAATTATTTATAAACCACAATTTACCTGGCCGGGTTTAATTATAGTTTTAATAGGCATACCAATTTATTATATAACCAAATATTTTTCGAAAGATGAAGAGCAGGTGGAGAGCCCCGTTTAGTTTCAGTATACTATTATTTATTTCGGTACAGGCATGGGCGCAAACCCCGTTGCAGCAAAAGTTATCAGCAGCATTTAATAAATTACAGACCGATAGTCAGTGCCGCTACGCTTCTGTAGCGTTAACCGTGCTTGATGCCAAAACCGGCGAGCAGGTATTTGCCGCTAACCTCAACATGGGTTTGGCGCCGGGCTCTACCATGAAAGTTATTACCAGTATAACCGCGCTTAATACGTTGGGTAAAGATTACCAGTTTAAAACTACCTTTAGCTACAGTGGCACCATTAGCGCCGATGGCACACTTACCGGCGATGTCATCATCCGCGGGTATGGCGACCCTACCCTGGGCAGCTGGCGCTGGGAAACCACTAAGCAAACCTATATTCTTAGCCAAATGGTTAGCGCCCTGCAAAAGGCAGGTATTAAACGTGTTAACGGTCGTGTTATTGGCGATGACTCTTATTATGGCAGCCAGTCTATTCCCAATGGGTGGATATGGCAGGATCTGGGTACTTATTATGGCGCAGGCACCTCGGCACTTTGCTGGGGCGAAAACCAGTTTAGCCTCAAACTGCGCACCGGCGAGGTGAATACACCCATCGGTATTGCCGGCACATCGCCCGCTATGCCCTACCTTGCCTTTAAAAGCGAGCTGCTAAATGGCGTTGCACATACCGGCGACCAAGCCTACGCCTATCTACCCTCACTTGGCAGCAATATTATGTATGTAAGGGGCACTTACGCTGTAGATCAAACCAAGAAAGCCATAGGCACCGCCATACCCAACCCCGCGTATGATATTGCCTGGCACCTGACAGATACCCTAAAGGGTCTCGGGATCGCTGTAAGCGGTATGCCCGAATCGTTTACTACGTTAATCGCTAAGGGGCAGCCTATACCGCAATCAACCGCCAGCTTGCTTACCATAACCTCGCCAACGTTAACCGGTATATTGTACTGGCAAAACCACATCAGCATAAACCTGTATGCCGAGCAGCTTTTATTGGCTGTTGCCGATAAGGCAGGCAAGCCCGTTAATACCGATAATGGCGTTAAAGTGCTGCAAGATTTTTGGGCAGCCAAAGCAGGTATTGATAAGCATACGCTAAACGTGTTCGACGGCAGCGGCCTGTCGCCGGGTAACCGGGTAACTACGCTCACTATGGCGCGCATCCTGCAATCGGCCACCGCCGAAACCTGGTTCAAAGATTTTTACGATAGCCTGCCCCTGTATAACGATATGCACATGAAAAGCGGCAGCATCAACAGCGCCCTGGCCTACACCGGCTACCAAACCCATAACGGCCGCCAGCTTTGCTTCTCCATCATCGTTAACAACTACAACGGATCAGGCAGAGGCATCAAGGAAAAGATGTTTAAGGTGCTGGATGAGTTGAAGTAGTTTTTGAAAATTGGTTATTGAAGATTAAAGATTGGTCCTGAGCTATCTGGTCTAACCTCAACCCACCCCAACTGCAACCCCCCGGCATGGATATAGCCGACTGGCTGATAAGTGTCCGATAGAACTGAAAGTGTTTGAGGAGGTAGCGGACGGACGGGGTTAGAGATTAGTGATTGAAGATTAGAGATTAAGCCTATCGCTTTTACCGCGGGTAATTGCTCTGCTCTCCGAGCGTCATTGCGAGGAACGAAGCAATCTCTACGTAGGACATTCAAATTTGTATGAGGTTGACACATGCCTATTGTACACCTGCTTAGCTTACGCAGAGATTGCTTCGTTCCTCGCAATGACGTGGTGGGGAGGTTGGGTGGTTAGCAACCAGGGTAATCCTAAAATCAAAAAAATCAGCGGTTCAGACACCTTGCGTTAAGGATTGAAGCGGATACCGGCCTGTGGTTAAGGCCTGAAGGCGTATGAGCGTAAAGCCTGTCCCGCAGGGAAACGCCATAAAACAATAAAGGCCCCGATCTCCCGGAGCCTTTATTAATACTATTTATGTCATTGCGAGCGTAGCGTGGCAATCGCGAACTTTGCAGCGTGCGATTGCTTCGTTCCGCGCAATGACAAATATTGTTATCTAATCATTAATCGCTTTTACGCCCGGCAATTCTTTGCCTTCCATATACTCCAGCAGGGCGCCGCCGCCGGTTGATACGTAGCTTACCTGCTTGGTTAGGTTAAATTTTGATACTGCTGCTGCCGAGTCGCCGCCGCCAATAAGGGAGAATGCGCCGTTATCGGTTGCTTTTACTACGGCTTCGGCAATGGCTTTGGTACCTACCAAAAACTTCTCCATCTCGAAAACGCCCATGGGGCCGTTCCACAATATGGTTTTTGAATCTTTAACCACCTTGCTAAACAGCGCAACGGTTTCGGGGCCGATATCTAAACCCATCCAGCCATCGGGTATTTCGCCGGTCTTTGCTGTGCCGGTGTTGGCATCGTTGCTAAATGCATCGGCAGTAACGTTATCTACCGGCAATAACAGGTTAACACCTTTATCTTTTGCTTTTTGGATGAGGCTAAGCGCCAGGTCCTGCTTATCCAGCTCTACCAATGAGGTGCCGATATTGCCACCCTGCGCTTTAGCAAAGGTATAAGCCATGCCACCACCTATAATAAGGTTATCTACCTTATCCAGCAGTTTTTCTATCAGCTCAATTTTATCAGATACTTTAGAGCCGCCCATAATAGCGGTAAAAGGTTTTTCGGCACCGTTTAGTATTTTCTCTGCATTGGCAAGCTCTGCCCCCATAAGGTAACCAAAGTACTTGGCATCGGGGAAAAACTGTGCTATAACCGATGTTGAGGCGTGCGCGCGGTGCGCGGTGCCAAAGGCATCGTTTACATAAACATCGCCTAAAGCGGCTAATTTTTTAGCAAATTCTACATCGCCTTTTTCTTCTTCTTTATAAAAGCGCAGGTTCTCTAATAACAGCACCTCGCCTTTTGATAATGCTTTGGCTTTGGCTACCGCGTCGGCACCAATACAATCATCGGCAAACTCTACCTGCTGGCCCAACAAGTCAGACAGGTGCGGTATCAGGTGCTTTAATGAATCGTTTTCGTTAGGGCCATTCTTTGGCCTGCCCAGGTGCGACATCAGGATAACGGCGCCGCCATCAGTAAGTATTTTTTTGATGGTTGGCAGGGCCGCGGTCATGCGGTTATCATCAGTAATGTTATGATTTTCATCAAGGGGTACATTAAAATCTACCCGTATAAGGGCTTTTTTGCCTGTAAATTTAATCTGATCTATAGTTTTCATAGTATATCCTCTGTTGTAAAGGCCGCCAAATTCAGCATTTTATTCTAAACTATGAAACTCAAAAACGAAAAAGGTGTTTTAATTTGAGGTAAAAGGTGAAAGGTAAAAAGGTGAAAGGTGCTTTAATTTGAGGTAAAAGGGGAAAGGATAAAACTAAAGATGTTATTTAGTTAACAGTTTTTTCACATTGATAAGGCCAGCCGATCATTGAATTTTAACATACAATACGTGATGCGGGCCCGTACCGGGTATTTCAAACTCGGGCGATACGATCTCAAATCCTACTCCCTGGTAAAATTTTACGGCTTTTTTGCGCCCGTTGCACCATATGTAATTGCCTTTTTGCCCCTGCAGATAAACAATGGCAAAGTTTAATAACTGGCTGCCTACGCCCTGCCCCTGATATTTGGCTATTGTAGCCACGCCACGCACCTGGTAGCCGTTGCCGCTAAATTGGCCATAGCTTTGCGGATGGAAGGATGCTATACTTGCCAGCTCGCCTTTTATATAGTAACCTAAATGGAAATTGCCCGCGGCGTTATCTGTTGGGAAACGGCATTCATCATCTTTTAAATTTTTTCCTTCGCGTAATACAGCGTTGCGCACGGGCAATACTTCTTCGGCGGTAATAAATCTGATCATTTAGATAAGCGTATTTTTTCTACCAGGTCGGCCAATCGGCTGGAGTATCCCATTTCATTATCATACCAGCCCACTACCTTTACCAATCCACCTACTATTGAGGTAAGCTGCGCATCAAACACACAGCTATGGGTATTGCCTATAATATCTGATGATACAATGGGGTCCTCGGTATATTCAAGTATATTTTTCATATCACCTTCGGCAGCATTTTTAAAAGCCAGGTTTATTTCTTTTACGGTTGGTTGTATTTTTAAGGTACAGGTAAAATCAGTTAACGAACCGTTAAGCACCGGCACACGTATGCCTGCACCACCCAATTTACCATCCAGATGCGGAAATATAGAAGTGATGGCTTTTGCAGCACCCGTAGTGGTTGGAATGATGGATGCCGAAGCGGCCCTTGCCCTGCGCAGGTCTTTATGTGAGCTATCATGCAGGCTTTGGTCGCCGGTCATGGAGTGTACGGTGGTTATATAGCCATCAATAATGCCCCAATTATCATCCAGTATCTTCACCATCGCGGCAACGTTATTGGTTGTGCATGACGCGTTAGAGAGTATGGGCGAATGCAGGTCAACAGCACCCTCATTAACGCCTAATACAACGGTAGGCACACTTTTATCAGTTGACGGGGCAGAAATAATTACCTGTTTTGCCCCGGCTGCCAGGTGCTTTTCTGCACCTTGCTTAGCGGTAAATTTACCTGTTGATTCTATTACCAGGTCAACATCGAGTTGATACCAGGGTAAATACTCGGGATCACGCTCGGCTATAATTTTTATTTTATGATGGTTAACGTACAGGTTTTCGTCATCAAAAGTAACCATACCGGTAAAACTATGATGAACAGAATCATACTTGAACAAATGTGCGAGGGTACGCGTATCCGACAGATCATTTATAGCCACAACCTCAATACCTGGTCTGGTTAAAATGCTTCGCAAAAATATGCGGCCTATTCTTCCAAATCCGTTTATAGCTATCCTCATTTATATTTTAATTAACAGAGGTACAAAGTTAACTAAAATTGATAAGATGCCTGCCTGCTATAAACAGACATTAAGATTAAAAAAGCGGGGAATTTATTAAATGAACAGGTTACGTAAAGCAACGTCTTCGCGATCTTTTGACCGGATCAGGAATGTAATTGCCCAGTTAAACAGCATTGATATAGTAAAAATTATTGCTATTAATGCAAAATTACCTAAATTACTAAATGCCAGCACCAACCCAATTGATATAAGATTAAGTACCGCCAAAATAAGTGTAGTTTGCAAATGAGAATAACCAAGTCTTAATATGCGATGATGTATATGGTTGCGATCAGCAGTAAATGGAGATATGCCACTTATTATGCGTATAAAAAACACTCTCAGGGTATCAAAAATTGGCACTATTAATATAGCTACTGTTAAAGCAGGAGCAGCGTAAATTTGCGGGTTGTTATCAATAGCAAACCTGTTTAATTCAATTAATTTAATTGCCATTACTACAGATATTAAACCGATAAACAAAGACCCTGTATCGCCCATAAATATTTTGGCAGGCGGGATATTAAATTTTAAAAATCCGGCTATAGACCCTACCAAAATTAATGAAATTACGGCTGATTCATATTGATGAATATATATAAATAATATTGCGAAGACGCTATTTACAATTATACCCGTAATAGCTGCTAAACCATCAATGCCATCAATCAAATTAAAAGCATTAATAATCATTATTATTACTAACACCGATAGTGCACAACTTATGGTAAATGGAAGTTGGTATATGCCAAATACCCCATACATACTGGTTAAGCGTATATCGCTAAATACAACTAATATTAAAGCAATAATAAATTGAACCATGAACTTTGTGCTTGAATTTACCCCCGAAAGATCATCTTTTAAACCCATTGCAAATAAAATTATGCTGGCTATAAGTAAATAACTTATAGGAAAAGATTCATTTATTATGCTAAATACCAGGGCGGTAATTGCAAAGCTTACAAATATCGCTATACCACCTAAACGCGGTATGCCGTGATCATGCTGTTTTCTAAAATGCCCTATATCATCATATAAATGCCTTACACGTGCAACATATAAAATTGAAGGTATAGCTATAACGGATAAAAGGGCAGGAAATCCAATTATAAATAAATAATAAGCAAAGTGATAACGTAAAAACTCGGGCATATAAAATTTATTATATTAAAGTATAGCATAAATATGACCAAATTTATTAAAATAATTATAAACATTGCTTAATAGTTAGTATTAAAATTTCATAATAGTTACTAACATTTTTTTATAAGCCTAAATTCATTAAAAATTAGGGGATAAATATTGCTTAATAGTTTTTAACAAATGTTTCTTTATAATTAGAAAATAATTATCTAACCTATTATAAACTGGGTTATCTTTCTTAATGGCTTAAAAATTAAACATAACAGTGGAAATTTTACCTCATTATTTCTCATCGCTCTAAAATCATTTCGCCACGCTTTTAAACGATTTTGATAGGTCTTATTACTAACCCCTCCTATATTCATTTTAACCATCGCTTTATTCAGATAGCATACATTTAATTTATTTAAATGCATAAACCTTAACATTAATTCATAATCAGCAGCAGTTCCATATTGTGGATCATATAACCCTAAACGTTCAAATAACAAACGTTTACAGTAAAAAGTAGGGTGTGGCGGCATCCATCCCCAATTAAATGTACCCTGTATGTAAGTTCCTGAATGCCAGTTACGAATAATTGCGCCGTTTTGATTTATATACTCCAGGTTTCCATATAATACATCGGCATTTTGCCGGCTAAAAGCTTCTGCCACGCAGCTTAGTATGTCATTACTTGCAAAAAAATCGTCGGCATTTAACATTCCTATTATATCCCCCGTTGCAATTTGTATACCTTTATTCATTGCATCATAAATGCCCTTATCAGGCTCTGATATATAAAAACTAATATGGGGGTTGTAGGAATTTATTATTTGACGAGTGTTATCTGTTGAGCCACCGTCAATTATTATATATTCTGTATTACTATATTTTTGCGCTATTACAGATTCTATACAACGGCCAAGAGTTTTTCCGGCGTTTTTGGTAACTGTAATTATAGAAATTTTTAAATTCTGCACTTCTTAAAAAATAGGTTAACTTATACAGACAAAATATGTAGTTTTGGGATTGTTGCTAAAAGATATAAGTACTAAGCCGAATTTGTTATATATATGCGCCCTTTAATACTAATATGCCTTATTTTCGGACTAACTTTTATTTTCGCCTCCTGTTCATACAAACAAGATCATGTACTTCTTGAGCAAAGAACCTCACCTGCAGATACTTTCCGACAAAGTAACGCTGCAAACATAAGTAATTATCGCATAAAGCCGCAGGACGTACTGCAAATATCCAACATACAAAACAGTAAAAATATTGTTGATTTAAATGCCGGAATTGTTGGCACAACTATAACAGCGACAGGAATACAATCAGGAGAAACTTATACTGTTGAAGATGACGGAACAGTTGCATTAACAGGTTTAGGAAGAATACAGGTTGCCGGATTAACGCGTGTAGAGGCGCGGAAATACATTGAAGATCTATACCGTAAAGGGCCGCTAAAAGACCCATTACTTGAATTAAAAATAATGAATCTTAAAGTAACCTTACTTGGTGAAATAAAAACGCAGGGAAATATACTTTTAACAAAAGATAAGACAACACTTATTGAAATTATAGGCCAGGCGGGAGGACTCACCGAAAAAGCGGATGAAAAAACCATTAAAATAATACATACCGATCAAAAATACCCAAAAACTGATATAATAGATTTGAGTAATATAAAATCTATAAACGATCCCCGAACCATACTTCAAAACAATGACATTGTTGTTATCGCACAAAACAAAAGGGCAGTACGGGCTGATAGGTTACAAGATTTTTCTACGATAGCACAACCTGCATTGCTTATATTTAATACAGCATTAATTCTCTTTACACTTATCCGCCGCTAAATGGAAGAGTTAAACAAGGTAACACCCAAACTACCGAACCAGGAATTTGATTATTATAAAATAGCCAAAATTCTATTAAGCAGATGGTACTGGATAGCAGGTTCTGTTTTGATATGTTTTCTTGCATCAAATGTTTATTTGTGGTATACACCGAAAGTATTTGCTACATCTGCCGTTATAAAATTCGAGGAAAAAAAATCCGAAATATCAGATATGGTAGGTATGGCAACCAGTACAGACAGGGCCAACGTTTCTAAAATTCAAAGCGAAACGATAATACTACAAAGCACCCCTCTTTTATTAAATGCTGTTAAACACCTTGATTACCGCATGAGCTTTTATGTAGTGGGCCGGGTACTTAACCGTACTAATGAACTATACCCCGCAAAACCATTAGATGTACAACTTATTAATTTTGATACGCTAAATTTTTTTCACAACCTAATCACTTTTAAGCCTATAAATAAAACTTCTTTCAATATTAGTTATCAAGGGCAGCAGTCTATATTAGGAAAAGATATTACCCAGGTATGCTATTACAATGTGCCCTTTACTGTTGGACCTACATCTTTTAGTATTAAATATCCGGCAGATTTGCCTAAAACTGCGTCTTTTTTATTCAAGCTTAATGCTCCGGAAGATTTTATAGGCAGGATAAGGGGCGGGTTACATACGCAAGAAACAGCCAAAAACTCAAATATGTTATCATTACAGCAAACTGATTCTAATCCCCGGTTTGCTGCAGATGCATTAAACGCTGTTGTACAGGAATATATGCATTATGATCATAGCCAGCGAACAAAATCAGCATTGCAAATGATCAGGTTTATTGATGATCAGTTAAATTTTCTTGCAACCAAACTAAACGGCTCAGAAAGCTCCATTCAGGAATATAAGCAAAATAATAAAATAATAGATGTAAGTTCTGCTTCAGACCGGGTAATAGGCCGGGCTAAAGAGCTTGAATCACAAATTTCAATAATAAAACTTGACCTCCTGGCTATTGATCAGCTTCAACAAGATATAGTTAAGGGTAAAGACAATGTAAATATTAATTTGAACACCGTTGGAGCAAGTACCAATACTCAAATAGGTGAATTTGTTGCCAATCTTAATAGTTTATTGTCTTTAAAAACTGCTTTGTTAAAAACTTACAATAATAATTCGCCGCAAATACAGGATATAGACCGGCAAATTTTACAAATCAAAAATACTACCATAAACAGCATTGTTTCATCGCGCAAGCTTATTGAAACTAAATTAAAATATGAACAAGACCAACTTGTGCCGGTAAATCAACAAATAGCACAATTACCGGCTGCAGAACGGCAGATGGTTAGTTTAAAACGAGATTTTGAAGTTAATGATAAGGTTTATTCTTTCTTATCCGAAAAAAAACTAGATCAGGAAATATTAACCGCGGGTATACTGCCCGGTGCAACTATTATTGACCTGGCCCAACCTAATTATAATCCGGTATCGCCAGATGACCATAGCTTTCATCGTACAGCAATAATTTTAGGAATTGCAATAGGTTTAGGGTTTATTATTTTAATAAGGGTATTAAACCCTTATATATATGATAAAGAAACTGTTGAAAATATTACCACAATACCGATTATTGGGGTAATAAGAAAGTTCCCCGAAGATATTGATGAATTTAGCACCCAAATACTGGCCATTAGTAAGCCAAAATCAATATTTGCAGAATCTGTACGCTCGGTTCGTACCAATCTAAACTTCCTGGCATCAGAGAAAAAAAGCAAGGTCATCTGTGTTACATCGGAAGTAGCGGGCGAAGGAAAATCATTTGTGGCGGTTAACTTATCAAGTACCTTATCTCTTATAGATAAAAAGGTTATTTTGATAGCTGCCGATCTAAGACGATCAAAACTGCATAAAACTTTTCATGTGCCAAATGATATGGGTTTAAGTAATTACCTGGCCAACAGATGTAGTATTGATGATATTATAAATAATTCTAACCAGGAAGGTTTGGATTTTATAGTTTCAGGACCGGTGCCCCCTAACCCATCAGAATTATTGCATTCTGCAAGAATGACTGAATTAATAAACAATCTTAAAGAAAGGTATGATATTATCATGATTGATACCGCCCCGATTGGTTTGGTATCAGATGCAATACCATTAATAAGAATGAGTGATATTAATCTTTTTGTAATACGATCAGGAAAATCAAAATTCTATGCGGCAACTATTCCGCAACGTATTGCACAGGAATATCACCTGGATAATACAGTTATTGTACTTAATGCATTTGCCCAGGACCAGCTGCATTCAGGATATTATTCAACAAAATATACCGGCAATAATTATGGCGCCACCTATTACTATTACTCTGACTATGCCGGTAATGAAGGCTCTGGTTATTATATCGATGATAATGAGAATAAATGGTGGCATATATGGAATTGGTTCAAAAAATAAAGCATTAATTTAATAAATGACTTTAATATCAAATACAGCTGCCTATAAGTGGTATCCTGTTTATACGCAACCCCGGGCCGAAAAAAAAGCATTCCAGACTTTAGTAAATAAAGGCATAGAGGCTTATTTGCCGCTTCATCGGCAAATGAAACAATGGAGCGACAGAAAAAAATGGGTGGAAGAACCTTTTATTAAATCATACCTATTTGTTCATATCACCGAACAAGAAAAAACAGAAGTGTTAATGACCAAGGGAATAGCACGGTTTATATACTTTTCAAACACAGTTGCTACAATGCCCGACCGCCAGATTGTAGATCTTAAATTATTGATGGCTAGCCCCTACGATCTGGAAATTACCGAAGAAAACCTGCAACCTGGCGAAAAAATAATAATTAAAGCCGGCCCGCTTAAGGGAATGACCGGCAATATGGTCTCATACCGCTCGCAAAAACAATTGGTGCTAAAACTTGAAAGCCTTGGTTGCTCAATCTTAGTAAATGTGGCTGCCTCAATAATTGATAGATTTTAATTAATAATTTATATTATAGTTTTATATTACACAACGGCATTTTAGCTTTATTTATGCCATCAGCCTTACAAAATTTGCATTAAAAAGCAAAATGCAAATAACTAATAATTAATAGGTTACACACATTACGTGTGACTTACGAGGCGGAGCTATGAATACCCCTTATTTATGTGCAGAATAGCAGGAATTATTTCGAAAAGGTTAACTACAGATGAAATGTTTGCAAAAACAAGCATTATGTGTAATGCCTTAAAGCATGGCGGGCCAGATGATAAAGGTATTTTTTTGGCCGAAAATACTGGCTTGGCATTTGGTCATCGCAGATTATCAATCATTGATTTAAGTACCAATGGGCACCAACCCATGGCTGATATTAATAAAAAAACATGGATAACTTTTAATGGTGAGATTTATAATTATCGCGAATTAAAAGATCAATTGATGAAAATTGGTGCTAAATTTCATTCTAATACCGATACAGAAGTTATTTTGCAGGCTTACCTGCATTGGGGTGTAGCAGCTTTTTCAAAATTCCGTGGGATGTTTGCTTTTGCATTATATGATATTGAAAAAGCTTTAACTTATCTTGTACGTGATGCTATGGGTATTAAACCCTTATATTATCATATTGCAAACGAACAGTTAAGCTTCGCATCAGAAGTAAAGGCGCTGCAATTAGCGCGTATTGCTAATGAAAACAATAAAACATGGTTAATTAAATTTTTAGCTTACGGGCACATTCCTGAACCTGACACTATTTTAAACAATGTATTCAGTCTGCCTAAAGGAAGTTTTTTATGTTGGGATCATAATAACTGTACCCATCATATATCATTATATACCCAATCATCGGTAACCAACCGCATCACAAATATAAAACTCGCAGAAAAAGCCATTAACGAGACATTTAGAGCTGCTATAAACCGTCAACTTATTGCTGATGCACCCATTGGTGTTTTTTTAAGCGGCGGCATAGATTCAAGCGTGGTTACCCTGTTAGCTAATCAACAGCAACAACACGAGCTGAAAACCGTATCGCTTTATTTTAATGAAAAAGAATATGACGAAAGCGCCTATCAACAACAAATCTTTAATAAAATACAAGGAGAAAAATTTACTCACCTAATAACACAGCATGATTTTGAAGAGTGCTTTCCTTATATATTAAGCGCAATGGACATGCCAACTACCGATGGCATTAATACTTGGTTTATAAGCAATTACGCCCATAAAGATGGGTTAAAAGCTGTACTATCGGGCATTGGTGCCGATGAACTATTTGGCGGATATCCTTCATTTAACAGGATAAAATATATCAAATATTTAAGAATGATTCCATCCTCGTTATTAAAAACAACAAATTATTTGGTTGCTGACCCATTAAAAAGGGTAAACTACTTAACCAACAATCATCCATTTGCTGATTATCTTTTTTTAAGAGGATTATTTGCACCTGCTGAAATAGCAGAAATATTAAATTGTGATGAAAAGCAAGTTTATGACGCATTATTCTCAATAGAGAATATTCCTAATCCAGGGCTCACAAACCAGGAAAAAGCAGCCTGGTTTGAAACTAACATCTATATGCAAAATCAATTACTGCATGATACTGATATAATGAGTATGAATAATGGACTGGAAGTTAGGGTTCCATTTTTAGACGAAGACTTTCAAAATGCGATAAACAGTATTTCTTCTGAAATAAGGTTTGATAAAAATCAACCTAAAAAATTGTTGATTGATACTTTTAAAGATATTTTACCGCAATCTGTTTGGAACCGGCCCAAAATGGGTTTTAGCTTTCCTTTACAACAATGGATGCGGCAACACGCTGAAATAAATAACGAAAACTTGTATAGAAACAAAAAAGCAAAAAGTATTATTAAGGATTTTAAAACTGACAAAGTGCATTGGTCTAAAGCCTTTGCACTTTACCAGGTACAACTTCATGCCTAAAAAAATATTTCTTCTTACGTTACAAACATTTAGCTCTACAGGCGGGATACAAAAAATGACCCGCACGCTTGCACATTCGTTGCAGCAAGTAGCTTTACACAATAAATTTAAATTTAAGCTATGGTCTGTTTATGATAACGATAGTGACTTAATGCCTCAATATTTACCACCCGAAAGCTTTAAAGGCTTTAGTGTTAACCGTGGTGCATTTATTGTAAATACGCTTAAAATAGCAGTAACTGCCGATGTTATAATAATAAGCCATATTAACCTGGCCATTATTGGCTTAGGTATTAAAATAATAAATCCAAAATGTAAAGTTTGGCTCATCGCTCATGGCATAGAAGTTTGGCGCCCGTTATCGTTTATCAAAAAATATTTCTTGAAAAAATGCAACAAAATAATTTGTGTAAGCAATTTTACTAAACAAGAAATAATAAAACGGCATAAAATAAATTCTGATAAATGTGCTGTTTTAAATAATGCGGTGGACCCCTTTATGGTGCTTCCAAAAAGCTTTGAAAAACCAAAACATTTGCTTGAAAGATATCAACTAACTACTAATAATGTTATATTATATACTTTAACAAGATTAGCGGCAACAGAACAATATAAAGGATACGAGCAAGTAATAAAAGTTATAAACAAATTAAAGCATACTGTTCCTTCAATTAAATATATTCTTTCGGGCCAGTATGATGCTATAGAAGAAAGACGTATCAAGCAATTAATAAGCGATTATAAAGTTGAGGACCAAATTATTTTAACCGGTTTTATTAATGAAAATGAACTTGCTGATCATTTTTTATTGGCCGACCTATTTATCCTCCCAAGTAAAAAAGAAGGCTTTGGAATTGTATTTATAGAAGCATTAGCTTGTGGCTTACCTGTAATTTGCGGCAATGTTGACGGTAGCCTTGATGCTATAAGAAACGGCGAACTGGGAAGAGCCATTAACCCTGATGATTTAATAGAGCTTGAAAACGCGCTTGCTACCGACTTAAACAGATCATTAACCATAGCCGAACGTAAAAACTTACAGAAACAATGCTTGCATTATTTTAACGAAGATGATTATATAATTAAACTACAACGCTTATTAAACAATGAACCAATTAGCTGAAGAAAATTGGGATATCGAAATTACTCCAAAAAATAACCTTTTTAGCTTAGGCCTAAAGGATGTTTGGCAATACCGCGATCTGCTGGTGCTGCTGGTAAGGCGCGATTTTGTATCATTTTACAAACAAACTATATTAGGCCCCATTTGGTTTTTTGTACAACCTATAATTACCATTCTAATTTATAACCTGGTATTTAATAACCTTGCTAATATAGGAACTGATAAAATACCCGGTCCGGTATTCTACTTAGCCGGTACTATTTTATGGAACTATTTTGCCGATTGTCTAACCAAAACATCAACTGTTTTTAGAGATAATGCTGCTATGCTGGGTAAGGTTTACTTTCCGCGGTTAATAATGCCTTTAAGCATTGTGCTATCCAATTTAATAAGATTTGCTGTGCAGTTTATATTGTTTGTAATACTGATGCTTGTCTATCATTTTAATGGTTCCCTTATTAGGCCTAATATATACATCTTGCTTTTTCCTTTATTAATCATTCTTATTGCAGCATTAGGATTGGGGCTGGGTATGATTATATCAGCAGTTACTACTAAATATCGCGATCTGGCATTTGTAGTAAGCTTTGGTGTCCCCTTGTTAATGTATACAACTACGGTAATTTATCCATTATCCGCGGCAATAATTAAATATCCTGCATATAGCTGGATAATAAAGTTTAACCCTGTTACAGCAATAATAGAGACTTTTAGATATGGTTTTTTAAACAAAGGCAGTTTTAGCTGGGAGCTATTGGCTTATAGCAGTTGTATAACCGTAATTATATTGTTAACAGGTATTATTATTTTCAATAAGGTTGAAAAAACTTTCGTTGATACGGTATAATGAGTAAAGTAATAAAAGTAGAAAACCTTTCAAAAGCCTATCAATTAGGCGATTTTGGCACAGGAACGATATCACGCGATTTGGAACGCTTCTGGGCCAGGATGCGGGGTAAAGAAGATCCATTTTTAAAAATTGGTGAAGTAAATGACCGCACTATTAAAGGCGGGAGTGACGTTGTTTGGAGTTTAAAAGATATAAACTTTGAAATTGAACAAGGCGATGCGGTTGGCATTATAGGCCGTAATGGTGCGGGCAAAAGCACCTTGCTTAAGATTTTGAGCAGGGTAACCTCTCCTACTACCGGCTCTGTAAAAGTTAAAGGGCGCATAGCTAGCCTATTAGAAGTGGGTACCGGGTTCCACCCTGAATTGACAGGTAGAGAAAACATTTATTTAAATGGTGCTATATTAGGCATGCGCAAGGCAGAGATTAAACGCAGGTTTGATGAGATAGTTGATTTTGCCGGCGTTGAACGTTATATTGATACACCCGTAAAACGATATTCATCAGGCATGTACGTTCGTTTAGCCTTTGGGGTTGCCGCACATTTGGAATCAGAGATTTTAGTTGTTGATGAAGTATTGGCTGTTGGCGATGCTGAATTTCAAAAAAAATGCCTGGGTAAAATGAGTGATGTGAGTAAGGGCGAAGGGAGGACGATTTTGTTTGTGAGCCATAATATGGAATCCATACTTAAGTTATGCAAACAAGGCATATATCTTGAAAAAGGCAAATTATTTTCACAGTCGGCAGCAGAAAAAGTCGTTTTTGAATATATCTCAGAGAGCGATCTACCATCAACTAACCAACATACAGAAGATCTTAATAAACACGTTAAATTATTAAAATATGCATTAACCAAGACAAATTATAGAATGTCTGAAAATATAGAATTTTGTATTGAATTATTGTCTTCTTCAATTAATAAGCTATCTGGTTTGTGTATTCTAATATATAACATTTACGAAACAAGAGTAGCCATAATTGATTTAAGATGTGAAGAGTTAGTTGAAATTTCAAAAAAGAAAGGCCATTTATATCTTGAAGGCGTTATGAAAAATATAAATCTTATACCTGGGTCATATACTATGGGTCTTTACCTTAATTCCGAGCTTTGTTCCGGAGATTATTTAAATATTTTAAAAATTCAAATAAGTGAAGATTTACAACAATCTGCTTTTATACAATATCCACCAGAAGTTAGAGGGGTAGCATTTTTTAACCATACGCTAACAATAAAATAATGTTTCCAGAAATATTAAGTCAATCTATAATTAAATTACTGGTTAACACTTTTGACCCTGACAAGAAAGGTACAGCAATAGAAATTGGTGTTGGTACAGACAATTTTTATTCTATTAAGTATAAAGAAGCCGGACTTGAATGTCTTGCAGTTGACCCAATTGCGTATAAACCTTTTTTAAAAATTGCCAAAGAAAGGAATATCCATTTTGAAGAAGCCTGTATTTATGATACAGAAGGTGAAATAACGCTATATAGCAATGAATATTCTGATCTTTCGTCTATTAATAGCGACTGGTGGGGGGTGAACGAAAAAAATCAAAAAAAAGTTAAGTCTATTTTGCTGAAGACATTGCTAATAAAATATAATATTGACAAAATTACTTTCCTAAAAGCAGATACCGAAGGTTCAGAATACGAAATAATTAAACAATTAACAGAATTAGATCAATCAAAATTACCATATATTATAGAGTTTGAATATGGTGGTGGTGCCTTTAAACAAAGTGGCACCGCAGGATGGGATAAAAAATTTTTCGGCAAAGTAATTGCCCTAATACAAACGTTACAAGATCTAAATTATGCACAAGGACTAATTATAGATTCAAATGATATTATGCCTGTTTTTTTTGATTTAAAAACAATTAAAGACCCCAACGAACTATTTAAACCGACTTATGAGTATGGCAATTTTTTAGTTTTTAAGAATCCTATTAACAATGTAGCTGAATTTGAAAGTTTATTATTAAAAACCCAAGCATTTGAACTTAAAAAGTTATTAGATAATTTATATACTGAAAACGCTGCGTTAGGTGTAAAAGTGCTAAAGGCTCAATATTTAAGCCGGATTATAAATAAAGTAAGAAAAATGCTAAAAAGTCTAAACAGATAACCGTTTAAATTTGTGAAAACTATTCTGAAAAAAATATACCAAAATTTTTTTCCTCCTCGCAAAGTAATTCAAAAAACCTACGAGTCTTGGGCTAATAAAAATTATAATCCGGAACCAATAATTTCATTCGTTATACAAACGCATAACAAAAGCCGTACAGTTTTAAAGTTTATTCAAAAACTGAGACAGGTTAAAAATTCTGAAATTATTGTTATAGATGACGGTTCTAAAAAGAAGGAGTCTATATTGCTTTTAGATAAACTAAATGGAGCAAATGAGTTTATTTTAAAAGCGAATGATCTATATGAAGTAATAACTTATGACAGAGCCATTTATTTAAGCCGTGGTAAATATGTGGCATTATTACAGGACGATGATGATTTTACTGATCTGAATTGGGTAAATGACGCGGTAAAGCACTTTGAAAAATTTACTGATCTTGTTTTCTTGGGTGGCAGGTTAGGCATGAACATGCTGCCTTTTGAAACTACTGCAGATAACGTAAGAGGTGAATATGAAGTGGCAAACGGTTATGGACAACGAAAAAACTCTTTTAAATATAAATTTGTAGGGGGAGATATCGAACCTGGCGACTTTAAATTTGCCCAAGTTGTTATTAGGGCCCCCATGTGGGTTAACAGACAATTATTTATTGATAACATTAAACATATAGATCAAACTTTCGCACCTTTCCAATGGGATGATGCTGAAGTATGTCTTAGGGCTTATTCTCTTGGACTTAAAGTTGGCTGGTACAGAACAAATTTCCGGATAGGCGGGAGCGCGTTAGGTGGAATGAGGATTTGGAATACAGATTTGATCCATCGGCAGGATGAAGTTAATGCAAATAAGATATATGCTCTTTACAGCAATAAGTTTCAAAAATTCCAAACGATTATTGATAAAGCCAACGATAATATAAACTAAGAGGTGAAAAAAAACATTCAAAAACACATTTTAAATCTTATTCCGAAAAGGTTGATCAACTATATTTATTATACTCATCCCGAGTATAATAGACAACGCAATGGTCAAATCTCATTTTCGCAGGAGGGTGAAGATATGGTATTAAAAAGGATATTTGGCAATATAAATGAAGGCTATTATATTGATATTGGCGCCCATCATCCATCCTTGTTTTCAAATACAAATTATTTCTATCAAATAGGATGGCGGGGGATAAACATCGAACCGATACCTAAAAGCAAAACTATTTTTGATATAGAAAGGCCAAATGATATTAACCTGGAATTATTGATATCAGAAAAAGAAGGCCTTATTGAATTTTATTTGTTTGAACCATCATTAATGAATACCATTTCTAAAAAACAGGTCGAAGAAAATAAAAAATTTGCCTGGTGTAAATTAGAAGAAATTGTATTAATACACTCGGTACCTTTAGAAAAATTATTAGATGAATACCTGCCTAACGAAACAAAAATAAATTTTATGAGTATTGATGTTGAGGGTGCAGAAATGTCTGTTTTAAAATCAAATAATTGGGAAAAATACCGACCTGAAGTATTGCTTATTGAATCCATTGACATGAGTGTAGAGGAAATAATTGAAACTGAAATGCATAAATTTTTAGGCATGCATTTATACGTTTTTTTTGCTAAAACAGGAAATACGGTATTTTACAAACAAAAAGATTTTTTAATTTCAATTGATAAATTGACTCTATTTTAGCAATTGCTAATTAAATGATTCATCAGTTCCCAACATTATTTAATGAAAGTTTTCATTCTGCATATCCCGTTTTTATTACAACCGAAAAAACAAACATTTCAATATCCCACTCACAACAAAGATTATGGCATTGAGCAGGATTTTTTAATCTGGTTAAAAAAACAAAAGTATATTGTTACTCAAAATCCTGATGAGGCCGATTGGCATTATCTGCCGGTTTATTGGACGCGTTGGCATATTAACCATCATTTTGCTGCAAACAGAGAAGGCCTTGACGAATTACAAGCTGTGATTGACAAAATAATTATTGATAATGCCAAAACATTTACAATAAGCCAGTTTGACGGCGGCACATTGTTAAATAACGGCAAAATGGTGGTATTTACGGCTGCACGCACCATTAACGATGGTATAGACATACCTATCCTCTGTAGCCCGCATCGTAAACCGCCAGTCCCTATTAAAAAAAATTATATCGCAAGTTTTAACGGATCGTTTGAAACACATCCGATACGTGTTGAAATGCAAAAAAAATATAAAGATAGTGATGATATACTAATTGCCGGGGGGATGCCTACCCGTTTTTATAAACGTTGGTTTTGGGCTAAAAACTACAATTTAAACACAATGGCATCATACATAGCGTTATGCCCTCGTGGAACCAGTTGCAATTCGTTCCGCTTTTTTGAAGCTATGCAGTTAGGCACTGCGCCATGCTTAATTGGCGATATGGATGTCCGGCCTTTTAAAAATTTTATACCCTGGGATGAAATGAGTTATTATGTATCATCTGTTGATGAATTAGATAGCTTATTAAAAAGCTTCGATAAAAAAGAAGCCATTGAAAAAGGCAAAAAGGCCTATCAATATTGGAAAAATGAATTGTATTACCAAAAGTGGTGTAAGTATATAATCAAAGAACTTGAGCAACTCAATTAATAAATTAGATTATATACCAGGTTTAGATGGCATACGTGCTTTAGCAGCATTCCTCGTAATTTCTACCCACTGGCCAAATAATAGCATTTCATTAAAATTTGGATGGATAGGTGTAAATATTTTTTTTGTATTGTCTGGGTTTTTAATAACCCGGATATTGGTAAATGAAAAAAGTAAGGATTTTAAGCCCTATATCCGTAACTTCTTTTTTAAGCGTGCATTAAGAATTTTACCAATTTATTATTTGTTTTTTCTTGTTACTACACTAATAATTTTATTCACCTATTGGTTTATACCTGTGCTTTCACATAATGAAGTGATTCTTTCAGCTATAAACTCTATCAAATATGATCTGCCTGCTTATTTAACATTTACATTCAACACAAAATTGAATTTAGCCTACTTTTTTAATTGGCATATTTCCAGCAATCATTTTTCTGGTCATGTATGGTCATTAGCTGTTGAGGAGCAATTTTATCTTATATTTCCATTTATTGTTTATTTTTCAGATACCAGGACATTAAAAAAAATAATAATTTCAATTATAATTATTTGCCCGCTTATGAGGCTATGGGCTGCAATTGTTGGCGTACATTTAGTTACAAATAGTTATTGGCTTGGTGAATTTTTTTATACTAACACTTTTTGTCAGGCTGATGCTTTGGCAACAGGGGCACTATTGGCTTTGTTCCCAATAAAGATCAGATTTCCCTATCTCAATTTTTTTATAGTTTTAACAATATGCATTGCTGTTGGCTTAACATGCTTATTTTTTTTACGTAAAGCCGGATATTTTTTAGTTGCCGGCAAAAGTCTCGGTTTTGATTTTCCGGGTTATTGGTTTGTTGAAAAAACATCTTGGTTTTTTATAAATATCAGGGCTTTTTACCAATATACGCTTGTTAATTTATTTGCATTTGTCTTAATTGCTCCAGCTATTGTAAAAAAACCTATTTTTCCGTCAATTTTTACATCAAAACCTATAATTTATTTGGGTAAGATATCTTACGGAATTTACTTATTTCACAGTCCTATTTTAGCATTTTTTATGTTAGCCGCTACTTTCTTTGGCGGTTGGGTTATTATAACTTCAAACCCTGTAATTGATCTATGTTTTTTCATTGTCTACCTGGCTATAGTTATAATAATGGCCCATTTAAGCTATAAATACTTTGAGCGAAGACTTATTAATAAATATGCTGATAAGTAATGGAAAATATTAGTTTTTTTATACCGGCCTACAATTGCGCTGATACTATTATTGAATCCGTTAATTCAATAATAGAAACCAATTTTAAAATTGGTGACGAACTAATTATTGTTAATGACTGTTCAACAGATGAAACCGGAGAAACTTTAAAAGATCTGAAAAAAAAGTATCCTGAAATAATCCTGATAGCGCATAACAGAAATAAAGGCGGTGCCGCCGCCAGAAATACGGCAGTAGACAATGCAAAGCATGAGCTATTATTCTGCCTGGATGCTGATAATGTATTAGCGCCCAATAGTATTAAACCATTAAAAGAATATTTGATAGGTTGCAATGCGGATGTTGCATCATTTCAATATCAGCATTTTTTTACGTCTGATAAGTTAAAACCCGATTATATATGGACCCTCCCGGATGGTGAATTTGATAGGGGGATGTATTTAACAGATGGGAACACACCCGGCCAGCATGGCAATTACTTATTTACCAAACAAAGCTGGGTTAATGCACGTGGTTATGCAGAAGGAACCGGAGCACTTGATACCTGGACTTTTGGCTTAAGACAGGCTATTACCGGTGCAAAAGCGGTAATATTAAAAGACACTTATTATTACCATCGGTTAGATCATCAAAACTCATACTGGATGCGTGATGCCGAAGCTAATTTATGGTCGGTATCAATGAAGGCTACTTTAGCATTATATCCATTTTTTGATAGGATAGATGAAAAATATCTGGATTATATGTTAGGTAAAGGCCGCTACAGTTGGTTCCACAGCCGCGGCAAAAAGCCCATAAAATTAGTAACTGCCGAATCGAAAAAAAAATTCTATACCAACTTACAACAAAAAACCGTGAAGCGTATTTATCCGAAACTTACGGTTATAGATAGAGCCATCAATAAAATCAAAAGGATGATTTTTACTAAATGATAGCAGTGAAATTAGAAGGCAGGCTTGGCAATCAGCTTTTTCAATATGCTTTTATATATGCTGCTGCAAAAAAACTGCAAACCAATTTTTATCTCGATAAGAGTGTGGATTATCTTTTGCTAAATAAATACTTTAACATTGAAGATGATTTTTGTAATGGGCTTGATAGCCATATATTCTCAATTAAAGGCTATAAAAATATTTTCAGCCACTACGCCAGATGGCTATTTTATTATTTATTGAAGAATTTACTTTTTCTTCGCAACGAAATGTTTTCAAATTATGAATCGCCGGCATCACAACTTCACAAAATCAGAAACAATTGCCTTTATACAGGGTATTTTCAATCAGAAGAATATTTTTTAAGCTACAAGGATGATATAAAACGGCTATTTACCATACAGAATATTTACACAAAAAAATTTGAAACTATCTTTCTGTCACTACCCAAAAATCTCAAATATATCATCGTGCATGTTCGTCGTGGTGATTATATTGCAGAGCGCGTAGCATTAAACACAGATTATTATCATAAGGCCATTAATAGTATACATCATGAAGATAATTATTATGTCTTTATTTCTGACGATATAGCATTTGTAAAAACAGAGTTTGGTTATTTAGATAATAAATACATATCAGAAAACGATGAAATAACAGATTTTCAGTTTTTAATCAATGCCGACATCTGTATATTATCAAATAGTTCATTTAGCTGGTGGGGAGCTTGGTTAAATAATAAAACTGAAAAAAAAGTGATCGCTCCTGAGTTTTGGTTAGGACAAAATACAGCACATGAATACCCCAAAGGGGTATTCATGAAAGAATGGACATTGATAAATGCTGAATCTTATGCCGGTTAATACACCCGTTCTTTTTCTTGTCTTTAATAGGCCGCAGTTAACTGCAAGTGTTTTTGAGGCTATTAAAAAAGCACGCCCCACCCAACTATTTATTGCAGCTGATGGACCAAGGAAAGACAAAAATGAGGATAACTTGTGTACCCAGGTTAGACTAATAGCGACCCAGGTTGATTGGCCATGCGAGGTACATACTTTATTTAGAGAAGAAAATTTGGGTTGTGGAAAGGCTGTAAGCGAGGCCATTACCTGGTTTTTTGATCATGTGGAACAGGGTATTATTTTAGAAGATGATTGTTTGCCAAATGAAAGTTTTTTTGATTTCTGTGAGGTCATGTTAAAAAGATACCAAAATGATACTCATATCATGATGATAAGTGGCACAAGCTATCAACCTACGCCTCTCAATTCAAATTCATATTATATATCAAAATATGTGCATGTATGGGGTTGGGCCACTTGGAGAAGAGCCTGGAAATTATATAGTTTTGAGCTTAAAGGCTTTAACAAAAATGCGTGTACTAAAATGCTTAAACGAACATTCCCGATAGAGCGGGAGCGCGTACTTTGGTTAAGCAATTTTAGCCATATATTAAATGGATTTGACACTTGGGATTATCAATGGATGTACTGCATATGGAATAATAGTGGCGTTTGTGTAATACCATGGCGAAACATGATTTCAAATATCGGTTTTGGGCCGGATGCAACTCATACACTTTCAGAAAACTCTACTCATGCAAAAATGAAACAGTTTGATCTCTTGAATGTAATTCATCCGCAAAATACATTGCCTGATAATGGGGCCGACAGATTTATGAGATATAATGTAATAATTGATTCTCCTTTCAAACATTTCAAACAAAAATTACGCACACTGCTAAAAAAAATATTAATACGTTATAACAAATGAGTAATTATCCTGTAGCTGTTATAATTCCAATTTATAAGAAAGAATTAAATTATTTCGAGATCATATCTTTAAAACAATGCTTTAAAATATTTTCACAATATCATATAATTTTTGTTGCTCCTCCTGATATTGATTTTAAAGTCTATTTTGCTATATGCACTGCTAAATATCAGATTGTTCATTTTAAAACCAAATATTTTCAGAGTATTAAAGGATACAATGAGTTAATGCTATCTGCTGATTTCTATAAAACATTTTTGAGTTTTAAATTTATTCTTATATACCAGTTGGATGCTTTTGTTTTTAAAGATGAACTAATTTACTGGTGTAAACAGAATTATGATTTTATTGGGGCTCCGCACCCTCAGTACGACAATCTTAACAGAGAAATGCAGTTCTTAAAAAATTATAGTAAAGTGTTAATGTTGTTAAAAACAAAATGGAGAATTAATCATAAAATTAGCAACGTTGGAAATGGCGGATTATCATTAAGAAAAACAAAATCATTTTATCTACTATTAAAAATATTAAAAAACAAAGCTAAAAACTGGCCCTATAACGAGGATAGCTTTTTTGAATATTGGGGCAATTTATTCTATCCATTTTTTAACTTACCAACAGATGATGTTGCCCTTAGGTTTTCGATTGAGACATTACCAAAAGAATCTTTAAAAAAATTAAATTATGATTTGCCATTCGGATGCCACGCTTTTGAAAAATATGATTGGCAAACTTGGAAACCATACATCATAAATGAATGATAAAAAATCAATCTTATAAATTTATTGAATAAAATATAAAATAAGCCCATATGAAAAAATCATGGTCAGGAGAACGTTTGGAAACATTTGTTTTCAATTCAATAACTATAGAACATCTTCATCGATATGGAATTGTACTATCATATATTGAAAACAAGATAGTATTAGATATTGCTTGTGGAGAAGGATATGGGAGTAATCTATTATCATCTAAAGCAACACAAGTGATAGGTGTAGATATCGATTTGGATACAATTGAGGAGGCAAGAAAAAAATACAATGCTTCTAATTTAACTTTTATACTCGGATCCACTGATAAAATACCAGTTAAAAATTCATATGTAGATGTTGTAATAAGTTTTGAAACCATTGAGCATCATGACAAACATGAAGAAATGATGAATGAAATTAAACGAGTATTAAAACCCGATGGAATTTTAATTATTTCCTCTCCTGAAAAAACTGGTGAAATAAGTTCTAATCCATTTCATATCAAAGAATTATCAAAGAAGGAATTTACCAATTTAATAGGTAAATATTTTAAATATCATAAGATTTATAGTCAAAAAATCGTACATGGTTCACTTATAACTTCTGAAAAAGGAAATAATACCACATTTGAATATCAAAGTGGTGATTTTGAAAAAATCACCACATACAAAGAAATGCCTAATAATGTATATAATATATGCATTGCAAATGACAAATTTGAAATAAGTTTACCCTCTTCTTTCTTTGATGGTAATGACATTTTATTGCAAAATATATTACATCCATATATAAACTCTCGACCTTACAGATTAATCAACTTTATAAAAAAACTACTGTTTTTTTGGAGATGAACATTGATATTATAATTCTTTCCTATGCAAAAATGAGCGTTTAAAAAATCTTACGGTTCAAATCATAATTATATTTAGATAAAGTTTGAGGTTCTCACCACCAAAATAAGATTGTTATTAAACTATAAGCAACCATAAACAATTTAAATGCAATTCAACCTTTCCTACATTATAGCAACCCGCAACCGCTTGCCTTTTTTAAGAATCACTTTAGAAAAACTAATTAGTGAATTGGATGAAAATGAAGAAATTGTAGTAGTTGACGGCAACAGCACCGATGGCTCTAAAGAATACCTTAGTCAACTTTTTGAGGCGGGGAAAATACACCAGTTTATTTCAGAGCCTGATAAAAACCAGGCCCATGCCTGGAATAAAGCAATGTTAATGGCTAAGGGCACCATCATTAAAAAGATTATTGATGACGATGTGTTTTGTTACAATGCTATCAGGGAGTGTAAAAATTACATGCTGCAAAATCTTGATGTTGATGTAATAATATCTAATGACCTTGTAAGCAGTTTAGATAATTATAAAAACATACAAAAACAAAGTCGCCTGTTGCAATTTGAAAAATGGAAAAAGGGACCTATCCCCTCTTTTACCTTTGGTGATGTGCATAAGCTAATAAGACGCAGCTCATTAGCTTATATAGGGCTATATAATACGGCTTATGCAATGATGGATTGGGAGTATTCGTTAAGGATCAGCTATTTAAAATGTAATATTACTTATTATACCGGCTATAATGCGCTTACTGTTGGTCACGATCAAACCGTGACATCGTTGCGAAACGAAACTTCAATAGTTGAGCAGGGCAAACGGGCAATGGTATTTTACGAATATGCGGGCGATGATGCGGAGATTAGCTATTGGTCTAAAATAAAAATTGCTATTGGTAAGCTTATTTATAAAAAAGCAGCAGCTAACATCGTCAACACGGCCGATATTAGCATGATTTACAAATATTACTACGACCACATTGCCGCTGTTAATAAACCGGACGACTTTACTTTTTTAGAAAGCCATAAATAGTACAATTTGCCTAAACCGATTATAAATATCCGTTTCCAAAACGGCCTTACTTTTCAAACTTTTAAAAAAGAGGTTTTTGATATAAACGGCGTATCAGCATTGTTTGATTTTGAAGAAGCTGACGATCCTGATTTTATTGTGTTTGGGCCTTATGGCAACGATATTCCACCAAAGGGTAATTATATCCGCATTGGCTATTTCTGCGAAAACATTAAGCCAGATCTATCAATTTGTGAATGGGCGTTTGGCATACCAAAGGAAGAAGAGGTAAATGACCCTTGTTACAAAAGGATACAATGGCACGGCACCAATCCTCAATCCTTAATAAAACCTGCCAACCACAATTCCGAAGAAATAGATACAGGCAAGAAGTTTTTTTGTAATTTTTTGTATTCGCATCACGTATTTTATCGCGAAGAGTTTTTCAGGCAATTATCAAAATATAAAAAGGTTGACGCACCCGGTAAATCAATGAAAAACATGCAAACCATTGATGAGATATATAAGGGGGATATATGGGAACGAAAACGGCAATTTTTAGCTGATTATAAATTCACCATCGCTTTTGAAAATTGTGTATATCCCGGCTATCAAACAGAAAAACTTTATGATGCTATGTTAACCAACAGCATTCCAATATACTTTGGCGACCCTTTTATTGGCGAAATATTTAATACAGCCAGTTTTATAAATGCTACCGATTACTTAACTATAAAATACAAATGGCTGCTTAATTTACTCCAAAAAATTAGTCAACCAGATTTTACAGATATAAGACCTGCATTTTATAAAAATCCGTTACATAAAATAAAAAGAAAATTAAAGATTTGGGGGCGTGATATCATGATGCGTATACATTTAAAAAGTATAAACTTTAAACCTTTAATTATACGAATACAGGAAGTAGATACTGACAGGGATGAATATATTAAAATGTTGCAGCAACCCTGGCTTACTGATAATAAATTACCGGTAAATACATTATTGAAAAACAGGTGGATTGAAATATTTGAAAGCAACAATGAATGAAGCTTTAGTTTCAATTATTATACCTGTTTACAATGCAGAAAACTATCTGGCCGAAACTATTAAATCGGCATTGGAACAAACATGGCAAAACAAAGAGATTATTATTGTTGATGATGGTTCTACCGATAATTCATTATATATAGCCAGGAACTTTGAATGTGACTTGGTAAAAGTTTTATCCCAACAAAATAAAGGTGCGTCAGCAGCTCGTAATACTGGTTTAAAAGAAGCTAAAGGCGAATATATTCAATTTCTGGATGCCGACGATCTGTTAAGTAACAATAAGATAGAAGTTCAAATAAACCTGCTACTAAATCTGCGCGGGTACCTCGCATTATGTGTCACGGTTCATTTCCAAAATGGAACTGAGCCAACCAGCTTACTTATACGGCATGATTGGTATGCCGAAGGCAGCGATAATCCTGCTGATTTTTTAATAAAGCTATATGGAGGAGGACTTATTGGCCCAACTTATGGCGGAATGATACAACCAAATGCATGGCTTGTTCCAAACGACGTTATTACAAAAGCCGGATTTTGGAACGAGGATTTGACTGTGGATGACGATGGTGAATTTTTTTGCCGGGTAGTATTGGCTTCAAGGGGAATAACATATGCAGCTGACGCTGTAAACTATTACCGTAAATTTAATACTTCTAACAGTTTAAGCGGGCAAAAGGATCGTCAAGCCTCATCTAGTATTTTAAAGTCAACTGATTTGAAAGCCAGTTATTTGTTATCCCGTACAGATAACCATAATGCAAAGATGGCATTAAGTAGGCTTTATTACGAAAACGCTTTTAGTTTTTATCCAAAGTATATGGACCTAGCTCTTGAAGCTGAAAAAAAAGGCAAAGCATTAACACCAGATTTCTCAATTAATCCGTATAATAGCGGAGCAACTTTGATATTATCAAAACTAATTGGCTGGAAAGCTGTACGTTATTTGCAATATTTAAAAGATCAGACATTTCACAAATGAAAAATATTATTGAGCGTTTATCAACTCCCCCAACCATATCTTAAACCAAATAAAACAAATTCCTGTTGAATTTCACGATTTTCTAATTCATAGTGACGAATATAAAATAGCTATGCACAAAGCTATTGCTAAGTTAAAACAGAATAATTTTATAGTGGCAAGATTTTCTCCTTATGATTTTCGGGAGATATTATGTATCAATAAAAGTTTGATCAGGCTAACGTTCCGGCAAAAAGTAAGGCTATATCTCATCCATCCTTTTTTACGCAATATGATATTTTTCCATACTGTAGTACGAGATCTTTTCAATGCTCATAAATAAAATAAAAAACAGCCTGGCATTTAGGTTGCCGATCATTTATAAATTGATAATTTCCTATTTTTATGTCAGTGCCATTCGTCGTAAATCAATTATAACAAACGAATATACACTGGTAATGATGTGCGGCATCAGGCAATTGCCCATGCTGAAAGTCTGTTTAAGAAGCATTTATAAACAATTTTCCAACTTACCCCATATTATCCTTTTCACCGATTTGAGTTCAGATATGGATCAGTTTAAAAAAGCATTAAGCCTGTTCCCGGCGGGCAGTATCAGTATTGTAAGCGGATATGACTGTATAAACCATCATAGGAGGAATAAAAAAAATCAACTGGTTTCATTTGCCGAAAAAAATCCAATGGGTTTAAAGCTTGCAACCATACTGCAGACGCTCGAAAGCAAGAAATCGGTATTATATTGTGATACCGATGTGATTTGGTATGGCGATCCTTATGCCATAATTCATCAGCATATCACAAATCCGAATTTTGATATGGCCATGTCTGAAGATTTTCAGGCTGCTTACGACAAACATTTAATTGATAACGCGAACCTGATTAAACTATATGATAAACCTTATTTTTGTGCAGGAATACTGCTTATTAAGGAATTGTCCGTAAACAATCAGGAAACTTTAAATCGTCTTTTAGAAACTGTTAGCGAAAAATCAGATCATTTTAGCGAACAAACTATATTTGCATTTTTAAACCGCGAAAGCAATAATATACTGCTTGATAAAAACAAGTTTGTTATTAGAACAGACGATCAGTTTCAAATAAAACCTAAACGGGTACCAGGAATATTAGCCCGTCACTATACTGGTCCAGTAAGACACATTTTCTGGAGAGATGCTTTTTTTCGTATCTGAACCTGCAAATGGATAAAAATATACTCACCATTGCCACAACTAAAAAACTATATGTCGACATGGCCGTCAACCTTGCCCGTTCATTTTTGTATTGGCATCCTGATAGTAATATCAAATTTAAATTAGTTACTGATCAAAAAAAATTGGTTCCTAACGATATAATTGACCGCATAGAAATAGTTGAAATATTGTCTGATGAATTAGGAAAAGGATTTTCGCCTAAGCTACATTTAGACAAACTTGCTCCTGCCGGTCAAACTCTATTTATTGATAGCGATTGTTTAATATATGGCAACTTATTACCCATATTTGAAAAATTCAAAGGGCATCATGTATCTGTAATAGGCAATTACATTGCTGATGGAGAATGGTTTGGTGATATTGCTGCTATCTGCAAAAAATTTAATATTAAACATTTGCCAAAATTTAACGGAGGGATATATTATTTGGAAAATGGACCAGTAGCGGCCCAGGTTTACGAAACTGCAAGAGAGCTTGAAAAGCAATATGATAATATAGGTTTTGTTCGCTTTCGTGGTTATCCTGCCGACGAAGGTTTAATGGCATTGTCTATGCAACTGAATAACCAGGAACCAATAGTTGATGATGGTACTATTATGAGCGATCCATTATCATGCCCGGGACATTATATGACGAATGTTATAAAAGGTGAAAATTATTTAATTAACCCCCCAGCCCCTCATCCACTACATCAAAACTGGTACCCATTTACAAAAATATCGCCACTTGTTGTTCATTTTTTAGGCCATCATAGCATGGATTACCAATATCAAAAAGATATATACAGGCTCAAAAAACAAAATACAGGTCAATTAAACTTTATCGCAGAAACAAGGGCGTTGATATTAATTGAATTTAAAAAGAGATTAGAATTATTTTTGAAATATAAATTTCGAAAAATTTATCATTCACTATTTGGTGTAAGGCAAATAAAGCCTTCAGAAAGATTATGAGTACAGCCATCAGTATTATTATACCTACTTACAACCGGCTTTGGAGCTTACCCAAAACCATTAACAGTTGCAAACAAAATAATATTGAGGTTGAAATAATTGTTGTAGATGATGGCAGTACGGATGGGACTTGGGAATGGCTGTTAACTCAAAAAAACATCCTTACAGTAAAGCAATCTAACCTGGGTAAATGTTGGGCCGTAAATAAAGCGGTTGAAATTGCATCAGGAAAATACATAAGGTTTCTGGATTCGGATGATATGCTTGCCGGTAAAGCAAATGACGAACAATATAATATTGCTTTACACTCGGGTGCAGACATAGTAACCGCCGGTTATAAAGTTATTGATGCTAATGATGATACTATTGCCGAACATCCATTAGTGGAATGCGATGATTTTATTGCCCAGCAATTGGGTGAATGTGACGGTTCTCACTATTCGGCTTTTATTTTTAAAAAATCATTTATAATTGACATTCCACATCGACCAGATTTTGCATTCAGAGATGACCGACTTTTTATATTGGAAGTTGCCTTAAAAAATCCGTTAATTAAAGTTTATAATAATGCCGCGCTATTACATAGAATACATTTAAATGGGCGGTTACAAATAAATCAGGGACTTAAAGGTGCTGTGCAAAACTATCAGCACTATTTAATTTATAAAAAAATACTGACCAGCCTGGAAGACAATGACAGATTAACAGAAA
Organism: Mucilaginibacter sp.; assembly: GCF_028288205.1. Classification (GTDB taxonomy): domain Bacteria; phylum Bacteroidota; class Bacteroidia; order Sphingobacteriales; family Sphingobacteriaceae; genus Mucilaginibacter. The sequence goes on from NZ_JAQBOD010000058.1 coordinate 122,186, forward strand.
GGTATAAAAAAGCATCAGTAAATGTACTTTGGCACCTGGCCCATTGGATGGCCGATACTCATATTACCGAAGGGTATAATATTTACAAATGGGTTTATGAGCTCAACCCTGATTTTAGGCCGGTTGAGAATAAGAAACTGGCCCGGCTTTACAAAAATGTAGGGTTTGTTTTTACAGAAAAGCTATTAAAATTAAAAAGAAATTTAAACATATAGTATGCAATTATCAGCTAATTTATTGCTAAACAGGTTTGATTGGGCCCAACAAAAAACCAATGATATTATTAGCCAATATTATAAAAACAATGAGGCTGTATTTTATGACGTTGGGGCTGGCGAAAATTCATTAGCAACAAAACTGGGTAACAAAACCGCACTTGCCTGTTCTTTTGATCTGCTGCCTTTTGATGATAACATACAGCAATGGAATATTGAAACTAATTTTTCATATGATTATCCTGCTGCTAATATAGTTACCCTACTAGAGGTGGTTGAACATTTAACTAATCCCTGGCTATGTATAAAAAACATATCAGCTACAATGGCCCCGGGTGGTTTTTTAATTTTAACTACGCCTAATCCTGGCTGGAGCACTAGTAGGGTTAGTTTGATGGTAAAAGGATTTCTTACTTGTTTTACCCAGTCTGACCTTGACAATAATCATCATGTATTTATTGCATGGCCACATATTTTACAAAGATTGCTAAATGATAATGGTTTTGAAATTATAGAATATGTAACACTTGATGGCCCCACAAAATTCTTTAGTAAAGACATTAAGTTATCTCGGTTTTTTTTACAGTTTCCGGCTCGTGTCATTAAAAAAATAATTGAGAAAACAGACCCCACTGCAATGGGAATGAGTTATGGAATTATAGCCAGAAAAATTGATTAAACCACTAAATTTATTTTATAGCGAACCCGACCCCGATAGATGGTTTAAATTTGACCGTTATCCGCGTCGCATAGTTCGCAGATTAATACGTGGTAAAACACGGCCGGGTGGTGTAATGATGGTTGCACTTAATTTAATGGAAGGGCTTGATAAAGTGGGCATTCCATATCGTTTTAATGATTATAGCTATATTAAAAAACATCCCGACGAAATAGCTTGTATTATTGGTAAACCACACGTACTGTTTGAACGAAAATGGGATAACCCGGTGATATTGGGCGCAGGCATATACTCTCATCCGACAGATTGTCCGGATCTGTTTGAAAAATACCCTGTAGTAAAACGTGTATTGGTACCCGGCGAATGGATGAGGCAAATGTTTGAGCCTTACTATTCCGGGAAAGTATTGGCCTGGCCAACAGGAATTGATATTGATGAATGGGTTCCATTATCGGGTACAAAACATTTTGATTTTTTGATATATGATAAAATACGTTGGGAACATGAAAAATATAATAACGAATTGCTGGAGCCTGTAATTCAAACACTCAATCAATATAAATTATCTTATCAACTTATAAAATACGGGCAGTACACCCATGATGAGCTAAAGGATAAATTAAGCAAATCAAAAGCCGTAATATTTTTATGCGAACATGAAACACAAGGGCTGGCATACCAGCAAATTCTATCAACCAATACGCCAATATTGGCCTGGGACAGAGCAGGATATTGGCAAGACCCAGAATATTATCCTAAAAGAGTTAAATATGAACCGGTTAGTTCTGTGCCATATTGGGACAAACAATGTGGTTTAAAATTTACGGGACAATGCGATTTTGAAAGCCAAATGATAGATTTTTTGAATAGCTTAAACCAGTTTAAACCGCGGAAATATATTATTGAAAATCTGACTTTGGAGCTATCTGCTAAAAAATATGTAACAATCCATCAGCAAGTTGAACAAGAATTGAATAAATGAGAATACTGCTTATTATGGATCCGGGAATACCTGTGCCACCTGAATTATATGGCGGTCATGAACGCCTGGCTTATCTTTTTGCCCAAGAGTACAGCAAGCTTGGCCACGAAATAACACTACTTGCCGGACCCTCATCTTATTGCAGCGGAACCACCGTAACATTTGGCACTAACAATCTGCAACGATCTATCAAGGAAAAGAACAACGAAGTAGCATTTGTGTGGAAGTATCTTTACCGTAACAAAAGAAATTTTGATATGGTTCATAATTTTGGCCGGCTTATTTATCTGTTACCAATTTTGAACTCCGGCGTAAAAAAAATAATGACATATGGCCGGCCCGTATCATCAAAAGGAATAAGGATTGTTAATTTATTACCTAACAAAAACTTGGTATTTACCGCATGCAGTAACTATTGTGTATCAACCGGGAATGTGGCAGGTAATTGGAAAACGATTTATAATGCTATAGATTTTTCAAAGTACATGCTCAATAGTATAGCGAGGAATGATGCTCCTTTAATGTTTTTAGGCAGACTTGATAAAATAAAGGGAGCACATACCGCAATAAAAGTAGCAAAAGCTACTGGTAACCAATTAATACTTGCCGGTAACATACCAAACACACCTGATAATTATCATTATTTTAAAACCGAGATAGAACCACAAATAGATGATGACCAAATAAAATATATAGGCGCTTTAAGTGATGATGAAAAAAACACTTATTTGCAACAAGCAAAAGCATTGTTGTTCCCAATAGAATGGAATGAGCCATTTGGGTTAGTAATGATAGAAGCAATGGCTTGTGGCACGCCGGTTATAGCTTTTAACAAGGGTTCGGTACCAGAAATAATTCAAAATGGGGTTAATGGATTTATTGTAAATAATTATGATGAAATGGTAAACAAATTAGCTCAACTAAAAAGTATAGACCGTAAGAAATGCAGGGAATTGGCTGAGAGAAAATTTAATGTAAATATAATTGCCGCTCAATATCTTTCAATTAAATAGTTATGATTAAAAAATTAATTAAAAAAGTAAAATACGAACTTAGGTTTAATAACACTCAATATTACACCAGGATTTCAGACAAAGTTTTAAAAGGATGGTACAGATCCGTTTTAGAAAAAAAAATTAATCTTTTACCGCCTATCCATACTGTGGAGACTAATGCGCAGCTTACCTTATCCATTTTAGCTAATAAAAAGAACTTTTATGAATCAATTGCGGCTCTTTACAGTTTTTGCTTTTGGAACAAAGATATTTACATTAATTATCACGAAGATGGTACATTGTCTGAACAAGAAATAACAATATTAAAAAAGATATTTCCGGGGATAACTATTTTCAGAAGAAAGTTGCAGGATGCAACCGTTGTGAATTATTTATTATCTAAAGGATACATCAAAAGTGCTGAATTACGCCGAAATTTTATTTTATCATTAAAATTATTTGATACTATAGTTGAAAAAAAGACTCCTTATTTATTACTCATTGATTCTGATGTACTATTTTTTTCGCAGCCAAAAAACATAATTGATATTGTTGAAAAAGCTATTTTAAACGGATGTTACAACAAAGATGTAAACAGTGCTTATTGTTTTTCAGACGAAATTTTCAACAAATATTTGGATCATCCTATAATCGATAAGTTTAACTCGGGCGTTTTTTTGCATAATTTAAATAAAGATTGTTTTGAGTTTATTGAAACAGTACTTAAACAGGAACTGCGACTACCTGCCTCCTGGCATTTAGAGCAAACATTATTTGCTATGTACGCAACACATAAGGGTGGCTTTGAAGCTCTACCAAAATGTTATGATCTGGCAAGAAAAGAAAGAAATTTAGGGAACTTTATTATAAGCGAACATTACGTACATAATACCGGTTATGACATCCATAAAGATTTTATTTATAAACTCTGTCCTATCTACCTAAAAAATTAATTGTTACCAGATAAAAAAAAAGTTGCACTCATTTCTTCAGGTCAGCCATCATTAAACCCGCGACTGGTTAAAGAAGCTGATGCTTTAAGTGATGCCAATTATGAGGTAACAGTATTATATGCTTATTGGAATGCCTGGGGAACAGAATTTGATAAACAATTAATTTCATCAAAAAAATGGAAAGCCATTTGTATAGGTGGCGATCCTCAATATAAACAGGGCACCTATTTTATAAGCAGGTTTATTTACAAGTTTGCTCAAATTGTAAGCAGCAAAACAAAAGGTAAATTTATGGCAGATTGGACCATAGCCCGGGCAAGTTATTTTTTAATGACTGAAGCAAAAAAACATATTGCCGATTTATATATAGCCCATAATCTGGGCGCATTACCTGCCGTTGTAGCTGCAGCAAAAGTTAATAATAAATCATGTGGTTTTGATGCTGAAGATTTTCACCGGCACGAAACCAGCGATGATAGCAACAATGAAGACGTAATATTAAAAACAAGTGTTGAAAATAAATACATACCTCAATTAAATTATTTTTCAACCAGCAGTAAACAAATAGCCAATGCTTATCAGCAAATATTTCCAAATCTACGCCCGGTTATATTGCTTAACGTTTTTCCAAATAGTCATTTATCAATCACTGAAAAACATGTTGGCTACCCCCTAAAATTATTTTGGTTCTCACAAACTATAGGACCCGACAGAGGAATTAATGATATAGTTGATGCTTTACAATTGTTAAACAAAACAGATTTTGAATTACATTTATTAGGTAATCAATCACCCGCCAATAAATCATTTATTGATAAAATAAACAACAGTGATATTTCAATACAATTTCATGATCCGGTACACCCCGATAAATTAATTGAATTTGCAGCTCAATTTGATATTGGGTTGGCTTTAGAGCCCGGGTTTAGTATTAATAATAATATAGCGCTAAGCAATAAATTATTTACTTATATGCAAGCCGGTTTAGCTATTATTGCCAGCAATACTACGGCTCAGCAGGATTTTATGAATCAAAATCCACAAATAGGAAGTTTATATCCAAAAAAAAACTCGGAGATATTAGCAAACATCCTGTTAAGCTATTACCAGGATAAAGATAAGTTAATAAGTTGCAAAGCCGAGGCACTACGCCTTGCCCATCAGCAATATAACTGGGAAGTAGAGCGTCTTAAATTTTTAAAAGCAGTAAAGAAAGCGCTTCAAGATAGTAACAAATAATGCAGCAAAAACAATCTCAAAAATGGTTCTATGGTGTTGATAGTATCCGGTTTGTACTTGCTTTTATGGTAATGCTATCGCATTTTGACAATATGTATGCCGATAGTTTAAAACATTCTATTTTTTTACCTTTTAAATTTGCAGGTGCTTTTTTAGCTAATGCATTTGACGGAACATCGGCTGTTATTGCGTTTTTTATCATATCAGGTTTTGTTATTCACTATCCTTCTAAAACTGGCATTAATAACGTATTACAATTTTGGGTAAGGCGCTTTTTAAGGATATTGATACCATTAACTGTGATCATTGCAGCAGGTGCAGCTTTTGGCCATCCCGAAAAAACAGTAACCTGGAGTTTATTTTGCGAATTGATATATTATGCTTTATATCCACTGCTTTTAAACATCAATTTAAGCTGGAAAACAAAATTTATTATAGCCTGGTGCGTCGCGGCATTAATAATTGGTATTGGGTCATATCATGATGTGGTTGCCTTGTTTAAACAAAACAATAATGAATACCAGGGATACTACTGGCAGTTTGGCAATTATATTACGTGGCTAATTGGCCTGCCCTGTTGGCTGTTGGGCGTATTAATAGCCGAAAACATAGATCGGTTAGAAACAACAACCTATAGTAAGGTCGTAATATATCGTATAATAGTTTACACTATAAGTTGCTTTTGCTGTCTGGGTAAGTTTCATTTACATTTGAGTTATATTCTAACTATGAATGTATTTGCTTTGCTATTATATAAATGGATACAAACAGAAATAATTTATTATAAAAACAGTTTACCTAATTTTACATTGGAAAAAATGGGCAAATTCTCCTATTCTTTATATCTATGCCACCCCATTGCGTTTATCCTGTTAAAGCGTTTTATATTATTTAATAATTTCACTTATCCTTTGTTTATTCTATTAACAATTTTGTCGGCATATATATTTTACTGGCTTGTTGAGCGTCCGTCACATCAAATAGCAAGAGGTATAAACCGCAAATATTTTTTATCGGTTAAATGAAACGTCTGCTCATTATTTCTCCATATTTCCCTCCTGTTAACACTGCAGATATGCAGCGTATCAGAATGAGCTTGCCTTATTTTAAACAATATGGATGGGAAGCAGAAGTTGTAACGGTAGATTCTTATTGGACAAACTTACCTGAAGACAAACTGCTAATGGCAAATATACCTGCTGATATAAAAATATATAAAGTAAAGGCTTTTAGTAAAAAATGGACTTCAAAATTAGGGGTAGGCAGCCTTGCATTTCGTTCGTTTTGGTTTTATCGTAAAAGGGTTAATAAATTATTGCAAGAGAAAAAATTTGATGTTATATATTTTTCAACTACCCAGTTTCCAATATGTGTATTAGGCCCATATTGGAAAAAACTTTTTGGAGTACCTTTTATAATTGATATGCAAGACCCCTGGCATTCTGAATATTACCAGGATAAGCCGAAACATCAGCAGCCGCCCAAATATATATTCTCATACCGGCTTAACAAATATTTAGAATCTAAAACGATGAAACAGGTAGATGGGTTGATCAGCGTCTCAGAAAATTATATAACCGATTTAAAGAATAGATATCCCGAAATAAAAGATATCCCGGCAGCTACTGTAACATTTGGAAGCTTTAAGCCAGATATGAATATAGCTATAAAAAATAAAGATAGCTTTACAAACTTGCTTGAACCTGGTTTTAAAAATGTAGTTTACATTGGCCGTGGGGGCTTTGATATGCATAGTGCCATAACACCGGTATTTAAAGCATTAAAAAAAGGAATAACAGAGCAGCCTGAATTATATAGACAGCTTAAATTTTACTTTATTGGTACCAGTTATGCACCAAAGGGTGAAGGAGCACTCACTATATTACCACTTGCAAAACAATTTGGGGTAAGTGATAATGTTGTTGAAATAACCGATAGGATAAGTTATTTTCATACACTAAATACTTTACAGCATGCCGATGCTTTGTTTATGCCTGGTTCTGATGATCCAAAATATACAGCATCAAAAATATATCCGTATATCTTAGCTAAAAAACCTTTATTAGCAATTTTTAATTCAAAAAGCCCGGCTTTAACTGTTTTAAAAGAATACGGCGTAGAATGCATTTATAGTTATGATGACACAGCTGAAATTGATAAGTACATCTCAAAATTTTTCAAAGAATTGATTAGTAACAGTATTACTAAACCAGATTACCCTGCAGAATGCATTGAAAAATACTCGGCACAAAATATAACTAAAAGACAATGTGATCTGTTCAATCTTGTTTTAGAGTTAAAAAATATCTTATAATGCTATTGCATTTGACTTAAGACTATATTTAATTCACACTATTTGAGACAAAGGATACAAACACTTGATGGTTTACGATTTTTAGCGGCGATTGGGTCAATATAATACAGCTTCACATTTTTGGACTTTAACAGTGAAGTGGCAATTTTACTTCATCATCCCTTTTATACTTATATATCAAAACACAATCGGTTTTATAAAACCTTTTCATTTATTTTCATCATAATTTTTTTAATAGAACTTTCAACTATTTTAATATTAAAAAAGCAATCAGACCAGTTAACCAGCACCTTATTGTTTCACGGAGTTTAGTTTGGCTGCGGAATATTGGCTGCCAGAATTTTGATAAAAAATAACAGCACATTAAAAAACCGACTGATCTGGATGAGCACATTTATTATAATTACTTATGCCGGACGTGTGATGATATCAAACCAAGTGTTATCATTTTCACATAATTATTATAATTTTTTTAAACTATTAGGCTTTACGTTTATAGGATGTGAATTTGCCGGTATTTTATATTTATCAGTAACTTCTGTTAAATGGTTAAATGCTATTTTAGGTAACCGGTTATTTAAAACAGGCGGGCGTATATCTTACAGTTTTTATTTATTTCACGCTTTGATATTTCCGATAATGGTTAAGTTTACAATTGAATTTATGCCCTTTGCAAAAGGAATAGTTGCCCCTATTATAAGTACCTGCATAAGCGTAATTATTTTATACCCTATTTCAAGATTAAGTTACCATATATTAGAAAAACCATTTTTATCAATTGGTAACTTAACGTCCAAATGAAAAAATTAGCCATCATTATTACGCACCCAATTCAATATTATGCTCCCGTATTTAAGCTATTGGCTCAAAAAATAGATATAAAAGTTTTTTACACCTGGGGCGAATCATCAATTTCTAAACATGACCCTGGATTTGGTAAAATGATAAAATGGGATATTGACCTATTAGAGGGGTATGATTACCAATGGATAAAAAATATAGCAACCAACCCCGGATCACACCATTTTAATGGCATAATTAACCCTGATCTTATCACCTCAATAAAAACCTGGCAGCCTGATACTATATTAGTATATGGCTGGGCATATAAAAGTCATTTAAGCGTTATACGATACTTTAAAAATAAAATCCCGGTACTTTTCCGCGGCGACTCCACATTACTTAATAAAAAGCCCGGCTTTAAAAATTTGATTAGAACGATTTACTTAAAATGGGTTTATAACCATATTGACTATGCTTTATATACAGGCACAAACAATAAAGCATATTATAAAAAATATGGATTAAAAAATTCTCAATTAATATTTGTGCCACATGCTGTGGATAACGATCGATTTAGTATTCGATATCCTGTTGAGTCAGCAGAATTAAGATCTTCGTTAAAAATAGAAAAAGAAGCTATACTTATATTATTTGCAGGAAAATTTGAATCTGTTAAAAATGTGGAACTGCTGTTATCGGCATTTATAAACTTAAATCACCCAAATGCCCATTTACTTTTGGTGGGCAATGGTATAAATGAGTTAACATTAAAAACTGCAGCCGCTAAAAGTAATGTTGAAGCTAAAATTCATTTTATGGATTTTAAAAACCAAAGTTTTATGCCGGTTATATACCAGGCAGCCAACTTATTTTGCCTTTCCTCAAGAAGTGAGACATGGGGTTTAAGTGTTAACGAAGCAATGGCCTGCGGAAAAGCTATTCTGGTTTCTGATAAAACAGGTTGTGCAGCAGATCTTGTTAAAACTAACATAAACGGATGTGTATTTACGTCCGGGTCTAAAAACGACATTGAGGAAAAATTGAATTTACTTGTTAATAAAGGGAAAGAAGGGTTATTCCAAATGGGCGAAACTTCGAAACAAATAATAAAGGACTGGAATTTTACGGTACAGGCGGATAATATTATAAATTACAAAAATGGAAGAAACAAGTAGGTCTTTTGAGCGATACTTGATATTATACATACCCTGGATATTATCAATAGCGCTTCAAGGCGACCCTATAGTTTCTTATCTTATTGCATGGATTGGGTCTTTTTTTATATTCTACATATCTTATAGCGGTTGGATAAAACCTTTACCAACTGATAGAAACATAGCTGCACAATTAATGCGGCCAATATTTTTAGTACAGATAATATTTATAGGCTATATGGCTTGTAGTTCTATGTTTTATTTCTTGAATTTATTAGGATATGAAGATCTTAATAAATCTATTTTACAATTTAGTATTGATAACGATAAGTTAGCTCTTACAGCGCAGTGCCAGCGATATTATGTGTTAGGCCATGCTGCCTTTGCTTCGGGTTTAATCCTGTCAATGAAATATCCGGTTAAGCAGAAATATAAAATAGATAATACAAAGCTGGCAAATGTATTATTAATAATAGCGGTTGTATTCCTTCCCTTATCTATTTTAGTAATTAATGTTAGTGGTTTGGCGCAATTTTCCCATCAATTTAGTTCATTAAGTTTCATCTCCGGCACACTTGCCCTGGCATTTGCCATACCGCTTAAAAAAGTTTTTAACACCTTATTTTGCGTGTTTTTATATTTATCCAATTTTTACGAGGCATTAACTTCAGGCTTTAAAGAACCAATTATTATTAGTGTGCTTGTTCTGGGCATTTTTCTATATCCCAACTATAAAAAAATTGTAACATTTACTTTTGTTCCGGCATTGCTGCTGCTATTTATGTTGTTACCAACATATAACAGTATTTACCGTGCAAATGCATGGGGGGATAATGTTAATGCAGATGATGCCTACAAAATAGCGCTTGATGCCACACTTAATTCAAATCAGTCTGACGATGAAACTAATTGGGGATTTTTAGTATATCGGTTAAGTGAAATAGATATGTTTACAGCTTTTTTACAATCAACGCCCGAATATGTTGATTACTATGGTTTCGACCTTGTAAAACAAGCTGGTATAGTAGTTGTACCCCGGCTATTTTGGCCATCAAAACCCAGTACCGAACAGTTAGTGATGGAACGCGTATATACCGCAGGAGTTATACGCAGGGGGTCAAATGTTTCGGCAAAACCCGCTTATGTTGTTGATGCTTACCTTTCGGGTGGTGCTTTTGGGGTGTTTTTGGCGTTATTTGTTTATGGTGCAGCAGTACAATTAATATCACAAAAAGCCGAACAACTATTTGGTGGTTATATTTTAGGTACCGCCCTAATATTTTCCGGATTATTTCAAATTTTTTGGCGCGGCTCAACCTTTGAGTTTTTATTAAACTCTGTTTTTTGGAGTTATATATCCATGATAATTATTCATAAAATATTAAGGGCCTATAATATCTTACAAGACATTTGAAGATATTACAAATCAATGCTTCCTATAAGCCCGCTTATATTTATGGCGGCCCAACCATGTCTGTTGCTAAATTAAGTGAGCAATTAGTCAATGCAGATTGCGTAGTTGAAGTATTTACAACAACAGCTAACGGTACTACCGAATTATCCGTTCAGCCAAATAATAAAACCCTTGTCGAGGGTGTAGAAGTAACCTATTTTAAACGATTAAGTAAGGACCACACACACTTTTCTCCATCCCTTTTAATAAGATTATGGAAAGAGGTGCCAGGTTTTGATCTGGTACACATTCACGCCTGGTGGAACCTTGTTTCGGTATTTTCGGCACTGATAGCATTGATAAAAAAAAAACCAGTGTTAATTTCGCCAAGGGGTACGTTAAGTTCTTATTCTTTTAAAAACAAAAATGGTTTTGTCAAAAACCTAATGCATAATTTATTGGGGAAAGGTTTGCTAAACCGGTCATACATACATGCTACATCAGGCGCAGAACAAAAGGCCCTTGCTGCCATAATAAAGCCTAAAATGATGTTTGATGTCCCTAATTTTGTTAAGATACCCCCCCTATTAACCAGGCATTCAGAGCTTAATAAACCTATTTTAAAGCTTCTTTTTCTATCAAGAATTGAAGAAAAAAAGGGTCTTGATATTTTATTAAACGCTTTGCCGGCACTTAGAATTCCCTATCATTTAACCATAGCAGGCGATGGTGATGAAAATTATATAGATCTGCTGAAAAATATTGCCCGCTATAATTTAAGCAGCCTCAACATTACCTGGATAGGTTTCCAGAACGAAACTAAATTTGATATTTTGCGTAATCATCACTTATTGATATTACCTTCATACGATGAAAATTTCGGGAACGTAGTTATTGAAAGCTTAAGTGTGGGCACGCCGGTATTAATAAGTGAACATGTTGGGTTGGCAGATTATGTGGTTAAAAACAACTTTGGCTGGCTATGCCAAACAACTATCCAATCAGTAAGTGATTGTATAAATAATATAGCGGCTAATCAAATGGATCATGTAACCCATATCAGGCATACAGCACCGGCAATTATTCACAATGATTTTGATGACGATAAATTGATAAAAAAATACATGGATATGTACAAGCAAATTATTAACCATGGCTGAATATAAAGATTACGGATTTGAGGTTAGTGATCCTGCACATACGTTTGAATATCTAACCAAACCGTTATTAGCCTTGCTAAATAAAAACACCAATAACTGCACATTAGACCTTGGATGCGGCAATGGTTACCTGGTTAATTTCCTGTTAGCTAATGGCTATAACGCTTTTGGCACCGATGCATCTGCCAAAGGCATTGCAATTGCCCGTAAAACAAACCCCGATAGATTCTTTTTGCAAGATCTATCAACAGGAACATTACCGGAAGAATTACAAAAACAACAATTTGATACTATCATATCAACAGAAGTTATTGAGCATTTATATGATCCGCAAGGATTTGTTGAATTTTGCAAACAGGTACTCAACCAAAATGGCGAAATCATAATTTCAACCCCATATCATGGCTATTTTAAAAATTTACTATTGAGCCTTTTTAATCAATGGGATCTGCATTTTAGTCCCATGTGGCATGGCGGGCATATTAAATTTTGGTCCAAAAAAACACTAAGCAAAGCGCTAACCGATGCCGGCTTTACTATAATTGCTTTTAAAGGTTGCGGCCGGATACCTTATTTATGGAAATCCATGATCATTAAAGCCAGGGTAAATTGAGCGTACCGTATTCATTTATTATTTTAACCTATAATGAAGAAATGCATTTGCCGCGCTTATTACAATCTATCACTGATTTAAATGCGCCTATATTTATTTTAGATTCCGGAAGTACCGACGAGACAATAAATATTGGTGAAAAATTTGGCGCTACATTTCTTCAAAATTCTTTTGAGAATCATCCCAAGCAATGGGATTTCGCACTTAAAAATTTCCCTATACAAACGCCATGGGTAATTTGCCTGGATGCCGACCAAATTGTAACCCATGAATTAAAGCAGCATTTAATAAACTTCAGGGAGGAAGATTATAAAAATATAGCTGGGATATACTTTAACCGTAAAAACTTTTTTAAAGGTAAATGGATAAAACACGGCGGGTATTATCCGTTTTATTTATTGAAGATGTTCAGATATGGTGTTGGTTATTCTGATACCAATGAAAATATGGACCATCGCTTTGTAGCTCCCGGCAATACGGAAATATGGAAGGATGGTTACCTGTTAGAAGAAAATTTAAAAGAGAATAATATAAGTTTTTGGATAGATAAGCATAACCATTATAGTGACCTGGTAGCACAAGAAGAAGCAGCACGTATGCACTCATTTAGAGCACAAACAGAAAATCCCAATTTTTGGGGTTCGCCTAACGAGCGCAAAGCCTGGCGTAAACAATTATGGTGGGGGCTGCCGCGATATGTACGCCCTGCTCTTTATTTTACCCAACGTATGATTTTTCAATTAGGGATATTGGATGGACGTACCGGTGTAATTTTCCACTTTTTACAAGGTTTTTGGTTCAGGTTAATAGTTGACATTAAGATAGACGAACTTATCAAACAGCAAAATGATACCGAACAAACAAAATAACCCTTTAAAATTCGCCCTTATATTTATTAGCCTGTTCCTGCTATTTTATTATTTCAACATTCTATTTTTTGGCATTACCAGCCCGGGAAATTACTACATACCATTTTTAGCCGAACATTTAAATTATATATATGCATTGCGTTGGTTGTTGCTTCATTGCAGCGCGTTTGTGCTACATTGCTTTGGCTTTAGCGTTGTTGTAAATAACCATGAATTACTGGTTGCAGGTCGTGGAATTATTGTGTTGGTATATACATGTCTGGGATTAGGTGTTTTAAGTTTTTTTACTGCCTTTGTAATAGCATATCCTAAACCACGAAAAGCAAAAATTATATTTTTACTGACTGGAATTATAACTATTGAGTTCCTGAATGTTATCCGCTTTGTACTACTTGCCCTGTTTTGGAATAAACAGGATAATAGAATTATTGATCATCATACTATTTTTAATATCTTGATCTATATAATAATTAGCATCAGCCTGTATTTTTGGGTTAAAAATGATGATGTTCCGGTAAATAAATAGTATGCAAAAAACAAACCTGTTATCCTATAATAACTTTCCTTATCATCCGGGTGGAAATGTGGTGAAAAGGGTTTTATGGCATTACGTAAGCGGTTTAGTATTTAAAACAAGTCTTTTTCCTTTTTATGGGATAAAGAATTTTTTATTACGATTATTCGGCGCTAAAATTGGCAAAGAGGTTGAGATTAAACCTTGCGTAAATATTAAATATCCATGGCTGCTTACTATCGGCGATGAAGTGTGGATTGGTGAAAACGCGTGGATAGATAATATTGTAATGGTAACCATAGGATCAAATGTATGCCTGTCACAAGGCGCAATTATACTCACCGGTAGCCATAACTACAAAAAAACATCGTTTAACCTGATAACCGGTAGTGTAATAATAGAAGATGGTGTTTGGATAGGTGCGTTGTCCGTTGTTAACCAAGGCATTAGAATAGCATCGCACTCGGTGCTTACCAGTGGCTCTGTCGCTACAAAAAATTTGGAACCCTATTCAGTTTACCAGGGAAACCCGGCAGTTAAGATCCGCGACCGGGTAATTAGTTAGCCGGTATGCGTACTGTTGCAATGCGCAACATACTGAAACACCTGCAACACTATTGATTATTGATCTCTCTCCAAAGCAGATCTTTTAGCACATCAATATTTTTTTGAGCTACTGATGATATAAAAACAGAAGGTATATCCGCAGGTACCTGCTGCTGCATCTCTCTCACCAACTCATCATCCAACATATCAGATTTTGTAATTGCCAATACACGGGGTTTGTGCATCAGTTCGGGGTTATATTCGTTTAATTCTTTCAGTAATATATCATACTCTTCCTGTATGGTACGGGTAGTATCAGCCGGCACCATAAATAACAATACAGCGTTACGCTCAATATGCTTTAAAAAGCGTATACCTAAGCCTTTTCCCTTTGATGCCCCCTCAATAATTCCCGGGATATCAGCCATAACAAACGACCGGTTATTACGGTAAGCTACTATACCTAAATTAGGTACCAGCGTTGTAAAAGCATAATCAGCGATCTCTGGTTTAGCTGCAGACACAACCGATAATAAGGTTGATTTACCAGCATTAGGGAACCCTACCAAACCAACATCAGCAAGTATTTTTAACTCTAAAACGTTCCATACTTCCTGGCCATCTTCGCCGGGTTGTGCAAAACGCGGAGTTTGTCTGGTAGCGGTTTTAAAGTGCCAGTTGCCCAGCCCTCCCCTGCCACCGCTTGTTAATATCCGGGTTTCTCCGTCGCTGTTTATCTCAAATAATATCTCGCCGGTTTCGGCATCACGGGCAATTGTACCTAAAGGCACTTCCAATATCTCATCACGCCCGGTTTTACCTGTACTTAATGAGCTGCCGCCGGCATCACCGTCGCCGGCAATAACATGTTTTCTAAATTTAAGGTGTAATAAGGTCCATAACTGGGCATTGCCTTTTACTATAACATGCCCGCCGCGGCCGCCATCGCCACCATCTGGCCCGCCGGTCGCTGTATGTTTATCACGATGTAAATGTGATGAGCCTGCTCCGCCATGGCCGGAACGACAGCAAATTTTTACATAATCAACAAAATTTGAACCTTGAGACATTTGATTTTTTATTTCGGACTTCGAAATTATGATTTCGGATTTATTTTATAAGCTATTTGATATTTTCGGCGAGCAACAATTTATGTTACTTTAAATCCGAAATCGAACATCCGAAATTCGAAATCAGTTTTTATGCTTTAACAGCTATAACAGCATTGATCGAATCAAATATATCATGAATTGAGCCGATACCGTTTATACTGGTAAATTTATTTTGAGCCTTATAGTAGCCGGCTACAGGAGCGGTTTTATCATTATATTCTTTTATCCGCTTACGAATTACTTCAGGATTGGCATCATCTGCACGGCCTGAACCTTTACCCCTTAATAATAAACGATGCTCTAATTCGTCATCATTTACTTCAAGCGCTATCATAACTGTTATGGCAGAATTTTTACTTTTAAGCAAGCTATCTAATGCCTCGGCCTGTGCTACTGTACGCGGGAATCCATCAAAAATAAATCCTTTTGCATCCTTATTAGCATCAAGCTTATTGCTTATCATGCCTATCACCACTTCATCAGGAACCAGCATGCCTGCATCCATCAGCTTTTTAGCCTCTAACCCTAATGCTGTACCTTGTAAAATTTCATTGCGTAACAAATCGCCAGTTGATAAATGGATCAAGCCATATTTTTCAATTAGATTTTGTGATTGAGTACCTTTCCCAGCTCCCGGCGGGCCAAATAATACTAAGTTAAGCATGCATTTTACAAATTAAAAGCCTTTCGGTACTACACAGAAAGGCTTAACTTTTTATGTGCACTTGAAGGGAGTCGAACCCCTAACCTCCTGATCCGTAGTCAGGTGCTCTATCCAATTGAGCTACAAGTGCAGTATTCCATTTCCGCTATTTACAAGCATAAGTGCTTTTTTTAACGGACTGCAAAAATAGGATTTCTTTTTAAACTGCCGAAAATATTTGAAAATTACTTTACTTTCTTTGCAATTGCAGCAAAATCAGGTAATGAAAACAAATCGGCTAAAATAAAATTCTAATATTTTGACTCTGCATTCTGCATTCTTAAATTTTTTAACCGCAACAAGATGTCCCTTGCTGAATAGGCGGGCATTTCACTGATCCGTAGCTACAGAATACACAACAATCACCAGCAATTGGCTTTAAGCGTGTTTTACAGCTTTCGCATTCATAAAAATACAGGCAGGCATCAACAGGCATTTCTTCTTCTTTTTGAAAACCGCAATCAGGACAGGTAATTACCGAATTAAGCATTATTTCTGTTGGCATTGGATTAAAAGTAGCAGCTTTTTTAATGAATCAGTTAAAAACTAAATATAATGATTGTTCTTTCAATTTGATAATGTCAATGATTATATTTTGCTTTGCAATGCAAAGTACTTTTAATTTATGCTTATTTTTGATATACGATACTTTATACTTACCATGTTATATATCTATTAAAGCAGATACAATGAAATATTTTGTAAACGAAGGTTCCATCGTACGAAAAATATGGAGCAAAGCAGATACGGCCTTATTTATTTTTGCAGGCGCCGCTGCAGAGTTTGCCCTAAATAAAGCGGTAGATTGGCTGTACTTTACCGGCCGCTTGCCTGCCGACCCGCTGGGCAGGTTATTTTCTACCGTAACGTATGCCCGGCAGATAATATTTGCTAATGAAGAAGCCGCCTTAGCATCAATTGATAAAATTACAGCTATACACAAAGGAGTTGAACAAAACCGCGGCGCACAAATTCCAGACTGGGCCTATCGTGATGTTTTATTTTTGCTGATAGATTATTCCGTCCGTTCTTTCGAGCTGCTGGATAGGAAACTTACCGACGCTGAAAAGGCTGAAGTGTTTGATGTATTTTATAGAGTTGGTGAAAGAATGCAGTTGACAGGGCTGCCTGTTAATTTTTCTGGATGGCAACAAATGCGTGCAGAACACCTGCAGCAAAACCTGGCTTATAGTAAGTTTACTGCCGATCTGTACCACCAGTATAAAAAGCATTTGGGGCAGTTACGGTATACGCTATTGCTTCAGGTGCAATTGTTGCTTGTTCCGACCCGCGTAAGTGGTTTACTCTCCTTAGGAAATACGCCATGGTTAACACCTGTATTAAATGTTTATAAATTCCTGCGGCGCCTAAAGGCAGAGAGCTTTTTAAGGAACGCGTTGCTGCCTACTAAGTATAAAATGCAGATACAGGAATTGGATAGGTCTTAACAAACATTCCATGCCGGATAAGTGTTTATATGCCGATATTAGCACCCTAATGAAAGCAGTAATAATCACCCACCCCGGCGCGCCCGAAGTTTTGCAAATAGCCAAAAGGCCAATACCCGAATTTGCGGCTAACGAGGTGTTGGTAAAAGTTGCCGCGGCAGGTGTTAACCGGCCCGATGTTGCGCAGCGTAAAGGAAATTATCCTCCGCCTGCAAATACATCGCAAGATATACCGGGATTAGAAATAGCCGGAATTATAACCAAAATTGGCGCCGGTGTTACCCGCTGGAAAGTTGGCAATAAAGTTTGCGCACTTGTAGCCGGTGGCGGATATGCCGAATACTGCAACGTGCCCGAAGGGCAATGCCTGCCAATTCCCGGTGATTTAACTTTTATAGAAGCCGCATCACTACCCGAAACATTTTTTACCGTATGGAGCAATGTGTTTGATCGCGGAAGGCTGAAACCCGGTGAAAGCTTGCTTATACATGGCGGATCAAGCGGTATTGGTGTGGCGGCTATACAAATGGCCAAAGCATTGGGCAGTATAGTGTATGTAACTGCCGGATCTGACGATAAATGCCGGTTTTGCGAAAAACTTGGCGCGACAAAAGCCATTAACTATAAAACTGAAGATTTTACAACTATTATAAAAGAACTGACCAACGGCAAAGGGGTTGATGTTATTTTAGATATGATAGGCGGCAATTATACACCACGCAACCTGCAGACCCTTGCCGAAGATGGCCGGCTGGTAATGATAAACATGATGGAAGGAAAAGATACCATGATAGACCTTTCTGTTATTCTGCGTAAACGACTAACCTTAACCGGCTCTGCATTACGCTCCAGAGATATAGGTTTTAAAAGCGATATAGCAACTTCCCTCAAAAAAAATATCTGGCCACTAATAGCATCCGGGCAAATAAAACCTGTGGTGCATGCCATATTTCCGGCTGCGCGTGCTGCCGAAGCGCATACACTTATGGAAAGCAGCAAGCACATTGGCAAAATAGTTTTAAGTTTTGAAGCCTGATTGTTTTATTGCAACTTGTTAAATATTAATACTTTATAATTTATAATGCTATTTTTATAAATTATACTACTATAAGTAATAGTTTGCAATCCTTTTATTAATTATAAGCCTAAAAAAATCTTACTTTAAGTATTTTAATATTGTGTTATAAATCCTAACTTTGCGCCCTGAAATAGCGCGAAAAGGTTTTAAACTATTTTATATAATATATTTTAAAAAAATACCCGGTTATATATGCCAAACATTGGAAAAATATCACGGATCATCGGTCCGGTAGTCGACGTTAGCTTTGCAGAGAATGCACATCTTCCTAAAATTTACAGTGCGTTAGAGATCACTAAAGAAAATGGCCAAAAGGTAATCTTAGAGGTTCAGCAACATTTAGGCGAGGACCGCGTACGCGCGGTTGCCATGGATTCAACCGATGGATTATTGCGCGGAATGGATGTTCTTGATCTTGAATCAGCAATTAAAATGCCTGTCGGCGATGATATTAAAGGCCGGGTGTTTAACGTGGTTGGCGATGCTATTGATGGTATCCCTAATTTAGATAAAACAAATGGCCGCCCTATACACGCCAACCCTCCCCGTTTTGAAGATCTTTCAACCGAGGCCGAGATACTGTTTACCGGTATTAAAGTTATCGATTTATTAGAGCCTTATGTAAAAGGTGGTAAAATTGGATTGTTTGGTGGCGCCGGTGTTGGTAAAACCGTATTGATCCAGGAACTGATTAACAACATCGCGAAAGCGTATGATGGTTTATCGGTATTTGCAGGTGTGGGTGAACGTACACGTGAGGGTAATGACCTTTTGCGCGAAATGCTTGAATCGGGCATCATAAAATATGGCGACGCATTTATGCACTCAATGGAAGAAGGCGGATGGGATTTGAGTAAAGTTGACGCGGAAGCATTAAAAGACTCAAAAGCAACCTTCGTTTTCGGACAAATGAACGAGCCTCCCGGTGCGCGTGCACGTGTGGCGCTTTCAGGATTAACTATTGCCGAATATTTTCGCGATGGTGATGCAGAAGGCAAGGGCCGTGATATATTATTCTTTATTGATAACATCTTCCGCTTTACACAAGCAGGATCAGAAGTATCGGCGTTATTGGGCCGTATGCCATCAGCAGTAGGTTACCAGCCAACTTTGGCAACAGAAATGGGTACCATGCAAGAGCGTATCACTTCAACCAAGCGTGGTTCAATTACATCAGTACAAGCGGTATACGTACCTGCGGATGATTTAACTGACCCTGCACCGGCAACAACATTTGCCCACTTAGATGCTACAACTTCATTATCGCGTAAAATTGCCGAGCTAGGTATTTACCCTGCGGTTGATCCATTAGATTCAACTTCACGTATCTTGAGCGCTGCTATTTTAGGTGATGAGCACTACAATACAGCTCAACGTGTTAAAGAAATTTTACAACGCTACAAAGAATTGCAGGATATCATCGCCATCTTAGGTATGGATGAATTATCTGAAGAAGATAAATTAACTGTAACCCGCGCACGTCGTGTTCAACGTTTCTTATCACAGCCTTTCCATGTTGCTGAGCAGTTCACCGGTTTAAAAGGTGTATTGGTTGACATTAAGGATACCATTAAAGGTTTCAACATGATTATGGATGGCGAAGTTGATGAATACCCTGAGGCTGCATTTAACCTTGTAGGTACCATTGAAGACGCTATTGAAAAAGGTAAAAAATTATTAGCGGAAGCAAATAATTAAATGTGCAGATGAGAGAATGTGCAGATATGCAAATGAATTTTTCAATTGATCATCATCTGCACATTTGCACATACGCACATTCACACATTTAATTCATCTGCACATCTGCACATTTGCATATTTGCACATTTAATGACAAATGAATTTAGAAATACTTACTCCCGATAAAAAAGTGTTCGAAGGCGAGGTTAGATCTGTAACCGTACCTGGCGCTATGGGATCATTCGAAATACTAAACAATCACGCTCCTATCATCTCAACTTTAGATGATGGTAAATTGATCGTTCGCACTGGCGCGAAAGAAGATGTATACCTTATTAAAGGTGGCTTAGTTGAGGTATTGAACAATAAAGTAATGGTTTTAGCCGAAGGTATTATTCATAGGTAAAGAGGCATTAAAAACTTTTTTAAAAAGCCTCTCGATATTTTAATTATTGAGAGGCTTTTTTTATGTCATCAAAATTTAAGTTTTTTTGCCGCCCATGCCATTTTACGCAGAATTTTACCTTTTTATACCAATTACTATTTCGGTATACCGTATACCGAAAGTAACTTTGGTATACGGTATACAGTTGATAATTTTTGTATATGGCTTATTGCAGAATAAAATATGTAATTCCGAAATAAAACAAAATTATATACTTATTTCAAAAAAATCGCTTTTGCTATTGTGGCAACACAACTAAGTTTTTAACTTACAGATATAGAATTTAACCCATTGATGAACCAAATATCAACACAACAAACAAGCAATATTGGCACCTACTTTTTAGGAGTGGTCAACAGCTTGCTGCTCGGTATTCTGGGTATTCAAATTGTGCTGGTACTAATTCCGGTGCATACAGGGGATAAGCGTTTTAACCAATAACAACTAAGATATAAACGAAGCGCCTTCCCCACCAAAATAGAGAAGGCGCTTTTTTGTAAAGACTAAATTTTAAACACCAGCTACCTTATATAATAATATGAGTTCGACTACAAACACCATACAAGACACCGAATTGAACAAGTACAGCAAAGTACTAACGCAAGACCCTACCCAGCCTGCCGCGCAGGCCATGCTTTATGGCATTGGCTTAACCGACGATGATATGAAAAAGGCGCAAATAGGTATTGCAAGCATGGGTTACGATGGTAACACCTGCAACATGCACCTTAATGATTTGGCTGCTATTGTTAAAGAAGGTGTTTGGAAAGAAGACCTGGTTGGCCTAATATTCCACACCATTGGCGTTAGTGATGGTATGAGCAACGGCACCGAAGGCATGCGCTACTCGTTAGTGAGCCGTGATGTTATTGCCGATTCTATCGAGGCAGTTTGTGGCGCTCAATATTACGATGGTTTAATTGCCTTGCCGGGATGTGATAAAAACATGCCGGGTACTATTATGGCAATGGGAAGGTTAAATCGCCCATCAATTATGGTATATGGTGGTACAATAAAACCAGGTCATTATCAAGGCGAGGATCTGAACATTGTTTCCGCATTCGAAGCTTTGGGTAAAAAAATAGCCGGACAGTTAAGCGATTTTGATTTTAAAGAGATCATTAAAAATGCCTGCCCAAGCGCTGGTGCCTGCGGTGGTATATATACAGCTAATACTATGGCCGCAGCTATTGAGGCTTTGGGTATGAGTTTGCCTTACTCCTCTTCTAATCCCGCCCTGAGCGATGAAAAGAAAGCGGAATGCTTAGCGGCTGGCGCGGCAGTAAAAATATTGTTAGCTAAAGATATTAAACCAAGCGACATCATGACCCGCGCTGCATTCGAAAATGCGATAGTTACCATTATGGTATTGGGCGGTTCAACTAACGCGGTATTGCACTTAATAGCTATGGCTAAGAGTGTTGATGTGAAGTTGACTCAGGATGATTTTCAATCGGTTAGTAACCGTATACCGGTATTGGCCGATATGAAGCCAAGCGGTAAATACATGATGGAAGACCTACATAAAGTAGGTGGTGTACCAGCTGTAATGAAATACTTGTTAAAACAAGGTTGGTTAGATGGCTCTTGCTTAACCGTTACCGGAAAAACCATTGCCGAAAATTTAGAATCGGTACCCGAATTGGATTTTGATACGCAAAAAGTTATATGGCCTGTTGAAGGCCCGGTAAAAGCTACCGGGCATTTACAGATATTATACGGAAACCTTGCCGAAGGTGGCAGCGTTGCCAAAATAAGCGGTAAAGAAGGTACACATTTTGAAGGTCCTGCCCGTGTTTTTGATGGCGAATTTGAATTGATAGCAGGTATACAAAGCGGTAAAGTTAAAGCCGGAGATGTTGTGGTAATTAAAAACGTAGGCCCTAAAGGTGCTCCGGGTATGCCCGAAATGTTAAAACCAACATCGGCCATATTTGGCGCGGGTTTAGGTAGCTCGGTAGCGTTAATTACCGATGGCCGTTTTAGTGGTGGTACACACGGCTTTGTGGTTGGCCACATTACACCAGAATGTTTTGATGGTGGCTTATTAGGCTTGGTTAACGATGATGACAAGATCATTATTGATGCTACAACCAACAGTATTAACCTGATAGTAAGCGATGAAGAAATTGCGGCACGTAAAGCGGCATGGGTACAACCCAAACTCCGAGTCAGCAAAGGATTGTTATACAAATACGCAAAATCAGTAAGTACAGCGGCCGAAGGTTGCGTTACCGATGAATAGCCCCCTAACCCTCTAAGGGGGGAACAAAAGGCAAGGCTTATATAAAGAGATTATTTTAACAGAAAAATTAAACGAAATACAAATCAAAAGTCTCCCCTTCCGGGGGAGATTTAGAGGGGGGCCAATAACATGGAAGTTGCACAACAGGAATTAGTAGTTGAACCGAAGAAAAAAGAAACCGTTAACGTTTCTGGTTCAGTCGCTTTATTGGAAGCGCTGATAGCCGAAGGTACCGAAACTATTTTTGGTTACCCGGGCGGTGCCATAATGCCTATTTACGATGCATTGTACGACTATAACGATAAATTACAACACATACTGGTTCGCCACGAGCAAGGTGGTATACACGCCGGTCAAGGCTACGCACGCACATCGGGCAAAGTTGGTGTAGTGTTCGCGACAAGCGGGCCAGGCGCTACTAACCTGATCACCGGTTTAGCCGATGCACAGATAGATAGTACACCTTTAGTATGTATAACCGGGCAAGTATTTGCGCACCTTTTGGGTACCGATGCTTTCCAGGAAACTGATGTGATAAACATTACCACTCCGGTAACTAAATGGAACTACCAGGTAACCGATGCTACCGAAATTCCGGAAGTTATTGCCAAAGCATTTTATATCGCGAAAAGCGGCAGACCGGGACCGGTTTTGATAGACATTACCAAGAACGCTCAAATACAAAAGTTTGATTTTGAAGGCTATATTAAATGTAATCACATCCGCAGTTACAGGCCAAGACCTATTGTAAGACACACTTATGTTGAACAAGCTGCGGCATTAATTAATCAGGCTAAAAAGCCGTTTATATTATTTGGCCAGGGCGTTATTTTGGGAAGTGCCGAGCAAGAGTTTAAAGCCTTTGTAGAAAAAAGCGGTATTCCGGCAGCGTGGACAGTTTTAGGCGCAGGAGCTATCCCGACAGATCACCCTTTAAATGTGGGTATGTTGGGCATGCACGGTAACTACGGCCCTAACGTATTAACAAACGAGTGCGATGTTTTGATCGCTATCGGGATGCGTTTTGACGATCGTGTTACTGGCCGCTTAGATAAATATGCTAAACAAGCACAGGTTATCCATTTGGATATTGACCCTGCCGAGATAGACAAGAAT
>NZ_JAQBOD010000002.1 GCF_028288205.1 Mucilaginibacter sp.
TAATCTAGCCACTGTCTTAAACTGATTTGTATAAATTTAATTAATTCCAGGGTGCCGTACCTGATACGGTTATCCCCATACTGCGGGCAGTACCTGCTACCATTTTCATGGCTGATTCTACTGTAAACGCATTTAAATCAGTCATTTTATCTTTAGCTATAGTCTCAACCTGATCCCAGTTTACACTGGCAACTTTTTTACGGTTAGGCTCGGCCGAACCACCTTTTAAACCTGTTGCTTCCATTAACTGGATAGCTACAGGAGGAGTCTTAATGATAAAATCGAAAGATTTGTCAACATAAACAGTTATAACTACAGGTAACACTTTACCAGGTTTATCCTGGGTACGTGCATTGAACTGTTTGCAAAACTCCATTATGTTCACCCCTTTTGCACCTAATGCAGGCCCTATTGGAGGTGATGGATTTGCAGCACCGCCCTTCACTTGCAGCTTAACCATTGCACCGACTTCTTTTGCCATTTTGTTTATTATTTAATTATTCAATGTTATAAAGTGGAAGCTATGTAACATTTTGTTTATCAGGTTGTAACGCCCAATGTCTTTGTTTATATAAATTCGAAATCGAAAATCTGATATCCGAAATAATAATTATTCTTTTTCTACCTGCATGTAATTCAATTCGAGCGGCGTACGGCGGCCGAATATCTTTACCATTACTTTTAATTTCTTTTTCTCTTCGTTAACCTCTTCAATAACACCGCTAAACCCGTTGAAAGGGCCATCCATTACTTTAACATTTTCGCCTACGTAATATGGAACGTTCATGGTTTCGCCCTGCGCGCTCATCTCATCAACCTTACCTAAAATACGGTTAACTTCTGCCTGGCGCAAAGGGATAGCATTACCTTGTTTATCACCAAGGAAACCTATTACACTGTTCACATTTTTTATAATGTGCTCCAACTCACCATCCAAAACGGCTTCCATCAATACATATCCCGGAAAGTAATTACGCTCTTTAGCTATTTTCTTCCCGTCGCGCATTTGGTAGTATTTTTCAGTAGGTATCAATACCTGCGGTACCAAATGAGTAATACCCAAACGGGCAATTTCGGCATCTACATATTGTTTAACCTTCTTTTCTTTACCACTTATGGCGCGTACCACATACCATTTTAACTGATCACTCATCTATATATGTATTAAGCCAGTGAACTATAAAATTTATTAAGCAGGTAACCGATGATCTGGTCCATACCAAATATTAGCATAGCGATAATTATTGCTGCAACTAATACCAAAACTGCGCTGTTTTGCAATTCTCTCCAGGTTGGCCAGGTTACTTTCTGGGTCAACTCTATGTAAGACTCTTTAATATATTCAGATACGTTAGCCATTCTTAATTTTGCTATAAGCACGGGAACAAGGATTCGAACCCTGATCAAAGGTTTTGGAGACCTCTATTCTACCGTTGAACTATTCCCGTGTGTTCCATTGTTCCCGAAGGAACTTTATAATATTGATAAAGTACCCTGGCAAAAAGCCGGGGTACTTTACAAAAAATTAACCGTTATACTACCCTTAAAAAAGGGTGTGAAATTATTTTAAAATTTCAGTTACCTGGCCGGCACCTACTGTTCTGCCACCTTCACGGATAGCGAAACGTAAGCCTTTTTCCATCGCGATAGCGTTGATCAACTTTACAGTGATGGTAACGTTATCACCAGGCATAACCATTTCTACACCTTCGGCTAAGGTGATTTCACCTGTAACGTCTGTTGTACGGAAATAGAATTGCGGACGGTATTTATTAAAGAATGGTGTGTGACGACCACCTTCTGCTTTTGATAATACGTAAACTTCTGCTTTGAAATCAGTGTGCGGAGTTACTGAACCTGGTTTGCAAATAACCATACCACGACGGATATCAGTTTTTTCAATACCACGTAACAATAAACCTACGTTATCACCAGCTTCGCCACGGTCAAGGATCTTGCGGAACATCTCAACACCTGTTACGGTTGATTTTAAGTTCTCTGCACCCATACCTAAGATGTCTACCTGCTCGCCTGAGTTAATTATACCACGCTCGATACGGCCGGTTGCAACAGTACCACGACCAGTGATCGAGAATACGTCTTCAACAGGCATTAAGAATGGAAGCTCAGTTAAACGTGGAGGAATAGGGATGTTAGCATCAACCGCGTCCATCAATTCCATAATTTTTCCAACCCATTTTGGATCGCCGTTAAGACCACCAAGAGCCGAACCCTGGATTACAGGGATATCATCACCCGGATATTCGTAGAATGATAATAATTCACGAATTTCCATTTCAACAAGTTCCAATAATTCCGGATCGTCAACCATGTCAACTTTATTCATAAACACAACCAATGAAGGCACACCTACCTGGCGGGCTAAAAGGATGTGCTCGCGAGTTTGAGGCATCGGGCCGTCAGTAGCAGCAACAACGATGATAGCACCGTCCATTTGAGCAGCACCTGTAACCATGTTTTTCACATAATCAGCGTGACCCGGACAGTCAACGTGAGCATAGTGACGGTTAGCAGTTGAATACTCAACGTGAGCTGTGTTAATAGTGATACCACGTTCTTTCTCTTCAGGAGCTGAGTCGATTGAATCGAATGAACGAGCTTCTGAAAAACCCGCGTCAGCCAACACTTTGGTGATAGCTGCGGTAAGGGTTGTTTTGCCGTGGTCAACGTGACCGATTGTACCGATGTTTAAATGCGGTTTACTGCGGTCAAACTTTTCTTTTGCCATGATTTATTATTGTTTGTAGGTTAATTTATATTCTTAATTGTTATTATATTATATACGCTTTATACGTTGAGCCAACAATGGGATTTGAACCCATGACCTCTTCCTTACCAAGGAAGTGCTCTACCCCTGAGCTACGTCGGCTAATTTGTTAGCTCATTGGTTCACTTGTACATTAGTTCATTAGTGCCTTGCAGCTGGTTACCAATGAACCATTTGAACTAATCAACCAATGAACCATCCGAGCGGAAGACGAGGTTCGAACTCGCGACCTATAGCTTGGAAGGCTATCGCTCTACCAGCTGAGCTACTTCCGCTTTTTATTTCAATGAGTGATTGAGTGAATTAGCGAATGATTGAGTGAACATTTTTCAATATCTACCTTTCATTCACTCATTCACTCAATTATTCCCTCACTCATTATCCTGTGGGGGGAGAAGGATTCGAACCTTCGTAGCCGAAGCAGCGGATTTACAGTCCGCCCCATTTGACCGCTCTGGTATCCCCCCGTTTTGTTGATTTACGATTTTTGATTTCAGATTTACGAATGACAAGCAATCGTAAATCGTAATTCTCAAATCTTAAATTAACAGAGCCTCCTATCGGGATCGAACCAATGACCTACTGATTACAAGTCAGTCGCTCTACCAGCTGAGCTAAGGAGGCTTAATATATACCTATATATGCTGCTGATGATACAGATCGTTCAAGAACTAACCGCAAAAAATTCGCCGGCTATTTATAAGGTTATTATTTTTTATTTTAAAGAACCACCCTCTTTAGTCAAGAAGCGCGTTACACACCTCTCCGAAAGGGATTGCAAATTTACAAAATTTTAACGCTGTACAAAATTTTTTATCAAAAAAAAGATGATGACTTTTTGAGGGGGGATTTTGGGTGAATTTTGGGATTGATTTACAGCGAGAAAAGGTGTTTCTTATAGTTTGTTTAAGAACTCACTTGCGTCCTGAAGCTGGATCTTACCCTCTTTATACAGTTTGATTTCTTAGGCCGTTTTTTTTAAGCGACTATAAAGCAATTGCTCTGATTTATTTAAAAGCTTTTTTGCAGTATCGGGGTGTTGAGCTATATGATAATCGAAACCGAAAGCATCCGGCACGGCTTTAATGGCTTTTTCGGTTTCGATATTTACAGTAAGCATTGTCATTATTACAAATAATATAATATTATTTAAACAACAAAAACTCTTTAAATAACAATCGACGGGTTTTTTGCCCGCCGATCAAAGTAAATATTGTGATTTAGCTCCCTGTTAAGTCTCCCCTACCGGGGGAGATTTAGAGGGGGCTAAATCTCCTCTTCGGTTGATGCCAATACGGCTTTTTTAACCTCTTGAGCGGCAATCTCTTTTCGCTTTTTGTGCTTACCTATTTGCTTGCGTAAACTCTCAATTGCAAGGTCTGTGGCCTCTTCAAAAGTTTTACATTGTTCTTTCGCAAAAATCTGGTTACCCGGTAACTGCAGTTTTAACTCTGCTATCTTGTTAGCTTCGTCTTCTACATTCTCCAGCTTTAAATAAACTTCGCCGTTTATAATGTTATCATAAAAGGTATCCAGCTTATCGGCTTTCTTCTGTATAAATTCTAATAATCCCTTGTCTGCAGTAAAATGAATTGATTGCACTGTGATATTCATGATTCCTCCTTTTTATGCCTTAGGATGGGCTAGTTAGTAAATATACTTTAATAGTTAAACGGAATTATGCGTATAAATTTGGGTAGCGCTAAGGTTGGCATGGCCCAGTAATTCTTTTATCGCATTTAAATCGGCACCAGCGTTTAGCAGGCTGGTTGCAAAGGTGTGCCTCAACACGTGGGGGCTCTTTTTATTTTGGGTTGATATGTTAGATAAGTATTTATGCACTATTAAATAAATTAGTTTTGGATATGCATTTGCCCCTTTATCTGTAACGATCAATGCCAATGAATTGTTATTAAAATTTTCACTTTTCTTTAACTCGCTGTATTTCAACAACAATAAACACAGCTCGCGGTTCAGGGGTATTATACGCTCTTTATTACGCTTGCCTAAAACCTTTACCGTACCCTCGTAAGTATTGATATCGCTCTCCTTTATTCCTATTAATTCGGCAAGGCGCATGCCGGTGCCAAAAAGCATTTCTATTATTAATTTATCGCGCACGCCGGCAAAGTCGTCGCTAAACACATTGTCGCTATCCAGCATTTGGGTAAGGCGCGCATCCTCTACTACAACCGGTAAATGTTTTGGAATCTTTGGTGTGTTAATTTTTGATGCCGGGTTAACCGTTAGCACTCCCTCCTGCACTAAAAATTTAAAGTATTTGCGCAGCGTAGCAATTTTACGGTTGATGGAACGCGCGGTAAGCTGCTGGTTCATGAGCTCAACCATCCAGTTGCGTATCTGGTAATGGGTAATGTCTTTCGGGTGGGTTACGGTTTCTTCGGGATGATTTAGGAAACCTATAAACTGGTCAAGGTCTGACCGGTAGGCACTTACGGTATGCGGAGAGTACCGTTTTTCGAATTTAATATATTGTATAAACCGCTCTAAAAACATAAAAACTACTTGTACATCCGAATAATGAATATACAAATAGTTTTTTATATGATGTCAAAAAAACTGAAAATTCTTTTTACAGAATTAAACAGTAGTTTCCAGGTTCATGTTCTGCTTGTAGATGGCATGTTTAACCTCGTGACGACGGGTCACAGATTTTTTCTCGAATGCCTGGCGACTACGTAGTTCGCGTAGAACTCCGGTTTTTTCAAATTTCTTCTTAAAACGTTTTAACGCCTTGTCTAATGATTCGCCTTCTTTAATATTGATAATGATCATAATTTCCTACATACCTCCTTTCAGGGAAGGCAAAGGTACACACAATGTTTTGATTTTCAAATAGGTTTTTTGTTTTGAATAAAAGCAGCTCCGGATTCCTCTAAAGCCACACCTTAATCCTTCTCATTTTTCAAATCAGCAGAACGGCGAAATAATAAAAATCCAAATAATTCGTATAAGTAGAGTCAAGCACTCCCATGATTTTTCGAATTGCAAATTTGTGTAATCTATTTATATTTAACCCGCCTATTTCTATTTACAGTTAACTATTTAAGTTTAACTAATACAAAATGAATACAAATAACTATCTCCAAACATCATATAGTCATTACCTGCAAGGCGGCGGCGAAATGGGGCGGCTAACCAGAGAGCTTGATTGGAGCGAAAATGTTTTGGGCGATCCTGAAGGGTGGTCACAAAGTTTACTAACTACTATAAGTATAATGCTTAATTCGCGGTTCCCTATGTTTTTATGGTGGGGACCAGAACTCATACAGTTTTATAATGACGCTTACCGGCCAAATTTAGGCAACAATGGCAAGCACCCAACAGCTTTAGGGCAGCGGGGCGAAGAATGCTGGCCGGAGATATGGCCGATTATAAAACCTTTGATAGACCAGGTTATGGCCGATGGTGAGTCAACCTGGAGCGAGGACCAATTAATCCCTATTTACCGCAATAATAAACTGGAAAACGTTTACTGGACATTTAGCTACAGCAAGGTAGTTGATGAAACCGGGAAGCCTGCCGGCGTATTGGTAATGGGTAATGAAACAACTGATAAAATAAAATCATACAATAGTATAAAGGATGCTAAAAAAGAGCTGGAATTTGCCATTGAGGCTGCCGATCTGGGTACCTGGGAACTCAACCCCAAAACCAACAAATTTATAGGCAATGAGCGTTTAAAAGACTGGTTCGGGTTATCTGGTAATGAAGAGATAGACCTGGAAAGAGCTATTGATATGATTGCATATGAAGACAGGGATAATCTTATCGATGCTGTCCAAAAAGCGATGGCGAAAGGATCAGACGGTAATTTCAATATTATATATACAATTAAAAATCCAAATGATGATTTCAAGCGCATTGTTGAGGCTACAGGCAGGGCGTTGTTTGATAAAGAGGGAAACGTTTACCAATTTAGCGGCATATTGCAGGATGTTACCGAAGAGTATAAATTGCAACTGCGAAAAGATGAATTTATAAGTGTTGCCAGCCACGAGCTAAAAACACCTATAACATCGCTTAACGCATCTATGCAAATATTGCAAAAACTGGTTAAGACAGATAAGGCATCTGATAAAATTGCAATGTTTGTTAACATGGCAAGCAATAATTTAAATAAGCTGCTTAGTTTATTGGATGATCTGCTCAATGTAACTAAAATACAGCAGGGCCAACTGGCCTTAAAAGTAACCCGTTTTGACCTGGTTGAATTAATTAGGGATAGCTGCGAACACATACATCCCGGCGACCATGAATTAATATTGCAAGGCGATAATGAGCTAATGATCTATGCAGATGCCCGGTGCATAGACCAGGTTATGGTAAACCTGCTTAATAACGCCATTAAATATTCGCCACAATCAAAAAGAATTGAAATAACCGTTACCAATAACGGACAGGATGCCACCGTATCCATTCGTGATTTTGGTATAGGCATCGATCCTGAAAAATTGCCCTATTTATTTGACAGATATTACAGGGTTGATGCACTGGGTCATCAGTTCTCGGGCTTAGGTTTGGGTTTATACATAAGCTCAGAGATCATTAACAAGCATAAAGGGAAAATAAATGTTAGCAGTACATTAGGTAGCGGGAGCGATTTTAGGTTCACCATACCTATTAATTGTACACTGTTGGCATAATACAACTCCGCAAGAATCGGGTTTCACAGCGTTTTGCAGGCCGGTACATTTGTATCATTAAATGATAAAATTATGGAAACGCAGAACGAAATTGATTATAAAAGAATAGCCGAAGCAATAGAATATTTAAGGCTGAACTATAAACTACAACCCACATTAGAGCAGGCGGCCCAGCATGTAAGCCTAAGTCCATTCCACTTTCAGCGGATGTTTAAGGATTGGGCAGGTGTAACCCCAAAACAATTCTTACAGTACTTGAGCATTGAGCATGCCAAATCTATTTTAAAAGATAAACAAGCATCGCTGTTTGATACCGCTTACGAGACCGGCCTGTCTGGCACCGGTAGATTGCATGACCTGTTTATAAAAGTAGAAGGCATGACACCCGGCGAATACAAGAACGGCGGCGAGCAACTGCATATCAATTATAGCTTTGCCGAAAGTCCGTTTGGCACCATGCTGGTTGCATCTACCACAAAAGGAATTTGCTATATGGCTTTTGCAGATGACGATGAAGCCGAAGCTTTTGCCGAATTGCAAAAATGCTTCCCAAATGCTACCTACAACCAATTTCTGGATGCTATACAGCAAAATGCCATCTTTATTTTCACGCAGGACTGGAGTAAGTTGAGCGATATTAAACTTCATTTAAAAGGAACGCCCTTCCAGCTAAAGGTTTGGGAAACATTATTAAAAGTACCTATGGGCGGTTTAATTACCTACGGCGGCCTGGCGGGTAATTTGCAAAACCCTAATGCCAGCCGGGCAGTGGGGTCGGCAGTTGGCGATAACCCGGTAGCGTTTTTAATTCCTTGCCATAGGGTAATCAAATCAACCGGCGAGACGGGGCAGTATCATTGGGGGAGCCAGCGTAAAAACGCCATGATTGGGTGGGAAGCTTCGAAAGCATTCGCGGGGGTATAATCTCTTGTTTTGTTTCACGAAATAGTGAAACAAAATGTAACAAGTGAAACAAGATTTAGAGTTAACTTATTGAAAAAAAGCTTATTGCGAAAAAGTGATGTAACAAAATGTAACAACTTATTCGTCTGTATTTTTACGAATAAGTTTCTTTTATATTATTGATTATCAATAACTTATAATAAGTCAATTTTAGAGTTGGTGAAACAAAATTAGTTATGCTTAATCATTCTGATTTAGGAGACAGCAGCTTTGCCTGTTTACGCGCATTGCAACCCCTTATCGCCAAAGGCGAAATTAAACTGGCCGGTTATAAAGAAGCAAAGATATATGGCAAGTTAACCTGCGGATCTGGTAAACGGATGAAACCCGAAAACCGGGTATTTTTTTGCGATGAGCAGGAAGCATTGGCAGCAGGCTATCGTCCCTGCGGAAATTGCATGCGCGCGCAATACAAACTATGGAAATTAAAAAATGGAACTATTTAAAATAGATAATACTACCAATTTATTACCACACGATGGTGTGGTAAACTATTACGGCAAAGTAATGGAAACCGCCGAAGCCAATAATTATCTTAATGCTTTACTTAACACTATACAATGGAAAAACGATGAAGCCGTAATTTTTGGCAGGCACATCATTACCAAACGCAAAGTAGCCTGGTATGGCAATGATGGGTACAGCTACACCTACTCTAACACTACAAAACAAGCTTTAAGCTGGACCAAAGAATTGTTAGAACTTAAAGCGTTGGTAGAAGAATTAACCGGCGAACAATACAACTCTTGCCTGCTTAATTTATATCACACTGGCGATGAAGGAATGGCCTGGCACAGGGACGATGAAAAATCATTAGGAAAAAACACATCCATTGCCTCATTAAGTTTTGGTGCCGAACGGAAATTCGCGTTAAAACATCGCGTAAGCAAAGAACCTGTTTCGTTGATGCTGGAAAATGGCAGCCTGCTGGTAATGAAGGGTGCTACGCAAAGTAACTGGCTGCATAGTTTGCCTAAATCAAAAAAAGTTATTGCACCGAGGGTGAATTTAACTTTCAGAACGATGGTTTGATGAGTGACACCCACGCTTTTGGATTACTTCAATATTTCCCGGCTGATAACGATCTTCTGAATTTCGGAAGTGCCCTCGCCAATAGTACAAAGCTTCGCATCGCGGTAATATTTCTCTACCGGAAAATCTTTGGTATAGCCAT
Organism: Mucilaginibacter sp.; assembly: GCF_028288205.1. Taxonomy (GTDB): domain Bacteria; phylum Bacteroidota; class Bacteroidia; order Sphingobacteriales; family Sphingobacteriaceae; genus Mucilaginibacter. The sequence continues at coordinate 9,593 of NZ_JAQBOD010000002.1, forward strand.
AACCACCAAATATCTGTACCGCTTCGGTAGCGCATTTTACTGCAACTTCTGATGCGAAATATTTCGCCATGGCCGATTGTTTAGTTACCGGCTTATGCCGGTTTTTCAGATCAGCAGCCTGCATAATTAATAGTTCAGCAGCTTCTATTTCGGTCGCCATATCGGCCAGCTTGAATGATATCCCCTGGAAATTAGCGATAGCCTGCCCAAACTGGCGGCGTTGCTTGGCATAAGTAACCGCGGCCTCAAAAGCGCCTTTAGCAATACCTAATGATAACGCGGCAATAGATATACGCCCGCCATCCAATACCTTCATAGCCTGCATAAAGCCCTGGCCTTCTATGCCTAATAAGTTTTCTTTAGGTACACGGCAATTATCAAATACCAGTTCGGTGGTTTCTGATGCGCGCATACCCAATTTATTTTCTTTTTTGCCATGGGTAAAGCCGGCTGTTCCTTTTTCAATAACCAAGGCTGATATACCTTTCGAATCGCCTTTATTACCGGTGCGCACCATAACAACAGCTACATCGCCAGATTTACCGTGGGTTATCCAGTTCTTTGATCCGTTTACTATATAATGGTCGCCATCTAAAACTGCGGTAGTTTCCATGCCTAAAGCGTCCGACCCGGTATTGGCTTCGGTTAATCCCCAGGCGCCAATCCATTCGGCCGATGCCAGTTTGGGTAACCATTTATGTTTTTGCTCCTCGTTACCAAATGCCAATATATGCCCGGTGCAAAGCGAGTTATGCGCAGCAACCGATAAACCTATCGATCCGCATACTTTAGCTATCTCTACAATAACCGTAACATATTCAAAATAGCTAAAACCCGAGCCGCCGTACTCTTCGGGAACCAACACACCCATCATGCCTTGCTGGCCCAATTTTTTAAACAGCTCGACAGGGAAGGTCTGTGCTTCGTCCCACTCCATTACAAAGGGGCGTATATTTTTCTCGGCGAAATCTTTGGCCATCTGCCCCACCAATGCCTGATTATCATTGATAGAAAAATTGTATCCTGAAGGTATATCTGCAAGTAAAGTATCCATGTTTTTTAATTGATTTACTGCAAAGTAACGCTAAAAATAACAGATTAGTTTTATCTCAAACCCCTGTAAAAAGGGACCAAATTGGTATACGGTTCAAATAGTAGGTTTAGTTGATTTAAACCTATTTTATTATGCATGCATAGTATTAAATATTTTTTATACTCACCGGCCCCGCCCAGAGGCGGAGCCTCGGACAATATTATAGCAACGGATTTTAATCCGTTGAGAAATGAACAAACAATATTTGAAGAACCATCGGTTCGGCCAATATAATATGGGACGTACCTACGGCACTAATTATTTGGGTGGCTGTATTTTTTCAACGGGTTAAAATCCGTTGTTACAAAATATATCGAGCCGATGGCTCTTACTAACCTCCGGTTATTTATTTAAACAGTATCTACTACTCCACCTTATAATTAAACACCTGCCTGCCTAAAACACCTTTGGCGCTTATACCTTCTATAATTATCTGGTAGTTGCCGGCAACATCATTGTTATAAAATTCAACTTTTGCCTTGCCTGTTTTATCGGTAATTATTTCGGGGTTCCAGTACACGGTTGTGCGCAGGTCTACTCCTTTGGGCATATTTTCAGGATTATCATATTTGGGCGAGTAAAATTCACGGGCCATATAAACGGGTAAGTTAAATTGCCGCCTGTTTTTTGCAGTGGTGGTATCAATACGGGATGGATCAGAGCCTTTCCTGGTAGTTACCAGAAGCACCCCGCCCGAACCGCGTAAACCATAGATATTTGCATATGCGCTTCCTGCTTTCATAAATTCAATACTTTCAACATCCGATGGTGCGACCATCGATACCAACAATGATCTCGGACCAAAATCAGCTGGGCCAACAGCATTTCCGTCAATAACAAGTAATAACCCCCCTCTTAATGTTCTAAGATTGTTTGCCGCCAATGGCAGCATAGATGTTAAACAAGTTAGGTCAGCACATCGTTCTACATCTTTACCTGTTAAAACATAGTCGGCATTGCCCGGGCCGTTCAAATTATCTGAGTGCGAATTAACCAGTTTGTTTTTTGGGCGATAATCTTTAACTACCACCTCTTTCAAATATCTTGTTTTATTAAAGTTGATGTTCTTGCCTTCGGCTGTAAATACCCGGGCGGCAGCTTGTGCATAATTACTTATAATGGTATCGGCAAATTGATGATTGTCCAATGGGGTGATATTTGCAGACTTATAATTATCCAGTTTAATGGTAAATACCTGCAAGCCTTTTTCTTTTGCCTGTACAATAAACCTGTTGGCGGTCATATTATAAGGTAACCTAAATATAAAATGGCCTTGTTTATCAGTCACCGTATCTTGTATACTACCCGCTCCTGATTGTACCGGCAACAGGTTAACATGCATATTTACCGCCGGGTTACCATTTAGCCTCGTCACTGTTCCGCTAACAGTTAAATCACCCTCAGCCTGATAAGTAATTGCCGGCAGCGTTCCGTTAGCCATATCTTTCCAAGTAAACCGCCTGTAACCCTGCGTTAATAGCAGGTTATCCAGTTCTTTATTTTTTTCTGCGGATGGTTTGGTAAAATAATAATTCGGAGTTTCTATATGGCCTTTAATATCTGACGTTAGCAACAGATTACTGAAAATTGTTGTACCCATTTGCTCATCTTCGGCTATATCATCGGCATTAGTTACTGCTAATGAAAAACTTCCTGTTAGCGGATTACCTGCCGCATCTGTAGCTTGTACGGCAAGTTCTGTTTTACCGCGTTTTGGGTACACCTGCTTTACTTCTGGCAGGGTAAGGTTTATTTTTTGATAATTGTTAAACACCAACCGCTCGGCTACAGGCTCATTCTTTGAGTTAAACAGTGTGAATTGCAGCATACCGCCGGGCAATTTATTGCGGGGTGCAGTAATATTTACACGCTTATCCGGAAAGTTAGTTTTGTAAAAGAATAGCGGGTTACCATTTGACAGCGGCATTAGTACCATTTCTTCTTTATTCATTAAATCCGGGCTGGCCAGTAGCGAAACAGTCAGGCTGTCCGCATTACTTATATCTGTAGTAATTACATACCCGCTTTCTAAAGCTTTGGGTAAAGCAACATTTGTAGTAGTACCGCCCGGCAATTGAATAATGGCCGTATAACTTTTACCTTTTACAGGTGTAAGGCTGAATGAACCTATACCTGCATGATTGGTTTTAAAATCAAGCACAATGTTATTTTGCTCATCTATCAATTTGCCTGATATATTTATACTGTACCCGTTACTACCTACCGCTTTAAATGCGACGGTCGATTTTATTCCGTTTACCAGTTCACCGCCTTCAGGGAAAAATTGAATATCATAGCCTGGCGGCAGATTGCCGGTAACAGGTTTAGTATTAATGGTATGGTTATTTATGGTTGCTGTTTTATCCTTTGCAGGAAATGGATTAACCACATTGAATTTTTTTTCAAAGAAATACTCCGCCCCAAAATTGCGCATCCAGTTGGTATATGCCCTAATGCGGTAATTACCTGCCTGCAATAAACTATCAACCAACGTAATATCGCCGGCGGCAAAGCCAACGTTTATGGGTAATTGTAACGCTTTACAAACAGAATCTTTACTGTTTATCAATTCTATATGCAAAATACGGCTGCGGTCGCTTGGGATGTTATTGGCTGCATTTACCACATACCCCTCGAACCAAACGGTATCGCCCAGCGCATAGTAAGGTTTATCAAAATGCAGGTGCACTTTTTCGCGCGGATAGGTTTTATCATAGCGTTTTACATTACTCAACAATGCATCAAACTGCGCGGCCGACTGTGCGTGCGCAAAACCCAAAGGCAGCAAAGCGCACAGAACCAATAGCTTCTGTATTTTCATGGCAAGAATTTAGTTTATATATTAGGTATATAATTTTACTAAAATGGTGACACTATTTTACCAGTGTAGCAGGTGTAGCGCTACACTACACCTTTAATATTCTGCCAGCACTACTATCTTATCACTAATTGGAATAATCTTCTCTCTGCCTTTTAAAAAACCTAAACCTACCACAAATGAAAAGCCGGATACAATACCGCCCATTTCATGTATCAGATCGCTGGCCGCGGTTATGGTGCCGCCGGTTGCCAGCAAATCATCGTGCAATAATATATGATCGCCGGGTTCAAAAGCATCGGTATGCATTTCAATAACTGCCGAACCGTATTCCAGGTCGTACTTTTTTTGTTTGATGGTATAAGGCAGTTTACCCGCCTTGCGCACCGGTA
>NZ_JAQBOD010000006.1 GCF_028288205.1 Mucilaginibacter sp.
TTGTTAAAATATAATGGCAAAATACCCTGCTCAGGTATAAGCTTTAATATGGTTTCTTTCTTATCCATTTTAGTAAATTAATTGATGGGTAAATGTAGAAAGAAATATTAAAATACGGGGAATTTGAGTCGCCAAATAGTTACAATTGTTACGCAAACGTTTTCCTTTATTTTTATGTAAAAGCTTTCGTAATTACTTAGGTTTAACGTACTTTTGGTGACTTCGATAAAACAATCATACAATATTTTATAAACTAATTTTTCAATTTAAATAGAACACTAACGATGTCTAAAAAAGTCGTAACACTGGGAGAAATAATGTTGAGATTATCAACTCCTGATTTCAAAAGATTTGTACAAAGCGATAGCTTTGATGTTACCTATGGTGGCGGTGAAGCAAACGTTGCAGCAGCGCTTTGCAACTACGGATTAAACGGAACCTTCGTATCAAAAGTACCTGCAAACCCAATTGGCCAGGCAGCTATAAACCACTTGCGCCGTTATGGCGTTGATACACAATTTGTTGCACGTGGCGGCAAGCGTTTAGGTATTTACTTTTTGGAAACAGGCGCTTCTATGCGTGCATCACAAGTGGTTTATGACCGTGCGGATGCTTCCATATCAGAAGTTGATGCCAGCGAATTTGATTTCGACAAGATATTTGAAGGTGCCGATTGGTTTCACACTACCGGTATTACCCCTGCCCTTAGCGACAAAGCTGCCGCGCTTACTTTAGCCGCTTTAAAAGCCGCGAAAGCAAAAGGTATTACCACCAGTATTGACCTTAACTACCGTAAAAAACTTTGGAGCAAAGAAAAAGCCCGCCAGGTAATGACCGAGCTTTGCCAATATGTTGATGTTTGTATTGGTAACGAAGAAGATGCTGATACTACTTTAGGCTTTACCAGCGAAGGTACTGATGTAACCAAAGGCGAATTGAACCTTGACGGTTACAAAAGCGTTTTCAAACAAATGAAAGAGAAATTTGGGTTTAAATATATTGCTTCAACCCTAAGAGAGAGCCATAGCGCATCTGATAACGGATGGAGCGCTTTGGTATATGATGGCACCGAGTTTTACCACACCAAACAATACGAAGTGCGTATAGTTGACCGTGTTGGTAGCGGCGATTCGTTTGCAAGTGGTTTTATTTATGGTTTAGTTACCGGTATGAAATTGAGCGACGCAGCAGAATTTGGCGTTGCTGCTTCTGCAATTAAACATACTATTCCGGGCGACTTGAACCACGCTACTTTAGGCGAAGTTCAGGAGCTGGTTAAAGGCGACGGTTCTGGCCGTGTACAGAGATAGTTTTTTAGTCAATAGTCCATGGCCGATAGACCATAGTAAATAATCGCTATGGACTATGGACCATCGACTATGGACATTATTTATAATAATCATGATAATAGATACCCTGGCAAGTGCCGAAAAATATTACGGCCTGCATAAAAATTTCAAGGTTGCTTTTGAATACCTGGCTTCGCATGACCTCGCGGCTTTAGAAGTTGGTAAATTCGAGATAGCTGATGGCGTTAAAGCCATCGTATCAGACAATGAAGGCAAAACTGCTGAAGTTGCTGCCGAAAAGTTTGAGTGCCATAATAAGAATATCGATATACAGGTTTGCATCCGTGGCAACGAAACAATTGGCTGGAAACCCCGCATAGATTGTACTAACCCTAAAGGCGAATACAATGACGAAAAAGATGTACTATTTTATGCTGATGCACCCGATATGCACTTCGCGTTAAAAGGCGGCCAGTTTGTTATTTTCTTTCCCGAAGATGTACACGCCCCAATGATCGGCGAAGGCCTGATCAAGAAATTGGTGGTGAAGGTGAAGATATAGTCAAACACTACGCAAAACAAAAAAAGGGCGCTGATCAATGGTCGGCGCCCTTTTTTATAAAGTGTCATTACGTAATGGCGGGCTATCCCGGTAGCTATTGGGATGTCAAGTGATTTTGTTTCATCTTGTTACATCACCTCAAAATCAGTCAATATACAATTATTTGATTATCAAATTAATACATTAAAATCAGCTATAAAAATACAGACGAATAAGTTGTTACATTTTGTTACATCACTTTTTAGTAGTTTGTTTATTATCAATAGGTTAAGTCGAAATCTTGTTTCACTTGTTACATTTTGTTTCACATTCGCGTGTAACAAAACACAGGGATGACGGGATCAAAATGTTACTCATAAAACCCGAAATACTCCCTCGCGTTATTGTAGCATATATCCTGCACTATCTTGCCTGTCCACGCTAAATCATTTGGCAGTTCGCCATTTTCAATATCGTTACCTAAAAGATTACACAATATCCGCCTGAAATACTCATGCCTCGGGAACGACATAAAGCTGCGCGAATCTGTAAGCATACCTACCAAACGGCTCAACAGCCCAATGTTTGACAAGGAATTTAATTGCGCGGTCATTCCATCCTTCTGATCCATAAACCACCACGCCGAACCAAATTGCATTTTACCCGCAACTGAACCATCATTAAAGTTACCGGCCATTGCGGCAAACAGGTCATTATTAACCGGGTTATTATTATATAATATGGTTTTAGCCAGCTTATTTTCCTTATCCAATTTATCCAGGAACTTGGAAAGGCTTTTGCCTTGTGTAAAATCACCTATAGAATCCCACCCGGTATCAGGCCCCAAAGTTGCCAGCGCGCGTGTATTATTATTACGTAAAGCGCCTAAATGGTATTGCTGTACCCAGCCTTTTTCATGATCCCATAAAGCAAACCGGAACAATAATGCTAATTTAAATTTCAAATTCTCATCCTGCGTTATAGCTTGCTTGCTTCTAATTTTATTGAAGATGGATTTTATCTCCTCATCTGTATAGTCGGCGGCATAGATGTGATCCAATCCATGATCTGATACTTTACAGCCATTCGCAGCAAAATAGTCATGGCGGCTTTTTAACGCTGCTAAATAACCATCCAGATCGGTTATAGTAGTATTTTCTACTTTCTCTAATCTATCAATGTAGGTATTCAGCACATCAATATTATCAGCATTCATCGCCTTATCCGGCCTGAATGATGGTAGTACCTTTGTACCAAAGCTATCGTGTTTTATTTTTTGGTGATGTGCTAAATTATCCAGCGGATCATCGGTAGTACCTATAACCTCTACCTTAAACTTTGTGATAAGGCTGCGTATGCTAAACTCCGGCGATTGCAGTTTTTCTGTACATTCATCGTATATTTTTTTCGCTGTCGCGGGAGATAATACCTCTTTTATTCCAAAATAGCGCTGCAGTTCTAAATGTGTCCAGTGATATAAGGGGTTACGCAGTGTATACGGAACGGTGGCTGCCCATTTCTCAAACTTTTCCCAATCGCTTTTATTACCGGTTACATAGGCTTCATTTACGCCGTTGGCCCGCATGGCCCGCCATTTATAATGATCGCCGTTTAACCACATTTGGGTAATGTTTTTAAAATTCAGATCGGCGGCAATTTCATCAGGCGGCAAATGGCAGTGATAATCGATTATAGGCATCGATACGGCATAGTCATGATATAGCTTTTGCGCGGTTTTGGTTTCTAATAAAAAGTCGTCGTCAAGAAAATTCTTCATCGGTTCATATATAAATTGCAGACGACAATTATACTTTATATATAATAGTTTACCAAGTTTAAAGGCACCGAAATACTATAACGTTTGCGATAAAGAATGCAGCAATAGCTCGGCAAGCAGGGCAGATAAACTTACCGACGCGCAAGCAATAATATCATCACCGGCACCATAATAAATGTACAGCTCATCATCAAACAAAGCGGTACCTGTGGGGAAGCAAACATTATCTACATCACCCGCTAATTCAAATTCCTGATCGGGTTTAAAAAGCGGATAAGGCAGCCTTGCTATTTCTTTTTGGGGATCATTCAGGTCAAACAAAGCTGCACATGCCGAATATTCATATCCTTTTGCAACACATTGTACGCCATGATAAATTATCAACCATCCGTGTGCTGTTTCAACCGGAGGGCACCCACCACCTACATATTGTATTTCATGATCATATTTAGGCGTAAGAAATATGTTATCCGCTAAATGCGTTAGATAATTTGTCCAAAACTCAGGGGTCAATTCGCCAAGGCTATTAACAGCGGTAATTTGTATATCCGGTTTTATACGATGCAGAAAAGTGAGTTTTCCGTTTATCCTGCGGGGAAAGAAAACCAGGTCTTTATCCATCACAATAGTGTCAGCGCCACTATAATCACTTCTGTATCGTTTGATTATATTAGAATTTCCTTTAATCAGCTCATCAAATTCAGCATAGGTAATTTGCGGGACAATTATACCATGCTTATCAAAATGCTGCAGATCTGTTGAAGTAGCTACGGCTCCCAGCGCATCTTTACCATCAAACGCTATGTATGACAGGTAATAGGTATCGCCTATTTTTGCTATCCTGGGGTCTTCCATCCCATGGTTTTCATAATCAAATTGGGGCAACAAAAAGGGAGTAACCATACGTTCGGCTAAGTTTACCGGCCCATCAAGTTTACAATGGCCAATAGTAGAGTAATTGCCCATACGAACTGCCCTATAAAAAAGATGAACAATATCGCCCTCCTTAACAACAGCCGGATTTAAAACCCCATCATTTTCAAAATCAAGATCGGTGGTAGTAAGAATTATACCTTCTTTTTTAACCGTTATCATTTATATTGAAAGGCTGGCTTATATTGTTTTTTTTGAAGTGGCAACAATTACAATGCCACCAATCAATAATATGCCACCCAGGTAAGGCGGCCAGTTAACGGTTTTCTGGCGGTCTGCTGATATTTGTATGGGGCCGGCATCAACTACTTTTTCCTTTTTGGTATAAGTAAACCCGGTCCATATTATCATTATGGCACCTACTACAATTAATACAATTCCAATTAGCTTGTTCATGATAATTTATTTGATATTAATAATACCAAATTGAGGTAAATTGTTTGATTGATATAGATGCACTGTCCCAGGGACACCTGAATACACCCGGGACAGTGTGGGACAGATACTTTTATGATTCTTTCTGTGTTTAAGAATACATGTACCTTTTAAAAGTTTAAAAACCATTATCATACCTGCCTTTTTTATCTAAACAGGCTATAATACCTTCAATAACACGTTTGGTTTCGTTTGGGTCTTTTACAGAGATAGAAGTAATTCCCGTTTCTTTTGCAGGGTAATCATTACCCCCCGGAAATATGGCATCACCAATAAATATCATTTCCTTTTTTTTGATGTTTAATATATCTCTTAATTTTTTAATTCCGTATGCTTTATCAATGCCGGGTTTTGTAATATCAACAGAAGTGGTACCACCTAAATTCACAGAAAATTGGGGAATAGTAATGCTTAGAGCCTTTTGTATCTTTTTTCGTTTAGTAAAGCCCGGATCCCATTCTCTTTTTGCAGCCAAAGGCGCTTCCTGCCCTAATGCCGAATAGGTGATCTGGCTACCCCTATCCTCGATCTGCTCACCCCATGTTTTTTCAGGCTTAAAGCCTTGCTCTTCAACAGCGGCATTTAGTGAGCTGATGATCTTCTTTTTTTCATTGACAGTAAAATCTTCAGCGTATAATTTCTTCCAATCTCCATTATATTCATAAAACTTAGTACCACAGGTAGGCAGTATTGACAAGTTTTTAAGCTGCTTATCTTTTGCTAAATAAGACAATACCTGCTTTTCAAACTGGGGCCAGTCGCCTCCTGATATGATAGCAACCCGGGTAACGTTTATTAAAGCGTTCAATATCTTTACCATTTCATCATCAATTGCCGATTTGCTTTCGGCAAGCGTCCCATCCAGATCAAATACAATAAGTTTTTTCATATAATTAGTTCATCAGGGCGCATTCATTTTCTTGCAGCGCTTTCTATATCAACGCTGTATTCTCCACGCCGTGCGGCATTATTCATGCTTGCCCTAAAGTAAAGCATTTGCTGTGCTGCTTTTACATTTTCGGGGTTACCTTTCCAAATTACTAAAGCGGGTTGTTGTATGGCCCTGGCGAAAGAGAAGGTAAGCGGCCATGGCAACTTACCAGCAAATTTAATATTCATAGCTTGTAAATGCGCGCTTGCATCCTCTGCAGACTGGCCCCCAGACAAAAATGCAACACCGGCTACTTCGGCAGGAACTGATTCTAACAGGCAATTAACCGTAGCGGTTGCAACTTCATCCACCCAGTTTTGTTTAGGACAGTCTTTTCCTGCTATAACCATATTTGGCTTTAATATCAATCCTTGCAGGTTTACCCTTTGTGTATCCAGTTGTTCAAAAAGTTTCTTTATAGTTTTCGCGGTTACTTCATAGCACTGCTCAATTGTATGGTCGCCATCCATTAATACTTCAGGCTCAACAATAGGTACTAACCCTGCCTCCTGGCAAAGGGCCGCGTAACGGGCAAGCGCGTGTGTATTTGCTTCTATACAACCATTGGTAGGGATGCCTTCGCCTATAGTAATAACCGCGCGCCATTTAGCAAAACGTGCGCCTAAGCTATAGTATTTATTTAACCGGTCGCGCAGGCCATCTAAACCCTCAGTAATTTTTTCACCCGGAAATCCGGCCAAATTCACTGTTCCTGCATCCACTTTAATTCCGGGGATAATACCCGCTTGTTTCAGTATATCAACAAACAAAACGCCGTCTGTTGTTGCCTGGTAGATAGTTTCGTCAAACAATATGGCGCCGCTAATACACTCGCCAAGGTTTGGTGTAGTAACTATTAACTCACGGTAAGCCCGGCGGTATTCTACCGTTTGCGGTATGCCAACCTCTGCAAAACGTTTATTGCAGGTTGGTAAGCTTTCGTCCATTGCCAACAGGCCTTTATCGCCTGCCATTAATGCCGATGCTATTTGTTTAAGGTCTTGAATATTCATTAAAACATCAACAACTATTAACGTTAATTGTGTTTGATTACTTTGCAATAAAAAAGGCGTTAACCAAGAGTTTTGACTATCGAAAAAATAACCGTAGCACACATACCTTTATAGCTAAATAAAAAAGGGGCCAACCATTTTTGGTCAGCCCCTTTTTCAGGATTTAATATATTTAAGAATTTAGTTCCTTCTGCCTGTAGGCCTGATAGCGTTCAATTCTTCCATTGTATAGCTGTTTGTGCGGGTGGCAGTAGCTTCCCTTATCTTTTTCACATCTTCAGGTAAAACTACGCTTCCCTTGTTTCCAAAGTCACTGCGGATATAGCTTATTACCGATGCAATATACTCGTCGGTATTGGCACCCAGTGCAGGCATTACATCGGAATAAGTAGTACCCCTTATAGGGCCGCTCAGGCCATTCAGCAATATTCTTACCAGCCTTTCAGGGTTTTGGCCATTCACATCAGGGTTACCAGCTAATGCAGGTGCTAATGCCGGGCCTGATCCGCTTGCAATCCCCTTAGCATCAGCGCCATGGCAGGTAAAGCACAATTGTTTAAATATTACCGAGCCTTGTGCAACCAGCTTGCCACCAACTGCATTCAGCATTTTTTGCCTTGCAATTTGTTCTGCCCTTGCCTTTGCTTTGTTTTCGAAAGTTGTTTGCGATAAAGTAAGCAATGCGTCGTTAGGGTAATTTTTTAGAAGGCTTGCAATAATAGCTTTTGATTTATCTGAATTTACAAAACGCATGCTCAACAATAACTGCAGGCGCACATCGGCGCTTGGGTCGGCTTTCAGGGCATCCAGCATATCAATAGCATGGCTGTCTTTCTTCATAAAATCTTCGCCTATCCAAACGGCAGTTTTACGTATTTCTGCGTCAGGGTCTTTCAGCGCTTTGCCAAATGTTTCGGCATCCATTTCGTCCATGCCATTCAATGTCCATAAAGCATGCAGTTTGGCCAATTGTCCACCGCCGGCAGCAAGCGTTTTTAAAGCTGGCACTACAGATTTGTCATTCCTTATCACCAACAGTTTTTGGGCATTATCCCTCCACCAGCCATTCATGCTATTTAAGTGCTGAACCAGTTGCGCGCTGGTTTCTTCCAGCATATGCGGGCGTTTAAAGTCTGGCTTATAGTTGTCATTTACCAAACGGTAAATACGGCCACGGCCAATATTCGTCTGAAGTCCTTTTTGTTGAATTTTAGGGCGCAGGTAGCTATCAGCTTTTGTCCATTCGCTTTCTTGTATTATACCGTGGTACATATCAACAATGTACATACAGCCATCAGGGCCTGTAATGGTATTTACCGGCCTAAAGTTAAGGTCGGTAGAAGCCAAGAACTCTGATTGGTCATAAGCATTTTTCAAAGTGATCTTGGCATCATTATTGGTTACTTTAGCACGGCGTATTAAACGGCCCACAGGCTCGCAAATAAACAGGTCGCCGCGCATATCGGTTGGCAGTTTATCACCCCTGAAAATTGATTGGCCGTTACTGGCGGTAAAGTGGTTAAGCGTGCTATCTTTAAGGCGCAGCCTGTTTAAGCCACCCTGAACGTCGGGAGTGGTTACAATTGGCCATACCGGCTGAAACTCTTTCTGGTCAAACTTGTCATTTACATCAAATTTCCCATAGTGCAGGTTTTGCTCGTAAAATAAAGCAGGGACTTCGCCACCTGCTGATGAGTAGAATATACGGCCATAGTCATCATTAGCCAAGCCCCATTGCCCATCGCTGCCATCAACAAGGGTATCAGGGACAACTTTATCACCTTTTAAGGTATACCTAACAGGGTCGTAGGTTAAGTACATCCTGTTATCCAAATTCCATAGCAAACCACTTTTTTGGTGCTCTAAATTGTTAGTGTTAGTGCCATGATTTTCGTAAGCCAGCCAATTTTTATCAGCTACACCATCGCCATTTGTATCCTGGAAACAAAATACGCTGTTTGTCCAGGTTTGGCTTACCAATAAACGGCCATGATCAAGTGGCTGTAAAGTTCTGGGTAGCATAAGATGATCGGCAAATACGGTCATTTTGTCCATTACACCATCACCATTGGTATCTTCCAATAATTTGATCTTACAGTCGGCATTATGTTCGCCGGTACCGTTAACATCAAGCATGTAGGTATTTAATTCTGCAACATACATTCTTGCATCACCATCCCAGGCAATAGCAACCGGCTGGCTAACCATAGGCTCGCTTGCCACTAATTGCAAATGATATCCTGCAGGCATATAAATATGCTTCATTTCCTCTTCAGGAGATTTAGGGGTTGGATCAGGGTGCATGTCAACCAATATTCTGCCTGACGCATCTCTTTGCACAGGATATTGTGTAACATACTTTTGTGTTACCTTACAGGTATAAAACAATACCGCTGATGCGCATGTGATACCTAAAAGCCATTTATGATTATGTTTCATTTAGTTTATTTGAGGTTTGATAGTTTAGTTTTATTGGTTGTGTTGTATACCTATTTTATTTCATTTTTTTTCTGCCCATAGCATACTCAATACCACCTAACAGGTGCTGAAGGTAAAGAGGTTCAACAAATGACTCATCTGTATGCCCAAGTTCTGTGTAGAAAGCCCTTCCTCCATCAAAATCATGGTACCAGGCCATAGGGTGATAAGCGCCCATTTTTAGGTTTTCGTTTTTGGCATTATAAGTTATAGTTGATTCATCGATTGTGATCAATACATGAATATCTTTTGCCAGGTATTTAAAGTGATACCATTCGTCTTTTCTTTGCCATACTGCCGGTAACATCTTGGTGGCGATAGTATTGGGATCAACTATGTTTAATGTAGACATTTTTTGATCGGGATGTCCTTTAAAATAAGCGCCAGACAGATCACCATACCATTGCCAGTTATACTCTGCATCAGTAGCCGCATGTATACCAACATAGCCGCCACCATGCTCAATATAATTTTTTAAAGCAGCTTTCGACTCATCCTTTTTAAAGAAATCACCGGTGGTGCTTAAAAATATAATGGCCGAATATTGTTTTAAATTGTCGTCAGTGAATTTGCTTTCGTTAACAGTAGAGTCAACAGAAAAACCATTTTCGGCACCCATTTTTTGAATGGCTGCTATACCTGCCTTAATAGATCCGTGATGAAAGCCTGCCGTTTTGCAGTATATTAACACTTTATAATCTTTCTTTTTTGAAGCCCCATGCGAAGCGCTGCATGAACTAATTAAAATAGCTACAGCACACAATGCTAAATAGCTAATTAAGCGATTAATTTGTAATTGATTTCTCATGTATTTATTAGGTTAATTTTGGTTCAATTCAAAAAATCCGGACGCGCCAATTGGTTAAAAGAGCATCATAGATAATCATCCTCACTATTCAATAAAACAACAAATTTATTAACACCCCATGTGCTAATAAATTTGTTCAATCCTGCTAATCACTTAGCAGGGGTATTATTACTTAAGAGACAAAATGTACTCTATCATTTTTTTAATGTCGGCAGGGTTAATGGCCGGGTGCGGCGACATTGGCACTGTTCCCCATACACCACTACCACCGGCAATAACCTTTTTAGTAAGGGCATCATAATTTGCTTCAGTAGCAGGATATTTTTTAGCAACATCAATATATGCTGGGCCCACTACTTTTACATCTACCTTATGGCAGCTAAGACAATCATTTTTTGCCAATAATTGCTTTCCTTCTTCTATATCTACAGCGCTTACTTTTTTAGCAGGGGCTACAGTAGTTTTTTTAACAACAGTAGTTTTAGTTGATTTTTTAACAACGATTTGCGCAAATGAACTTACCGAAGCAATTGCGATAATTAAGCCTGTTAAGATGATAGTCCTTTTCATGATGTATATTATATATTTATTAATTTATTCGGTTTATTGATTGTACGACTTATTATTTTGAAAGAGGTTTAACAGCACCAATATGCCTGGCTTTAGTCTCTTTTATAATAGCGATGAAACAAAGTTAATTAATATGGTCTCAAAATCAATAGCTGCGCTTTGTTGTTAAAATAAACCTTTCTGCAAAGTATTTACCAGTTAATAATATGCGCCGGGTTAAAATAGCCGCAAAGTGCGTTTTTATACTTTAATGACCACTTTTTTTGCTCTCGCAACCTCATTTCATCGCACCAAAAATATAAATTTTCTAACGTTTTTGTAGTACAATTGTTACTTAAAATATTGCTTTTAATGCCAAAACAATCGATTGTTTGGTGAAATTGAAAGATATTAGCGGTGATAAAATAAATAGTCACATACTTGTTATAATAAACACGCTTGTTACTATTTGTAATTTATTAGTTTTGCTTATACCAATTATTAACGGCAGCATAAACCCTGCTTTTCAAGTAACATAAATGAAAACATATAAGGCTATAAGCGGCGGTTTATAGCAATGTGCGATTGCGCGAAAACCTTATTTAAGCTCCGATGTTGGGACTGGCTGTTCGCACAAAAAAATAGAAACCAATTAATTAACCATATAACCAACCAATATGAAAAGAGGAATATTTACACTATTATTTTTAGTCGGTGCCCTATGTAGCTTTGCCGCAGACGGACCTTATAAAAGCATAAGGGATTTTAAGGTTTTGCCTAAAAACTCTCCACAGGTAAACGCGGTAAACCTTCAAAAAGCTATAGACTGGGCATCAACAACAGGTGCTGCTTTATTTGTCGACCCGTCTGACGAGCCTTACGCGGTAAGCAGCGGCATTATATTAAAACCCAATGTTTCTTTAATTGGCGCGAATCCGCCGGAGGCAAGGGGAACAAAAAACGCTACCAAAAACGCTCCGGTAGGCAGTGTGTTTAAAATTGTTGATGCCGATCATCCATTCATTACTGTTGAATCATCCACTCAAATAAAAGGTATCCAGTTTTGGTATGCTAACCAGGAGCTAACCGATCCGGCAAAGATCATTAAATACCCGCCAACTATACAAACCAGCCACACATCAAGCACACAGGCCGTTACCTTAACAGACCTTACTTTTTATGGCGAGTATGTTGCCATGGATTTTAACGCAACACGTGCCTTGATATGCGAATTGATACTGATAGAAAATTGTTACGGCTATCCGTTAAGCGGCGAGTTTATTAAGATAGATTACTGCTATGATATTCCGCGGTTTTTACATTGCCACGTAAACCCGGCTATCATGCGTAAAATGGGTTTCCGTTTTTCAAAAGCTATTATTGACGCGGTAATAAAAAATAAAACTTATTGCTATTCCATCAACCATACAGATAACGCCCAATTAATGGACCTGTTTACTTTTGCAACTTATGGCGGTATCCATTTGGGTGGCGAGAGCTATGGCCAGTTAACCAACTTCAATTTAGATTGTGTTACCGTTGGCTTATATAAAGAAGGTAATAATACCAAAAACCGTAACTGGCAAATAGCACAAGGCTCGATAATAGCCAATGCAGGTACTGAGCTAAGCGAAATACACCCGATAGTTATTGAGGGCCAGGGCCATACTGCTTTAACCAATGTAGAGGCATTTTCTGGCGGTAATGGCGCGTTGACCAACATGGGTAAATCTGCAGATTTTATGCTGATTAAAGGCGATAAAAGAGCAACCGTATCAGTAGTTGGCAGCCGTATGCGTAACTATGAGTCGGCCCAGCCATTTACCATTCAAAACCCGATGGCGCAGGTACAGGCAGTTGCCTGCGTTGATAAGGATGAGAATTTATATAACGCAACCTTTGGTGTAAAATAACAACTTCACAATTAAACAATCAACAACAACTAAGCCTTCATTCTTAACAAGTTTGAGGGTTTTATTATCTCCATCAAAAATGAAAAAAGCGCTTTGTTACCTGACGGTATGTTTTTACTTAATTGTTCAAACCTCATTTGCACAAAGCATTAAAATTGTACGCGCCGATAAATCGGCGCAAACTTTGTATGCGGTTTCTGTTTTAAAGAAAGCGTTATTACAACAAAAGACAGACTATCAAATAGCTCTTGTTATAGATAGTACTCAACTTAGTAAAGAAGCTTATTCCATCAATCCGGCAGGAAAAAAAATAACCATAACCGGTGGTGATGGTAAAGGGATTTTGTACGGATGCCTTTCTGTTGCCGAAAACGTCCGCAATGGCACAACATTGCAAAATATAAAAGCAAGTGCAGAAAGTCCTAACCTA
This sequence comes from Mucilaginibacter sp., assembly GCF_028288205.1. GTDB lineage: Bacteria > Bacteroidota > Bacteroidia > Sphingobacteriales > Sphingobacteriaceae > Mucilaginibacter. Next base: position 13,098 of record NZ_JAQBOD010000006.1, read on the forward strand.
CCCTTCCGCGCTATAAAATTTAATTTACCGTGGGACCCTTACCGCACGGGTCATGCTGTCGACCTGCATATGGAGACTTGTAAGGATGTAAACTATTGGCGCGCGTTTTTGGATATGATGGCCCAAAACCGCTTTAACACATTAACCTTATGGAACCTGCACCCGTTCCCGTACATGATAAAGCCAAAAAATTTCCCGGAGGCGAGCCCGTTTACTGATGCGGAGTTGAAAGCGTGGCAAAACCTGTACCATGCTATATTCCGGATGGCTAAAGAACGCGGCATTGATACCTACATAGTAAACTGGAACATATTTGTAACTACCCAATTTGCAAAGGCGCACCAGGTGGCTACAAGCAACATCAAGAACCGCATACATTATGGCGATGCGGATACATCAGAAATTGTAAAAAAGTATAATCGCGAGTGCGTAACCCAGATGTTGGATGAGTATCCCGACCTTACCGGCATGGGCTTTACCGAAGGTGAGGCCATGAACGGCATGACACCCGAAGCACGTAACCAATGGGTAAAGGATGTGATAATAACAGGCATGAAACTGGCTAAACGCAAAACCAAGCTCATTTTCCGTGTACCACTTTCGGCGGGGGTGAGTGATGGAGGCTCGACCAGCGTGAATGTGGAGAAACTAACCCGTAAAACTATCGAAGCTGAAACAGACTTTGACGGCCCAATATGGACCGAATTTAAATTTAACTGGTCGCATGGACACTCTACAACCAAATTGTTAAAAGTACATGGCGGCAAACTGAGCGATACCTATTTCAAACCCGAGCCCATCAACTATAAAACCGTGTGGACAACGCGCAACGAAGACTTCTTTTGCCTGCGTTGGGGCAATGCCGATTTTATACGCGCGCATATCGCTGCTAATACGCCAAGCTATGCCGGCGGGTATATTATTGGCTCGGAAGGATATATTCCGGCTAAGGATTACTTTACTAAAATTAAAGGGCCGGTTAACTGGAAGTACGCCTTTGAGCGGCAATGGTTGTTTTATAAGTTATGGGGCAGATTGCTGTATAACCCGGCTACGCCTGATGTTGTTTTCAGAGAGGAATTTATACACCGCTACGGCAAACAAGCCACTCCGCTTTTAGAAGCCTATTCGCTTGCATCAAAAACACCGTTGCGTTTAGCTTGCTCATTTGATTTTACCTGGGATTTTTCGTTATACAGCGAGGGTTTTATGGCGATGAATAAAAAGAAGATGAGCTATATATCGGTAGACCAACAGATAAACCAGGCAACATTTGATCCGGATTATGTTTCGATAAAAGACTATGTAAAAAACATACTTGCTAAAGGCGATTTTAAAGGTGATCAGATCACTCCGCCAATTTTGGCAGACCAATTAGAGGCCGATTGTAAAAAGGCGCTGGCATTAGTTAAAGACATTAAAACAGCTAATAACAATACCTTAATGTATGAAGTTGCCGATGTAAAAACGTGGGCAAACCTGGGCTTATATTTTGCTGAGAAGCTGCGGGGTGGCGTTGCCCTGCAAACCTATCGCACAATAGGTCGTGAAGAGAATAAACAGCATGCTATAACTCACTTACAAAACGCATTAATCTATTGGGATGAGGTAGTTAAAATTACCCGCCCAATTTATAATGACATGCCTTATACCGGCTATACTTACCCTGCCGACGGCAATAATTCGGTTATTAATAATACCAGCCGTTTCCATTGGGCGCTGTTAAGGCCCGATGTTGCTAAAGATGTTGAAACTGCTAAGAATGCTACCTATATTTCAAAAGCTAAATAAGATGAAAAAGAGATTTTGCCTGCTATTAATGCTTACTGTTATAACCCTCAGCACTTATGCTGTTGCAATAAAGGGAACAATTGCTATAATTTACGATCATCAAAATAACGGCGCTGTATTTACTGCGGCCGAAATGGCTAAGTATCTGCAAAGTGCAGGCTATACCATAAGCTCATCAGCAAAAACCTACCTGATCTTAACACTACGGGGCACCAAAGAAACCAGCGGCTTTACGTTGCCGGAGTCTGAATCGCAGGGATATTCCGTCCGTAAAAAAGGCAACGACTGGTACATTATAGGCTTTGATAATAGCGGATTAATTAGCGGTGGCCTTGATGTAGCCGAAAATATAAAGCTTAACGGGTTGGCTTCTATAACCGATACTGATAAAAAACCTTTCCTGCAAAACCGGGGTATTAAATTTAATATTCCGCTGGATGCACGCACACCAAGCTATACTGATAATGGCGATGCAGGGCAGCATAATATAGCCAATATGTGGGATATGGGATTTTGGCATGAGTTTTTGGATGAGATGGCCCGCGATAGGTACAATATCATTTCTATATGGAGCTTGCAGCCGTTCCCCTCGCTGGTTAAAGTGCCCGAATATCCAAACGCTTCTTTGAGCGATATTAAGAAAACCACGGTCCGTTTGCATCCTACGTCGGATGGGGAAGATATGTTTACACCGGCGAGTAACGCTCATTTGGTTACCTTAAAGAAAATGACCATCGCCCAAAAAATAAAATTCTGGCAGGATGTGATGCAATATGCGCACGATCGTGGTATTGATTTTTACCTGTTTACCTGGAACGTATTTATTAACGGCCTGGAAAATTCGGGCTATGGTTTTACTGATAAAATGAGCGATGAAAAAACGAAGGATTATATCCGCAAAGCCACAGCTACGCTGATAAAAACTTATCCATTGCTTAAAGGCATTGGGCTAACATCGGGCGAAAATATGCACAAGCAAACCGAGGATGCTAAAGAAAAGTATTTGTATGAAACTTATGGGCAAGGAATAAATGATGCATTAGCTAACGAGCCTACCCGCACTTTTAAACTGATACACCGCACGCACCAAACCGATGTAAACATTATTAAGAATAATTTCACAGGTTTAAATTCGCGTTGCCCGCTGGAGTTTAGCTTTAAATATTCGGTGGCGCACATGTATTCGGCAACCGCACCTAAATATATTTACGAGCAGAAGTTTCTGGATGGCATTGGCGATTCGCGATATTTTTTCACCGTGCGTGAGGATTCATGGTATAATATGCGTGGTGGCAGTGACCCGGCATTTACTCGCGACTACATCAAAAATATGCCCAAATACCGCGATCATTTAGAAGGCTTTTACATGGGCCCTGATGGCTATACCTGGGGACGGGAATATATCAGTAAAACACCTGCTACTCCGCGCCAACTCATTATTAAAAAGCGCTGGTATAGTTTCCAACTAATGGGTAAATTAGCTTATGACCCTACCTTACCCGACTCGTATTTTGCAAAAGAAATTAAAGCTCATTTTCCTGAAGCTAACGTGCAGAGGTTACAAACTGCGTGGGCAAAGGCATCGCAAATTATGCCGGTCATCAACAGGTTCCATAATCAAAAATCGCAGAACGATTATGAATGGTACCCCGAGGCCTGTACCAGCTTTTATGGTTTTATGACCATTGATAAATTTATTAACCGCGGCCCGCAAAACGGCGAGGGAATGATAGGTATTCCGGCTTATGGGAATGCTTTGTTAAATGGTCAATCTATTACCGACACTACCCCACCACAGGTTGCAGAGAACCTGCAAAATTTAAGCGACGAGGCTTTAGCTTTAGTAAAAGGAATGACCAATACAAAAGACAACGAGCTGAACCAAACTATTAATGATATTAAAGCGATGGCCTATTTGGGACAATATTTTTCAAAGAAGATATTAGTGGCTACTAATAAATACCTGTCTGACAAAGCGACTGATGAAGCGACAAAAATCAAATACAAAGCCATTGCATTAGATAACTTACAGGCTGCGAGCTTAAAATGGGCGGCTTATGCCAACCAGGTAAGTGCAACATACATCCCGCAGTTTTTAGCGCGGTTGCATATGCTGATTGACTTTAAAGCACTCCAAACGGATGTTGACAAAGAGATCTCTCAACTAAAAAACGCGCCATTAGAGGCAGCGCCACCAGTACCAAAACCTTTACAGCAATTGGAAGTGGTATTCTTTAAAAATTCCAATTATTATTTCTGGCACCTGGCAAATCTGGGAATCACGGTTGATTGGTCGCAGAATAAATATGTTGTACTGGATGTGTATGCCACTACCGCGCAAAAATTTAATTTCCTGGTAAATACAGAACGGGATAGCTTGTCAATAAAAGGCATTCAACCTATACCTGATAAATGGACCAAAATAGCAATACCGCTTAGTCGATATAAAGCCCAACTTGCGACTAAATATCCGGCAGGAAACACGGCAGCGTTTTTAAAAGATGTAAAAGGATTGGGGTTACAGATGGCTAACCCGGTTGGATACGCGTTGGTTGAGACCCGGGCCATTAGTTTGGTTAATGAGGTGCCGGAGGGAGCGGTTATTGTTCAATAAATTACGTCATTTCGAGTTGTAAAATTCGCGAAACCCTGAAAGTGAAATGACGTTTTAAAGACTTGCGAAGTTTTTAAAACTTCGCAAGTCTCTCTTAATCTTACATACTAACCAATGTATATATTTTACCCGCTTGTGTAGCAAAATCATACAATAAAGTTGGCTTCTCGCCTGGTGCCTTTAACTGTGCTTTTTCTGATATGATAGGCTTGGCGGTTGTTTCATTTTTATAAAAGAAATTTGGATTAGCTCCTTCTGCTGTTTTCAATACACCGCCTTGTAGCTTTATGCTATTAGACACACGTAAACGGCAATTGCCCCCAACTGTCGATTTAATTTTCACCTCGCTTAACTTGCCGCCTTTCCATTTCATGCTTACAATTTCAAAACCACCACGGGCCCTTAATCCGCTTATAGCGCCGTCTTGCCAGGCATCAGGCATTGCAGGTAATAAGTTTAAGGCACCATCGGCACTTTGCATCAGCATTTCGGTAATACCCGCGGCACAGCCAAAATTTCCGTCTATCTGGAACGGCGGGTGCGCGTCAAACAAATTTGGATAAGTACCACCGCCGCTATTGGCGCTGCCCTTGTTTTTACCTGTCGGGGTTAATTGATTTTGAATGAGTTTAAAAGCATGATTGCCATCCAGCAACCTTGCCCATAAGTTTACTTTCCAACCCATAGACCAGCCGGTAGAAATATCGCTCCTGTAAATTAATGAGGTACGTGCCGCGTCAAACAACTCTGGTGTGCGGTAAGGTGATATTTGGTTGCTTGGATACAAACCATATAAATGCGATACGTGCCTGTTATGGTCTGTAGGGCTATCTAAATCATGTAGCCATTCCTGCAACTGGCTGTACTGACCAATTTGCATGGGTGGTAAACGCTTGCGCGCAGCCGCTAATTTATCCGCAAATTCCTTATCGATATTTAAAATCTTTGCTGCATTAATCACTTCGCTAAAAATATCAAACACCAACTGATTATCCATGGTAACACCATAATCGATAGCTAAACCGCGGTGCTGAGTTTTCCCATTTTTATCTTTATATTCTTCAAAATAAGCGCCGGGGCTATTTTCAGGCGATCCCGATGGGGTTATCACTAACCATTTATGCTCCGGCTCCTCTACCAAAAATTCTAAATAAAATTGTGCCGCGCCCCTTAATGCGCTATAAACTGATTTTAAATAAGCTTTGTCGCCATTGTACATATACCTGTCCCACAATTGCGTGCTTAACCAGGCACCCCCGGATGGCCATAAACCGGAGTAAATAGCATCTACCGGGCCTGTAATGCGCCAAAGGTCGGTATTGTGGTGTGCCAGCCAGCCGCCAACACCATACATGGTTTTAGCGGTACCCTGCCCGGTTTCAGACAGGTCCTTAACCATTTGTACCAATGGTTCATGCATTTCGGCCAGGTTTGTTTCTTCTGATGGCCAGTAGTTCATTTCTGTATTAATGTTGATGGTATATTTACTACCCCATGGCGGGCTCATCTCTTTGTTCCATATACCCTGCAAGTTTGCCGGTTGCCCGCCCGGTTGTGATGAGGATATCAGCAAATACCTGCCGAATTGAAAATATAACTCAACCAGTTGCGGGTCATTACCACTGGCAAAACCGTCAATACGCCTATCGGTAGTATTTTTAACCGAATCAGATGTACCCAAATCAAGTTTAACCCGGTTAAAGAATTTTTGATAAGCGGTAACATGGTTGCTCAATAATTGCGCGTATGGTTTAGTCCATGCTTTATTTAAATAATTATTTGCCCGCAGCGATTCATCAGCGCTTATATCATCATATTTTACAAAGTTGGTGGCAATGGAGATAAACAGGGTTACCGCGTTAGCTTTAGTAACGTTTACCGATGTATCAGACGCAGCAACCTCGCCGCCATCCAGCTTAACCTTTACCAGCGCCTGGAACTTATCCTGCCCTTTTATCCCATCACGATCACCGGAAATACCCGATAAAACTAACTCATCTTTACCTTTTGTTATGATGGTTGATTTTTGCGGACTAAACATAGCCGCAGAAAACGTCAAACTTCCTGGTTGACTTGCAGATAAGTGTACAACAATAACCTGGTCGGTATTGGATGCAAAAACTTCGCGTTTGTAGGTTACACCGTTAACTGTGTAGGTTGTAGTAGTCACAGCTTTTGAAATATCCAGCTCACGATAATAATTTTCATAATGATCATGCCCCGGAAAATTCAGGTACAGGTTACCAACGGGTTGGTAGCACATGCCATTATCTTTCTCTGATTTTATTTCCTTACTTGCTATCTTAGCGGCTTCTGCGCGGTTATTTTCAAAGATTAGTTTTCTAACCTGTGGTAACGCGGCCAAAGCGGTCTTACTATCATTACGGCTTGGGCCACCGCTCCAAAGTGTTGCTTCATTTAGCTGTATAGTTTCCCGCTCAGGATTGCCGTATACCATCCCGGCCAGGCGACCGTTACCTATTGGCATAGCCTTTTCCCAAACTTTGCCTGATGGCTTATCATACCATAGCTTTAAATCATTCCGTTGCGCAAATACTGTAAGAGTTGCGCTTAACAGCACAAGGGTCAGTACACTTTTTTTAACGTTTTCTTGAGGGATCATCAATTTTATTTTACTTAATTATTGCGTTTGTTATACTATAATTTTTCAGGAAACTGTATCTCTTGCCCCGATCCTTTTAGTAAAAAATCTACTATTGGCGTTGGGTTTGGCAAGCTATGCGGATGGTGTTTAAAGCCGGGCTTATGCAGTACGGTTATATCACCTTTAAGGTCTTTTATTTTCTTTTCAAAAAGCAAGGTGTTATCCGGCGGGTAAACGGCTTCGTCTTCATCGGCACATAATATCAATATAGGATATTTTCCTTTTGCAATTTGCTTTACCTTGTCAACCGGGCTGCCTTTAAAGTCTTTTATTTTATCGTCTGTCAAATTATAATCTTTTTTAAACGCATCAAACATATCATCTTTAACAGGTGGTGTTTTCATTAAGCCCAATGCCCATGATGGCATATTTAAAAGCGGGTTATCCACATATACCGCAGCTACTTTTGATGGATTAGCAGCCGCCCAGTTAAATACATAAACGCCACCGCGGCTCATACCTTCCATAACCGCTTTTTTGCCTAAACCTGCTTTGGTTACCAGTTTATAAAAATCGTTCCAGTCTTTTATTGCTTCTTCATTACCTAACAACTCTGCCGCATCAAAATAAACTAAATGAAAACCGCGCTGTAATAAGGCTATATCCGTTTGCGGCTCATGCCCCCAAAACCTCGCGCGCCACATCCATGGGTGGCCATTAGCTGTCCATTTGGGTGCAACGACTTTACATTCGCGGCCATTCATTTTAAAGGTGGCACATTTGTAGCCATAAAAAGAGCTTATTTTTTTCTCGAAATTGATCTTGCTTAATATGTCAAAGCCAAAATCTTTTATCCTTACAACATTCTCATAGATCAGCTCGGCCATGCGGCGTGCGCCTTCTTTGTTGGGATGTATCTTATCGGGGGTATTAGCTTCCTGATTAGCAAAGGGCGCATGCATATCAATCAGTTCCAAATTATCTGTATAAGCGGCATGTTGAATATGCGGGTTGATCTTTTTAACAATCATCGGATCCCAAATACCTGTAGTATCCTTAACCCATGATGGCATGGCCTCCATCAACACCACGCGGGGATGTGATGGCAATTGCGCAAATGATTGTACCAGGTCATGACAATCCTGCTCAAACTCGCCGTAGAACGGGCGGTTTTGCAGCTTGGCATCATTTCCACCCAGGTCAATATAAACCACATCGGGTTCGCTGGCTAACGCGGCTTTGTATTGCCTGGTTTTCCAGTACGGCGAATCGCCTTTGCGCAGCATGGTGGTGCCGTTTACGCCATAATTAGTTACCTGGTACTTATCGCCCAGCATTTTTTGCAGCTGCGCCGGGTAACAATTATGTTCACGGTCTGGTATAGACACGCCGTAAGTAATACTGGCGCCCACACAGGCTATCTTAATTGGCTTATCCTGCGCAAAAACGCTGGTACTAAATGCAAGGACCAAAAACAGGGTAAAAATTGATCTCATAGTTTTAATAATTATTGAGTAATGGGTTGATGTTTCAGCTCATAAAACGCGTTGTACATATCGCTGGACACACTTACTGTGCGGTTATCGGTTAAATAGGCGTAATAATTTACACTTTTTTTTACCATGATTGCCGGGATAGTCGCGGTATAGCTGTTAGCAGCTGTTGATGTGGCTGTTATTGGCACCCACACCCTTGTTTGCCATGTAGCCGTTGGTTCGCTATAGTACAATACAACCGACGCGGCAGTTACACCTTTAGGTATATCCAGTTTAATGGTGATCTGCTTGCTGCTATCGGCTTCTAACTTTTCCTTTGCAATCTTAGCTGAAGCAAACGGCTGCCCTATTCCTTTTAAATAATAATCAAAATAAAGCTTCTGCATGGTTGGCCCGGCAGGTTGTTGTTTGTGGTTAAAGTTAGGGTCCCAAACATGGTTCTTTGTGCCATGTATAGCATGCAGCGTAGCCACTACAGATTCGGGCCAGTAATAAGTATCGTTTGATGTGGCCTCTAAAAAGTAAGGCGCTTTAATACCAGGTGCACGACGGCCGGCATCAAAATATTTTAGCCATGGGGTTCTGACAGAATCAGGCAGACCAGCAATTATCTTTACCCAAAAAGTTGCCTTTTCATAATAACCACTGCCAAAAACAGAATAGGCCGCTTTTACTTGCTTCCCTAATATGCCCGATAAAAACGTAGTAGCATAACCACCCCATGAAAAACCGGTTATCCCTATATTTTTAGCATCAACGTTTTTTTGAGTTTTTATGTAGTTAAACACTTCAATCCCGGCAACACCGGCATCAAACAAAGTGGCATTTTCCAAACCCTTTGCAATATCAAAACGAGACGGCTCTAAAGGTCCTTTCTTTAATTTCCATGGACCAGATGAGTTTGGTGTTGTGCCGTTATTACATATGCCCGGCATATCAAAACAAATAGCCACATAGCCACGTGCTGCATGCTCCTGTACTAAATTAGTCAGGCCCTCTGCATTACCGCCGCCGCCATGTAAAACAAGCACGGCCGGGTATACTCCTTCTTTTTGCGGGAAGGCCATAATTGCATAAACGCTGTTTATATTATTACGCGAGTTGAATATAAATTTCCGTGTAGTTATTGCCGTTGCACCATTGCCCGAGTTTCCCTCGCTGATAACCTGCTTCACAGTTGGTATGCTGTTTAAAAATGGAATAAATGGATCGGTGTATGATTTGGCGCTTACTTTAAGCGTTAACATGACAAAAGCAAAAAGTATTGCTTTAACAAAAAGTTTTTTAACAGTAAAGTTCATATCAAGGATGATATAATTAATTGGTTTGATAGTATGCAATTACCGCACAGCTGACACAAACTTAATATAAACCTTAATTAATACCTAACTAACAAAGCTTAATAACAGATACGTTACTAAACAAACAGAAAATGAATTAATGGATGGCCTAATTTATAGGCCCATCCATTAACAGATCATGTTGTTTTTTAGCACCACTGTCTGTGGCAGCAGCCTTGTCCGTTAACCGTATAGCCATTGCGTTACATAACTTTTGCCAGAACACGCTTGTTGTTTGGTTTAGAATATTATAATCAATAGAACTTACACCCAAATTAGCTTTACCAAACGGCAGGTTAAGCATGGCCGCATTTTTGGGTTTGATCAAATGCTCATATAATACAACTTGCGCGCATTTTTTATTTTCAGGAAAGCCAAGTAACAGGTTCCAGTCAATTTCTCCGGCTTCCAACACTATCGAACCATGATTTAAAATATCACCTTCAATAGCCTGTTTCAGAATGTATTTATCGCCATTCATTTCAGAGAAATACAGATCGCGGATGCTGAATAATTTACCCACGGCATCAGCCTTATTGCTTTGCAGATCGGTGGTTTTAAATTCGCCTAATTGCAATGCAAATGGCAGCAGATCATTCACCGCTTTTGATGGCTGGTTATTGCCCGATACCAATACCCATACAAAGCCGCCATTTTTTTTAACACGGTCAATTATAGCTTTATTTTGTTCCAACTCACTTGCGGCAACATTATCGCCATCAATAATTATTAATGAGGCGGTTTCTTTATTCCCATCCAAACTTAAACCAATGTTATTAAAGAATTTAGCTAATGCGCCATCCATTTTACCTATAAATATGGCTCGGCTAAATTTGGCTTCTGTTGGGATAAATTTTTGTTGCCGGGCAGTATCCAGAATATGATCCCACTTACCCGGTTTACCTGCCATGGCTGCCTTTAATGCTTCAAACATTGGCAAAGGTTTATACAATGGCAATGAAGGATCTAATCCCGGATTAAACGTTGTTACATAAGGCGGAATACGTTCTATCTGGTAACCCGGTTTGCCTTCCTCATAAGGTTTGCCGGCGAAAATACCGTCGTTCAGATCGGGCAGGCGCGAATAATCACTGTATCCCAAATTCATATGTTCTATACCGAACCAGCTAACTTCGGACGGTGAATAATAAGCCAGCAACGGCTTGGCCATTTTAATTACATTTTGATAAACATCAACCGCCAATGCTTCGTTACGCCCGTAGTAAGATTCGTAAGGTTTATCGCCTGCAAACTGCACCAATTGATTTGGCTTACCATAATAAGTAGCCCCCGATTCGCCTACAACCAACGGCTTGCCTACCACTTTAGGCAAACGCTCCAGGGTAATACCATGCGAGAAGTGCTTGCTCCAAACAGCCAGTTTTCCGTGCATATCTTCATCACCATCATCGGTTATAAAATCGCGGGTAGGATCAAGCAGCGCGGGGCGACGTGCCAATGCAACACTTTTTTCTTCCCAAATAGCAGCAATATCGGGAGTAGGTTTATTATAGGCCGATATAGCAAACAACTCATTACCCGCGCTCCAGCCAATAACTGCCGGGTGGTTACGGTCGCGCATAACCAAATCGTCAACATGCTTGGCGGTGCGCTCCCAGCTAATCTCTTCGCCAAAATTCAATGAAAGCGAGCTGCCGAAAAGCGCGGCTTCATCCAATACCATCAGGCCCATTTCATCGGCTAAACTTAAATAGGTTGCCGGCCATGGCTGCGCGTGCAAGCGCACGGCGTTACCGCCAAAATCCTTAATCATTTTAAACCAGGCATAGGCAAACCTGCGCGATTCTACATAGGCCCCAAACGGGTGTTGTATATCTGCAAAGCACTGAATTTTGCTACCATTCAGGTAAAAGTCTTTACCATTAATTTTAAACTGGCGCCAGCCAAAACGTTCGCTTTTAGTATCAATAACCTGCTTTTGATTATTTACATTTAATACTACCGTGTATAAATTAGGCGTAGCCGGACTCCAATACTTTAAACGGCCCTTAACTTTGGTACTAAGCGTTATCTTTTTTAATTCGCCTGGTTGCAGCGTTATTGACGATGTGGCTATATTTATTAAGGCGATTTTTCCCAGCTGCCATTTAATTTCGGGAGCAGTTAACACATCTTTACCGGCAAGGTTTATCCATTGTTTAATATTGCCGGCAAGCGATATTTTCTGCGCTTTTTTAGTTTGATTGATCAGTTGCAGATCAAACTCCAACAGATCTTTATCAACCCATGGTTTTACAAATACATTAGTTATCCGCACCGGTGGTACAGCAACTAAAAATACATCCTGCCATATACCAACCAAACCATCGGTGTTTGATCCCGGCGGGTAGGTGGAACGGAAATAGCGGTACTTAGCATCTGTTTTGTTAAATAGATTGCGGTTCCTTACCCCTACCAGCAATTCGTTGCTTTGATTGCTTTTTACAAAGTCGGTTACATCAACATCAAAAGGTAAATAGTCGCCGAAATGTTGGGCTGCTTTTTTGCCGTTTATCATCACCACAAAATCACCCATTATGGCTTCGAAATGTACAATAATGCGTTTGCCCACCCATTTTGCAGGCACGCTGAACCGGCGTTTTAACCAGCCCATCCTAACACTCTCCCAACTCTTGGGATAGCTTGGATAATAAACAGACGACGGCGCGTAAGGCTGATTTGTACCCTTACCTACATTGCTTCCTCCACCCCAATTGTTCACGTTCCACGGTGATGGTATCTTGATCTTAGTTTCTTCCCATTTACCAGCTTCAGGTGCGGTCAATTCAGGTGCTACACCTTTGTTAGCTATCCAGCCTTGTGGTATAGCTACCGGCTGAAAATCCCAACGCCCATTAAGGCATATTTCTTCGCGGTATGGTTTTTCCTGTGGGGTGATTATCCCTTCGGCTGGTGATATATCGCGGTTAAACTTTATGCCTTGCGCTTTAGCAATGTTATGGCAAGCGATGATCATAAACAAAAAAAGAGCAGGTATAAAACCTGCTCTTTTAATCATATTAATATATTTCATTTGACTGAATTAATCTAATCCCCAGCTTTTGTTTGGTTTTGGACCCATCTCTAACTCCAATTTACCACCAGCCACTAATTCGGCATGTGTAAATTGCGGTGTATTAATGGTTTTGCCATTGAATTTCGCGCTCTGAATGTATTTATTTACTACAGAGCAATTGTTTGCTATCATAGTAAATTGTTTGCCATTTTGCAGATTAATAGTAACCTTTTTAAATACCGGGCTGCCTATGGTATAAATTGGACTACCCGGCGTAATAGGGTAAAATCCCATTGAAGAAAATACCACGAAAGCTGTCATACCGCCACCGTCTTCATCACCCGGAATACCAAATACGTTGTCTTTATACCATAGATCTAATAACAGGCGAATATGTGCCTGTGTTTTCCACGGAGCGCCTGCATAATTGTATAAGTACGGGATATGGAAGCTTGGCTCATTACCCATAGAGAATTCGCCTACCAGGCCTGTAGCATCAGGGAACTTGCTCCAAAATTCATACTTACTGCGGCCAAGCGGCTCGCGGAACAACTGATCCAATTTAGCCTGCATTGCAGCTTTGCCGCCCATAAGGGTTGTTAAACCCGGAATATCATGCTGTACCTGCCATAAATAGGTCCATCCGTTATTCTCATCAAAATAATCACGACCACCAACACCACCATCAAATTTAGGATCGATGTTTATCCAGTTGCCATCTGCATCTTTAGGCATAAACATTTTTATATCGTCCTTCCACAGGTTTTTATAGTTTTTAGACCGAGCATTGAATTTTGTATAATCATCATTCTTACCTAATTCTTTAGCCATTTGCCCAAGCGACCAATCATCAAAAGAGGTTCCTAAGGTTACCGCGACAGCTTGTCTTTTTTCAAAAGAGTTTACTTCAGGTATGGTTTCCTTCTCGCCAACTTTTAAAGCAGGATAATAACCTTTAGCATAATAAAAATCTTCTAATGTGCCTTTTGGCCCGTTGCGCCATGGCAGCATGGTAGCCTGTGTAGCATTCTTTACCATAGCATCATAAGCGGCAGGTACATCAAAATCACGGATGCCTTTACGATAATCATCCAACAGCATTGTTGTAGAGTGGAAGCCATTCATACAAGCATGGTCGCCAAATAATACCGGGAAGGTTGGTAACCAGCCAGATTGCTGGTATTGTAACACATAAGAGTTTGCCATATCGCCTTCCAGCTTAGGGTTCAATATGGTACGTAACGGATGCAGGGCAAGGTAAGTATCCCATGTCCAGTCATCTACATAAAACGGCCTGTTATTAGTAATTGTATGTATTTTATTATCAAAGCCGCTGTAGTACTGACCATCTTCGGTTATATTAACCATACGTTCGTTGCAGCGATAAAATGCTGTATAGAATGAACGTTTCTGAGCCTCGGTACCACCCTCAACATTAATTTTACCTATTACATCGGCCCATGCTTTTTCGCCTGCATTTTTAATATCGGCAAATTGTTTGCCGGTTAGCTCTTTGGTATAATTCTTTTTAGCTTGCTCGGGGCTTATGTATGATATAGCATACCTGAACTCAATTTTGTTTGACGCGCTTTGTGCAAAACTAATAAATGAACGTACGCCTTTGCCTTCTACACTGGTTTCATCGGCTATCTTTCCATCTTTAACAACACCGGCCTTACCTTCGGCGCTAAATGTACCGTACAGGTAAACTTTAATGTTATCATGATAGGTTTCTGTACCGGTTACTTCTTTGCCGTTAAAGTTAAATGAACCAACACCTGGATTTAAAAGCCCGAAAAGCAATGTTTTATGCGCTGCATTGGCCGGGAACTCAAAACGGTATAAACCTGTTTTTTTACCTGCTGTAAACTCAACCGTTATTTCATCGTCAATTAAATAAGTGGAGTAATACCAGGGGCGTGTTACTTCCAATTCATGATCCCAGGTTTGTTTTGCGCGCCAGTCTGTAAGCGACAATACTTTTACCGATGGTTTTAAAGAAAACACCTCGCCTAAACGATGCGAAACTATACATAACGGAAAGCTGGAAATCTGGTCGTCAATATAATCTGCCCTAATTGGATACATCCGCATTACCTGGTTAGGTAATTGAACCGTTGGGCGTGTAGGCTGCAATAAAGCGCCAACGTTACCTATCCGTGGGTCCACATATTGTAGATTGTCTTCTTTGGCGCTGCTGCTTTTTTTCTGGGCAACAACGGGTGCGGTGCAATAAAACAAAGCTGCTATTGATAAAGAAGCTGTTGTAAATAAGCGTGAAATACTTTTATTCATTGTTAGCGTTTTTATAAAGGAATATTAGTTTAAAGTTATTTATTCTATTTGTGATTTTGGCCTGTTAACAGCCAGCTTACCAAAATTATAATTCGGCTTGTCGCCCATGGTTATTTTAAGGTTGCCGCCTTTCATAACGTCATTGTGTTTGATAAAGCTTTTATCATATTTTACACCATTTAGCTCCATGCTTTGGATGTAGATATTTTTGCTGCTGTTATTAATTACAGTTGTTGTAAAGAATTTACCGCCGCCCACATCAATCTTCACCTTATCAAATAACGGGCTGCCCATTACATAAATTCCGCTTGCGGGGTTACAAGGATAAAATCCCATCGACGACATAATATACCATGATGACATGGCGCCGCAATCTTCGTTACCGGCCAATCCGTCAATTTTATCCGTATAAAACTCGCGCATTACCTGCCTCACTTTCTCGGCGGTTTTCCATTGTACACCGGCAAAAGCATACATATAGGTCATGGGATGACTTGGCTCATTACCATGCGCATACATGCCTATCAGCCCCGAAATATCGGAAGATGCTTCAGCGCCCATATCGCCTGTTACTTTAAAAAACTCATCAAATTTATCTATAAAGCCTTTATCGCCGCCCATTAAAGCAATTAAACCCTCTACATCCTGTGGTACCAGCCAGGTATATTGCCAGCCGTTGCCTTCTGTAAAGTCGCCTTTACCGTGGATAGATTTTAATGGATCGTAAGGTGTTTTCCATGAGCCATCGCTCATTTTTGGGCGAACAAATTTGATGGACTCATCAAAATAGTTTTTATAGTAGCCCGCACGTTTGGTATACTCTTGATAATCGGCAGTTTTACCTAATTTTTTCGCCATCTGGGCAATGCACCAATCGTCAATAGCATATTCCATCGCTTTTGATACTGATTCGTATTCTTTATCAGCAGGAATATAACCTTTCTCTTTAATGTATTTCATCCCATAATCATCACGGGTTGATGATTTGATAAGCGCTTCGTAAGCTAAATTTACATCAAAGCCTTTGTAGCCTTTTAAATAAGCGTCAACAATTACCGGCACGGCGCTATAACCCACCATACAATCAGTTTCGTTACCCATTAACGGCCATATAGGCAATTTGCCCTGCTGCTGGTATGCTACTAATAATGAATTAATAAAATCTTTAACTCTATCCTGATGAATGATAGTACTTAAAGGAGCTGTTGAGCGATAGATGTCCCACAAAGAAAATTCAGAGTAATTGTTAAAGCCCGGGTTTGGATAAACTTTTTTATCTGTACCGCGATATGAGCCATCATGGTCATTAAACAATGCCGGATCTATCATAGTATGATAAAGCGCGGTATAGAAAGTTCTTTTATGGGCAAGGTCACTGGTTTCAACAGCAACTTTTGATAACTCTTTTTCCCATTTGGCTTTTGCCTGGTTAACAACGGCAGCAAAATCCCAGGCTGGTATTTCGGCATTGATATTTGCCAATGCGTTCTCGCTGCTAACAGGCGAAATACCTACTTTAAACGATACTGTGCCCTGGGGTTTAGCAAAGCTGATTAATCCTTTAACTTTTTTATCTTTTAATTCGGTACCCGGTCTGGCCTCATTGGCATTAAATAGTTTAAGGTCTTTAAGTGATACAGAGCTCTTTATAGCAAACCATAATTGTTGGTTTTTTGCCCATCCGCTCGAAAAACGATAACCCAGAATGGTATGGTCATCAACCAGTTTTAAATAAGTATCAGTTGATCTGTCCTGGTTACCTTCGCTTAGGTCTATAATGATATTTTCCTGCTCATTTGCCGGGAAAGTATATTTATGGAAAGCAACACGCTCGGTAGCGGTCAGCTCAACTTTAACGCCATTATCCAGCTTTAAGCTATAATATTCAGGGCTAACAGTTTCGTTTTTATGCTTGTATTTTGATGAATAGCCTAAAACAGTTTGTGTACCCCTGTCTGTACGCGGGGCACCTGTAAAAGGCATAATTAAAACATCGCCCAAGTCGCCAATACCGGTACCGCTTAAATGGGTTTGTGCAAAACCTACACAAACGCTGTCGGCATAATAATAGCCCGAACACCAGTCCCAGCCTTTATTAATATTGTTTGGCCCCACCTGTACGGCACCATAAGGAACACTTGCGCCCATAAAGGTATGCCCGTGGCCACCTGTACCAATATACGGATCAACATATTTTAAAAAGCTTTGTTTTGTTTGAGCGTTACCCACCGTTGCGAATAATATACAGGTGAATAAAAAAAGCAGGTTTCTTACTTTCATGTTTAATTAATAGGGTTTATACTTTATAATAGGTTTGCGGGCACATCGTATCTTATGACATCGATTGCAGGTACGAATTAAGCGATAATTAATTAATATTGAATAACAAAATGTTAATTAAGCTCCAATTTCACTTAGGTGATAAAATTGTTACCAATCAAAGGCGTAAATATTACTGCCGAAAGGCATTTTTAATAGGTACCCGAAGTAACCCTCATGAAATGTTTTTTGCCCTGTACATCAATAAAATTAAGGATTTACAACTACTTGTCTTCCTTTGATCTCAAAATGCACCTCACCGGTTAGCTCCAGTATTTTCAGCACCTCTGATAACGGTGAATTTAAGGATATATCTGCAACAAAATGATGGTCGCTTACTTTTTTATTATAAACTATACCCACATTATAGGCTCTTGATACCTGGCGCATAATTGACGCTATATCTGCACTATCAAAATGGAACATCCCGTTTTTCCAGGCTACGGCATCATTTACGTTAACATGGGTAGAAACTTTGTATTGCCCATCCTTTTGCAGTACTGATTCATCACCAGGTTTAAGCATAACGCTTGATTTGTCATTTACACATTTTACCGATCCCTGCAGCAACGTGGTTTTAACTATCGCTTCATCACTATAAGCCATCACATTAAAATGAGTACCATAAACCCGCACTTCAGAATTATTAACTTTCACTACAAACGGCATCCTTTTATTTTTGGTTACCTCAAAATAGGCCTCCCCGGTAATTTCAACCAGCCGCTTATTACCGGCAAAAGCAGTAGGGTAACGAATAGATGAGGCCGTATTTAACCATACTTGCGTGCCATCAGGCAAAGCCACACGGTATTTACCGCCGCGTGGTGTGGTAACGCTGTTATAGGCTATTGTATTTGTAAGAGCGCCCGGGTTGTAGGCCAGTTTTCCTTTTGTTTTAATGATACTTGCATTACTTTGACTAATAACTGTATTGTCTTTAACCTTATCTAATTGTAGTGTTGAGCCGTCGGCAAGCGCAAGTATGGCACTTTCGGTAACCGGACCAATATCATTTTTTAGATCGCGCGGGGTATTGGCTACATTATCAGCCTTGTTGTTATTATTATTAAGGAACCAGCCGCCAATTGCAAGCAAACCAATAACAGATGCCGCTACAGCTATTTTAACCCACATTTGCTTTATGCCGTGGAGTGGCGCTTTTTTCACATCAATTTGCTGATGCAGCTGCGCGAGTATTTTGTTAGAGAAGCATAGATCTAATGGTTGAGGATGGTTAAGACTATCTTCAAACTCGGCCTTTAAAATCTCCTTTAACTCGTGCCCGTTGGTACTTTCTATATAATTTAAAAGCCAGTCCTTTTCTGTAAGCGATAATTCTGCTTTATTAAGTAGTTGCTTTAATTGTTCTCTTTCGTTATTCATTTTACGCAATGGAACGCTGCCTTTATCCTCTAAATACTTCTTTCATAAAAAAGGGGGGGATGATTAAAAATATTATTTACTATAGGGAAGATTTGACAACTTTTAAAAAGTTGTCAAATCTATTAGGTACATTATCATAACATCATTTTGGCAATAACCAACAGGTAAATACCCACTAAATGATCATTAGGATGTTTATCCACATATTCTTTAACGCTTTTAACAGCAATTGATAAATACTCTTTTACGGTGTGTTTAGATATATTGAGTTCGCGCGCTGTTTCCTCATAGCTTTTACCTTGCAGTTTGCACAAGTCAAAAACCTTTTGCTTTTGGGGCGACAGGTTTAAACAAGCCTTATTAATTAGCTGCAGCCGGGCCTCTTTTAAAAATGCGTCTGTATTATCATCATAGGCAAAATCGCCTTCTATCAGTGTAAAAGTTAAAGCCTGCTTTAAAGCCTTTTTTAAATGGGTTAATGATTTGTTATAGCTTACTACAAACAACCAGTTAGCAACAGGTTTTTGGGGATCTAACTTTGCCCTGTTTAACCATAATGCTATAAATACTTCCTGTAAAATATTTTCAGACCCTTCGGCATCCTTCAGCAGTTTAAAAATGTTTTTATAAATAGCCGGATGATATTTAAAATAGATACTGTTATAGGCTTTTATCTCATCGTTTTGCAACCGAATGATAAGTTCAGAATCACTATAATTCTCTACACCCATAATATAAATTCAGCAGGTAATTGATTTGGCTATAAGGTTGCAATTGGGGTAATACGTAAACCTATTTAATAAAATCAACAATTACAAAAACAAGTTCTGATTAATATAAAAATTCGACTTTTTGGGTGATACTATTTTGTAAGTGTTGCACCCTATTGCAAAGTGTTGCATGTATTGCGCAACGCAACACCTTAAAACAAAAAAGGGACTGCCTAAGACAATCCCTTTTGTTAATGAGTATGACTACTCAAATTATTTTGCTGCTCTTCTAGACTCAGCTTTGTTAGCCTGGTAAGCCAATGGAATGATAATGGCGCCTAATAATGCAACAACTTCTAATACTACTAACATAATGTTTTGATTTTAATTTAATTATTTATTCAATGATTTATAGTTTCTCAGAAAACAATTATTTCTTTCTGATATACCTTCATCTTTCAATTTAAGGTTTAGGAGCGAGAACAAATTGCATTCTTTTGAACAGTTATCGTCACAAAATATGCCATAAAATTTTGGAGGCATATATGGTGAAAAAACGCAAATTTTGAAATTAAGTATTTAAAAAAATCATTTACAAACCAACAACTTTAATAAAAATTTAGTTGTGTTTTAAAATCGTCAAATAAAAAATACAGCGTTATTAAAGACAAAAAAATATTTTTTTGAAAAAAGCCAGAAATACACGAAAAAATCACTGACAATTATAAATATTAGGTTTTTTTAGGTGATATAACACAATAAAACGTGTCGAAAGTAGATTTTAACCGAAAAAAAATGGCGTCTGACGCATTTTCCTGAATTTTTCCATGAAAAAAAATTCAATTACCAATCCCTTAACATTTTTAAAAAAATTAACAGACATTTTGTCATCAACATGACACAACCTGGTTTTACTGACAATAAATCAGCAAAAATACTGCCAAACAGTTGTTTAACCCAACAGGAAAGGCTCAGCTTTGTGTAAATAGCTTAAAAATTAGGTATGCCAAAAACCCGTACAGCTACTATACGGTTTTAGGTTAGTGAGCCAATGGTTGTCGTTTAATTAGTCCGCCTCTTACTTCTGTTACCGAGTTGGTAATGATAAAAGCGTTAGGATCTATTTGCTGTACGCGGGCAACCAGCCTCTGCACATCAAGCCGGGTTATAACTGTAACTATTATATCAACTTGCTTTTCTTCAATTTCAGTTTTGCCAAAACCCCGTTCGCCTTTATATACAGTTACACCACGATGCAAATGCCGCATTATAACATTTTTTATCAACTCGCTTTTTGGTGATACAATAGTTACTGAAGTATATTCATCAAAACCCTGAACTATATAATTTATAGTTTGTGTTGCCGCCAGGTAAGTAAGTATAGAATATAAAGCCGATTCTATCCCTAAAAAAAAGGCTGCTATACCAAATATAAAAATATTAATAACCAGGATGATTTGCCCTATAGATAAAACAGAGTGCGGATTAATATAAACTGCTAACAATTCGGTTCCGTCTATTACGCTGCCGCCCCGCATAGCCAGGCCTATTCCGGTGCCTA
The DNA here is from genome assembly GCF_028288205.1 of Mucilaginibacter sp. Classification (GTDB taxonomy): domain Bacteria; phylum Bacteroidota; class Bacteroidia; order Sphingobacteriales; family Sphingobacteriaceae; genus Mucilaginibacter. The sequence continues at coordinate 34,228 of NZ_JAQBOD010000006.1, forward strand.
AAAAGAATCCGCCAAAAACGGCTGTCAGTAATTTATCCTTAGTTATTAACGGGAAGCTTACAAAATATAATACCAGGGCTAAAACTACAATTGCCGTCAACGTTTTAATAGCAAAGAGTTTATCAATCCGCTTATAACCCAACCAAATAAACGGAATATTAATAATCAGGATCAATATAGATATTGGCCACCCGGTAATGGAGCTTATTAACAAGGATATACCCGTAACACCGCCATCAATAAACTCATTTGGTATTAAAAATCCTTTTAACCCAAACGCGGCACTAACTATGCCAATGGCAATCATTATAATTCTGGTAATTTCTATGCGCCGGTATGCTTGCTTCCTGTTCATATACTTCATATTAAATGTTATATGAAATATAAGTAAATCTATACGAAACTAATAGCCCTGCTGTTCTTTTTTATTTCTTGCAGATTTAATGAGCTATACTAACCCTGGATAATTTAACAGCAAACAATACAATAAATGCATAACAAATTATAGGCAGGTAATAAGCTGTGGCAACATTATGATCGGCAATTAATCCCATCAGGTATGGAAATACAGCGCCACCCGCAACACCCATAACAATAAACGATGAAGCCTGTTGCTTATACGGCCCCAGGTCCTTTAAACCGAGGCTGTAAATTGTAGGATACATTACACTTAAAAAGAAGTTAAGCATCATTAAAGCGATAAATGATACCCATCCAAAAGACTGCGCAATAATCAAACACATGATAATACTACCTGTAGCAAACGTAGCCAGGAATTTATTAGGTTGAATATATCGCAATAAAAACGCGCCCGAAAAACGGCCAATAGTTTTTAATACCATACTAAAAGCAAACCAATATGCAGCCTTGTCGGCGGGGAGTTTCATCACCTCTACCCCATATATAATAAAGAATGCCCATGTACCACCTTGTGCGGCTACATTACAAAATTGGGCTAAAATAGCCCACGCAAAATGCCGGTGTTTAAATAATCCCTTTAAGCTTTGCGGTTTAGCTTCTTCGGTTGGGGCAGCACTTAACACGTTAGCTTTATTTGATACATCTTCTCTTATATCAGGTATTTTTAGAAAGAAAAACCCGCAGGCAATAAGCAATATGGCACAACCAATAATAGTATATACCACTTTAACCGAATAAAGATCATGAGAATGCAGCTGCACGGCCCTTAAAATAAAATAACCGCCAATAACCGGTCCTGTTATACCGCCAATACCATTAAATCCCTGGGCAAAATTTAAACGCTGCGCGCTGGTTTCCTGGCTGCCCAGGCTTGCCGCAAACGGATGCGCGACAGTTTCAAGCGTTGCCATACCACAGGCCAGTATAAATAATGACACTCTGAAAAATGTAAATGAGGCAGCATCGGCTGCAGGTATAAATAAAAATGCTCCGGTAGCAAACAACAGCAGGCCCAATAATACGCCATACTTATAGCCAAACCTTTTCATAAATAAACCGGCCGGTATACCCATTACTGCATACGCCCCAAAAATGGAAAATTGTATAAGCGTTGATCTTGATTTGGATATATGCAATACTTCCTTAAAATGTTTATTAAGCACATCGCCCATGGTCATGGAAATACCCCACATCATAAACAGGCTAACTACACATATTAACGTTACCACATATTTGCGCTCGGTAAAAGCGTGCTTGGTATTATTTGACACTTAGATTCTTTTTAGAATTGTTAAAAATTGGTGTTGTTTTATAGGGCACGAGTTTAAGGAAAAAAAGTGATTTGTTGCGAAGGTGCCTTGATTAAATTGCCTGAAATTATGGTTGGTCAGGTGGGGTCAGGTGGGGTCAGGTGGGTCAGGGTAGACCGGGTGGGGTCAGGTGTTTCTGTTTTGTTATAGCTTTAATGCATTAATATCATTTTCATTTTTACATTATTTATTCCTTAATTTTATTGTTCATCATACCCTACTGCCATGAAACAGAAATTCCACTATGCCACCGTTACCGAAGCCATTGAGCAATTGCGCAAACAAGGCTTTACGCTTGACTTTAATTTGAAAGAAAACCAGTTGCTAATTGGCGAACAAGCTTACCCGGCAGACGAGTTTGAGATTGTAGACCTGTACCGCTACGAAGGCGCATCTGACCCGGGTGATGAGGCTACAGTTTATGCACTGGCCTCTCCTGCCGGAGTTAAAGGGATTTTGGTAACCGGCTATGGCGCGTCGTCAGATCCAATTGCAACCGAAACCCTTAATAAGCTACATTATAAATATCAGCAGACAGATAGTTAACTTGTTGCAGTAATCAGCATATCTTCACGGCAAGGTGTAAAAGCTTCAACAAGCGTTCCTGCTTCAATACATAGTAAGCCATGAACAATATTTGATGGTACAAAATAGCCATCGTGTTGCTTTAATATCTTTTTTTCATCACCAATAGTTAGTTCAAATACACCGTTTTCTACATAGCTGGCCTGTACATGCGAATGATGGTGCAAAGCACCAATAGCCCCTGTTTCGAACATTATTTTAACCAGCATTAGCCGACTATTGTAACCGTATATTAATCTTTTCATACCCGGCCCTGCATTCTGGTATGCTATTTCTGTACCAGTTTGAAATATTGCACTTTGCGTTGAATTTTCCATTTTATCAGCTATTATATTATTCAAAATAAGAAGCGTATTCCGACGGGATACCATTAATACTCTTTATCTGTACGTCCTTATAAAAAACCTCGGCGGCTTCACTTTGTAATTGTATTTTTCCTTTAACCAATGGCTTAATAATGTCACCATCTTTATATACCAATTGGGTAAGCGCCATCACTACATGGCCGTTTATTATTTGCAGACTCTTATCGCCGTAACAAATCAGTTCAACACTGTTCCAGTCGCCTGGTTTTTCGTAGTCGTGGCTGTGTTGTACAAAGCCTGATCGATGCCCACCTACACCCATCTGCGTATCAATACCTTTCGGATCATAAACAGCCATATCCTTTCGCGCCGCGGGATCATGCATTTTAATATGGGCGCCTACTGCCGCTACGCACCAATAATCGCCAAAGCCACCCTCCATTATTTGAAACTCTTCGGCCTGCATCCATGATCGCCAATAATCTACCCCCAATTCGCCTTGCGAATGATACAACAGTCCTGAATCTTTCGGCTCATTTAAGCGGGGTGTCCATTTTTTATCGCCAAATTTTACCATTAGCTTTAAATGATAGTTTTGAAACTCCTGTTTGGTAAACATGCAGCCATAGGTTTCGCCGCTTATTCTTACCACAGGTTCATTGTTAACCATTGTTACAGATACCAATCCGGCTTCATTTTTATCATATCCTATGGGTTGTATTAATTCGCCCTTTTCATTTACCGGGGCTTTGCCGTGATAGTCATCTTTGTGGCGGAAACTCTGATAAATGCGCCATTTACTTAAATCTTTATCCAATAATTTCTCCCAGCCGCCATCATTTATAAATGAGGCAGATAGCAGAAAAATGCTTAATAAAACAACAGAAATAATCTTCTTCATGGTTATAATCATAAATTTATAAATACAATAATACTAAGTATTATACAGACAGGCTTAGCTTTATAATTATGCACAAGTGATATAAAACAGATAATGCAAAATATAGTTAGTATTGTATTAAATCTAAAACCTTAATGGCAACAGTAGCGCTTCGCAGTCCGGCAGGTAAATGGATCATGGTATCAACCATACTGGCCTCTGCTATGGCATTTATTGACGCCACAGCATTAAATGTTGTATTACCATCTCTGCAAAAAAGTTTAAATGCAAGCGGTGCCGATTTATTCTGGATACTAAATGCTTACTTATTAATGCTGGCTTCGCTCATACTAATTGGCGGTGCCATGGGCGATAAACTGGGCCGGAAAAAGATATTCATGCTGGGGATACTCATATTCATATGCGGATCTGCCGCTTGTGGATTGGCCGGCAGTGTATTGCTATTGGTTGTTTTTAGAATATTACAAGGTATAGGCGGCGCTTTAATGATACCGGGAAGCTTATCTCTTATCTCTTCCTCAATAAACGCTAAAGAGCGGGGGAAAGCGATTGGCACATGGTCTGCATTTACAACAGTAGTAACTATGGGCGGCCCCATATTGGGCGGTGCTTTGGCTGATGCCGGATTATGGCGATATATTTTTTTTATTAACGTGCCAATTGGTATTGCAGCATTATTAATGTTAACATGGAAGGTAAAAGAAATTAAAGACGAGGATAATACTAAAGGTCTTGATTTCCCCGGAGCCATTACCATCGCATTGGGATTAGCGTTCATTACCTTTGGTTTTTTGCGGATACCCACTATAGGTTTATACAACATACAGGCTTACGGTTCGCTGGCAGCAGGAGTTTTGTTTTTGATAGTATTTATTATCATCGAAATAAAAAGCGATAACCCTATGATGCCACTAAAGTTATTTGCCAGCTCCACCTTTAGCGGCGCTAATTTGCTTACTTTCTTTTTATATGCCGGGCTTGGCGCCGGAATGTTATTCCTGTCGTTAAACCTGGTACAGGTGCAAGGTTATAGCCAACTACAATCGGGGTTAACATTTTTACCGTTTACGGTGTTAATGATAACTATTGCCCGTTACGCAGGTAGTTTAGCAGATAAATTAGGGCCGCGGTTATTTCTGATTGGTGGCCCGGCAATAGCAGGAGCGGGATTGCTCATCCTTTCATTCATCAAACAAACCAATGGGCCTTCAGACTACTGGATCACCTTCTTCCCCGGCATATTAGTTTTGGGCCTGGGTATGTCTTTCACCGTAGCGCCACTTACCGCGGCAGTTATGGGTGCCGTGAGCGATCATTTTTCGGGAACAGCTTCGGGTATTAACAATGCCATGACGCGTATATCCGGTGTTTTTGCTAACGCGATATTTGGCGCTTTGGCGGTCCTGTTTTTCTCGGGAGCTTTACAGCAGGAAATCAAGACGATCTCTATTAACGCAAAAGATAAGCAGGAAATAATTCAACAAGCCTCTAATTTAGGTAATGCCAAACCACCAACCAGTATTACCGGTACTAATAAGCAGGTTATTGAAAAAGCTTATCATACCAGCTTTATAACAGCTTATGCCAATATTATGCGCATTTCGGCAGCGCTTGGTTTTTTTGGCGCGTTGATGGCCTTGATCTTTATCAGGAATAGTACGCTTATAAAAAACAACAAGCCTTAACAAGGCTACTGAATTTTATAGCAGGAATTAATTTATTGTTTAGTTAAGGCAAACTTATGGATGCACAATCGTCCAGCCATCATTTCCACGAATAATGATCTCGCCATTACCACTTGGCACATAGCCTATAAAAGGGAACAGGGTGTTTTTATCAATATTTCTTTCTCTTACTGTATTGCTGCATTCTGCCAATATTACTCCCTTTTTTTGCAAAGCCAACAATGATGCCTCATAAGGGTTTTCTTTTAAAAACATGGTATATCCACCAGCAAATGCAACCAATTCAACTTCCAGTTTACCTTTAAGGCGTGGGTCCTCCAGGGCATTATCAATATTGCGTAAAGTCATTTTTATTTTCGCCGGGTCAGCCTCGTCAATAAAATACAAGGCTTTGTAATGATCTTTGGTAGCAAGCGCTCCCTGGTAATCAGCATTGGTTGTTTGTGCCAGAGCAGGTTTTAACGATGTAACACCAACAATGATAATAAAGTATTTAATTAAGTTTTTCATATTAACGGTTTATATGGTTCATATTGATGTTTAAAAGTTAATTTTTTTGAGCATCCGCAATTGGTTTAAAAGGACCATATTTATGCTGACTTTCGCTAAACCCGTCTGCATAAGGGCCAAATGGAAAGTCGATAGGTTTCTTTTTTATATCCTTCCAATCATTATGCTGATCGAAATGCGGCCGGGGTTGTGAGTTAACAAAAGCCGCTACGTTCCATGCTTCCTCATCAGTTAATTGTGGTTTTTTGTATGTGGTTCCGTAAGGCATATTATTTTTCACAAAACCTGCAAAGCTGCTTATTCTATACAGTCCGGCACCGTCATTATAGCTATGCCTGCCCCATAAGGGCGGATAAATATATACAGTTTTATTGGCAGCAAGCACCCCGCCGCCATTGGCGCCATGGCAAACCAGGCATTTAAGCATGAACACTGCCCTACCCTTTAATGTATCGGCCTCATGATCCATATAAGCCAGCTTAATAATACCACTACCCGCCGGTTTTTGCCATTTTACTACATCTTGGCCTAACCATTTAATATAGACCACCATAGCCTTCATTTCTTTTGATGTGGTATCAAGCGCCTTGCCATTAAGGCTCCTTTGAAAGCAGCCATTAATGCGGCCTGCTATTGATAATACGCTGCTGGTTCGTGCCATAAATTGCGGGTAGGTTGCAGCAACAGCGGTTAGGCTAAGTCCGTAAGGTTTAGTGCCTGCATTATTATGGCAGTTCTGGCAATTCATTCCGTTTGCCAGTGCCGCAATTTTACCTTTTGGACCTAAATAATAAGCAGTACGCGCTATCAGATCTTTACCATACAATATTTCTTTTTCCGGATTGCCTGGCGAGATTTCTATATTCGAATTGAATATCATACAGATACTGATACAAGTTGCAATTAAAAATAAAAAGCGCATTATGAGATATTCTTTAAAGCAAAGTAACAAAAAAAGCGAATAATCAAGTTGGCTATCTAATTAAATGATAATTTATAATTGGCGATAAAAACAATAAAATTCCCAGGCCGAACAGATTTGTGCTTAAATTGTCAGGGCAATTGACTTAAAGGCCCGCCCTCGCTTTCTCCATACTGTCCCACATTTTATCAGGTATGATTTCAAGTGCGTTAAATTGACCTGCACCCTGCAACCATTCACCTCCATCAATGGTAATTACTTCCCCGTTAACGTAGCCTGAAAAATCCGATACCAGAAAAGCGGCCAGGTTGGCTAACTCCTGGTGTTCGCCAAGGCGCTTTAGAGGTACTTTACTCTTAAAATCGAGTTTTTGAGCTATTTCTCCGGGTAATAACTGTTTCCATGCACCTTTAGTTGGGAAAGGCCCGGGAGCAATGGCGTTGGTTCTTATTCCATACTTCCCCCACTCTACCGCTAATGACCTGGTCATGGCAAGCACCCCACCTTTTGCGCAGGCCGATGGCACTACATAAGCAGAGCCTGTAAAAGCATAGGTTGTTACTATATTTAGTATGTTACCGGGTATTTTTTCTCTAATCCAATACTTGCCTAAAGCCAGGGAACAATTAACAGAGCCTTTTAATACAATATCTATAATTGTTGAGAATGCATTGGCCGACAGGCGTTCTGTAGGCGAAATAAAATTACCCGCCGCGTTATTTATTAATATATCTATCCGGCCAAAAGCTTTAACAGCCTCCTGAAGCATTTTTTCAACTTCATCATATTTTCTTACATCGCAGGCAACCGCTAAAACCTTGCCGCCTGTTTCGGCTTCCATTTCGGCAGCCGTTTGCTTTAGTACATCAAACTTACGGCTGGTGATTACCAAATTAGCTCCTAATTTTAAAAAGTAGGTACCCATGGCCTTCCCGAGCCCGGTTCCACCACCTGTTATAATAACGGTTTTTCCCTTTAAAGCATCATCCTTTAACATACCCTTACTGTTCGCTGGTTTTGTATCTGCGGGCTCATCAATAGTTGTAGTAGTACTCATATTTAGTTAAAATTACGGTTCAGATGGTTTTGCTTAGCTCCTTAACCATTTCATGATTAATAGGATTTGAACGCCCTCTGTCGAGTGTAATTATCGCCAACTTATCGTTCACTGTTATTTGAAGCGCGCTCATAAGATTATTAGCTACAATATTGGAACTTCAGTCAATTCATCCAGATACATCTTTTCAATTTCAGCATGATATTTTTCTGTGATCACTTTCCTTTTCATTTTTCCGGTTGGTGTAAGCTCTCCGCTGTCGGTTGACCACTCATCAGTAAGCAACGTTATTTTTTTAACTTGCTCTACATGATTAAATTCAAGATTGAAGGCATCTACTATAGAATAGTACAAGTCAATTACTCTACTATCTTTAATAATTTGTTCGTTGGATGAAAAAGGTATATTATTTTGCATGCACCATGGTTTTAAATTGGCATAGGAAGGTACAATTAGCGCCGTCACAAATTTCTTTTCTGATCCTATAACTATCATTTGTGCAATAAAATAATTTTCCTTCATTTTATTTTCGATAGGTGTTGGGGCCACATATTTCCCTCCGGATGTTTTAAATATTTCCTTTTTGCGGTCGGTAATTTTTAAAAACGAATCCTGATCTAATACCCCGATATCCCCGGTATGGAACCATCCGTTCTCCATTACTTCTGCCGTTAGTCCCGGATTTTTGTAATACCCTTTCATAACACCAGGTCCTTTACAAAGTATTTCTCCATCATCTGCAATCATCACCTGTACACCACTCAATAGTGGGCCTACCGTTCCAAACTTTCTGCTGCTTTTCTGATAGTGGTTAACCGAAATTACCGGCGAAGTTTCAGTAAGCCCATAACCTTCTAAAATAACAATACCGGCAGCCGTAAAAATTTTTTCAAGCCTAACCGGGCAAGCAGAACTTCCAACTATTATAGCGCTTACATTTCCACCTATCGCCTTACGCCATTTACTATAAACCAACTTATCGGCTATAGCTAATTTTATTTTATACCATATACTTTTGTTGTCAATTTCAAATTGGTCGGCTATTTTTATTGACCATAAAAATATCTTACTTTTTATGCCTTTTAATTTCTTGCCTTCAATTATTATTTTCTCAAATACCTTTTCAAGCACTCTTGGTACTGCAGTAAAAAGATAAGGCTTTACCTCTCTCAAATTAACACCAATGGTATCTATACTTTCGGCATAGTAAATAGAATAACCAAAAAAGAAATAAATATAGGTTACCATTTTTTCGAAGATATGGTTCATCGGCAAAAAACTTAAAGCACGTTTTCGCGCTATAGGTATTTGATTAAGCACCAAACCCGAAGCCATTACATTACTCAAAATATTTTTATGGGTCAGCATCACTCCTTTTGGCCGGCCCGTTGTGCCTGAAGTATAAATTATAGTTGTTACATCATTTTCACTAATAGCATTGCTGACCGCTATTAAATTTTGACGGTCCTTCTTCTGTAATGGTTTAAATAATTCGGTCCAGTTAGTGCAGCCTTCTATAAGATCAAACGTAAAAATTGCTTTTAATGATGGAACTTTGGAGTGTACCTCATTTACCTTATCATACAATTCCTTATTGCTAACAAATACATATTTTACTTCTGCCTCGTTTAGTATCTGTTCAAGTTCTTTGGGATTGGTATTAGGATATAATGGCACTAACACAGCCCCAATTTGTTGTACAGCAAGGTCGGTTATTAACCATTCCGGGCGGCCCGGGCTTATAAGGCCTATTTTATCCCGACCCTCGGTTGTACCGTCTCCCCCGGAAACGCCCATATCCAAAAGAGCTATGGATAATTGATAAATCATATCATGCACTTCCTGCGTGCTGTATGATTTCCAGGCGCCATTAACTTTAGCATTTAACAAATCGTCCAGAGGCGCTTTGGCCTGAACTGCCATGCAATCAAATAATCTTGTCGCTTTTTCCATGTGTGGGCAGTATTATTATAAATGTTAGTATATCATCTTTACTTTTTCATTTTGTTCAGTTAGGCTAAAAATGCTAACCGGGCGTATTATTGTAATAATTCAAATATTCCTGCGGCGCCCTGTCCGGTACCTACACACATGGTAACCATACCATATTTTTTATCTCTTCTTTTCAGTTCATTAAAAAGCTGAACAGAAAGTTTTGCACCGGTGCAACCAAGCGGATGACCCAGGGCAATGGCCCCGCCGTTTACATTGATAATTTCAGGATCAAGATCCAACCCTTTAATAACAGCTAATGATTGCGAAGCAAAAGCCTCATTCAGTTCTATCAGATCTATATCCTGCTGTTTAATTCCTGCCATTTTTAACACCTTCGGGATAGCTAATAGCGGCCCAATCCCCATAATACGGGGAGGCACACCCACCACTGCATAATTAACCAGCCGCGCAATGGGTTCAAGTTTGTTTTCTTTCAAAAAACGCTCACTAACTACCATTACAAAAGCTGCCCCATCACTTGTTTGAGATGAGTTTCCGGCGGTAACTACTCCCCTGGCATCAAATACCGGCTTAAGTTTCGCCAGCGCGTCTAATGATGTATCTGCACGCGGCCCTTCATCGGTATCCACTTTAAATTCTCTTTTCGTTTTTCTTCCACTCTCATTCACATAAGTTTCCACAATACTTACAGGTATTATTTCATCTTTAAATTTTCCATTTTTAATTGCGTTGATTGCTTTTTGATGAGAATTGTAAGCAAACTGATCTTGTTCTTCACGGCCTATGTTATATTCTTTCGCAACGGCTTCGGCTGTTAAACCCATCCCCCAGTAATAATCAGGATGAGCAAGAGCTACATCTGCATTAGGTATTATACGCCAGCCACCCATTGGTATAAGGCTCATACTTTCAACGCCACCTGCAATTATGCAATCTGCTATTCCACTGTGTATTTTTGCCGATGCGATAGCTATAGTTTCCAAACCTGACGCGCAATACCGATTTACTGTCATGCCTGGTATCTTATCCGTATCCAGTGCCATTAAGGAGATCAATCTCCCTACATTCAGGCCCTGCTCTGCCTCGGGTGTCGCATTACCCACTATCACATCATCTATTTGCTCTTTATCTACATTGGGTATCGATGCCAGAAGCTGTTTAATAACATCTGCAGCAAGGGTATCCGGGCGGGTAAATCTAAAACCACCCCTGTTAGCTTTTCCAATTGCACTGCGGCAGGCCGCCACTATATAAGCATTCATTTTACTTAGAATTTATAGCTATTAAAATTAATTTCTTAAAACTTTTCCACCTGTTAAAATGGATTGAATACGCTCCAACGTTTTTCTTTCAGCACAAAGCGAGACAAAAGCTTCCCTTTCCAGGCCCAGTAAATATTCTTCGCTCACTAATGATGGCTGGGACAAGTCTCCGCCGGAAAGAATATAAGCCAGTTTTTGAGATATCTTTACATCATGCTCACTAATGTAATTGCCGCTATACATGGTGTTGGCGCCAACATAACCCAAACCCAGAGCCTGTTTACCCAATACCCTGATATCAGCGCGCGGGATGGGTTGTACATACCCTTCTTCTGCCATCATCAGGCAATGCTGCTTTGCTTCTGCTAATACCCTGTTTTGGGATACAACCACTACATCGCGGCCTTTTTTAAGGTAGCCTAATTCAAAGGCTTCATAAGCCGATGTGGAAACCTTGGCCTGGCCGATGGTTAAAAACCTTTCCCTGAAGTTATTTAATTCAATATCGCCCTCCTGAAGTTCATCCGAGAGGCGCAAGGCAAATTCTTTGGTGCCCCCACCGCCCGGGATCAGACCTACGCCAAACTCCACCAATCCTATGTACAATTCGGCATGAGCTACTACTTTATCGGCATGCATACACATTTCGCACCCCCCCCCTAATGCCATCTGGTGCGGGGCAACTACTACAGGAACAGAAGAATAACGTATGCGCATCATCGTATTTTGAAACGTTTTCACAACCATATTCAACTCATCAAATTCCTGTTCAACAGCCATCATAAATATCAACCCCACATTGGCTCCGGCACTAAAATTGGTTCCCTCATTTGAGATAACCAAGCCTTTGTAACTTGTTTCGGCCAGCGTAATGGCCTTATTAATGCCTTCTATCACTTCGCTTCCTATTGTATTCATTTTTGTATGAAACTCAAGGTTGAGTATTCCATCACCAATATCAGTAATAGTTGAGCCGCTATTTTTCCATACAGTATTTGTCGTACGGATATTATCCAGCAATATGAAGTTCTCTGTACCCGGGATTACTTTGTAGCTTTTAGTCGGGATGTCATAATACCATCGCGTACCATTTTCTGTTTTGTAGAAACTTTTTGCCCCGGAAGCAAGCATATCATACACCCATTGCGCGGGTTTATTGCCTGCAGTTTCCATTTCTTTTAACGTATTATCTACACCCAATGCGTCCCATTTTTCAAAAGGGCCCATCTCCCAGCCAAAACCTGCATTCATGGCAGCATCTATTTTATAGAATTCGTTTGATATTTCGGGGATACGGTTACTGGAATATGCAAAAAGCTGGTAAAAGGTAGTGCGATAAAAATCTCCGGCTTTATCCTTTGCAGCAAACAAAATTTTAAGCCTATCCTTCAAGCTATCAACCGTTTTGGTAGTTTCTAACGAGGCAAACTTTACCTTTTGCGAGGGTTTATATTCCAGAGTTTTAAGATCCAGTGCATAAAACTGATTAGTGCCGTCAACCTTTTCCTTTTTATAAAAACCCTGCCCTGTTTTACTTCCCAACCAATTGTTTTTAAGCATGTTGTTGACAAAATCAGGTATCCTGAATAGTTCTTTTGCTTCATCATCCGGCACGTTTTTGCTTAGTCCGTTTGCAACATGCACCATCGTATCTAATCCAACTACATCATTGGTGCGGAATGTTGCCGATTTGGGATGGCCAATAACAGGGCCCGTAAGTTTGTCCACCTCATCTATCGTCATACCGGTTTTGTCAACATAATGCAGTACAGTCATGATGCTGAAAACGCCTATACGGTTGCCTATAAATGCAGGTGTGTCTTTGGCCAGCACCGTAGTTTTACCCAAATACTTCTCGCCATACTCCATTAAAAAATCCACAACTCCGGTTAATGTATCCCTGGTCGGAATAATTTCTAACAACTTCAAGTATCGCGGCGGGTTAAAAAAATGGGTACCGCAAAAGTGGTGCTTAAAATCTTCACTGCGGCCTTCGGTCATTAAATGTATGGGAATGCCTGAAGTATTGGAAGTGATCAGGGTTCCCGGCTTTCTATATTTTTCTACTTTTTCAAATACTTTTTGCTTGATATCCAAACGCTCAATCACCACTTCTATCACCCAATCGCATTCTACAATTTTTGGCATATCATCTTCAAAGTTCCCGGTTACTATTCGCCTGGCGAAAGACTTTAAATAAATAGGTGAGGGGTTTGATTTCAAAGCGAAGTCGAGGGCATCGTTAACTATTTTATTCCTGGCTTTCTGATCCTCTGGGGGTGCATTTTCAGGCACTATATCAAGTAGTAATACCTGTACGCCGATGTTTGCAAAATGACAGGCAATACGGCTACCCATCACACCTGAACCCAATACTGCTACTTTTTTTATAATTCTTTTGGCATCCATAAAACACACATATTATATTGAAGAGTTTGAAATTTGCCTTAGGATATAATTATTAAGTAATTTACTCATTTCTACAGTATTATCAATTTAATTAATCTAATCAGGCATTATTTATTCCTCAGTGTAATCATTACTTTTAGGTGCCTTCATGAACAATTGGCTCAACTCTGCGGGTAAAATAGCAAGTTTGCGTTTTGTAGTATCAATCCATGCACCATCTGCTGTAATTACAGAAGCTTTAACGCCATCACTCCGGAATAGTTCATGCCTGATAGACCAGCGCGAACCATCAGGGCGTGATTTTGTGAGTTCGCATGTTATCCTGATATGTTCATTCATGCCTATTTCACGCAGATAAATTAGTTCTTCCCTGAATAATACCGGGCCGATTTTAAACTTATAAAGAGTAGATAGTTTTAAACCGATACTTTCAAGCATGGTTAACCTTGCCTGCGCTGCAAAGTCGGCATATGCAGAGTGCCTCATATGCTGGTTTGAATCTATTTGCGACCATAATACCTGCCCTTCATAAAAAACATTCATGGCATGATCATTTGAATTATTACCCGAATTTTTGACAGCTTCAGTTAGGCTCATAATTTTAAAGGATAGCTTAAAAACAATATTTATTTTCAGTGATCATCTTCGCAGCAATATTTCTTCGTGCTTGTGTGGTATTAATATCTTCGGTTTTAGTATAGCGCTTTAGTCCTATCATCATCATTTTCCTTTCATCACCATCAGTAAATGAATTCAGCGCTTCTCTTCCTGATTTGGCAATATGCTCGGCGGCATCATTTATATACACCCGCATCATATCTATCTGTTCCTTGCAGGCATCTTCACCTTTTAAACCTACCAGTTTCTCAACACGCAGCTGTAATGATTCGCTCACATAAAGTTCTATCAGCATATCAGCCAAACACATCAGTACTTCCTGCTCTTTACCCAATTGCGTCATCAGTTTTTGAACAGCTGCGCCTGCTACCATTAATGTTGCTTTTTTAAAATTGGCAATATATTTTTTCTCTTTTGAAAACAAACTTTCCTCTTCAGCTGCTCCAAAGTCAGGGATGCTTGTCAACTCGCCGGCAACTTTTTGGGCGGGCCCCATCAGGTCAAGTTCACCTTTTAGGGCACGTTTCAACATCATATCAACCATTAGCATCCGGTTAATTTCGTTGGTACCTTCAAAAATCCGGTTGATCCTGGAGTCCCGATAAGCTCTATCCATTGGTCCTTCTGCACTATAACCCATGCCGCCATAAATCTGAACGCCTTCATCGGCAACATAATCGAGCATTTCGGAAGCATGCACTTTAATAATTGCCGCCTCTATAGCAAACTGCTCCGTTCCTTTAAGCTTGGCTTTTGTTTCATCAAGCCCCGATGCCATAAACATCTCCGTAGCTTCTTCCATATTCTGGCTGGCACGGTAAATTGCAGATTCTGAAGCATAAGTGAGTATGACCTGCTGTGCCAGTTTATAACGAATAGCGCCATACTTTGAAATAGGCCGCCCAAATTGCTCCCGTTCATTTGCATAATGTACAGCAGATGTAATAATTTGCTTAGCTGCGCCAACAGTTGCCCCGCCTAATTTTATCCGGCCAATATTTAATATATTCACAGCTATTTTAAATCCATTCTGACGGTCGGAAAGCAGATTTTCTACCGGAACCTTACAATCATTGAAAAATACCTGCCGGGTTGAACTTCCTTTAATGCCCATTTTGTGTTCTTCAGGATTCAGAGAAATACCTTCAAAGCCTTTTTCTACTATAAAGGCACTTAGATTTTCATCATTATCAATTTTGGCGAACACGGTAAATATATCGGCAAAGCCGGCATTGGTTATCCACATCTTCTGGCCGGTGATGAGGTAATATTTACCATCTTCTGAAAGGCGGGCCCGCGCTTTACCGGAGTTGGCGTCAGAACCTGCACCCGGTTCAGTAAGACAATAAGCACCTTTCCATTCCCCACTGGCCAGTTTTGGAATATATTTTTGTTTTTGTGCCTCATTACCATAATATAGTATAGGCAAAATACCTATTCCGGAGTGTGCCGAGAACGCAACAGAAAACGAATTGCCTGCGCCTAATTTTTCGGTAACCAGCATAGATGTTTTAAAATCTTTTCCGAAACCACCATACACTTCAGGGATGGATATGCTTAGTAAGCCCAGGGCCCCGGCCTGTTCTATTAAATGAGGCATTAAACCCTTTTCCTGTTCATCAATACGGTTTAAATTGGGTATTACATTCTGGGCAAGAAAGTTTGTACAGGTTTCGGCAATCATTAATTGCTCTTCATTCCATTCTTCCGGAATAAAAATACTATCTGCCGGGGTTTCCCTTATCAGGAACTCTCCTCCCTTTATGGCTTTTACAGATTCAATATCATTCATAACTATAAGCGCTGATAATTAATAAGATTTTTAATTCGCCGAACTATATTTTATACTATAAAGCCCGGTAATAGTCTTTTTTAGTTTTTATATTGATATGAAGTAAAATTAGAATCCTTTTTAGATGAATAAAAGGCCTGCAATGCGGGGATATTAGTCAAAAAGTCGGAAAGAAGCGGGGCTTGTTGATTAAGGTTAACCCAATCAACATTTAACTAAGAATTTTAATGGGTAGATATCATCCGGTAATCAGAGGGCGACAGACCTGTATGTTTTTTAAAATATTTCCCAAATGAAGATTGATCAGGGAAATGAATATTTTCGGCTACCTGTGCGATACTGATCTCGTGGTTTCTTAATAATACTTTCGCCTCCAAAATTACAGCATCTTCTATCCATTCACCAGATGTTCTGCCGGTTACTTCTTTAATGGTTTCTGTTAAATGTTTAGACGACACAAAAAGTGCATCGGCATAAAATTGGACATTCCTGTGTTCTTTATAATGACGAAAAATCAGGTTCTGAAAAAGTAAATTTAATTCCTGTTTACGGTTCTGCTTACTCTTTAAAATTACATGTTGTTTTTCGTAAATAAATTCTACTTCATAAAGCAACGTAGTTAAAATACTTCGGGATATTTCCTGGCGATACGGATGCTCTTCGCGTTCTAATTTTTGCTGTATTAACAGATAGACCTCAAGCAGCATCTTCGCGTCCTGATGATCAGGATAAATAACCGGGAGGGACTCGCTCTTGAAATAGCTAAATGACTCCAGGAAATGGCTGTTAACATTATTCTCCGTTAAAAAAGCCTTAGAAAAAACAATAAATCTGCATAAAAAATCATCACTACTGTTATAAATCCTTAAAATATGAAAGGGCGTTGCCAAAAGCATAGCACCTGCCCTGGCCTGGTAAACCTGCAGGTTTACCTCTACTTCTGCTTTCCCCCTTGTACAAATACCAATGATGTAGCCATCAGAACGATAGGGGTATTCGCTCAACCCCAATAGTTGTTTTTCGTTAGTTATAAAAAAATCAGGGCCAATCAGTTTATCCGCATACAGGTCAGCAAACTTTGATAAGCTTAGTTGTGCAATTCTTTTACTCATTTGTTGGAAATATTTAGTTTAATTGCTCATTATCAAAATTACTAATTCTTCTTTTTTCTTACCATTCCAAAACGTGCCAATACCTTGTCAATTGCCGAGCTATCTCTTAATACACTGATCCGCATCTTGGTCATTGCATACTCCGACATCTGCCAGCCAAGCGGTAATACCGGCCATATACGGGTATTAGGTAAATTCTCGGCTGTGGGCCTGAATTGATAAAAGCCATAATGATTTATTCGGGAAAGAGAATAGTTCCAGCCATCGGCTTTTTTCATATAGCCTATTCTGCTGTTCAATATCCCGGCAGGTGGCGCCAGGGGCTCAAATAAATTACCCGGCTTACCAATTGGGTCTGTCGCCAGTACAGAATTAGGAAGCGATAGGAATTGAGGCTGGATATGATTAAATATGGGATCTTGCTTTATCAACTTTTTGCGTACCCTTTCAAACACGTTCAACACTTGAAGTGAAGTTTCTGCACCCGAATTGTCCCAGGTACCTCCATCAGTAAAGTGATGCTGTCCGTTTAACTTAGCCGTGGGGCTTATGTAAGGGAACCTGGCACTTAGAAAGGCCGCCGTGCTCAGGCGCAGGTCGCCCGGGTCTTTAATTTCCTGTTCCAACATAATAGTTGCCGGAAAATCAAGGCTGTCAAGTAATACCGGCGCTACTATACCCTTTTTTCCACTATCCACATCAAAAATATTGGCAAAAAGCAATGGCACCTCGTAGTAGTTACCCTTACAAAGTTCACCCATGGTAACCCCAAGATTTATGTGATGGCCATTGGTATGTCTTTCCCAGTCCTGTTCCATTAATCTTGCCCTGTCTGGCCAGGGTGCTATTCCCAGTGAAGACGCCAGCATATCTCTTCCCAGCAATCCAACCATAGTAGAGGTAAAATAATCATTCCGATAAATGGAGAGCGAACTTACCGGGTAAAAAACTGTATCATTACTTGTGTTTTGCCTATATTGATAACGGGCGCCGCAAAGTAATGATAAACCGACGGTACCGCCGGATGCCCCTGAATAAGAAAAAACATAATGCTGAAAATCGGCTGCATTGGCATCGTCTTTATGCCCGCTCTTTAACAAACTATCCAATGTACCTATAACCATAGTAGCCCAAACTGTGGCCCGGATGCCACCGCCGTAAGCATTTACAAAAAACACAGGATAAGGCTGATTTGGATGCAGGAGAATAAAGGTTTTAATTTCCTGCTTACGACTGTTTAACCATTGTTCTGTATAATTGTCTAAAGAATCCAGTGATTTATGGTAATTCTTTTGCTTTTGAATATAAGTTTCATGATAAGGTGTAATTGTATTTACTGATCGGTAAAGGGTAAACAAGAGCAAGATAGTAATCAGGCCGATCCCGATTTTTTTGCCGGTAAAGAGCAAAAACGAGAAAAACAGTAAATAACCTGCCATAGCGCATAATACCACCGGTGTAGTATAAAAACGGTTATAACGGGTAACATCATTTAAAAAAGAGGGAAAATTGCATGAGACAAAAAAAATGAAAGCGGCCAGCCCACTAAAAGTAATCCAGGGTGCTACATGCCATTTGGCAATAGCCGGTACGCTGGTACGCAAGGTGGCGGTGATCATAAATATCGCCGATAAAAAGACCAGGTCGAGTGATAAATAAGCAAGAAAATAAGGTTCGCGGTTCTGTTTGCCATAACCCCATCCCCAGATTATCAAAGGGAACAGCAAGATAGCCATACTTAGCAAGTAGCGCCATTTAATTACCCGGCCACCGCTTTTATAAAGGCGGTCAATCCAGCGATACTGCAATACAATTGCATAAAACGACAGCATTGCCACCAGGATAACTATTGGATATATACCATTTAGCCGATAATCAATATGGTAAGAATTCATCGTTTGCAGGATACCTGTAGCGGGTATAAGAAACCCGGCAGCTCCCAGTAACCGCCCGATACCCACTTTTCCTGAGGGCCTGCGGCTTACTGACACGCGGACTCTCTTAAAGTCCACTGGCCCCATGAAAAAACTCCTGTAGGTAATATCACGTGCATTATCAATTGGTTTTGGTAAATGCCAGCACATCAGGGCTACCAGGGTAGTTGATAACAAGAAATAAAAGCTGGCCATGCGCGATGTATTGATTGAAAGCAACAGATCCTGCACCTGGTTACTAAAAAGCCCCAGGAAAAAGACCAAAAGAGTAAGTAGCACAATACGGAACCGCCATGCATAGAAGCGTAATTGCCCCAGCCATCTGGATACGAATTCGAGCCAAAACCGGGGTTTGTCAAGCTTAAAGGCCTCAATTAATAGCTTAACAATAAGGATGGTTAGCAGCAGATACTTTATCCATGCAAAGATGCCAATGGTCCATGCATCGGGCAATGGTTCTTTAAGCCGGAAATGCAGCAGCGCGCGGCCGGTCCCTATATTTATGAAAACATCCATCAGCCCTGTCAGTAAAGTCAAAACCACCAGAGCAAAAACCATACGCTGAGGGATGACAATTTTACGGGGATTAGCCCTTTGACTACCTATCCGTGTAATTAAAATGAGCAGGAGCCCAACATAAAACACGATAAAACCATAATCAGCATTGTTACGCAAAATAACTGTCTCAATACCTGTTACTGTTTTTGGATAATTAGCATTACTGGTATAAATCTGATTTTTTTTAAAACTCTCCTGCCATTCCTTCAAAATGGAATCTCTCCGGGCATTATTCATATTGATTTCCCAGTCAATGAGGCCTGAAGGAGTGTATTTGGTGGTGATAAGGTAATTATCTTTCTGTATCATACTGCCTGTAACCAGAAACCCGATAAGCAGCAATAAAAAAATGGGTTGGAAGTAAATGTTGACCCGGTTCTGTAAACGTCGTAACATAATCCAATGAATAAGATTTAACGTATTAAATCTACTGAAAATCCTCTAAATAATGTGACCATCCTGCAATATATTTACCATTTAAATGGTAACCATATTAAACAGGAGCTTGCTGCTTAATTTTAAATCGGTAAACACGTTAATTTAATAGTTAGTTTATTTGGCAACTATTTAATATGTTGATTTTTAGTTCATTGCAATTTTTGGTGTACCAGGGTGTATCAACGTGTACATGGTACAGTACAGTAATAACATTTAACGGGTATAGGTTTATTGCTGCATTTACTTACTTCACAGGGGAACCGATTTCTATATCGAATTTAATCACTAAACGCTTAAATTTAATTTAATAGTTTAGAGCTGTAAACATGGTATTCGCCGGGGCTAAGTGTCATTGTATAGGGCAGAGAAGTTACATTAATGCTTGCACCCGTCATATTATCATACCATGTACCTGTGGATGGAAAATTTATATTGGCTGTTTGGTTTACTACATCAAAATTACCTGCAATTTCAACATTTACAGCGTTATCAAGCAGTTGCACGGTTTTAACCGCGCCGGTAAGGTTATACTTAAAGTTTGTTGTAGCAAATACAACATTATTAATCTTCATTTTAATCAGCTTAGCGTAGATACTATACAGGTGCCTCCTGTTTATGTCAGAATTATAGTTCCATAAAATTGGCTTCTCGCCCAGCCTGCCATTTTGATTTATGCTGATATCATACCCTAATTCTTCAAACTGCCACAGCATTTTAGGACCGGGAGATGAAAATAAAAAGGCAGCTAACATCTCCTCGCGCTTTAATGCTGTTGGGATATCTTTAGTACTATAGTTGCCAGAAATATTGCCATAGGTTTCATTTTTAAACATACTGCGTTCTTCGTCATGGCTTTCAAAATAAGCTACCAGGTTATAAGGCGTGGTAAATCCATAACCATCATAAAACAACCCGGAAAGATCCCACACCGGACCGGTTGGATAACCCATAGTAGCCTGATCAGCGGGAGAGCTTAAATTTGTCCACATCATCATCCCCTGATCTGCCAGTATCTTTTGTTCACTATTATCAGCAAAATGTTCTAAAATCACATAAAAGCCCGGATCAATGCTTTTCATGTAATTGTTATAATTTTCCCAAAGGGCTACCCTGCTTGCATCATAGTTAGCCCAGGCAGCTTCAGTAGTTGTAACATTTTGTGTGTAGCCTTTAGATTGATCAAACCTAAAACCATCAATATGATATTCCTGCATCCAATACTTCATTACATTTTTGGCGTAATACTGTGTAGCGGCATTTTGATGATTAAGCTGATAACCCACTCCATCAGGGTGCGTAATTGTGGTAGAAAACCAGGGGTTATTGGCTGATGGCGAGCCCGTTGAGGTTGCATATAACTGTACCATTGGCGAAGAACCAAACTGATCTTCCAACACAATATCCTGTATAACGGCAATACCTTTTGCGTGGCAAGCATCAATAAATGCTTTATAAGCATTTTTAGTTCCGTAATATTTATCAAGCGCGAAACCAAAGTTTGTATTATATCCCCATGATGAATTGCCTTCAAATTCATTTACAGGCATTAATTCAATTGCATTTACACCCAGGTTTGCCAAATAGCTTAAGGTATCTGTTAATGTTTGATAGCTGTGGGTTGCTACAAAATCGCGCACAAATAATTCATATATCACCAGGTTTTTTTGTGCCGGCCGGGTAAATGAGGTTACTTTCCAGCTATAGGCTGGCTGGTTTGCCTGGAAAATACTTACAATGCCGGTTTGCCCGGCAGGATATGCTTTTAAATTAGGGTATACACTGGCAGGTATATAACTATCGTTTGATGGATCTAATACTTTCTCGGTATACGGATCTGCAACTTTTAACGTACCATCAACCAAATACTGATAGGCATATTCTTTATTTGGGTCGATATTGTCTATCTGTATCCACCAACGGTTGCCGTCGGGCGTTTCATTCATAGCAGTACCAACCCAGTTATTAAAATCGCCAATAACAGCAATTGATTTTTTGCCCGGAGCGTAAATATTAAAAATAACCGAAGTACCAGCGTTAATAAAAGTCACCCCATCAATGGCGCCTGTTGGCAATGCTTTGCTGTTAGCTATTATGGTAGTAGTGGTTGAACTAACAGGAGTAATAGCCGGATTTTTTTTGCTGCAACCCATACCCATCACCCCGAAAATTGCAACCAAAAAAAATGCTATCCGTGCGTTATTAATATTCATAAAAGCTATTTTATTTTTTTAGTTCGAAAACAAAAGTTGCTTTTGCAGGAATGATGAACTCTTTAATATCTGATATATGCTCATTGGTTATAACGTTGATGGCGGTATTAAATCCGGCCATACGTTCACTAAATCTATCGGTATGGAGGTTTGCAGGCTTATCATTACCATTGTAAATTATCATAACTGTTTTTTCAGTATCATACCTAAAATATACATAAACACCATCTTGAGGTATATACTGCATTAACTTACCCGTTTGCAGGGCAGTTGTGTTTTTACGATAGTTAGCCAACGTTCGGATATAATCAAAAGCCTCATTTTCCTTGTCGCTTCTGCCCTTGGCGGTAAATTTGTTTTCTTTATCATCAGACCATCCGCCGGGAAAATCAAGCCGCACCAAACCATCAGGATTGGATAAATTCTTCATTAATATTTCATCCCCATAATACATTTGCGGGATACCACGCATAGTTAATAACAGCGCCATACCTGATTTGAATTTGGTAAAATCTTCTTTTACTATCGAGTAGAAACGGCTCATGTCATGATTGTCCAAAAAAACCACATTCCTGGTTGGGTCCTGGTACATAAAATCCTGCGCCAGTACGGAATAGAGCCGATGAACACCATCGGTCCAGCCATCTTTGCCATTCAATGCTTCGGCAATAGCATCTTTTATTTGCGAATCTGTAACGCCGGGTAATTGTGTATCAAAGCCCCGGTTTACCGTATTACCCTGTGTAAAATAAGCCTGGTTAGCAACTGACCACACTAACGTTTCGCCAAAAATGGAAAAGTGAGGATATTCTGCTTTTACTTTCCTTGCCCAATCAGCCATATAGGCCGCATCATTGTAAGGATAAGTATCTAAACGAAAGCCATCAACCCCGGCATATTCTATCCACCAGATATGGTTTTGGGTTAAATAATTTTGTACATAAGGGTTGTTTTCATTCAAATCGGCCATGTGATGGTCAAACCAGCCATCAAGCATAATCTTTTTATCCATTGGCGAGGCATGCGGGTCCATTACGGCAGCATCCCTGAAATTTGATTGCGTGTATTTTGGCCATTGATGCACCCAGCTTTTCATGGGCATATCCTTTATGAACCAATGTTCGGTGCCAACATGGTTATGCACCAGGTCCTTAACCACTTTAAGGCCCAAAGCATGACATTTCTCAACAAATGTTTTATAAAGCTCATTGGTACCATAACGAGGGTCGATCTTGTAATGATCGGTAACTGAGTAACCATGATAAGAGGCCCGTGGCTCATCGTTTTCAATTTCGGGGGTAAGCCATACGGCTGTTACACCCAGATCTTTTAAATAGCCTAAATGGTTAATAATACCCTGTATATCGCCGCCATGCCGGGCATACATAGAGTCGCGATTTACCTTCATTTCCCGCATACCCGTTTTTGAATCGTTTGCGGGGTCACCGTTCGAGAAACGATCCGGCATGATCAGGTAAATCAGGTCCTTATTGGTTACACCCTGCGTACGGTTAGGTGAACGGTCACGCTGATTTAGTTTGTAATTAAAACTCAGCACCTGCCCTGCCGGCTTTTTAAATAGTATTTTAAATTGACCGGGTTTTGCAGATGCAGTGATATCCAGGTCAAGAAACAAATAATTGTTGTTTTCTACTTTATGTACGGCAGTTAGTTTAACTCCTGTATAAGTAAGACTTACTGTGCTGCTTGCAATATTATTGCCATGAACAATAAGCTGTACTTTTGGGTTTTTCATCCCAACCCACCATGAAGCAGGCTCTACCCGCTCTAAAGCAGGTATTTGAGCCCAAATACTTCTTGTGATTAGAATTAAACCACTTGTAATTACTAATCTTAATTTCATTGTGCTATTAATAACTTATTGAAAATAAATCGCTTGTATTTTTGATAATCATACTCTTAACCTTTTCGCCTTCAACCGGGTTAGCATTGCCTTGCGGATCAAATTTTGTAAGTGGTGTTAACATAGATACAAAATCGTCATTAAAGCTAACCAGTTTTCCGTTAAGTTTTAACGGCCCTTCAAATCCATGAAAGATCAATTTAATGTTATGGAACTTAGACTTTAACGAACCATCGGCCTTATCAAAAGTGATTGTTTTTTTGGCAGCATTATAACTGATAAGGCGTTTATAATAAGCACCGGTTTCATTAGCAAAACTTTCGCCATCATCTTCATAATAGGTAAAACTGTTGTTTTGAGTTCCCTGGTAAATGTTTATAATAAGTGTATCAGTGGGTTGTTGCGCTGTAGTTTGCACCAATGACTGCATCGGGATAATACTGCTCTCTTTTACATAAACAGGCAGCTTATGTGTACTTAACTGCAATACTTTTTGTTGATTACCATTTTGTACCTCTCCGGTATAAAGGTCATACCATTTACCTGCCGGAAAATAAACCTTACCGAAAGTTGCAGACCCTTCAAACGGCATTACTAAAAACGCGTGCCCAAAAAGATATTGATTTTGGAACTGTGTATCGTAAATATCATTGTCGTGTGTATAATCAATAGCCAATGAACGCATTACCGGGTGCCCATTCTGCGTGGCCTCATAAAAAGTGCTGTACAGGTATGGTAACAGCTTGTAGCGCAGGTTAATGTAATTCCTTGAAATTTCCAGCACTTCTTCGCCAAATGTCCATGGCTCTGCTGCTTTGGTATTAACCCCGGTGTGATTACGGAAATAAGGGTTAAACGCACCTATCTGTATCCAACGTGCAAATAATGATGTTGAACCATTACCGGTAAAACCACCTATATCCATCCCTGTAAAAGGTATACCACTAAGGCCCAGGCTATTTAATAAACGCACGCCTGCCAGCATATGGCTATCTTCGGCGCGGTTATCCCCTGTCCACATAGCAGAATAGCGTTGGAAACCGGCATAACCTGATCGTGTTAACACAAACGGACGCTTGCCGAATGCCGCGCGGGCTCCCTCATAGCTTGCGCGCGCCATTTGCAAAGCGTATACATTGCGGGCCTGTAAATGCGAAGCCTTGCGACCCTCATAATCAAATATGATATTATCAGGCATTTTCTGTCCCCAGGTAGAAATTTCGTTCATGTCATTCCATATCCCGCTAATGCCGTCATCACCATACTTCTTAATTTCGTTTCCCCACCAGGTACGTCCTTTAGGATTGGTAAAATCAGGAAAATAGCACCAGCCGGGCCATACTTCGCCGGTATAATTAGTGCTATCGGGGTATTTGGCAAAAATATCTTCTTTTAATCCGCGCTCATAAGTACCGTAGCCTTTTTCAACCTTCACACCCGGATCAACTATCAGCGTAACCTTAAAGCCCATATCTTTTAGTTTATCTGTCATTTTTTTAGGATCAGGAAAACGGTTTTTATCCCACGTAAATACTTTGTATTTATCCATGTAATGAATATCTAAAGTAATACCATCAGCGGGTAGTTTTTTCTCGCGCAAAGTTTGCGCAATACGGTAAACCTCCGTTTCAGGATAATAGCTGTAACGATTTTGCTGATAACCCAGGCTCCATAGCGGCGGCATTTTCATACGGCCTGTTAAAGCGGTGTATGATGTAATTATATCGGCAACATGTTTATGGTAAATAAAATAATAATTCATTTCGCCGCCACGTGCGCCAAATGATGAGAAACGGTTATTGCTTGCGCCAAAATTAAAATCGCTTTGATAGGTGTTGTCCAAAAAAATACCATAGTTTAAATCATGATGTATCCCGATATAAAATGGTATGGTTGAATAAATAGGATCTTGCTCTGCAGAATATCCATATACATCTGTATTTATGTTAGTATACCCGCTTCCGTGGCGATCAAGGTTCCCGGTTTTTTCACCTAAACCTATAAAGCGTTCGCCTTCCTGCATTTTTTTATAAGTTGTCACCGATTCGTTCACCCATGAAGTATTCAGACCGGTTTCATCTTCATTAATAACCTTACCATCTGCTGTATAAAAACTAACCGCGAAGGGTGTTTTGCTGATAATAGCTTTTAACGAATCTGTTATGATGCTAATCTGGTGTGTATCCTGTGATATTTTAACTTTAGTTTTTTGCGGACGGGAAATTACCGCGTATGAAAAATCGGCAGCAAGCTGTTGCTTGTTTAATCTGATACGGATCACATTAGCACTGTAAACGGTAACCTGTGCAAAAGCGTTATCTGTAACTATGTTTAGTTGTTGGTCTTCAATTGTTACATTTTTAACATTGCCGGGGCTTTTCACCGGGTTATTTTGGGCAGATATTGAAAAGTGTATTGTTAGTAATAATAATACGGTAGCCAGGTGGCGATATTTAAGCTTCATTATTTATATATTTAATGGATAATTGATCATTATCCGTTATGGCATAACATATTATCATTGCAAAACACAGTTAAAAAAATGCTGCAATCAGTTAAATACTGGTCCGCTGCTAACAGCGGACCAGTATAGGATGAGATCAGTTAATATATATTTTATTGTTTAATCATGGTGTAAGTTGCCTTGGTTCCATCTGTAGCATTAACACTAAAGTTAAATTTATAAGTACCGGCAACTGTAACCGAAATATTGCCACCGTTGGACGATGTCAGATCAACCCCATTAGGTGTAGCGATTGTGCCATAGCTGGTTCCCCAGTCATGATTTCTTCTAACTTTAAATGCCTGACCAGCAGCGGCAGTAAATGGCGATGTTATTGTCCAAAACTGGTTGCCGTTATCATATTTCATATCGGTGTCACTTCCCCAACCACCTGGTGTAGCATCGCCAATTATGCTATAATAGTAAGCAACCGGTGCAAAAGTGATTGTATTAGTATTTAAATTTAACGTTACCCAGGTTAACCCTGCAGCCGGAGCAGTAATATCACTACCACCATTATAAACTACAGTTGCACCGTTTGCCCCGTAAGAGTTTGTCCAGGTTTTAGCCGGAGTAATTTTAAAACCAAGATTACCGGCGGTGAAATTAATAATACCTGTATAAATACCATTGCTTGTAGCTGATAATATGCTATCTGCAGTTGCAGGGTTCCATCCCTGGTAAGCACCCGGTACATAAAGAAATGAAGTTAAATTAAACGGAGTTAATGTAAGGGTTACCACATTTGAATAAACGGGTTTCACACTGGTACCAACCGAATATGCAATACGTGCTGATACTTGTGAAGACGCACCAGCAGTTAAACCAAGTTTTAACAACAGGGAATTAAAATCCATTGTTGAAAAACCTTGCGAAAGCAGCTTATTACTTATGGTAACTGATTGTGGCTTTGCCCAGTTATCGCTTGCCAGGTCAATTTGCAGCGTATTGGTTGTAGCGCTGGTGTAACCATAATTGGCGTTGGTAAAGTTAAAGGAGATCACTTTGGTTGTATCATTGAGCTTAGCTTTATCCAAAACCATAGTTGTTACCGAAGTACTTAATGTACCGGCTGTACCGCCATTTGTTACTACAAGGGTGTCACTTTTTTTACAGGAAGCTAATGAGACCAGCACTATACTGCCAAAAGCTAAAAATTTTACTAAAGATTTTTTCATTATAATTTCGTTTATAATTAATATCCTGTGTTTTGTTTAAGATTTGGGTTAACTGCTCTATCCTGATCAGGTATTGGATAAAGGTTACGATACGAAGCTACCCCTGTGCCTGCTTTTACACCACCTTTAAATGGCCACACATAAGTAGCGGTGGTAAATTGGTCATAACGAATCAGGTCAGTACGCCTTAAACCTTCCCAATACAATTCGCGGGCTCTTTCATCCAGGATAAAGCTGGTGGTTAATTGTGCTGATGTTATATTACCGGCAATACTTCCGTATGCCCGGGTGCGAATTTTGTTAATATAATTTAAAGCTGTCACATTATCGCCCCCTGTACCGCCGCGTAGTACGGCTTCAGCGTATATAAGATACATTTCGGATAAACGGAATAATGGCATGTCTATGTCAGAGTAAGTCAAGTCTGTTCCGGTAGCACCGGTGGCAGTAACATTTCTGAATTTATTAACCGCGTAGCCATCAGTAAATGAGGTAACATCATTTATATCCAAACTTTGGCCGCGTGTCCAAAACTCAGCACGGGTGTCTATATTTTTATTGTTTGGAAAATAGGTTAATGAGGTATCCTGCGGAGCCGGAAAAAGGTTAACTATATTTTTTGTTACTCTTATACCCGCCCATTTCTGATTAGTTCCATATAATGGTGTTGGCATGCTGCCACCTAATTGAGCATTCTTTAAAAATGTTGTACCTCCATATCCCTGTGTTTTTGCACCATCATAATTAATGGTCATAATGGCTTCAGTGTTACCTACATTATTATCTGCCAGCATCAGGTTATCATATTTTGGTATTAATGTATAACCTGCAGCTATTACTTTTTGAGCGTACGTTATAGCATCTGTATACCTGGGTGTTCCGGTATATACACCTGCGTTTAAGTACAAACGTGCCAACAGTGCCCATGCAGCAGCCTGGTCGGCGCGGCCATATTCATTTGTAAGCGGTGCAGCCAATGAACCGCCAATAGTTTTCAATTCACTTTCAACATAAGTAAAAAGTACGGCACGTGTGGTTTGTGCAGGTATTGTAGAACCCACCACAGTTGCATCAGTAACAAAAGGCGGGTTACCAAACAGATCCATCAAAACCCAGTATTGATAAGCGCGTAAAAAACGCGCTTCGGCCACATAATAATGGATATTTGTAACATCAGCGCCTGATATGCCATGACTGCTTAAATTAGCATCTGATGCCTGCCTGATAAAATCATTACATAAAGTAATTTGGTATAAACTTCTGTAATACAACCCAGTTAAAATAGGGTTTGACGATGACCAATTCATTACATGAAAATCGGGTACGCCAGGGTCGCCCCATGCAATAACCGCTTCATCAGTAGGTAATTCCTGCGCGCACCAGAACAGACGGAAAAAATCAGAAGTACCCTCATCTATTCCCTGTACGTCACCGCTGCCTGAAGGGCCGGTGTTGCCGGTAAGCGCAAAGCTGCCATATACTTTAGCCAAAGCTTGTTTATAACCTGCTGCCGTGCTATATACCTGGGCTGAAGTTACCGCGTCATTTGGTGTGATAATTTTATTCTTATTACAGGACATTAAGCTGACCCCTAATAAGCCAGTACCTAATAATATTATGATTAAATTTCTTTTCATTTTATTTCTTTTTAAGCAATTAAGCAAAAGTTTATAAGCTAAGATTTACACCCAATACATAAGTTCTGGGCCTTGGGTAAAGATTATTATCAATACCGTTACTAAGTTCAGGATCAACGCCTTTGTATTGGGTAATAACAAATACGTTTTGAACATTTGCACTTATCCTCAGATCGCCGGTATTTTTGAATATTTTTCCAAAATTATATCCTATATGCGCATTATCCATTCTGAAGAATGAGGCATTTTGTATGTAATAGTCTGATAACAGGTCATTACTGCCATTACCTGTTAAACCACTTTTAAGAACATCTGATGACCCATTGTTAATAAAACCGAGCGGATTAGTAATATTACGCTGTATACCTGTATTTGAAGCTACATTATTATATACATAGTTTCCAAGACTGGCGCGGGTAACAAAACCTATGCTCCACAGCTTATACCTAAAATCAGAGCTGAAACCAAAGTATTCTTTTGGATCAGGACTATGATTGATGTACAGATCTTTGTTATTCAATAAACCATCTTTATTCTTGTCAACAAATACGGCATCAAGTGGTTGCCCGTTTGCAGCATATACTTGCTGGTACACATAAAAAGAATTTTTCGGATAGCCTACCTGGTCAATTTGAATAGTTTGGCCTGTACCACCTGATATACCGCCTACCTGCAATCCGGGAAAATCAGGGGTTGTTACCAATGTTAAATTGGTGATCTTGTTTTTATCATAAGTCGCATTCAGGTTTGCGCTCCATGATATATCTTTAGTATCAATAATACGGGCATTAATACTAAACTCTAAGCCCTGGTCAACCATATTACCTACGTTACCTGTAATTTGGTTACCAAAATTGCTTCCGGCCGGCTGACCAATGGTGGCAAGTAAATTCTTAGTTTTTCTGTAGTAGTAATCCAAGCTACCTGTTATACGATCATTCAGGAAACCATAGTCAAAAGCCACATTTGCTGTGGATGTTTGTTCCCAGGTTCTGCCATAATAATAAGCAGCCGGGCGGTACATTTGATAATAGTTACTACCAAACTGGTATTGTGCTGTAGTATTACTTAAGCTGTAAGGCGATAAGTAATCATAATTGCCAATTCCGTCCTGGTTACCGGTAACGCCGTATTCCAAACGCAGTTTAAGGTTTGACAGGGTTTGATTGTCTTTAAGAAAATCTTCCCTGTTAATTCGCCATGCAAAAGCAACCGATGGGAAATTTCCGGTTCTGATACCGGGGGCAAAACGTGTAGAAACATCACTCCTGATTGTGCCGGTTAATAAATATTTTTCATCATATACATAATTTAACCTTGCATACCCGGAAGTAAGCTGGCTTTCCTGTATACTATACGGATAGTTAAATGCCGAACTTGCTTTCACAGTTCCATCAGAAAAATAAGAAAGGAAATTATAGGTTGTTGCTTTAATATCCTGGAACGAATAACCCGCAACTACATCAACATGACTTTTTATAGCATGTATATCTTTGGAGTAGCTCAAAAATCCTTCAAAAAGTTTGTTACCGTTGGTTTGGTTATACTGGCTGTAATTACCGTTATAGTATTTTCCGTTTTGCAGCACATCTATATTTGAAGCCGCATCAGCCGGAATTACGTCAGAACCTGAACCTTTTGATGCATCATATGATACATTCACATTTGCATGCAGGTCTGGAAAGAAATGAAGTTTGTAGTCGATAGCTAAACTAATTATAGCCCTGTAAACCGTGCTCCTGTTATTGTCCTGTTCTAATAAACCAAGCGGGTTTAATGGCGCCAGTGATTTAAGGCCGCTTGGCGTATTAGTAGCATCTAATATTTGCGTGTAACCACCATAATTGTTATTCCCGGAGTAAACAGGTAACGTAGGGTTAAAACTAACCGCGTTGCCTATGGCGGTTTCTTTAGCAAAACGTTGTTTTACCTGCGCGCCTTTAAAGTTAAAATTGATTTTTAAATGATCGGTAAATAAGCTTGGACTTAAGTTTATGGCACCTGTATAACGTTCTAATGAACTTGTTTTTAATATACCATTCTGGTCTGTATATCCAACAGAAACCCGGTAAGGTAACTTATCTTTAGCTGTAGTACCTGATAAGCTTAAATTATTATCTGTACTGTATGATGTTTGATATATCT
Organism: Mucilaginibacter sp.; assembly: GCF_028288205.1. GTDB lineage: Bacteria > Bacteroidota > Bacteroidia > Sphingobacteriales > Sphingobacteriaceae > Mucilaginibacter. The sequence continues at coordinate 65,539 of NZ_JAQBOD010000006.1, forward strand.
GTTTTTGCCAGTCGGTATTTGCACTTCCTAATAAGCTGATGTATTTTTTGCTTGAAGTAGTGTCGTTCGCCCTTACATACGTGCGAAACTGATCCGGGCTTAGTACCGGGGCCTCCTTAGGTAAAGTTGCTACCGAAAATTGTGTACTAAAGTTTATTACAGGTTTTCCTGCCCTGCCTTTTTTAGTGGTGATCAATATAACTCCGTTTGATGCCCTGTTACCATAAATAGCAGCGGCTGATGCATCTTTCAATATATTAAACGATTCTATATCATTTGGGTTAATCAAACTTAACGGATCAGCAACACCCGAAATTCTCGAAGTACCATCAGTATTACGGGGGTTATCCAGTGGAACACCATCAATAACTATCAATGGGTTATTGCTGCCATTTACTGATGCGCCGCCTCTGATACGGATTGTGCTGCCTGAACCAGGAGCCCCACTGTTTGAAATGATAGATACACCTGCTACTTTACCCTGAATCAATTGCTCGGGCGTAGTAACCGCGCCCTGGTTAAAATCTTTGGCAGTAACTGTAGCTATTGCACCGGTAAGGTCTGATTTTTTTGCCGTACCATAACCAATTACCACTACTTCGCCAAGGCTTTTCGCGTCAGGAGCTAATTTAAAATCCGAAGTAACATTACCTGTAACAGTTAACGTTCTTTCAATTGGCTGGTAGCCTATAAAGCTTGCTACAATAGTAACAGAACCATTAGTTACTGATAACTTGTAATTTCCATTTACATCTGTAGCTATACCGTTTTGGCTTCCTTTTACTACTACGGATGCTCCAGGAAGCGGCTGATTGTTTTCATCAATCACTGTACCTGAAATAATCGCTGTTTGCGCAAATGCAATCGATGTTAGCATTAAAAATGCACATAATAGCAAATACTGTTTTATATATATTTTTCTCATTTAATTTATTTTTAGTTGGTAAGCTGTTGCTGGTTTATAATTTAAACAGAATGGCGGAATGCAATTGGTAAACAATCAAGCCATTGTTATAAACTCTTCGCCTTAAGTGGAGTAGTGTTGTTTTATCATAATCAGTTAATTTTGTATTAGTTTATTTTTTTTCTGGCGACAAAAACTATTTAAATCTTAATCCGCGTGTATTGCACCATAATGCTGCATTAACAGGCGGTGTCATAAAATCATTTTAATTTATGCCCCAGGAAATTTTTTATACTTGGTTTATGGTGTCACAATTATATCATGGCCTATTGCGCTTGATAATTTTTTATGACAATACAAAATAAGGTGGGATATCTTCGGCAACCTATTTATTTACAAAAAATTTATAAAAAAATGCCCTTTATTTTTTTTAAAATACTAATAATAAGCTATTTGAAAAAATATCTTTTGGAAAAAATTTAATTTAAATTTTACTTTATTTAACGAATCATATCGTTTTTAGCATAAGAAAAGCTACCCAATATTGGCGAAAATTCACAAATAAGAATAGAATTAAGGTTTGCCGGTAATATCAACAGCTTTAATAGCCATAATACGATGATCAAAACTATCGCCGTGAACCAGCGCCCTGGCCTTGATACGCATTTTATATACGTAAATTGTTTTTTCAGAATACTCTAATATATTGGCTACAGTCTCATTATCGCTAATGCCCATACGCATTAAAGCAAATATCCGCAGATCTGTGGTTAGAACCTCATGCTCTTTGGGCCATATTTGGTCATCCTTATTAAACAGGGAATTAAATTCTTCAATAAAATTGGGGAATATCTTTATAAATACATGATCAAAAGTATAAAACAAGGTATCACGCTCCTTTTTAATATTGATCTTATCGGCCATTATCTGGATGTCATCATATTTTTTGATAGCCAGTTTGGTGTCAACAGATCTTTTTATACGTTCTAATTGCAAAATATAGCCGGATATAACATTGAAGAAATAGCCAATGTAATCTTCTTTTATTTTTGTTCCTTCCAGTAATTTTTCGTTAATTTTTTCCAGTTGGATATTCTTATCATCAATTATCTTTTCTTTGGCTTTTAACTTCCTTAGTTGTTTAAAAAGTATAACTAATGTCACTATAACCAATATAGCGAGTAATGTTATTAGGCTTAAAAAAATAATAAATCGGTTTTCTTCCCTTTCTATAAACGCTAATTTCTCTGATGCCACTATAGGCAATAATGTACCTATTTGAACTTTTCTCTGTCTTGCGCCATAAAAATCAGCATCGGCAAGCGCATTTTGCAGGGCTGTATAAGCATTTTTAATATCACCTTCTTTATATAATAGTTCGGCAAGCCAAAAAAGCGCAACCGTTTCTTTGGTAGATGATTTAATGTCGCTGATGGTAGCTTTTATCAATAACTCGATACATTTATCTTTTTGCGGAGTATTAAGGTAAACATTGGCCAGAGTTGAAGTTACAATTGCATATTGATGCGCAGTAAGTTTGTGCTGATTTAAAAGATTGTTAAAATCAACAATGGCTGCGTCATAATTACCGTTCCTGAATTTTTTAAAACCAATTAAATACACATTATCATATGATCCGGGCCTGCTTAGCGCAATAGCCGAATCAATATATTTATTTGCCTGCTCCTTATAATTTACCGCATAATGCCGGTCATTATCATAGCTCGCCAAATCGTAATACGCGCGTGTAAGAATGGAGAAATATTCCATTTTAATACTATCGTTCAAATTACGCACGTTGATTCCGTGCATGCTGTCAAATGTTTCTTTAAACATACCTGATGACAGCAGTATGAAGCCGATTTGTATTTTACTAAAGTCTTCTTTTGGTTTATCATGCATTGCGAGGCTCAGTTCCTGCAGTTTGGCGGAATATACATAGGCCGAATCATACTGATATGACTTATACTCGTCATACAGCTTGCTGCATAAATTAAACTGGTCCTTAAAATTATAAAGCGGTATGTTGGTAAGTGTGTGTTTAAGATTTTGAATACGCACCTCTTTTTGATGATCGTAAACTTTCTTTTTATTTAGTTCAAGTTTTAAATCGTCAAACAGATCATTTGTTTTTGAGTCTGAAAAAGCAGCGTATGCAATAGATATAAAAAATAAAATTAACAGGTATCTAATTAGCTTGGGGCTAAAGCAATAGTTGTATATCATTTATACTAATTTAATTATCCGTAATAGCAATTACGGTAAGGTTTATTTTCTGATTTATCCCAAAAAAAACAATGATGTTTTACAAGGCTATCAGTAAACATAATAAAACTACATATTAAAATTTGAAAAATACAAGTTAAAATATTGTCTACCAACTATAAATTAATATGTATTACTTTACATGCGACTGATAAATCCATAACTAACGCTAACTCAAAACAACCTCCTTAAACTTCGCTCTGTAATCCAACGGAGACACGCCTGTTATTTTTTTAAAAACTTCTTTGAACGCTTTATCATCCGAATAGCCCACTTCATTCATTACCTCAAAAATACTTTTCCTGCCCTTTTCTAAAGTTCTTTTTGCAACTTCCACTTTTACACGCTGCAAATATTCTACGGGAGTATACTTACTTTGTCCAAATCAACCCACTAAAATGTCTATTTCACACCCAACAACTATCAAAATAAGATAGTAATTTTATATTAAATATAAATCAATAACCAAAATCATCAACAAAATGACTACATCAGGCTTTACCACTACGCTGCTGGTGGACCAAACTCCGAAAGCGGTATTCGATGCCATCAATAATGTTCGTGGATGGTGGTCAGAAGAAATTGAAGGCAGTACAGACAAACTCAATGATGAGTTTACGTATCATTTCGAAGACGTCCATAACTGCAAAATGAAATTAATAGAAGTTATTCCTGACAAAAAAGTCGTTTGGTTTGTTATGGATAACTATTTTAAGTTCACGAAAGATAAAAGCGAATGGATAGGTACAAAAATTAGTTTTGAGATTTCTGAAAAGGACCATAAAACGCAGATCCGTTTTACTCACCATGGTTTAGTTCCCGAATATGAATGTTACGACATTTGCAGAAACGCATGGAGCAATTATATACAGGATAGTTTGCGCAACTTGATCAGTACAGGTAAAGGGCTGCCCAATGGGGCTGGCACTCCAAGAACTGCAGACGAAGAGAAATTTCTGTCTGACGGTAATTAATTATTGTAAACATATTAACCCCAAACGATCCATATGGGCGATTAACAAAAAAACACTTACATTAATTTGTAAGTGTTTTTGTTAAAGGTTTACCAATTATATCAACCAAACTGCAACTCACCAAAAAATTCAGGCAAATGAAAATCCGGATTCTGACTTTGAATAATATTCCAGGTAAAGAAATGTGGCTCGGGTAAATCATCGCCACATTTAAAAAAATTGCCTCGGCCCTGCTTTTTATCAAACGAGCTTAAATTGGTATATGTAAATACTTCAATTGGTATAGCCAATGTTATTTGCCACTCAAAATTTGTAGTAGCTAATTCATCGGCCGATTTAATTAATATAGTTCTTTTAATTTTGTCAATTATATTTTCAGGCAGAAGCTTTCTATTCGTCCTGTCTAACCCATATCCCATAAGGCAAATACCAAAGCAATTGGCCTCTATATTATAGTATTCGTTTTCAAAACCGAAAGAAACAAAAAATTCAACGCAGTTATCTTTATATACCGGATCGTTTGTTTTATGCATATTGGTTTTAATAACATCCTCATTAACATAAAATTTTAGAAAAATGGCATCGCCACAATGAGCAATAGAAAAGCTTGTTTGACAATTAATTTTAAGTTTGGTCCACGGATCATTATCAATTTGATGCGATGGCAATGAGTCCATTAATTGGGATACGTTTTCAATAATAATGTTTGGGTTTACCGAATTTATTAATGGTATATGTATAGTTTTCATTAAATATGATGTAGAGAGTTTATTTCCCCTTTTGAAATTGAATTATTGAATAACCAATAAAGCACTTTAATTTTTAGAAATTAAGTAAAGGAATATAGCCGATGCAACGATCGGGTTTTTAAATAAGTAAATAGCTTGTTATAGTTTAATAGTTTCCATGTTGTAGCTTTTTACCTGTATATATTCATTATATTAATTCGGGAGATAAGTGCCATGCTTAAACCAGCCGGCACTTATCTCCCGAATAAAAAATTAATACCCTGTATTTTGTGTTAGAACTGCATCTTTATTTAGATTGATTTCTGTTTGAGGGATCGGTAATAGCGTATTATATGGCTGAATAGTTGTGTTTTCTTTAATATTTAATCTTTTAACACGCTCCAGCAATGTACCGGTTCTTACCAAAGTCATTCTGCGGTTTTCTTCACCAATTAATTCTCTGGCACGTTCATCCAAAATAAAATCCATCGTGATGTCTGATGCCGTTACCAAAGAAGCTTGTGCCCTACTGCGTAAAACATTGATGCTTGTTGCTGCCTGACCAAGCTGGCCAAGTTTAAATTGTGCCTCGGCAAGTAAAAGATATGTTTCGCCCAAACGCATCATTATTAAATCTTTATAATCGCCGGTGCCATTTATGTCACTTGGAATAAAGAAATTCCATTTGGTAGTGTATGGAACAATACGAAATAAGGTATCAGCAGGGGTTGGGATAACTTTTTGACCAAATTTAGGGTTGGTTGGATCGTTATAATAAAAATTACGACGAAGGCTATATGGCGAATTTCGCATATCATTACCTGTATATAAGCCATTAATAAGCCATGGGCTTAGGCGTAACCGGCCCAGGCCACGGCCACCAAGCGAATCGCAAATAAGTATTCCGCTAAGCTGGTAAGAGGATGGCACCCAAACCCGCCTGTGTTGGTCAAAACTTGAAGATCCTCCCGGAACATTATATTGCTGTTCTTCAACCCAAATGGCTTCTTTGTTGCCTTCTCTTCGGCGTTGGTTACCATAAATAAACATATCCGAAAATGGATCTCCTGGTAAGCTTGCTTTAACTCCGTATCTTGCTGTTGTGATAGAGAATTTACCACTGTTAATTACTTTTAAAAGTTGAACTTGGGCAAGGTCCGGCTTTCCTTCACGCAGGTAAACCTCACCAAGTAATTGTTGCGCGGCTTCAACGCTAATTCGCCCCGGCAATTTAACAGCGTCAATATTGGGTAGATAAGTACCGGCAAACACAAGGTCATTATTAATAAAGTTATTCAAAGTATCTACAGGAGCCCTTACAAAGTCTGTTTTTGCTGCTGTTATGGGTTGAGATACCAACGGAACGCTTCCCCATAATGTAACCAGGAAATTATAGGCGTAGGCCCTGAAAAATTTGGCCTGTGCTAAAAATGAATTACGGCCAACAGTGCTAAGTGGTGTTGAACTATCAGATGCTCCTTTAATAATCTGATTAGCATTGGTAATTACCCTGTATGCCCAGGTCCAATAATATAATGCCGCCGGATCCTGCGAATTCAGTGTAACATAATTATGATAAGGGTATTCTTCACCATTACCGTTGCCATCTATACATACATCGGTTCCAACCTGAAAAATACACAATAAGGATTGGGTTGATTGCATGGTATACTGTTCGCGCACGGATTCCTGGAGGCCGGCAATTGCGGCATCCAACCCAAGCGAATCTTTAAGTGTAACTGTCGGCGTATAAGCCGAGTCTGACTTTTCATTCAGAAAACTCTTTTTACAAGATGCTAAACCGAGTGAAGTCAATATAACGATTAATAAAATATTAAGCTTTTTCATTGTTTTATAATTTAAAGGTTTAGCGTAAACTAATATTTACACCTAAAACATAAGATGCTACTAATGGATATAGTCCGTAACTTAAATTAGCGTTGGCCGAGCCAGATTGATTGGCATTTACACTTAATTCAGGATCAAGACCAATCCATTTGGTAAATGTGTAAATGTTACGTCCGCTGATATAAGCAGTTAAACTTCCAAGCTTTAACTTGTCGGCCATTGCTTGCGGCAAAGTATAACTAAAGGTGATATCTTTCAACCTGGTAAAATTTTGAGGTACCGGGTAAGCATACAACCGTGGATTGATATAACTTAATGAAGGACGGGTGTTGCTTTGGTTTGCCGCGGTCCAATAATTATCTAATTGAACCGGAATATTTACACGCCCACCATAATTTTGAAGATCTAAAGTGGGATTGTTGATAATTGATCCTTGTGATGTTTGAACAAATATACTTAAGTGATAATTTTTATACCCAAAGTTATTAATCATCCCACCGGTCCATTTAGGCAAACTGCTGCCCTGGTAAACTTTATCCGCAGATGTTATTTTTCCGTCGCCGTTTTCATCTACAAATTTCAGATCACCAGGTTTTGCTCCGGGATCAATTTTTGACGCATCCTGACCTACCTGCCAAACGCCTGCCAATTTATAATCATATATAGCGCCCAGAGGTTTACCAATAAACCACTTGTTAACAAGGTCGTCCTTGTTATCTCCATAAAGTGAAATGATTTTATTACGATTTGCAGCAAAGTTAAAATTGGTTGACCATGTAAAATTATTGCTCTTGACATTAACCGTGGTCAAAGTGGCTTCTATACCCTTATTGGCTATACTTCCTAAATTATCAAGTAAACTTGGATAGCCGCCAATTGCAGGCAGCAACCTGTTTAACAACAAGTTTTTAGTTTTAGTTGAATAAACTTCAATGCTTCCACTGATACGGCTTTTAAATAAGGAATAATCAAGACCTAAATTTAACCCTGTAGTGCTTTCCCAGTTTAGGTCAACATTTCCAAGTACACCGTTAACGTTTAAGGCACTTGATACTAACCCGGTTGTGGGTGTTCCGTTATAAATATATTTAGTTATGCCCTGAGTAGTAATGGTTTGATAGGCACCTACCGCCTGGTTACCACTTGTTCCGTAGGATAGACGTAGTTTTATATTATCAATTTGATCTACTTTTTTTAAGAAATTCTCATTGGATATGTTCCATCCTAATGCAACTGAAGGAAAAAAGCCATATTTACTGGTTGCCGAACCAAAGGCCGAATAACCATCGCGCCTTGCGGTAGCGGTAAACAGATATTTGCTGTCATATGAATAGTTGATACGGCCCATTTGTGAAAGTAAAGCATCACGACTGTAAAAAGAAGCGCCGGTAACCACCCCTGCAGATCCCATATTGTTGAAAGATAGATTATCATTCACAAATGTGCTGCCGGTAATAGTAGATGAAGTATATATTTTTTCCTGGGCGCTGTACAATGTTGTAATATCCAAATGATGCTTTTTCCAGTCCTTATTATACGAAAGAATGTTTTCAACCAACCAGCTATCTGTTCCTGTATTGTTTATCATTGCAGTACCTCCAACAGTATTTCCGGCACTAAGGCCACTGTAAGTATCATTCATTGTTGGAAGGTTAGTATAATTAGCGTTTACCCTGAATTTTAAACCATTAATAAATTTCGGTTTAACCTCAAGATAAAATGTTCCATTCAGGTCATTATACCGGTTAACCACATTGGTATTCAAGCCCAGTAAAGGATTGGTATACAAGGTTTCCGGAAACATCGGATAAATTGTATAATTCCCCTTCGCGTCATATACTTGTCCGTAAGGACTCTGCTGCATTGCGAGACTATAATTGGCAGTTCCGCCGTCATTATTATTTTTGGCAAAAAACAATGAGGTACCAACGGTAAGCCAATCAGTAATATTGGCATCAAAATTTGACCGGATAGCGGCACGATGATGCTGGTAACCTTTTAATACGCCTTTCTCATTCTGATATTCTCCAGAAATAAAATATTTGATGTTATCTGTTCCGCCAGAGATGCTTAAATTATGATCCTGAATAAATCCCTGCTGCGATATTTCATTAAGCCAATTTGTTGTTTTTCCGGATTTATAGTTTGAAATTTCATTTAAATTAGGCACAGGCGGATTATTTGGAATCAGGTTCATTTGCTGACTATAATCCACATATTTTTGTACATACTGCTGTCCGTTTAAAGGGGTAAGGGTTTGGTGTTGAAACTCGGGGCCACCAAAAGCACTGTACCTGATAGTTGGTTTACCTGTTTTACCTCGTTTGGTTGTGATCAGAATTACACCACTTGAGCCCCTGGTACCATAAATGGCTACGGCCGAGGCGTCTTTCAAAACTTCAATTGAAGCGATGTCATTAGGGTTAATATCATTCATTGAACCTCCAAGATTACTAAAAGGCACGCCGTCAACTACAATTAATGGCGATGTACTGGCATTAATAGAATTAGCACCTCTAACCTGAACTTTTGGTGAGCTTCCCGGAGTAGATGAATTTTCGGCTATATTTAATCCTGCAGTTGTTCCTTCAATAGCTTGCATTACATTAGTAACGGGTAATTCTGACAATCTTTCTTTAGGTACAGAAGTTACAGAACCTGTAATATCCGAACGTTTTTGCGTTCCGTATCCAACTATAACTATTTCATTTAGCTTTTTGCCAACCTGGTCGGGTTGCATGGTTACATCAACCCTGGTTTGATTGGTAACAACTATTTTTTGCGTAGCATATCCAACAAAAGTAAATACAAGCGTGCTGCCCTCCGGCACACTTAGTTGGTATTCGCCATTAATGTCGGTTGCAATACCTTTATTTGTGCCTTCAATAACAACATTTGCACCAGGCAGGCTTTCACCTTTTTCGTCCACTACCTTTCCCTTGACAGTAATATTTTGGATAGCGGATTTATTATCTAGCGTATAAAGTGGATCATTCGGGTGCTTGTTTACATTTGCCGCATTTTCTATTGCGGTATTTCTTAAAATTGAACTGGTATTTATTCTGTTGTTTGCCATTAAATGGAAACTGCTTAACAAGGCAAGCGCCAAAACGCAACATTGCTTTAGTTTCAATGTGCCGGTAACATCAATAAATGATGGTATACTATGATTTCGTTGTTTTTTCATAGCTTTGGGGTTAATAAAGTGAGCATTCTGTGATTATACAGGCGTCCTTAATCGCCTGATTAAAAGGTTGGAAACCTGGTGAGGAAGATGTTGGAAGCATCTTCCTCTTGTTTCCATTAATGTTTGTTTTTTTTGAATTACGCCATAGTTTTTTAATTTTAATTAGGGGTTTATTATTCTTTCTCAATTACTCCGCTACTTTTTTCTGGATAAGCGGTTGTATAAATTAATTATTTTGATATTCCTTACTTCATTTTCATATTCAATATCTGCCGGATTTAAATAGCCTTTATTTAACAGGCTGAACCTATCATTTAGCCCTTTTGAAGCTGCTAATAATGTTTTTAGTTTTTCAATAACTACCGGAGTTGCTGCAACTTTAAAAGCAGAATCGTTAAGTTGCTTCTCGATGACCTGGTATTGCAGGTAATAATCACGGATATCAGCCATTAATTTAAAATGTTCATATTCTTCCAGATCTTTTACCGGCTTAAGTGAATAAAGTGTTTTTACCGCAACGTGGTTACTGTCTAACAATTGCTGTACACTCATAGGGGTTGGAGAAGCTACTTCACCTTGTTTAATCTCATAAGGCGTCATCGTTAGTGCAGTCCAAAAAGATTTTGATTGCGCTTTGTTAAAACCAAAATGCTCTTTGCAGTATTTCTGTATAAAATCATCTATGTTTAATGGTTGCTTAGAATTTAATCCCTCCTTATAGGCATCAAACAAGATGTTAAAGCCTGAAAGAGGATACACATGACGGATAGGATACAGATCAGCAATATCAGTTGACGATTCAAACACTGTAGAATAAATGCCGGAGGTTGACCACGAGGTCATGATCATACCTTTATAGCCCAATTTTTCTGATACCGGAATAAAGTCCCTGATATTTTTAAAGTGTTTTTCCCAAGTGGTTAAATTGTAGTTATCAGGGCTTGACCTTACGGCGGGCGAGCCCCAAATTTCGTAGCCACTTTCCATTAGTTTTTGATGGTCTCCAAACCGGCTCATGTCCCAGCCATAATTCCAATCAACAAATACAGTCCCTTTAGGCAATGTTTTAATCGCTTCAGGATATTTCAATGCTATATCGGCCCAAAGAACAGGGCGTTTCCCTAATTTAATAACAATATTACACAGCATTCTAATATAGTCAATATACAATTTTGATTTCCCTTCCTTTTCGGCTTTAAGCCTGCATTTTTCGTCATGACCAAGCAAATAGGTTTCATCACCCCCTATATGGATATATTTTGAGGTGTGCGTTGTACCTAATTCTTTATATAAATCAGTAAATAAGGCGCTATCTCCCTTAGTTTCAAGAGGGCATACCTGCGAAAAGTCTTTTTGATCCTCGCGGATCTCTTTATATCTTTCATTACGTAAAATATACTCAACATGCCCAAAGCTCTGTTGTAACGGAATAACATCGATACCTAAGTCGTTACAGTATTTTATAAATGATACTACCTCTGCTTTAGTATAGGCATACCTATTGGGTATCATGGGGTGTTTTTCATAGGGATAGGTGCCTTCCCATTCCATAACAAGGGTATTCATACCTGATTCCTTTAATTTTACTGCAAATTTTTTAAGGGCATCCATCGTCATTACCTGGTTTCTTAAGTCCAGGTGAAAACCCCTTACCGGAAATCTGTTTCCATCAGGGTTGTTAGATTGGGCAAATGCCGTGTTTAATGCAATTAGCATTAGTAAAGTTGATAACAGTTTTTTCATTGATTTAAAATTTAACATAAAATATTAGTGATTATACCTTGCAACATTATTGTGATCCGTCTATAGCCCAGTTCCTTAATTTAAAACCATAAAAAGCATAAAATACCAGGTACATATAGCATGGAAATAGTACCCAATATGCCTTTCTAACGTTAAATAAATCTGCAAAATGTCCATATAAAAGCGGCAGTATAGCACTGCCACACAACCCCATAACCATTATTGAGGCCCCCAACTTGGTAAAACGCCCCAAGTCACTTAGCGCTAATGGCCATATACCAGCCCATACCATTGAATTTGCTAAACCCAATAACACTACAAACCATATAGATATATCTGTAACGTGGCCCAGCAAGCTGATTTGGCCGTGTGCAAAAATAATGAGCAAGGTGAATATGATACCCAGTATAGTACAGCATCTCAGGGCATTCACCTGACTGATATATTTAGGAATAGTAGCAATGCCTATTATATAACCACTGATGGTTGCAAATAAAGTATAAGATGGAAAAACTTTAGCTTCCATTAATGGGATATGCATCGAGTCTGCATATCCTATAATTGTGTCAATTGCTACAACCTGCGTACCTACGTGTAAAAAAATAGCAAATGCACCGAGTATAAGATGAGGAAACTGAAATATATTTGTTTTGCCTGAATTAGCATTAGCAAGCGCAGAGCTTTCACTCTCTGTATCAATTTCAGGCAGCGGAGAATATCGTATAAAAACACCAAAGGCAAACAATACCACTCCTACAAAGGCATAAGGAACAATTACTCTTCTGATTAACTCATTAAGGGCCGCATTTTTATGTATAACATCCATTAATGGCAACTGCTTAAACAGATCGCTATCTGTAACTTTAAGAACCATACTGGCAAATAATAAAGGCGCCAATATGCCCGCCGCTTTGTTGCATATACCCATTATACTAATGCGTTTAGCCGCTTTATCTTTTGAACCAAGAATAGTGACATACGGATTAGCGGCTGATTGTAAGACGGCCAGTCCTGTTCCAATGGTAAAAAGTCCCAGCAAAAAGGCCCCATATGTTCTGCTCAGAGCCGCGGGTATAAAAATAAAAGCTCCTATAGCCATTACCCAAAGGCCAAGCATTATCCCTTTTTTAAAACCAACTGTTTTAAGTAAAAAAGAAGACGGAACCGACATGATAAAATAGGAAATATAAAATGCAAAAGCTACCAGGTAGGATTGAAAATTTGATAATTCGCAGGCTATCTTGAAATAAGGAATTAATATAGAATTTACCCAGGTAACAAATCCGAATATGAAAAATAGCATGCCTATAATAAGCATCGAAATAAAAGTCTCTCTTTCAGTTAAAGAGCTAACTTCTAATGCAGTTTCTTTTTTTATTCTTATAGCCATTTAAATATTACTTAAATCAAACAATTTATCTAATTACGTGTACGTACCCGTAATTAGGTTAAAAAAAAAGCATTTCCCAATACGCTCAATTTATTGAACTGAACTAAATTTTCGTTTGTGTTAAATGCAATATTATCCACCTTATATTATATTTTTTTGAAGTATATCTTATTGATATTAAAATAACTTCCGTTTACGTACCCTAAGGTAAGGGTAATTTTCTAAAAACCAAAATAAATCTCATATTTTTTTCAATATTTCATATCTTTTTGAAATTTTTATTAAAATAATAGCAATTTTTTTATAGAAACGTTATAAATAAACAAATTCAACTAAAAAAAATAGGTAATTACTATAAAAAACCATCTTTTTTTTTAAAAAAACTATTTTGTTTTTTATAGGTAAACTAATTTCTTATCTATTTGATATAAAAATTAGTTTATACTTTATTTACAATAAAATCATCGGACAAAAGGGCTGGAATAAACATAATAACGATAAAAAGAACAGAATTTCGCAATTAATAGCCTATAGAGGTACTAAAATAAAATTATGAGCATATTTTTATTTTAGAATTGATTTTCAAAAAACCCAGCAGAGAATTTGAATTACACTATGATATATTAGAAATTATTTGGTTAGTATATCTATTTCAATAGTATAGTTTATTTAATTCCTATAAAATTTATGATTCTCTTTAGTGATAATATCTATTGGCATATAATATGTTTTATCAACAGCGACATTTAATACCAAATTTTGGTAAAGTGCCATTATTCCTTTATAACCCTGCTCCTGTGGCTTTTGGCATATAAGAAAATCAATATTTCCATTTTGCAGATACTGAATATTTTCCTTTAAAAAATCATAACCAATCAATAAAATGTTATTCATAGAAGAGCCTTCTAAAAATTGAGCTACTGAAAACACCCTGGAATTAGTCACAAAAATAGCTTTAACATCCGGATGAACCATTAATACCTCATTAAGCTCGGCTGCTACTGAATTATAATCAGTTTGCCTGATATCTGCTTTTATAATTCCATTACTGCTATTATTATCATGAAAGTAAGCTCTGAAACCTTCTTCTTTTCTTAAAAGGTGGTGATAATTGTCTATTTCTTTAGAAATATTAATAATTAGTATTTTTCCGTTTTTCTCGACTGTATAATTAGCCAGATGTGCACTTAAATAACCACTGTGAAATAAATCAGGACCAATGTAACAAAGGCTGTCTTGATTGGGAATATCAGAGTTAATAAAAACATAAGGGATTTTAAGCTCCTGGCATGATTTGGTAAATTCTAATGATTCTTCAATAAAAGAAGGCGCCACCAGAATTCCATCAACCTTATTTTTTAGTATTTTACTTGCCTGATCTACAAATGAGCTTCTATCATTCTGGTCAAAAAAATATTTTTCTATAATAATTCCGTATTGTTTTAATTCTGATTCAGCTTGTTCAATACCGTTTAGCGGTGCTTGCCAAAATTCGGTTTCCTGCGAAATTGCCGGTATCAAAACAGCAAAATGCAATATTTTTTTTGAAGCAAGTCTTCTGGCCAGAATATTAGGTTTATAATCCAGTTCTTGAATTATAGCCAGGATATTATCTTTTGTTTTTTTAGAAACACCCGACCTGTTATGAATAACCCTGTCAACAGTAGCAATTGAAACATTTGCTCTTCTGGCTATTTCTTTTACGCCTGATAATTCTATATCGTTGTCCTTTTTCATTTATTCTTACCTGAAATTTTATGTAACAATGTTAAAACCAGAAATTAGCATAAACTTAAATATTAGCAGACCTCATAATACCCACTTCTAAACCCCTAAGTTCTGCCAAGCCGCGTAAACGCCCAATTGCCGAGTAACCGGGGTTTGTTTTCTTGTTAAGGTCATCCAGCATTTGATGACCATGATCCGGCCGCATCGGAATGTTTATTTCCCTTTGTTGCATTGCTTTAAAAATTTCACTGATAACAGCATACATATCTACATCACCTTCCAGGTGATTGTCCTCATAAAAATCACCAAATTCATTTCTTTTGGTGCTTCTTAAATGTATAAAATTTATGCGGTCAGCAAACTGGCTCACCATTTTGGGCAAATCATTGTCTGGTCTTACACCAAAAGATCCGGTGCAAAAACATAAGCCGTTGTTTAGGGATGGAATTACTGTAAACAAACGTTCCAGGTCAGCAGCTGTACTTACAACCCTGGGCAAGCCTAATATGCTGTAAGGTTGATCATCCGGGTGAATAACCAGTTTAACCCCACACTCGTCGGCCACCTGTATTACTTCTTGTATAAAATCTATTAAATGCCATCTTAACATTGCTTCATCTAT
>NZ_JAQBOD010000017.1 GCF_028288205.1 Mucilaginibacter sp.
ATGGTTTGTGGTTCATCTTTCAAAAACAAAGGTGTACAAACCATGCTTGACTATGTGATGGAATTGCTTCCTTCACCTATGGATGTTGAAGGTATTATTGGTCATCACCCTGATACCGGCGAAGAGATTTTACGTAAACCATCAGAAAAAGAACCGTTTGCAGCTTTAGCATTTAAAATTGCAACCGATCCTTTCGTAGGTCGTTTATGCTTTATCCGTGTTTACTCTGGTAACCTGGAAGCAGGTTCGTATGTACATAACATGCGTTCAGACAATAAAGAGCGTATATCCCGTATATTCCAAATGCATGCTAACAAGCAAAACCCTATACCTAACGTAGGTGCAGGTGATATTGCTGCGGTAGTAGGCTTTAAGGATATTAAAACAGGTGATACCCTTTGTGATGAGAAACACCCGATCATTCTTGAGTCAATGAATTTCCCTGAGCCGGTTATCGGTTTAGCTATCGAGCCTAAAACACAGGCAGACGTAGATAAATTAGGTATCGCTTTAGGTAAATTATCAGAAGAAGATCCTACGTTCCACGTAAAATCTGACGAAGAAACAGGCCAAACCGTAATTTCTGGTATGGGCGAGCTTCACCTGGATATTATCATGGACCGTTTAAGACGCGAGTTTAAGGTTGAGGTTAACCAGGGCGCGCCGCAGGTAGCTTACAAAGAAGCTATTACAGGCACCGTACAACACCGCGAAACATACAAGAAACAAACCGGTGGCCGTGGTAAATTTGCCGATATACAAGTTATACTTTCACCAAACGATGAAGGCCAGGAAGGTTTGCAGTTTGTGAACGAAATAAGCGGTGGTTCAATCCCCCGTGAGTTTATTCCATCTGTCGAAAAAGGCTTTAAAGCTTCAATGGATAACGGCGTATTAGCCGGTTACCCGTTAACCAGCTTAAAAGTACGTTTAATTGATGGTTCGTTCCACGCGGTCGATTCGGACGCGCTATCTTTCGAGTTAGCTGCTAAAATGGCTTACCGCGAGGCATTGCCAAGATGTAAACCTGTATTGCTTGAGCCAATAATGAAAATAGAGATATTAACCCCTGAAGAAAACATGGGTGATGTTATTGGTGATATGAACCGTCGTCGCGGCCAGCTTTTGGGTATGGACTCGCGCGCAGGTGCACAGGTAATTAAAGCTACGGTACCACTTTCAGAAATGTTTGGTTATGTAACCCAGTTACGTACCATTACATCTGGCCGTGCTACTTCAACCATGGAGTTTGATCACTATGCTGAAGCGCCACGTAATGTACAGGAAGAAGTAGTTGCCAAAGCAAAAGGTAAAAAAGCTGCTGCGAATGCGTAATTAGAGATTAGTTGATTGGTGATTAGAGATTAGTTGCCAATCAGCTTTTTAAAACATAATAAACACCGATTGCCCTAACAAATAGCTCTTAGGAACGATCATAAAAAACAAAATAACATGAGCCAAAGAATCAGAATCAAATTAAAATCTTACGATTACAACCTGGTTGATAAATCAGCAGAGAAGATCGTAAAAACAGTAAAGCCAACAGGCGCTGTAGTTAGCGGACCACTTCCGTTACCAACCGAAAAGAAAATTTTCACTGTTTTACGTTCACCACACGTAAACAAGAAAGCACGTGAGCAATTCCAATTATGCTCTTACAAGAGGTTATTGGATATCTACAGCTCAAACTCAAAAACTGTAGATGCGCTAATGAAGCTTGAATTGCCAAGCGGTGTTGAAGTTGAGATCAAAGTGTAACTGTACCGGAAGACCCAAAACATATAAAAAGCCATTCGATTTAGTTCGGATGGCTTTTTTTGTTAAAGACACTGCTGTAAATTAAAATGCAAATTCTGTATATTTGAATATGAGCACTTATGTAATAACCCCAACAGTCGAACAAGAAAAACTTATAAAAGCCTTTTTGGAAGAACAAACATATCTTTTTTTAAAGAAGATGAAACATTGCCAGATTTTGTTTTAGCAGGTATTGCTAAAGAGCAGGAAGATATTGCAGCCGGACGCTTTATTACGCATGAGGAATTTAAAAAAAGGATTGCTTATGCTAAATGATTCCATTCGGTCGTGTATTCTTAAAGATCCTCCCACCTTGGACCCAATCGCTAATCCCACCGTCATTGCGAGGAACGAAGCAATCTCTGCATAGACAGTCAATTTGATGAATCTCATTTGGCTTTAGCCAGCACAACCATTTTGGACATTGATTAGCAAGTGAAGAGATTGCTTCGTTCCTCGCAATGACGCGCGAAGAGTAGAGAGGTTAAAAACCTTCACCACCAGTTTCCAAAAAATCAATCCAAACCCCTTCCAATTCATCAACCAACTCCGGGCGAATAGAAATACCCGATGCCTGCGGTGTCCAGGTTTGCGCGGCAAGGTTGCCCGTCTTTAAAATATCCAGTGTTAATATACTTTCCTTGTTGGGATTAAGCAGCACATCTAATGCAATAGTTATACGGTAATAATGCCTGCCATTGCGAAATGCAAGGTACGGCTCTGATGCAATAACTCCCGAGGCAAAGATGCCTTTTGGCTCAACACCTACCCTTACTATATAGGCCCTGTCGCCGGGTTGTATGGTTTTATAGCTTATAACGCTCCAGTTATCTTCAAACTTACCGGTTGTTGCCAGTTTTTTAATATCCTCGTCTATATCTGCCCATTCAAATTTTAGCGGATTCCACCCAAAAAGAAAAGCTTTCATGTTGTAAATATATAAAGTCTCCCCTACCGGGGGAGATTTAGAGGGGGCTGGAGTCGGGCTGGCTTTACCCTCTCCCCATCAATTCATCCACCTTGTTACGCTCGGTTTGCAGTTCGCGGGCCAGTTTCTTTTCTTTTTCGTTAGTTTTTGCTTTATAGGCCTTAAATTCCTCTTCCAGCTCGTTATATAACGTTGTGCGATAAGTGGCCTCTTTCCGGTAACTCCCGGATTGTGCAATAACCACACCCGCGATGATCCCTATCACAATTACCAAACCCCACATTATAAGATTGTAGGTGGTTTTTGATAATGATATACCAAATAAGCTGATAGAATCAGTTTGCAAAAGGGTTTGATCTCTATTGCTGACATCAGTTTGTAAACCACTGATGATTTTGCTTTGTTGGTCAAGTTTTTCATGCACATCCTTTAATTGGGTACGCGTAGTTTTTAATGTATCCATAAAAGTCTTCCACATGGCATCAACAAATGGTTGCTGGTAACGGAATACCTTGGTTAACAGGTATTGGTATTGCCCATTAAGGCTTTTATCAATAGGTGCAGGCATAATTTTTACTGATGTATCAACACGTGAAACATCCGGAGGTGTTGTAGCTATTGTTGTTGAAGGTATTTTTATTGGAGCGGCTTTTTTCAGGCTATCTGCAATTTGGGCTTCCCTGTAAGTTTTTGCATGGCTGCCATAGCCATATTTGGTATAAGGTTTACCGGTTTTGGGATTGATGGGTATTGCCCCGGGTTTAGCGGGTGCAGGTTTTGCAATTTGCTTTTTAACAGTGGTCTGTTTTAAAGTATCCTGCGCCCTGCCAAACATTACAATGCCCGATAGCAGTAAAATTAAAATAGATATTCTCAACATGAAATTATTTTTCATAATTGTAAAATTAGACAATGATTTATTAAAAAAAAAAGCTAAATAATGTTTATTCTGGAAATTCAGGGAGTTTTATAAAGCTAATGTAAGCTTTCATACGGATTTTTGCTACTCATAGTTATATTAGCGGAATGAATATTGGAATTATCGGCCTGGGGGATATGGGCCGGCTTTACGCCAAAGCTTTTGCAAAAGCAGGTTATACTGTTACCGGATGCGATTTGCCGGCTAACAAAGTACAGTTGGAAGAAGAATTGGCGCCGTATAATATTAAGGTGCTTGACAGCGGTAAGGAAGTATCGCAAACCAGCGATCTCATCATCTACTCGGTAGAAGCGGAGAAGATAGCCAGGGTAGTTGCCGAAAATGCGGAATACACCAAACCCGGCGCAATAGTAGCGGGACAAACCTCTGTTAAAACGCCGGAGATTGAAGCATTTGATAAGTACCTGCCCGCAAGCGCGCAGATAATTACTTTTCATGGCATGCACGGCCCCGGTTTTGAGCCAAAGGGGCAAACCCTGATATTAATACCGCATAGGGCAGATGCTGCTGCGCGCCAACGCATGATCGACCTCTTTACCGCCATAGGATCAAACATAGTTGAACTGGCCGATTACCATGAGCACGATAAAATTGTAGCCGACACACAAGCCGTAACCCATGTAGGTTTTGAAAGCATGGGTACCGCCTGGAAAGCCGCCGGATTTTTTCCGTGGGAAAATGCTTCTTATATAGGTGGTATAGATAACGTGAAGATATTAACTACGTTACGCATATTTAGCTATAAGGCACACGTGTATGCCGGACTGGCAATTTTAAACCCTTACGCAAAACAGCAGGTAAGGCAATACGCGGTGTCAGAGTCGGAATTATTTAAGCTGATGATACAGGAGGAGGAAGCTGCTTTCCGCAAACGGCTTTACCGCGCCCGCGATTTTGTATTCCACAAAAGCCGTAAACCCATTATGCTGAGTGATAAGGTAATGAAGGAGTTTTCGCTGTCGCAGAACCATGATCTGCAAAAACCAAACTCGCATTTAAGTATATTAAGTATGGTTGATGCCTGGTACCATTTAGGCGTTAACCCGTACGATAACCTGATCTGCCAGACCCCGCCTTTCCGCCTGCGCTTAGGTATTGCTGAGTATCTTTTTAAAAATGAAGAACTGCTGGAAGAATCTATACAAGCAGCTCTTTATGATAAAACCATTCGTGGTGATGATCTGGAGTTTCACTCGGCCGTGCGCGAGTGGTCGTCAATTATCGGTTATGGCGATATGGAAGGCTATAAGAAACATTTCAATGATGTACAAGCCTTTTTTAAAGGCAGATTGGAAGAAGGCAACAAGCAGAGCGCGGAGTTGATACGAAGGTTGATGATGGAGTAATCCTGACACGATTTATAGGATTAACAAGATGGTAATGATTAAATCTTATTAATTCATTCAATCTTAAAATCGTATTGTCACTCTCTCAACCGCTCATCCGTATAAGTAATTTCTGTACGGCCATGTTTAACGGGTTTGCCATTCTCATCAACGCTTACAAAAACAATCTTATCAATGGTGAGTATACTTTTTTGAGTGATCTTGTTACGCACCTCGCACATTAACGTGATGGAGGTGTGGCCAAAGTGAGTTGCTTTAATGCCCAGTTCAATAATATCACCCTGGCTGGCAGAGTTGATAAAATTAATTTCGGACATGTACTTGGTAACGCAGCCATTAGTGCCCAATTGTATAATAGAATAGATAGCGGCTTCCTCATCTATCCATCCCAGCAGCCTGCCGCCAAATAAAGTGCCGTGTGCATTCAAATCTTCGGGTTTTACCCATTTGCGTGTGTAGAAATTCATGATAGTAATTAATAGACCGTAAAGTTATAAAACAGGCCGGAAGTGAATGGCTTTATTAGATTTATGTTGAATAATTCGTAGGTGTAGCCTACACCCATCTACATTGACAAAACAGCGTCACCAAAAACTAATAAACAAGGATATTTATTCATTACTATCATCACCCATAGCGGTCCAATCTACCCGTAGATCGTTTATTTTTTGGGTGGTGGCATTAATTTCTTTGCGATATTTTACAGGGTCATTATCTCTAAACTCTAAATAAAGCAGTGTATATAATTTACACTCCTGCGTTATGAGTTTTGATTTTATAGCGACTATTGCCTTTTGCTTTTTTGGCAGAGAGATATTCGCCATCCTTTTGGCTATTCGGTTCAAGGTGTCAACATCTGGTATTACTGTATTTTTGAATACGTCTAAGCGCTGCCCGCGCTCCATGCCATAGCTTCCATAAAACTTCCGGCTAAGATCAGCCGACAAATTTTCGGTTTGTTTACTTAGCTTTTGCATTTCTTTAAAATCATAAACCGGGGCAAACTGTATACATAAGGAAGTACATAATATAGTAATAGCCAACGCAAAGATGGTTGTTAAGCTTTGCTTTTGATACTTTAACCCCAGGAAAGCTATCCAGCCAAATATATAACCGGTTATCAATCCGCCAAAATGGGCGGCATGGTCCACATGGTTACCTATCGGGATAATATTATAGGCAACAAAAATAACAGTACTTATTAATAAGGCGCGCCGGGCGTTGTTTTCGTAAAAGTTGGTACTTAACAGAGCAAGCAGCACACCAAACAACCCAAATATTGCTCCAGACGCACCGGCCGCTATACCCTGATCGCGCCATATTACGGAGGTTATGCTTGCACATATGCCTGTAAATAAATAAAGAAACAGGTAGTTCCATTTACCCAGCTTACTTTCAATGAGCGACCCAATGTATATCAGCACTATCATATTGCCGGCAATATGCATTATAGAAAAATGCAGAAAGGTATTGGTTATTAAACGCCATACCTGTCCGTTAAGCACCTGTGTGCGGCTACTGAAGCCAAGCGACAGGTAAATATCTTCCATACTGCGTATAAGGTTTTGTGCCGGGTCGCCATGATGTTGGGCGGCCTTCATAAAAAGTACGATCATCATAACAATCATGATCACATGTGTAACAATATATATAGCGATGTTGGTTAGCACCAGTAGAGGCGTAATAAAGTAATTCTTTTTTGGGACGAATGCCGATAAAAAGCTGCGCAGCTTTTCCTTATAACCCATAGGCGGGTTATCCAAACTGATGAATTGGTTGTCGGGGATGCTATCTATAAGCTCCTGCGTGGTTTGCTCCAGGTTGTCTTGCAAATGATATTCAACGTAGGCTATCTCACCATTTATTAGCAGTTCCAGGTTCTTTTCGTTTTTGCCATAATCGGTAAAAAAGAATTGGTAGCCCACACACTCGCTTTTTATGACAGCATGGTTATTAACTATGCGTACAGAAACCTCTTCGGCGTATGATTCCCACGAGATCGGAGTATAGGCAATAATGCCGTCCCTGTCAAAATAACTAATGCGCCAACCCAGGTTATTAAAAGCATGGTATATAAGCGTAAGATAATGACTGGCATTATACCCGCACAGCGGAATGACAGCAACTTTACGCGGAGATATGCCCCAGGCCATAGGTTTAAGAATTAGGTTATTGGTAAGTAAATATACGGTATATTCAGCAATTACTTGATAAGCACCGCCCGCATGCTTTGAGAGCCTCAGCATGACAGCCTTCCTGGGTACCGGTCCTGAACCTAAGGCATGAAGCTGAGCGGAAAGCCCGGGCCGGAGGCAACGCATAATATAGTCGTATTTTGACTATTAGGAATAATTAAGACCAACCCCTGTTTTAAACTCTTTCCGCAAACTTTTTTGTCATCCTGAACAAAGTGAAGGATCTTATAAAACAAATAGGTATTCGGTTTGCAGGCGGTTAACTTTGTAAGAGTATAAGATTCTTCGCTGTCGCTCAGAATGACAATCCCGCAATCCCCTTAAAAACCAATCAATTCTCACCCTATAACTGCCTGTTTTATATATCAAACCAGTTAACAATATATTTATAAAAAAATATCTCAGTAACTATTTGACATTTAATGTAAAGTTGCTATCTTTGCCGTCCCTTAACGGGGGAATAATATGCCTTGAACGAAGCCCTACTGCTTCGATGGGCACAAATAAAATAAAGAAAATGTCAGGAATAATTGGTAAAAAGGTAGGAATGACCAGCATATTCGACGACTCAGGGAAGAACATCCCTTGCACAGTTATCGAAGCTGGCCCTTGCGTAGTAACACAAGTACGGTCTGTAGATACAGACGGTTATGCGGCTATACAGCTTGCATATGGTGAGAAAAAGGAGAAAAACACTTCTGGCCCGTTAAAAGGTCATTTCCAAAAAGCCGGTACAACCCCAAAACGTAAACTTGTTGAATTCAAAACTTTCGAAGACGAAAAAGCTCTTGGTGACACTGTTACCGTAGATATTTTTGCTGAGGGAGATTTTGTTGATGTGGTTGGTACGTCAAAAGGTAAAGGTTTCCAGGGTGTGGTTAAGCGTCACGGTTTTGGTGGTGTGGGTATGCAAACTCACGGTCAGCATAACAGGTTACGTGCTCCGGGTTCATTAGGTGCCTCATCATGGCCATCACGTGTATTCAAAGGAATGCGCATGGCGGGTCAAATGGGCAATGAGCGTGTAAAAGTTCAGAATTTAGAAATTTTGAAAGTTTATACCGAGCAAAACCTTATAGTAGTTAAAGGTTCCATCCCAGGGGCTAAGGGTTCATTCGTTATAGTGGATAAATAAGATGGAAGTTAAAGTATTAAACGTATCAGGTAAAGAAACAGGTGCCAAGGTGCAGCTTCCTGAAGCCATATTCGGTATCGAGCCCAATGATCATGCTATCTACTTAGA
>NZ_JAQBOD010000046.1 GCF_028288205.1 Mucilaginibacter sp.
GCAATGCTCGAATGCCGGAGGACGAACGATGACCTTAAATAAAAAAAGCTTTGGAAAATAGCCGGAAAGTGCAAATCTTTATATAAGATTTGCGGCCCGTTTTTATGCAAAAAAAACTGGTGAGTCATTCGGTGAGTCAATTTTAGAAACTATTATAATTGACTGAAGATCAAAAGCATACAGAGGCAGGTTCGAATCCCTCCCTATCTCCTAAAGATGAAAATCAAGGAAACCCAGGTATTAATGGTACGGCACTATGATGCGATGCATCCGCACCTACATATCGTTTATAATAGGGTAAATCATCAGGGAAAAACAATTTCCGATAGCTTTCAAAGGGAGCTGAATGTTAAGGTATCCAAAGCGCTGACCTTGCAGCATGGATTTCATATCGGGCAGGGAAAGGAACAGGTCAACCGGCCGCAACTGAAAGGAGCGGACAAGATCAAATATGAATTGTATGATGCCATCAAAGCAGCTATCACTAAAGTGCGTACTATGGATGAATTGCGACAGATACTGAAAAAACAGGGCATTGGGATACGATACAAATACCGAAGCGGGACTAACGAGGTGCAGGGCGTCAGCTTTAGTTAAGATGGCTACACATTCAAAGGATCGAAAGTTGACAGGAACTTAAGTTTTGGTAAAATAAGCGATGCCATTAATGAGCAGGTTGTTGCAGAAGACAAAGACGTAACTCACCCGTCACTCGCAGATCAACTCCGGGAGAAACGTATGCAGGTCCGTAATAACGGACCCGTTACAGACCATGCGCCTAGGTATCATGGGAAATCTCTCCTGTCCACTTTATTGGAAGCACTGCATATCGCCGGGCCTGGACATGACCAGGATGATAGTATTTTCCGCAGAAAGAAACGTAAGAAACAAGGTGCTAGCCAGGATCAGAGTCAGGGTGTCAGCCGCTAATTCAGTATCAATATAACACAAGAAACTATGAAAAATGAAATTGAAGAACGACTAATAATACAGGAAGAAATATCCGAGCAGATCATCAAACGAGTTGGTGAGCTTGAAAAGCGGGATTATCCTGACTATATTGCCAGTACAGCCGAGTTGAAAGCAACAGCTTTGGCGGTTTCCGGACAGGTCGCGGTAGCAGAAGCCCTCGTCCGAAATTTACCCAAAGCCATTGAAATGAAACATCGTTACACGTTGGATCTGAAAACCAGGGCCTGGGTTATTGGGCTGGCAATCTGGGTAATTGCCTTTATAATTGTGTTGAGCCTCTACTTTAGTTTGAGGGTTGAAAACATTAGGCTAAAAGTAAACGATTTGAAATACCGGGCGATCAGGCAGGTTTATCCTTTGCAAAGTGACTGGGCCGATAGCAGCTACCGCGCCAATGCTGATGTCATGGAAAAAACTACTATCCAGTTAGAGGAGCAAATCCTGGTGACCACGCATGCTAAAGACTTGGCCGAACAAAAACAAAGAGAAGCTAAAGAAGCGCAGCATTCAGCAGAACAGCTCAAACGAAAAACTAAAACCATACATGAAAAAATGTTGTCCAAATAAACAAGGTGAGCATCCCTGCTTTTTAGCTTTCCATATTCACCACCTGCGCGAAGGTAGCCTTCGCCGAGATAAAAAGTCAAGGCTACACAAGCGGGCGGGAATTGTCCGCTTTTCAGCGGCCCCACCCGGCCTTGACTATTTACCCGGCTACGCGCTCTTGGTTGCTCAACTGGTAAATATGGGGTGCTGCATTCAATCGTTTATAGAAATATCGCCGCACAACGAGCAAAGTAACATATGTGAATTATAATTATTTCAATTTAGGTCTAATATGCCGTCCTTATCAAATTCAACCAGTATTATTTCCGTGTTTACTAATTACATAGTTAGTTGTATCCAACAAACCCACCGCACGCCCTTAATGTTAAATTGATAACGCCAGATTGTATTTTTTCTTGTTTAAAATTTAATGGCTTATCACTATCTGTTATAATAGTTGCGCCATAACCTATTATTTTAACCATATTGATTTTGATAGTCCTTTCCTGATTTTCACCGTTTATCCCGGCGATATACCATTTTTTACCTAATCTGCGGGCCAGCACCACATACTTACCCGGGAAGCCGTCAATAAATTTCACTTCGTCCCAATGGTCAGGCAGCTTACTTAAAAACTGCTGTACATAATCCGGTATATGACTCATCCCTTCGGGCGATTCGGCAAAGTGTTGTACACCTGATAAAAACAGAACAGATAAGGCTAGTTCAAAGCCGCTGGTTGTTTTGCGTATAATTTTGGTGGGGATCTTGTACAAATTCATCGGCGTAAAATCCATCGGATCGTACAGGTTACGGGTAAACGGTAACGTGGCACAATGCTGGGCTTCCTTATCTGCATCAGCCTGCCGAAAGGTTATGTTTTCAAAGCCTCGTACCGCTTCTGCGGTCATCAGGTTAGGATAGGTTCGTTCTAATCCGCGTGGCAAAGTGGTTCCATGAAAGTTCACCATTAAATGGTAAACTGCGGCATCGTTCAATATATCTATATAATATTGCATCACCGACCGGCCATCACCACCAAAAAAATCTATTTTTATGCCTTTAATGCCCATTTCCTGCAAACGTTTAAATTCCGCACGGCGACTGGCAACAGTTAATAATTTGTTTTTTGGGGTGTATTGTACCGTATTCCAATCCCCGGCCGAATTGTACCATAGCCAGATGCCCACATTTTTAGCTTTTGCATAAGCTACCAGCTCAGTTATTTTTTCATAGCCTATTTTACGGTCCCAATCTGCATCAACCAGGCAATAACGCCAGTTCATTTTAGCGGCAAAATCAATGTAGCGTTTTTGCTCAGAATAAACGATGGAGTCGTCTTTTGAATTGATCCAGCTCCAGGATGATTTTCCAGGTAGGATATATGCCGTTTCTTTTATTTTTTTGGCAGCCGCCAGGTCGGTGCCTATGGTAGATTGCATAATACTTTTTAAACTGCCAATCCCTATTACCCGCCAGGGGCTGTAAAACGGTGTTTTGCCTTCCGGCAGATTGCCCTGCCCGGTCATAACCTCTATGCCTGAGGGAAACCCGACATAATATTCTTTGGTAACCGAATCAGTCAGCAGGCGTGTAGCGCAGTAATTCGTATCTACGGCTGCCTCGGTAAGCACTATCCAGGTTGTATGATACTTAAATAAACCCGGGTAAACCCAGCCTGCCGCGGTTGGTGAAGGCGTGCCTGTAGGGATGTTTTGGGTAAAGTATTCTTCATAAGCGGGATTAGTTTGCATCCAGCCGCTTTTGGCTACCTGCATAGGTTGTAACCATGCCCGGGTATCTACCGGGAAGCGGAATGTGGTGTACTCTCCCAATACCTGTTGTGTTTGATTGGCCTTACCGGGAATGAAATACCTGAAAGCAACCCCATCATTGCTCACCCGGAAAATAATATCCAGCGCTTGTTGATGTTGATTTAAACAGTGCAGTATAACCTCATTTGCGGTGTATTTTACAGCAGTTTTTTTGCCATATATTAATGTATAATTATCGGTGATAAGATGCGCAGGCGTTGCGGTAGTTAACCTTAAATCATTAGCGAGATCGGCATCTTTCAGCGTTATACCTAATTTAGATTTTTGCAATACCGTTTCGCCAGAAAAAGCGATATCATAACTTACCCCGTTATCAGAATAGAAATTCACCCTAATCTTTTTATCAGGGCTGATTACCGTTAAAGGTTTGGTGGTAGCTTTTGATGGGAGCGAACCGACTATGATCAATAGGACGAAAAGGAAGTTTTTGAGAGACATTGGCAAAAGAATTAGGTTTATTGAACGATCAGCATTTGCACTCCATGGGCCGGTACCACCTTACTAAATGTCCCGGTAAATTTACCCAGGGACTGATGCCGCCAAACATCTTTTAACTTAAGCGTTAAGGGTAATCCGGCCTTTTTAAAATCAAAAGTGATGGATGCACTGCTTTCGGTGCGGTTAAAAAGCGCTACCGCATATTTATGCCCTTTAAGGAGTTTAACCCAAACCTGCAGGCCGGGTTGCGGCTCTGTAACCACTGTGCCCTGCACACCTAAAGCATCCTGGTTAACAGCTATTGCTTCTTTGTTGGTTAGTATAGCTAAGGTTTCTGCTGAGAGATGCCGGAGGTCATTACCCATAATTAATGGCGAAGCAATTATACACCACATACTAAAGTGGGCTTTCTGTTCTTCAACGCTCATCACTTTTAACCGGCCACCATCATCGCCTACGCCTACCAGCATCATATCTGCATCATTCCAGTGGCTGGGGCCGGCAATTTCCGGATGTTGGGCAGATAGATCCAACTCATAAATTACACCATCCCACTGGTTTTTGGCCCCCTTGGGCGAATGGTCGATATCGCCGCCAACGCGCCAGCTGTTACCTAAGGCCGGCGCCCAGTTCCAATAATTACGGCCTCCCTGGTTGCAAATGCTAAGCAGTATTGGCCGGCCCGCGTATTTTACCGCCCGGGATACTTCTGTGAATTCTTTTTTATAAGCCTCCTCTGTCCTTACCGCTGCAAAATTCACGTCAACCTTTACATAATCAAAACCCCAATCGGCAAAGGTTTTCATATCCTGCGCGTAAAAGCCGCCGCTGGCCAATGTGGCATAGTTAGGTTTAGTACCAATATTAGTATAAATACCTGCCTTTAGCCCTTTGCTATGAATATAGTCGGCCACCACTTTCATCCCATGCGGAAACTTGGTGGTATCTACCATGATATTACCCTGCGCATCGCGGCCGGTACACCAAAAGTCATCTATATTAACATAATTATAGCCGGCAGCCTTCAACCCTGAAGAAACCATAGCATCAGCAACTTGTTTAATAACGGTTTCTGTCGGTTCTTTTTTAATAGCGTTCCAGCTGTTCCAGCCCATTTGCGGGGTTAAAGCTAAATTGTTATTTAAAGTAAATGGCGTATGGTAGTAAGCGGTTAGTTGACTCAACTCTTGTTGGGTAATAGTTAACACCGTACCATGCCGTATCCCTTTAGGCATCTCCAATTGATCGGAGATATCCGCCCAGGTTTTCAAATCAGCAGATTGTACCGCACCATAATGATGGTCGGTATACTTATCAAAGTAAACTATCCATTTGCCATCAATTTGGATAGCAGTAGGGCCTTCAGCCCAATAGTTCCCGGTAATGGGTACCGACGCAGTACCGTAACCACCGGTTAAATGATCGCTAAAAGCCACCCTGATGTTTTTTTCGGTAACGGGCTTTTTGGTCTCATTTTTCAGGAACATTACATAGCGGCTGCCCGCTTTTTGAATAGTAGCATCTATTACATTAAAACCCTCATTGTAGAGTAATTTTGTTTCGCTGTAAGTTTTAAAATCGCGGGTGGTGACGTAGTAGATACGGTGGTTCTTCTCGCCTTCCTCATCTGTTTTCGGGAACCTGCCGGGGATGGTAGTTGCCCAGTAGATCATGTAGTTTTTATCTTCAGCATTATAAATGATCTCTGGTGCCCAGCAATTTAGTGCCGCCGGTTCCTTAACCATTACGGGGACAAATTGCTGCGGCGACCAATGGATCAAATCGGGCGATGAGGCATAACCTATTCCTTTGTCTTTCCAGCTTACCGTCCAAACCATGTGGAAAAGGCCATCGGCGCCTTTAATAATACAGGGGTCGCGCATCAGTTTATCTTTTGCCACCATGGGCTTTAAAACCGAGCTGTCGCTATTCAAAGCCTGCCATTTTAAGCCGTCAAAACTATAAGCCAGGTGCAGGCCATCTTCGCCATTATTTTCAAAGTAGCTGAAAATATATGCTTTATTTTGCGCTGTGACCGCAGTTCCCGTTGCCATCAATATGATCATTATTAAAATCTTTCTCATTGCTTTATTGCAAATTATTTGCCATCCCTTTTGGCTGCATTGATGGCTTGTTAGCCCAGGTTTTATCAGGTTTATCTTGTAGGTACACATCCAGCTTACCGCCATTCATAATATCACTGTAGCGGATAAAGCTTTTGGGCATTGGTTTACCGTTTAGCATTACCTTGTTGATATATTGCGAAGCCTTGCCTGTTTTATGACAAACAACATCGAACTTTTTGCCCGATGGTAAACTGATGGTTATCTCATCAAACAACGGCGCGCATAATAGGTATTCGCCCGATACAGGGTTGACCGGATAGAAACCCATAGCAGCAAACATATACCAGGCCGACATTTGGCCTGCGTCATCATTGCCGCCCAAGCCGCCGGGACCGTCGCTGTATTCGGCAGCTAAGATTTTGTGGACGGCTGCCTGGGTTTTCCAGGGCGATGGCGTGTAATTATACATAAAAGGAATCTGGTGGCCGGGTTCGTTACCGTGCCAGTATTCACCTTTGGCGAACAAACTGTCTAATGCTGTTTCAAGTTTGCTGCTGCCGCCCATTAGTTTGTATAAACCCGGTACATCCTGCGGAACATAGAAAGTGTATTGACGTGCAGTTCCTTCGGTAATATAAGTTTCTTTTTTATCCGGGTTGAATGGCGTGGCCCAGCTACCGTTAATAAGTTTGCCGCGTACAAAACCAGATTTGCCGTCAAACACATTCTTATAATAACCGGCCCTTGCGCTTAACGCGTTATAGTCTGCCGTCTTTTTTAGGCCGTTGGCAAATTGTGCCAGTGCATAGTCATCATAAGCATATTCCAATGTACGGCTTACCTGCTCCATTTTATGGAAGGCATCCAGTACACTATCCTCTAAAGGAATGTATTTATATTTCAGATAACTATCTAAAGCTCGGCGGCCTTTGCCTTCTACATAGTCGGCACGACTGGGAGGAATATCGAAAGCGTTATGTCTTAAAATCTGGTAGGCTTCGTTAACATCATAATCACGGATGCCCTTCAGATAAGCGGAACTTATCACCGATGTGGTATGATCGCCGATCATTTCCGAAGTATAGCTATTCCAACAAGGGAAAATAGGCATCCAGCCGCCCTGCTTGCCTTTTAAAATGAGGGACTGTACTAAGTTATTAACCAGCTTCGGCTTCAGTATTTCAAACAAGGGGATTTCGGCACGGTAAATATCCCACATCGAGAAATCATCGTAATAATTCCCTTTAGCCAGTTTTTCGTTTTTGTAGGATGATGAGAAGCGTGGGTATACCCCATCCACATCGTTGAACAAACGCGGCTGCTGCATGGTGTGGTAATAGGCGGTGTAAAAGATGTGCTTATCGCGCTCGTTAGTAGTGTTCACTTTTATTTGCGACAGTGCTTTTTCCCAGGTGGCTTTCCCTGCATTAGCTACGGCATCAAAGTTAAAAGCTGGGATTTCTGCCTGAAGGTTTTTGCGGGCACCGTCAATGCCCGTAAATGATGTTCCGATACGGATAATTAACTGTTCGCCTTTATTAAGTTTAAAGCCAGCGTATGCGCCAATAGTGGTGCCGTTCTTTATGCTGTCAACCGCAAATATCTTGTCGCCTGCAAAAGTGCCGGTGCGGCTTAAACTGCGCTCGAATTTGATAACGAAGTAACCGCTGAAGCCTGCGGGTTTACCCCAGCCCTGGTAAATGCGGTGGGCAGGGTTGTAGCCGTAAATCTCGCCTTTTTGCTGATCTACTTTTATAAATCCTTCGTGGTAATCGCTGTTGGGTGTGATGAGCAGATACAGGCTGTCAGCCTTATCCATGGTGAACTGCATCATCCCGCAACGTTTGGTAGCGGTTACCGCGCCTTGTAGTTGGTACTGCTTTAAATTGACCTTGTAAAGGTACGGGGTCGATTCCTCATCGGCATGGGTGAACGAGGCGGTATAATTATTTGTTTTAAGGTGCCCGGTAATTGGCATAACGGTGAAACTCCCGTAATCCTGCGTGCAGGAGCCGCTTAGCCAATGCGAACCACGGAAGCCGCTAAACTGATCATCCTTATGATAGTATGGCGGGATGCATTTACTCTCGGTGCGCTGGGTTTGCGGTGTCCATTGGGTCATGCCAAATGGGGCGGTTACCGCCGGAATGGTATTGGCAAAGTTTGCCAGCACCGAACCGTGTTTCAAAGCACCTGCCGTAGTTGCGCTTGCTGTACCCGCCATTGGCTGTACATATTTAACCAGGTTTTGCGCCGCGGCCCCGGTGCTGATCAACAATAATAAACCGCAGGTATATTTTAACGTCATCATCAACTATTTTTGGGTTATTACTGCATTATTCCCCGCCGGCAAAGTCACGCCGCTGGTTGTTAGCTGGCCCACCCCCTTATAAACAATTGTCGGTAAACTTGCTGTTTGCGGCACAGTCAGGTTATTCAGCGACAAACCAGTCACATCGTCAAAAATCAGCGCAGGGCGAAAATCAGATTCCATAACGCCGATCTTAAAGTTATTAAGTTTAATACCTTCGGCATGCCGTACGTACAAGCCCCACGATGGTAATTCACCAAACATCGTGAATTCAGGGTAGCCCGGCACGTTCTCTGTTACTTTATCCAGTTCATTAATCGGTGCATAAGCGAAGGTTTTGTTTGCACCGCCGCCGTAGGTGATATCAATATTCTGAAGCGTGACATTTTGTACCAAATGACCCGGCAAGCCTGTAATAGAAGCCGGAACAAGGTTGTGCGGGGCTACTTTTGGTGCGGGGCCTTCCAGTGGGTATCCTACATCGGGTTTGGCATTAGGTACATCGGCCTTAACCCCATCGATGAGGACGTTACGAATACTGCTGTAGCGCGCATCGGTATTGCGGTGCCCTAAACGGATAAAGACCGCATTACCTACGTTTTTACCGGTAACATTTCGGATATCTACATCTTCAATCAGAGCGCCATCCACGCTTTCAAGCGCAATAGCCGAGCGGTAAGTATTATAAACTGTTAAATTTTTAACGGTGATCTTGCGAAACGCACCCACGGAACCAGTGCCCAGTTTAAAGCCACTGGCGCTTGACCGGAGCGTACAATTCTCTACCCAAATATTTTCACAGCTTTTGTTTGCGTCTTCGGATTTAAGGCAGATGGCATCATCGGCAGCGTTAAAAAAACTGTTGGTGATCTTTACATTTTTGCTGTCCACAATGTCTATACCGTCATTATTCCAGTAGGCTACGCTTTCAACCTTCATATGGTCGATGACCACTCCTGTACAGTTTTTATAGGTTTGCACCCAGCCGGACGCATCTCTTAACGTAACCCCGGTAACCCTGACGTTAGTACAATCAACTATAGAAAATATATTGGTGCGGTTTTTTTCGGCCGGGCGTTTTATTTTCCACTGATCATCCTGAATTTTTCCATCGGTTAATAACTGAAGGACATTCATGATCAAATCGCGTCCCTGTCCGTTAATTGTGCCATTACCGGTTATCGCGATATCGTGTTGCCCTTTAGCCGATATCACTGCCATTTTGCCTTCAGTATAATCAAATCGATTAGTACTCCCCAGCAAGGCAGCATCATCATTAAAATGAATTTCGACACCGCTTTTAAGTATAATGGGGCCCGTAGTAAAGTTCCCTGCAGGGATAATTACCCGGCCACCTTTATTTTTAGCCGCAGCATCAATAGCTTTTTGTATAGCTATAGCGTTATTATATTTTGCACCGGTTTTAGCGCCGTAATTAATAATGTTATAGCTTTTTTGGGCAAAAGCCGCCAAAGCATTACCTAACAGCAACAGGATCAATATTTGCTTTTTCATAATTGAGATCTTAAAAGAAAAACCATGATGCAGTGTTTATGCATCATGGCTTTTGTGATTAATAACCCGGGTTTTGCAGGAATGCCGCGCCGGTATTCAAATCAATTTGCGATTGCGGGATAGGGCGCAGCAAAAAGGTTGATTTTAAAGTACCTGCCGCGGCAGCTTCTTCATTATGGGCCAGGGTGCGGCTAATTAGTTTGCCGGTACGTTTCAGCTCAAACCAGCGGTATTCTTCGCCGGCCAGCTCGCGTACCCGTTCATCCAAAATATCATCAAGTGTAAGTGTAGTTACCTTCATTTCGGTGGCATAGGCCACATTGGTTGCCGGGTTGTTACCGGGTTTGGCAGCGCGGGCCCTTAACAGGTTATAATATTGCAAAGCTTTGGGCAGGTTACCGGCTTGTAAATAAGCTTCGGCTGCTATTAAATAAGTTTCGCCCAGGCGGAAGATATACGTATCGCGTGTGCCACCGTTATCACCAAAGGTGATGTTAGGGTCGCGGAATTTTTTAAATTCAGGAAAAGTGCGTGACAAACCAGAATAGGGTGAACTGCGGTACTCGTCCGGGTTAAACACGGTGTATTTACGCGCGGCTTTTTGGGCGGGTGTAAAGGCAACGTCAGGGTAGTAAATAATGGTATCGCCCACGGCAAAAGTTTTACCGTTAAAGGTACCGGCTGTTTGCGCGGTTAAACCTGTCCATACGGTAGCCAGGTAACGGCTATCCCTTGCCTTATCAAATAAGCTGAAGAAGTAAGGATCGGGTACGGCAATTTGCGCCGAGTTTGGCTTGTTATACAAAGCGCTCCGGCCAATTAGCGAGATACCCTGTACATCCCACAAAAACCATTGTTGTAAGGAGTTGCCTGTAACAGCTGCCGCTTGTGGCTTGCCCAAGAAATAAACCTGGTTAGTAGCCGCTACAGTGCTGTATTGGACAGAAAAGATCACTTCAGAATTGATTTGAAAGGTGGCTACGGTTGGGTCGAAAAGACTGGCAAATGTAGGCCTTAAGGTATATGTACCTGAGGTAATCAACCCTTCGGCAGTGGTGGCTGCTAAAGTATAATCGGCAGCACCGCCGCCGTAGCTTTTGTAACCGCGTGTTAAATAAACTTTAGCCAGCAGGTGTTGGGCAAAGCCTTTGGTAACACGACCCTGCTCGGTTGTTGTGGTAGGCAAAACAGCAACAGCCTCGGTTAAATCTTTAATTATCTGTGCATATACTTCTTTTTCGGGCGTGCGCGTGAATGAGGTACTGGCAGATGTGGAACGGGTTAATACCAGCGGCACATCGCCAAAAGTTTCGGCCAATAAATAGTAGTAGTAGGCCCTTAATGCTTTAGCCTCGCCAATACGTGCGTTTAACAAGGTAGCATCCATGCCCTGCACCAGGCCCGACCAATATAGGGTAGTGTTAGTATCGCCGATAGCATAATACAATTGTTTCCAATAAGTATCTACATCGGTAACGGATGAATTTAACGAAACATTATAAACGTTAAAGGCCGCATTATCTGCCGTACCAACAGATGAATAAACATCGGTACCTAAATTTTGCAGGGAGCCCGAACTGGCTAACAACCTTAGGTTCGGGTAATTTGACCGGGACAGATCTTCGAAACCTATTTTGGTTACGTAATAGATATCGTCGGTAGAGGAACCCAGGTTGGTTTCCTCTATATATTTTTTGCAACCAGTATGGCTAATTGCTATAAGCGCAATTAACAGCAACAGCAGTTTGTTAGTTAAGTATTTCATATACAATGTTTTATAAGTTGTTAAATTATAATGTTACGTTAAGGCCAATAATAAAGGTGCGGGTACGGAAATCCTGCAACCCGAACGAGTTAAGATCGGCAGTTTCAGGGTCCCAGCCTATGAACTTAGTGAACACAAAAGGATTATAAGCCGTAGCATATAGCCTTAGGTTGCTCAACTTAATTTTTGAAGCGGCCGCTTTTGGCAGGGTATAGCCCAGCGTAATATTACTGATTTTGGTATATGATGAGTTTTGATAAGTAGCGGCTGTTCTGCGGGTGGCATCGGTTTCAATAGCATTATTTGCCCAGGTGTTACTTGGGTTAGTAGCCGTCCAATAGCTGCGCTGGTAAGCGCCAAAGCGTGCGCGGCCTTGGTCGCCGTTCAGGTATTGATCAAGAAAAGTACTTTGCTGCACAGTACCCTGACGGGTGTAAACGGTAAAGCCCAGATCAAGTTGTTTGTAGTTGAAGGTATTGGTGATACCGCCAAACCAATCCGGTATATCGCTGCCCAAAATCTGGCGGTCATCAGCATTAATCTTACCGTCATTATTCACATCCTGAATTTTGTATTGTCCCGGTTTTTGGCCGTAAGTGGCAGCTTGTGCAGCCTCGCTGGTTTGCCATACGCCAATCACTTTATAGTTATAGATCACACGCGCCTTCTGGCCGATGAAACGTGCATTACCCACATCATTAGCGCCGTTGCCAAACAGATCAAGGATCTGGTTTTTATTATGCGAGTAATTCATATTTGTTAACCAGCTAAATTTGCTGCTTTTAATGTTGGTGGTATTCAAGCCCAGTTCAATACCGCTGTTGCGGATAGAACCAATATTGGATACTACGGTAGTAAAGCCATTCGCGGCAGGGATCTGCTGTGGCAGCAGGGTTCCTTTAGCGGTTTTGTTGTAATAATCAAAGGTGAAACCAATACGGTTTTTCAGCATGTTTAATTCTAAACCGGCGTTATATTCTGATGTTTTTTCCCAGGTAAGGTTTTTGTTGGCCAAAGCCACAATGCCCGAACCATTAGCAGTAGCGCCGTTAAAGTCATAAAAACTGGTAACCACACTTGATTGGGTAACATACGGGTAAAAATAGTTAGTGTTAACCGCCGCGTTGCCTGAACGGCCGTAGCTAAACCTAAACTTCAGGAAGTTAATAGCCGAGATACCTTTCATAAAATTCTCTTCGCTGGCTATCCAGCCTAAAGCGGCTGACGGGAAGAAACCCCATTTGTGGCCGTCGGCAAATATGGAGTTACCATCGGCACGGCCGGTCATGGTTAACAGGTATCTGTTTTTAAAGGTGTAGTTAGCGCGGAAAAAGAAGGAACTAATGGTTTGCTTGGTATAATTGCTGGATACCGTAGTTGATGGTTGTACCGTAGTGCCATTAATGGTTACCGCGGTAGCACTGCCAACGTTATACCATAACGAACGATATGGTAAACCCGAAACGGAAATGTTGTTGTTATCTGTTTGATAGTAGTTTAGTGAGCTACCTGCCGTTAAATCAAACTTGTTATTATCGTTGATGGTTTTGTTGTAGGTTAACAGGTTATCAAGCGTGTAGTTGAAAATATGATTAGTGCTGTTGGTAGCCGCGTTTGGTTTGGTACCCGCGCCAATTTTTGAAAACTGATCTGAATAAGTGCCCGCGCGTTGGAAGGTGATATCCGGTGTAAATGATGTACGGAATTTTAAACCTTTTATTAAGCCAATTTCGGCATATAAATTGGGTAACATGCGTATGTATTGTGTTACGCGCAGGTCATTCTCCAGGTCAAAAAGCGGGTTGGTAATTTGTGCTTCAGTCTCATAAGCGAAGAAACGCTTGCTGCCATCTGCATTATAGGCACTGCCTGTAGGGCGTAAACGATAAGCGCTGCGGAAAACCTCGCCGCTACCCAGGTTAAAATCTGCATAGGTGCCGTACATAGATGCCCCAACTTTAACCCAATCGTTAATGGTTTTATCCAGGCCTACTTTCAGGGTGTACTTTTTGGTTCCTTCGGCTTTAATAGAACCCTGGTAATTTTGATATCCTGCCGAAAGGAAGTATACTGTTTTTTCATCGCCACCGGTTATTGACAGGTTGTGGTTTGTTTGCAAACCATTTTGCTTAATCAGTTTTACCCAATCGGTATAATTGCCGCTGGCTATATTAGATAGCTCTGTTGCCGAAAAAATGCTGGCGTCGGGGTAGGTAACCTGGGGGGTAACGCTTGCACCCAGGGTGCTATAAAATTCGCGGGCGTAATCCACAAATTCAGGGCCAGTCATTACCCTTGGCAGGTTGTAGGCATTAACTACGCCCACATAGCCATCATAGTTAATTTTTGTTTGGCCGCGTGTTCCCTTTTTGGTAGTCACAATAACCACTCCGTTTGCACCGCGCGAACCGAAAATAGCGGTAGAAGAAGCATCTTTTAAAACGTCCATCCGTTCAATGTCTGACGGGTTGATATCATTGATGCTGGATACCGGGATCCCATCCACTACATATAAAGGCTGGGTGTTACCATAAATGGAGTTTACACCACGAATCTCGATGGTCATATCCGCACCCGGTTTGCCCGATGTACGTTTAACATCTACACCCGGCAGCCGTCCCTGTATGGCTTCCTGAGCGTTTGGCGCTTTCGATTTTACAATTTCGTCGCTGCTTAATGATGCCACACTACCGGTAACATCGCTTTTCTTTTTGGTGCCGTAACCCAAAACAATCACCTCGTTCAGTGATTTAGAATCGGCGGTCATTTTAACAGTTAAAGGTAAAGTGCCGCTGGCGGGTATTTCAACCGTAGCGAAGCCAATGTATTTAAACACCAATATATCATTAGTACTGGCAACCGATAGTTTGAAGTTACCGTTAACATCGGTAATGGTGCCTTTAGTTGTACCTTTAATGGTTACGCTAACCCCTATCAGGGTTTCGTTCTTTTCATCAATTACTTTACCGGCTATTTGTACATCGGCGGCGGCTTCCTTTTTAGCTACTGCAACTGTCGGCTGGGCATCAATTAAAATAATTTTACTTTTAAATACCTCGTAATTAATATGGTACTGGGTTAAAAGCTTATCCAGTACCTCCTTCAGGTTTTTATCGCTAAAATCTACAGATATTTTATCTGATGTTTTTATAACATCCTGATTATAAATAAATTCCACATGATTTGCTTTTGCTAATGTGGTCAACACATCGGCAAGGGTTTTATTTTGAACGGTAAGACTGATCTTTTTATTCAGTACCCCCTGCGCAGATGTTGGCTTAGAGTAGGTGATGCCGGTCATTAAGATAAGTATCAATAACTGGCTGAATGTGATTCTCATGATCTTGTACCAGAAATGCGAATGATGTAAACAAAAATTCATAAATTTGAAATAGTTGTATTTGTAAAAAAATATAATAAAATGGCCCTGTCACCAACTTTGTTGATGTCATCCACGGGCTTGAAATTTCCAGGTACAGGGGTGTAGCAGCACTCTTGTACCCTTCTTGGAAAGAATGGGGTTGGTTAAGGAGAAATATTACTCATAATTTTCTTTTTTAGGTTATCTGATAATTTAATTGGTTTTTTTGAGTACGATGAGATCTTTAGATATCTCATAATTTAATTTCATGGATGCTTTGAGCACATCCAGTACCTCAGGTAAGTTCAGGTCATTTAAATCGGCCGTCATAACCGCTTTATCCAGCTCTTCATTCCGGATCCTGATATTTACTTCGAATTTTTTATTCAGTACCGATACAATTTCGGTTAGCTTGCTATTTTCAAAAGAAAGATTGAAGTGTTTATAGAGGGCCAGGTCAGACACGTTGGCTTGCTTGGTTGCCACCAGTTGCGCGGTGTTATTTGCTAAAACAACTTCATCTTTAGGGTGCAGTATTATTTCATTAGCTATTAGTTTAGGGCCGGCATTTGCCGCGGCACTTCCCTTTTTGCTTACCGATACCTTACCGGTGAGTACAGTAACTTTAGCCATGGTATTATCTGTACCATCATGTACCCTAAAACTGGTTCCCCAAACTTTAGTTACCAAGTGCTCACTGCTGATAATAAAGGGACGGTTTGGATTTTTAGTAACTTCAAAAAAACAATCACCCTTCATAGCTACATTGCGCGATGCCTTTAAAAAGCTTTTAGGCCAGTTTAGGCTGGCACCGGGGCTTAGCCAAACTATGCTACTATCAGGCAGTAATTGTTTAAGAATATTTTTGGTGTTATTAGTAACCTGCAAGTTTGCAATAACAGGCTGTGCCGCGTGGTCAGGTTTTAAGGCGTTATTTAAAAACACAACTTTAATTAAAACCAATACAATGGCCGCGGCCGCTATACCTACCCACCATTTGCGGTATATGGTGCGCACAATAACAGGCGCTGCTTCATCCGGAATTATTTTAGCAGTGATAGCTGTTTGCATTTTTGCCTTTAGCAACTCACGTTCATTTGTAGGCAATGTATCTGTATAGTCAGGCGTATCCTGATATTTGTTATACCACTGGTTAATGGCATCCATTTCTTCTGGCGTGCAGGTGCCATTAGCGTACTTTTCCAATAATTCAGAAAGTTGAATTTTATTCATTTTAACGAAGTTTATTACTGGCTTATAATAGGTAGTCGAAGTAAAAGGCAGTTACCCTTGTTTTTATTTTGAAAAAATTATTTCAGAACAAAAAAGATAGACAATAGCAATACATCACTTATCCCCAACCGGATATGTTGCAATGCTTTGGTGAGGTGGCCCTCAACTGTTTTTTCTGATATATTTAATAAGACAGCAATTTCTTTATTGCTTTTATGCTGCAAGCGGCTAAGTTCATAAACGTTTTTGCATTTGCCGGGCAACGCATTTATCAAATTTTCCAGGTGAATTTTCAGGTCGTTTACAAAAATATTATCTTCCGTACTATTATCCTGTTCAGACCTATGCTTATTGGCCGAAATAAAATTATCCTGCAACAGCTGCTTGCGATAATGATCTATTACATTGTACTTTACGGCTGTATACAAATAGTTTTGCAGGCCGGTAGTTAACTTTAGTACCGCACGTTTTTCCCAAAGCTTAATAAATATTTCCTGAACTATTTCTTCGCAAATTTCGGTATTATGAAGGCGTTTATAAGCAGCATCAAATAACTTATCCCAGTAGCGGCCATATATAGTATTGAAGGAACCAGCCTCTCCTTGTTTTAAAAACAAAACAAGTTCATCATCAGTATGCATTGAATAATCTCGCATTACGTAAAGCTGCTTTCATTGATATCAGAATCAGGCTACCTGGTTAATAATTTTTAAAGTACGGGTAAATATATCTATTAAGCAAAAAGGATTTCGCAGACTACTAAATAGAGGCTGGGACAATGACTTGAATTGTCTAATAGAAGCAAAAAGAATTCATTTTTTATAAGCTACCAAAACAAGTGCCCAAGGCTTTGTCTGCGACTCGACAATGGTATATTCATTTATAAAACGTGCAAATATGGTTTATGCGGCGGCCGGGATTAGAAGTATTGTGATGTACAAAGCTGACGATGCATCCAGACGGCTGAAAATAGCCGAACGATTTGTACACATTCCAGATACGACAGACCTGATAGAAACTGTTATTTCCCCGATATACGGTTATAACTTATATATATAGGTTGATAGAATGTCATTTTGAAACCTTTTGATAAGTAGTGTGTCTCTCTAAAATTTGTTCAACCGCAATCATGTCGTAAAATACCACTCCTCCTATTTTCGTAAATGGCAAAGTGTCATTTGTCCGAAAGTTGTGTAGTGTGCCGGTCGAAATATGAAGTAATTCTTTGACTTCAAAGGATTTCAGCCACCTCTTCACCTGGTTGGCTGGTATGGGTAGAAATAAGTTACTTGATTTCTGAAAGCAGCTCTCTTTTAAAATTGATCAAATCCTCAACAGTAGTTAACTGGTTAGCAAATACCGGAGATTGACCATTCACGCTCTTAGTTTCATTAGTTGCCATATCAATTAATTTTTTGACAAATATTGAGTTTATATGGAATGAAGTAATCCGATATTATCCGACTCGGATAGCAACTTTTTTTATAAAATTTGAGTAAAAGTGTTCAAAACAGCACATTTGTGCCCAACAAATTTTTTATTAATCATTTACATTTTTATCATGAACAGATTTAATGAGTTAAAAGACCTGGTTGCTA
>NZ_JAQBOD010000057.1 GCF_028288205.1 Mucilaginibacter sp.
TATCGGTGTGCTGACATTAGCCTTTTCGGAAAAGGAAAATTATGTGAGGTTTCCCGAAGGCGGGGAAGCTTATTACCCTGCGGAGCAGGTAATGATGCTCAAAGATAAACAGGAGGTCTTCAACGACTTGACCAGCAATGGCTCATCAATGCCGCTCGATGATTTCAAGGCGATGTACAAGATCATGCTATTGCAGGACAGGGGAACTTCCCAGGCCTTGTATTCTGCGCTGGCCATAGCGAATGATAACCCCGGTGTGCAGGAAAAGGTATTACAATCAATTACACCAACACAAAAACAGGAGCTATCCAAAACGTACAGCCGATGAAGCTACTGATCAGCTTCTGCCTGGTCTGCCTGCCCCTCAAACACCTTAAAATAAATTCTGAATACGGTTACCGTATCCACCCGCTTACCGGCAAATACGCCATACATGCAGGTGTTGACCTCAAAGCCCGGCACGATACCGTTTATGCGATCCTTAATGGGTTTGTCAGATCCACCGGCTACGATAATGGACTTGGCATCAACATCCGGCTGGATCATGGAGCGGTGGAATCCATATACGGTCACCTCAGCCAAATTTTTGTAATACCCACCGATAGCGTAACCGCCGGTGAGCCTATCGGTATCACCGGCGCTACCGGACACGTGACCGGCGGGCACCTGCACTTCAGCATCTGCTACAGGCATCAATACATCAATCCAATTAAATTTTTATACGAACTGCTAAAAAAACAAGAAAATGAGCAAAACTTTCAAAGCACTACCGATCCAGCTTTCAGACAAGCTGATCGGTGAAATCAAAGAGGGTAATTCCCTTTTTCAAAAACCGGTTAAAGAAAACGGCATGCCTGCCTTTGTGAAACCGATCAATCCAACTACCGGTAAAGGCTACAGCGCCATGAATGCGCTGATCCTGGGTATGCAACGCCATGAAGACCCACGCTGGATGTCGGCAGATGCCGCCCGTTATGCCGGCAATTGGGTGAAAAAGGACGAAAAAGGCACCCTGATCGAGTTTCCAAAGACCAGCGACATTCAAGCTATCCGAACCGCTGAAGGCAAGCCTATTAAGGACGATGCAGGTGTAACGCAAACCAAAACCGTGGAATTTGAAAAGCCACAGCGTGGCCAGGCATTTTTATTCAACGGCACCCAGCTAAAGGATATGCAGCCCCTGGAAGAATTTCTGGCCAAACAAAATGAAGGACAAACAATGTCCCCAGTTGAACGGGCTACTAAATTGATCGAAGACAGTAAAGCGGTGATCATCCACGGCGGTCAGGAAGCTTACTATGACAAGCACCGGGACGCTATCATCATGCCCGAGCCGGAACATTTTGAAAACGAAACCAAATATCTGCAGGCCGCCATTCATCAGCTGGCGCATTGGACTGGTCATGAAAACCGTCTGAACCGCCCCATGGAGGGAAAGTTCGGATCATTGGATTATGCCCGCGAGGAAATGCGGGCCGCAATTGCCGGGATACTGATCGGCGGAGAACTAAAGACCGGCCATAACTTCGGTCAGCAGGCAGCCTACATGAGCACCTTTGCCAAGATCTTAAAGGATGAGCCATTTGAAATTGCCAAAGCGACCAGGGATGCGCAAAAGATCGCCAACCTGCTATTAGGCATTTCACAGAAGCGGGAACAAAAGCAAGGCGCGGAAGTGGGTTTCAAACAGGGTGATGAGATCGCTTATATGGATACCACCTATAAGGTACTCGAAACCTATAAAACCAAAAGCATCAAGGTGGAGGATGCCGCAGGTGCCCGTAAGGTTTTAAAGCCGGACTACGGCCTTTATAAATCCCTGTTAGAGGCTAAAACCAACCCCCGCGAACCGGAAATGGTACTGGAGGAAGAACAGGGCCAGTCCGAGGAACAGGGGCAAACTCAAAAAATCGGCCGTTAACATGAACCCGATAAAGTTTCACGAAGATGATCTCCCGATCAAGGATCTGGAGACTATAGGGCTGGCAACAGGCGGTCAGCTCCTGTTAAACGTCGATGACCTGAAAGCCTTGCTTTCAGGTCGCCGCACAAGCTTAATGGAATTGCATGATCTGGAAGCCGAAAATATCAAGATCAAATCTATCAATGCCAAGGTATCACTGAAACCAAATGAAAAGGGACAGCTTGACCTTTTGATCCACCCGATTTACCGGGATGCGGAAATACCTGATCTGCTGACCAATGACGAAGCCCTGCAACTGCAAAAAGGTGAAGTAGGCAGCGTGCTGCGTATTGCCCTCGATAACCATGGCAATAAAAAGGAAATGCTGGTCGAATACGATCCGGAAACAAAAGAGTTTATCGTTTCGGATACGGAGAAGATCTTAGCTCCTGATATGGTCAATAATGAATTCCTGACCCAGGGTCAAAAAGAGAACTACCGGAAGGGCAAGGAAGTGCAGATACCGGACGGCACCCGCTTCAGCTATTCGGCAACAGACAAGCATGGCATCCGCTCCAATAAACTGGCGCTGGTTGCTTCCATCCTGATGGACGGCGGTTTATCCTATATGGTATTTAAAGGGCTGAATGCCTTATTCAACCAGAAACGTGACCAAAAGGCTGCTGAGAAATTAAGTCCCGGTTATTACCAGGCGATTAAGGATATCGAGAACCAGCATGGATTTAAGCCGCACGAATTTGACCGGTCCCAATCCCGCAAAGCAAGGTAAAGCTGATGAACCGCATATTAACAGGCCTTGGAATTCCGTTGGAAATCCAGGCCTTTTTTAATGCAACTGCCGACCTTTCCTTTTACTATGGCGACCAATCCGAACTTTATGGCGAAAGTTTTCACATCGTCCCGTCCACAAAAAACCTTTGGTTTGCAGGAACTCAAAACGCAACACATCTGATCATTACCTATTCGGTGATGGAAGCGATGGCCTTTATTACTTTCAACCGGCATCGCTATCCACGGCTGGAACAACTGGCATTTATCGCCATAGGTAACAAACTGCATGCGGAACAGGGCGATTGGATCAGGCAAAGCTTTCCGGGCCGTAAGGTGATCCTGGTATTCGGGAAAGACCTGGTAGGGCATGTCACCGATATCAAGATAGCAGCCGCTATCAAGAACATCCCAATCCGGATTCTCTATAAGGACAATGAAATTCATATTTATCGCAATGACAGCTTAAAGGTTTTCGATCAGGAGCTGGTGTCCTTGCATGCTTTCCAGGAGGCCTTTGCCATTCGTCCCCGTTTCCGAACCGGCAAGCCGGTTCTATCAT
This sequence comes from Mucilaginibacter sp., assembly GCF_028288205.1. GTDB lineage: Bacteria > Bacteroidota > Bacteroidia > Sphingobacteriales > Sphingobacteriaceae > Mucilaginibacter. The sequence goes on from NZ_JAQBOD010000057.1 coordinate 3,255, forward strand.
TAACATTTTTAGATCAATTAAAACATGACGCAGAACGATGAAATTCTTTTAAGGCCGGCAATGCTGTTCGCATTCCTGAAAGCCTTGCCGCTCCTTACGCTGGCCATTACTTTTCTTTTGCTGGCCTGGTGCCTGTCCCTTTATTTTATTTTATTCAGCCTGGTAGTATGCGGTTTTGCCTGGTATCGCTTGTTATATATCCGTAGTTTTAAATATCAGATAACCGCTGAATATATCCTTTTGACCCAGGGTATTTTCTTTAAGCGTATCGATCAGTTGGAATTGTTCAGGGTTAAAGATTACATTATAACGCAGTCGTTTATCATGCAAATTTGCAAGCTGATGTATCTGACCTTGAAAAGCACGGACGCTGAAAACGCTATTATTCGGTTTCAGGGAATACCTGAATCCAACATAATAGAAACTATAAGGGAACGGGTTTTAGAAGCACGGAAAAGCAATAATATTTATGAATTAAATTAGAAAGTGCTTGGAAATTGCTAATATAATTAGTAATTTTAATTAATAATAATCATCATGAAAGCGATAGTACGAAACATATTACTGGCCTGTTTAATTTCAATGTTCGCCTTTTTTGGTGCCGTTGGAAGGAAACATACAAAGGATAAAATGACTGAAGCTCAAAAGGCTGAGGCGAGGAAGGAAACATTAACTTGTTTATCGGTAGCCATCTTAGCCTGTGGACTATGTGCCTGGAGATGTTTCGTGCTCAATCGAAGGTTAAACGAAGAAAGGGAATACCAGCGCAGGTTTAATGATTATATGCGCAGTTCTGCATTTAACCGTCATTATTGATAGTTAATCAGACAAATTCTATAAATTAAGCTAAATACCAATGAATACAACGACCCTTAAATGACTTGTTAGGGTTTATTCAAACCTGAACCTTTCTTCCACTTTTTTCTTCAGGTCCTGCAACGCTTTATTCCTGTTCTTTTTTAACGGCTCTACAATGTCCGCCGGCGCGCCGGCAGGATTGTATTTTTCTGCCCAAAGCGTGATCTCAGTAAGTACCGGGATTAATTCAATCGCTTTTTCAGTAGGGCGATATAAGAATTTCGATTTATTTGTTGGCGCGTTGTGCTTTGTAACGAACCCTTTCTGAAGCAGCACGTTGAGCCTGTCGGTTAAAATATTTGTAGCGATCTTTTCATCCGAACATAAGAATTCACTAAAGGAATCTTTACCATAAAAGAGTAGATCCCTCATGATCAACATCGTCCATTTGTCCCCGAATATATCCATGGTATAGCTTATAGGGCACCCCGACCTTCTGCTTATTGTCCTCATAAAAAATAAAAAATAGCTATTGCATTTTACAATTACTTTGTACATTTGTTATTGCATTTTGCAATTTCAAATGTAATATAAATTTGAAAAATTATTCAAATGAAAGCAATTCGGTTAAAAGCATACGGCGATCCATTAGAAAACATCAGCGTCGTAGAAATCAATGATATCGGCACAATTAATAATGATGAAGTTGTTATTGAGGTTTTGTATAGCCCTGTGAATCCAAGCGATTTATTATTGATGCAGGGTACTTACCCTATACAACCCGAATTGCCTGCCGTTATTGGAGGTGAGGGTGTAGGCAGAGTGGTTTCGGTTGGTGCTTCTGTTACAACTGTTAAACCAGGCGATATAGTGACCATTCCGTTCGGCACATTTGCCTGGAGTGAAAAGGTTGTGGCCAAAGCTGCGGCGCTGATTGTGCTGCCAGCGAACGTAGATTTACAGCAAGCGGCGATGCTTTCCATAAACCCGCCTACAGCGGTGTTATTGCTGGAAGAATTTGTTTCGTTAAATTCAGGTGATTGGGTAGTATTGAACGCAGCCAATGCTTCTGTAAGCCATGCTATCATTGCGGTCGCAAAGTCAAAAGGTTTAAAAACGTTAGGAATAGTCAGGAGAAAAGAGGCTGTGGATATTGCGCTAAAAGCAGGTGCAGACGTTGTTTTAATTGAGGATGAAAACATCGTTGACGAAGCGAAAAAAGCTACCAACAATGCAGAAATAAAGTTGGGACTTGATGCCGTTGGCGGTAAAGCAACAAATACCCTTGCCGAAATTCTTGGTAACGAAGGCCGCCTGGTTTCTTATGCCATGATGAGCCGCGAACCCATGACTGTTAACCAAATTGGTCTCATTTTTAGAAGGATACAGATTCACGGGTTCTTTATGTATTTACCCTATTACATCCCTAAGTTAAAAAATGCCATACTCCAATCGGTGCAATTGCTGGAGCAAGGGAAATTAAACGTTCCGGTTGCAAAAATATATCCTCCAGAAAGTGTGAAAGAGGCAATACAACATACGATAGACGGGGGCAAAGTTTTATTACAATTTAAATCTTAAAAAAATGAAAGCCTTAGTGTACAGACAGAAAAATACGTTGGACAATTTCCAGATAAAGCTGGAAGAAGTGCCGGAACCTACCTTGAACGAAAATGATGTGCTGGTATCCGTCAAGGCCTTTGCAGTCAATCCGGGTGATGCCTATTTTCGCCGGACCCAAAATCCTGAAGAAGGTGGGTACCGGATCTTAGGCTATGATTTTGGCGGTGTAATACAAAAGTTAGGCGAAAAGGTAAAAGGATTTTCGGTTGGTGACCGGGTCTACGGAGTGGGCGATGCGGCAAGGCAGGGATGTTATGCAGAAAGCGTGGCGGTAGATTATCATTCGATAGCGAAAATTCCGCATACATCTCCTTTTGACCATGTCGCCGCTGCGCCGATGGTCACAATGACTGCCTGGGAATCACTTTTTCGTGACCACGATAAACTGCCTGAAGGAGTAAAAAATGTTTTAGTGCTGGGCGCAGCGGGCGGTGTTGGAACAATGGCTGTTCAGCTTTTAAAAGCACGGACCGGTGTTCGAGTGATTGCAACTGCTTCGAGGGATGAATCTGTTGAATGGCTTCAACAATTCAATCCGGACATAATTATTGATCACAGTAAAAATGTGCCCGAGCAACTAAGAGAACATGGAATTTCAGAAGTCGACTTTGTTTTTGCTGTTAATGGGCTAAAAAAGGCGATAACATGGTTACCCAAAGTAATTCGTCCTTACGGGCATTTATCGATAATCGAAGCAGGCACAGAGTTTGATTTGTGGCAATTCATGGGTAAGTCAATATCAATCCACTTAGAATATGTTTTTTCAAAAAGCGCATTCGATTATAAAAAAGAAAGCCACGGTCAAATATTGGAGGAAGTTGTCTCGTTAATCGGCGCTAAGAAATTGAAATCTCTTGTAAAAACAGTTTTAAAGGGACTCACTGAACAAAATATTTTCCTGGCGCACTCTATGCTGGAACAAGGGCATACGATAGGAAAAATTGTAATTGAACTTGAAGAAAGCCATTAGATCCTACGTATTTCTTTTATGATGGTTACAGCAACAATGATATTAATAGGCGCCCTTTAGCTTGCATCAAGATTCGTCAACGGATTTTTAAATAATAAACATTAAAATGGCAAACCGACAAAGAAAACGTGCCCAGAACATTATAAGATGTTTTAAGAAAGCCGCTAAGTTACATCTGATCTATTTAGTGGAACAAAAAATTAGTAAGATCAGGAAAAGCATTGAAAATACGCAGGCCCCCAGCTTTCTTACCTATGAAAAAGGTAAGCTTAAAGTATTGGATAGCATTTCAAAAAATCAGTTATTAAAGATTGAATTTGAACAGTTAATGTTAAGTATTAACACTGCCCAAATCTCCTTTCATGATTATAATAATCATTTAGACCGATTGCTTAACCAAATTCACGTCATTAGCATTTAATGGCTGAAAAAACGTTACGCTAAATAGTACAGTACTCTCACGTTCTCTCTTACTTGCCATCACCTGGCTGTAATGAAGCCCGGCTGGCCTTCTCAGCGTATTTCATAGGCGTAATCCGGCGGGCAACAGGAAATGAAAGTTAATAAAGAATATTCTAAGTGAGAATAAATCCACAAGGCTTAATAACAGTGTGATATTCTACTGAGTTGAAACAGCGAAATTTAAATTTTTAAATTATGGAAAACAATTCTTGGATAATAACAGGATGTTCATCCGGGTTCGGAAAGGCAATTGCGGCGGCGATCAATGCTGGCTATGCCGTAACTGTGACCGCGAGAGATGTTAACAGTCCTGGTGCAATCCATCCAGTCACAGGCGGATTATTTTTTTTTAAATAAATCAAGAATATGAAAAAAAGTTTAAGTGCTACAGACAATATAATATTGGATGGACGAGCTAAACTTTTATACGAGGCTGAACAACTATTTGCGGAATTTGGATATGAGTTAACAAGCACCCGGCTGATCGCAGCACGATCAGGCCTCAACCTGTCTTTGATTAATTATTATTTTGGATCGAAGATGGGTCTATATGAAGAAATATTTAAAATCCAGTTGCAGGAGATAAATTCAACCTTACAGGCTATTTTTGCAAGTTCTACGCCGGCAAGCGAAAAGCTAAACACTTTTTTAAATAGATATATTGACCTTTATAGCCTAAACAGCAGCTTCCTACGACTACTTTTTAACGAGTATTTGATACATTCAAAACCGATAATTATAGAACTGATAGATGGCTATCATGATGAAAATATGAGAATTCTGGGCGAAATCATGGAAGAAGGAACCAAATCCGATAATTTTAAGATGATAAATGCCTCGCTTTTTTACTTTACCATCATGGGTGTATTGTCCGCAAATCAATATATGTTAGTGAAATGCGACACAGACCATATTAAAAAATATTTATTCCAAATTATAAGAAGTGAAAGAACTTCATTATCTAATCATACTTGATGTTTATTTGCTGAGCTTGATTTCGATTTTAACGCGAAGTGAGAATGGGCAGATACTTTAAGAAATCATCATTCGGGGAGGAGTGAGATGCTGTGCAGTTAAACGATCAGGTATAAAAGTTTTTGACATCAATTGGAAGACGCACCAATATGCTTTCCGGCATCTTCAACTGAAATACTTTTAAACCCTTCAGATGTTTGAGGACCAAAGTTTAATATCTATCTATTTCATTTATTCACAAATGTGAATGCTTTCAGTTTTCGGTTCCCTGACCTTTGGTTTATTAAATTATTAATAAACAGAAGATTAATTACAGGAACCGGAAGTCATGAAAATCTCGATCACCCAATTATTAATTGCCGCAGTATTCCTTTACAACGGCAGTTGTATGGCCCAGGGCGACACATCAAAAGTCATAACCTTAAAGCAAGCGTTTGATTTAGCGCTTAAAAACAGCATACAATTAAAAATTACCAAGCGTTCATCAGAACTTGCTAAACAAAGAATAGAGATCGTCAAATTAGGCGAGCTTCCTAATTTATCAAGCTCGTTAAATTATGGATATGTCAGTAATAGTGAAATTTGGACGCCATCATTTTCTGAACACCAAACCGCGCATATACCCCATAACCTAACACAACTTTCGGTAGTTGCCTCAGAATCCATATTTAAAGGCGGCGAAGTTAAAACCAATCTTCAAAAAGCAACGCTGGAAAATCAGATCGCTAACCTCAGCGAGGATAAAGACTTTGTGGATATAAAGTTTTTGGTTGCTGCCAGGTACCTTGACATCTACCGACTGATCAACCAGCGACAGGTATTCATCAACAACACCAACCTGTCAAAAGAAAGATACAAGAACATCCTCATTATGAAAAAGCAGGGAATGGTTACTAATAATGATGTGTTGAGGACTAAGATTACCATTTCCGACCTTGAACTGGCCACCCGGAAAGCAGACAACAGTATAGCCATTCTAAATCAACAGTTGAATATCGTTCTTGGACTCGACTCTTCCTACAGGCTAAGGCCCGACACAGCCCTGTTAAAAGCTAAGTTGGAAAGCAGGGATATCCATACCATTTTGGCTGAAGCTTATCACGAGAACCAGGATTTAAAAATTGCAAGCACTGGTGTTAAGGTTGCAGAAACCAACCTGAAGTTATTGGGCACCGACCGATATCCTGAAATTAGCCTTTTTGCGGTTAACAACTTTCAAAGGCCATATACCAACACGATACCGGCACTTGACATTTATTATAATGTCTATCAGGCGGGTATCAGCATAAAATATAACATATCCTCTGTTTACCAATCTCCCCGAAAACGGGCATCCGGAAAAATACAATTGCAGCAGTCCATCGAAAAAGAAATACTTCAGAAACAAAATATGGAGGTTGCAGTGAACACAGCTTATATCAAATACAAGGAAGCCCAGGATGAATTGGCCACTTTCCAGAGAGACCTTACCTCGGCTGAAGAGAATTACAGGATCGTCGAAAAAAAATACTTCAACCAACTGGCATTGTTAACTGATATGATCGATGCGACCAATACCAAGCTGGAAGCTGAACTCAATGTGAGTAACGCAGCGATCAATGTCATCTTCACCAATTATCAAATTTTAAAATCAACCGGTACTTTATAAATCAATCAACAATCGTCATGGAAAATAATAGCAAAAAAAACAAAAAGTCGATCATACTGAATACGCTGATCATTATTGTCGCAGCAGGGTTCATCATATGGGGGGGCAAAACTTATTTCGATCTTGGAAATGACCTATATACTAACGATGCCCAAATCGAGGAATACATCAATCCGGTCAACACACGTATATCTGGTTATATTAAAGAAGTTCGTTTTAACGAGCATCAACAGGTGAAAAAAGGAGACACACTGGTGATCATCGATAACAGTGAGTATAAGATCCAACTTGAACAGACGGAAGCCGCGTATTTGTCCTCGATGGCCTCAAAAAATGTAACGGCATCATCGGTCAATACCGTTGAAAGCGGTCTCAATGTAACTGACGCAAATATTAAAGCCGCAAGAGCACGATTATGGAACGCGGAGCAGAACTATCATCGTTATGAAAATCTATTAAAAGAAGGCGCTGCCACCCAGCAACAGTTCGACCAGGTTAAAACTGATTATGACGCACTTGTTGCACAAACTAATGCTTTGCAGGATCAGCGCGTAACTACTGGTTTGTCCACCAGGGAAACTTCAAGAAAGATGACGGTCAATGATGCCGATATCAAACGGGCTCATGCATCACTTGATATGGCTCAGCTCAATCTTTCCTATACAATCATAACTGCGCCATATGATGGATACACCGGTCGCCGCATAATACAGGAAGGTCAACTCGTTCAAGCCGGTCAAACGCTGCTGTCGTTCATCAGGAATGACAATAAGTGGGTAGTAGCAAACTACAAAGAAACTCAAATTGGAAAACTGCATATCGGGCAAAAGGTATCCTTAACCATGGACGGTTTTGAAAGCCAAAAGTTTGTCGGAGTGGTAAGTGCGATTTCACAGGCAACGGGTTCACGTTTTTCAGCCATTCCTACGGACAATTCGACTGGAAATTTCATAAAGGTGCAGCAACGGATACCGGTAAAAATTGACTTTACGAACGAAAATAGCACTGCCGATTATGTTAAATTGTTAAGGGCTGGGATGAATGTAGAAGTACGGGACATTAATTAAATATAAAGAAATGCAAGTCACCGATCTCTTTTCCCCATCACTACCCAAGTATGCGCGGTACAGCATTTTATTTTTGCTGGCCTTGACCACGTTATGTGCCAATGGAATTTATCAGGGGATAACCATAGATATGTACAGTGGGTCAGGTGAATACACTGAACCCTATACCATGGCCTATAACGCGGTGTATATCGGCATGGGTGTAGGTATGATCATTTACGTTAGGCTGGCCGAGCGATTTTCAAATAAAGCCCTTGTTCTTACAGGTTTATTTACAATGCTGTTAATGAATATAATTTGTGCAACCGTAGAAAATCCCATATTAGCAATTGCGGCGACCTTATTATTAGGGTTTGGCAAAATACTTGCATTGGGTGAAATTTATTTAGCCTGGTTAAATATCTGGAGTAAAAAAATGGAAACCGCTAAACTTTATCCGTTCTTTTATTTCATAGCGCTTGCTGGTCTTTACTTTATGACCTGGCTAACCGCATTTTTTACTAAAATTTTTGATTGGCATTATGCTTATATCATAATTCTAATACTGATCCTCGTTTGTATCATTTTGACCATAGTGTTTGTAGAGAATCATAAATTAAAAAAGAAAATTCCCTTATATCAACTTGATGCGATTGGTGTTTTACTTTTTGTAAGTATGTTAATGCTGATTAATTATGTGGCTACCTATGGTAAGGTTGAAGATTGGTTTGCTTCAAATAGAATTTGGGCTGGTTCTTTCGGCATAGTTCTCACCGGCCTTTTGTTTATCAAAAGGGAAACTTTGGTCAAGCGCCCGTTTTTCGATTTGAGCTTATGTAAAACTCCGCAATTCAGTTCCGGACTTCTGTATCTTATTTTTTTAGGTATGCTTTTGCCGGCGACATTTCAGTCATCGCTTTCCGGCGCAGTACTTCACTTCGAATCCATCAGGAACTCGGAATTAAGTCTTTACCTGGTACCAGGAATTATCACCGGCTGTATAGGATCTTATTTTTGGTACAAAATGAATTATGATGGCCAATTATTAATGATCATTGGATTCATAACTTTTGTGATCTATTATTTGATGTTATACAACAGCTATATCAATGATTTGAATATTAACGCGTTTTGGTTACCATCATTATTTAAGGGATTTGCCCTTGCGTTACTTTACATCTCTATTGGTCTGTATGCTACGGCCAAGCTCCCATTTCCAACCGTTTTAAAAGCTAATGGCATTGTGGTGGTAACCCGTTCATTTGTAGCCTCAGGCGTTTTCTCCGGCTTGTACAATTATTTTTTATATGCTTCAAGAATTAAGCATTTATCCAGGCTCGCTTCGGTTATTGATGCAAATGATCCTCTTATTTTACAATATGGGACCAATAGTGCCTATGCTAACAATATCCAGCAACAAGCCACCCTAACCGCCTTAAAAGAGTTGTCCGGATATATTCTCATTATCAGTTTAGCTTTTACTATTTTTCTTATCGGTCTATATCTTTATAAGCGTGTTAAGCACGCAAATCAACCTATTATTGTTGCCTCTTAAATTAGTATAATTATATTCCTCGCCTTGCAAATCGAATATGAAACCGAGCAACGGTTGAAAGAAAGCAGTCATTAGATTGAGACGTTCTATAGAATGGGTGCGGCACGCAACGCGGCCTTTCACTAAAGAAGAATTATAGCAGCTCTTACCCTGGACAAATGAAGAAAATGTTGCATGAGACAAAGCCTAATCGTTTAATCGGCCTTATAAGTTTTTACGATCTGCCTGATCAATCAACATTTGCAGCCGTTTGTCAAGTATGATTGACTCCCTATCAATCTCCATATTATTTAACCGTTCCAAAAGAGAAAACGGTAAATCATATTCTACGATCACCTGTTGCCTGGGATTTTCATAGACCAACAATCGTATGGGTAGATACAGTCCGGTGCTGCTATTGATTCCCGTCATTTTTGAAATCATTTTGGGATTTCCAATGTGGTACTGTTTGGCCTTAATTTTCTTTTTTTGAAACTGATCCAAAGTAATACTCTGATCAAATATATTATATAAAACAAGGCTTTCGTTTGTGGACGTTTCAGATAAATAGGTTTCCATAGAGGCCGGGTCAGCCCCTAAGTGTCTAATCTTTTCCGGTGCCATTATGCCGAGGCCTTCTTCCAGTCTATTGGTAAATTCTTCAAAATTGCGGGAAACTTTCAAATAGCGATGATCTATTATAATGAGCTCATTCATGTTTTTTCCTAATGATTGGATCAAATTTCCTCTTTAAAGAAGCCGAAAACATTCACATTTGTGAATAAAACAATAAGATCGGAAGGTAACAGCAGGAATAGTTAGAGCTAAACAATTCCCCTGATCCTACTTAGTGATTGGGGCGCAATGCCTAGGTAGGAGGCAATATAATAATTGGAAAACATTTGCAGCAAGTGAGGCTCGTCCTTCAACATTTTATTATACCTGTCAACAGCTGAAAGGGTGAGCAGGTTTAAGGCACGGTCATACATATGCACAAAAGTACTTTCATTAATTTTATGCAGCCAGTCAGCATAAACTGAAGAATTTTGAACTAAAAAATTAACCTGGTCTTTTGTAAACGAAAGGGCTTTTATTTGACTTAATGTTTCTATGGAAATCGTCGAAAGCTGGCCGGTTAAAAAAGCGCGGTGGTCATCTATGAACAAATTACGGGGAATGCTTACTTCGCTGTTAAAATGAAATGTCCACGTCATAGTTTTCCCCGTAAAGTCACTGTAATAAGACCTGGCTGTTCCTGAAACGATGAAATAAATTTTATCGCAGGGATTGCCTTCTAACAGGAGGGTGTGTTTCTTGGGATATATAACTTCTTTGGTATGTGCAGCTATTAATTGCATGGTTTCATCATCCAGATCGACGTATCGCCGCATGTACTGAAAGAAAGGTTCGCAGGCTGTTAAGGATGTCATATTTTAAGTCAATCTAATGAAGGCCCCCGCGCCTTAAAATCAAACGAGAATTTAAATTCGGAATACATATAACTGGCCATCGTAATTTCACCAATTGTTAAGATGCAGTCCGTAAGATGCTCGACAGTATAACCTGCGGCAAAATAATTTTCAAGTCTTAACGGGTCCGCAACTCCTTTGTACACAGGAATTTCTTTAACCGGTTTGACAAGAGGATCGATGTTTGGATCAAATGAAGCAGAACGGTTCCTTATTTCAAGGATTTGTTCAGGGATAAAATCATACACGCCCCCGATTTGAATATTTGCGGCTAAGGAATATTGATTTTGGTTTACCTGGCGAATGATTAAGTTAATCACTGTTTTTTGCCTGGAATTAAGCAGTTCCTGTCCATATTGGAATGCCAGAAGGCAGTTAAATGAATCCCTGAAAAAGGTGAGCGCTTTATAGAAAATAGGTACCCTGCCATTGTTCTCCGGTAACTTCTTAAATATCGCCTTGCCGGCAATACTGATATTCTTCTTGTGGAGCAATGAACTGTTTTTCATGGTAGTTGAATAATCACTAAATACCGGTCAGGAATTTCTTTCCGGCAATCGTTTAATGCTTAACCTTGTATTGCAGAATGCAATATCAAAGCTAATTAAGTTTATTGCTTTTTGCAATATCCATTTTTATGAAAACAGAGAAAAATGTCTACGGAAGCCCGTCCTGAATATCATTTTTGCGTCATCAATAAATAATTATTAGTAAATGACCGAAAGGTCATTTATATTTGTTCTGTCAAATAAATAAAAACAATGACAAAGGCAGAAAGAACAAGACAATTTATTATTGAACAAGCAGCACCGTTATTCATGAAAAAAGGAGTTGCCGGAACAGCGATGAGTGATATTATGGAGGCCACTAAATTAGCTAAAGGCAGTTTATATGTTCACTTTGAAAATAAGGAAGAACTTTCTTATGCCGTTGTGGATTATAACTTAGGCCTGTTCGGTAAGAAAATGTCCGAAGGGAGTAACAAACAGCCAACAGCAAAAGGAAAGATACTTTTGTTGCTGAAAATTCTGGGCGACCCGCTGAATACTCCTTTAGAGGGAGGCTGCCCAATGTTAAACTTTGGAACAGAAGCTGATGATACTAATCCGGTTATACTTGAAAAAGTCAGCCAATTTATTACTGGAAGGAAACAACATATTACTGACCTGGTAGAAAAAGGAATTAAAGACGGCGAGTTTAAAAATACCTGGGATGCGAAGGACTTTTCAATCAAAATGCTTGCTCTGCTGGAGGGTGGAATTTTGTTGTGCCGGGTAGCCAATAATAATGATGCAATGAAAGCGATTGTAAGGATGCTTAAAAAAGAAATTAACGAACAGGGAATATAATTTTTTTATCATAAAAATAACCGTTGGGTCATTTTATACAGAATTAATCAAATAACAAATCACAATAAAAATTAAAAGCATGAAAACTCAAAAAGTATGGTTCGTAACTGGAACCTCAAAAGGTTTCGGCCTTGAAATAACAAAAGCAGTATTGGCTTCAGGCGATAAAGTAATTGCAACTGTTCGCAGCAAAGTAGCAGAACTAACAAGTAAATTCAACAACAACCCTGATTTATTGGTAGTAACAATGGATACTACTATTGAGAGCCAGGTAAAAGAGGCCGTACAACAAGGTGTGGCGCACTTTGGCAAAATTGATGTTGTGGTTAATAACGCCGGTTATGGCATCGTCACCGCAATTGAAGAAGCAACTGACGAAGAAACCAGGAAACAATATGATACCAACGTATTTGGTTTGCTTAATGTAACACGTGCTGTACTGCCTTACCTGCGTAAACAACGTTCCGGGCACATCATTAATATTTCTTCATTATTCGGTTTTGATGCTATTCCGGGCTGGGCCTTGTATGGCTCTACAAAATTTGCGGTTGAAGGAATATCTAAAGGTCTTGCTGCAGAACTTGAACCTTTTAATATTAAAGTTACAGCCGTTGAACCCGGTCTTTTTACAACTGATTTTTTAAGCAAGGAATCGTACGCAATTGCGGATAATGCAATTGATGATTATGCTGATACTACTGTTGGGCAGATGAGGGCGCACTCCGGAAGTTTACACGGCAAACAGCCAGGCGATCCCGTGAAATTGGCCAAAGTAATTGTGGAATTAGCTGATACCAAAGAACCTCCATTGCAATTGCCACTCGGGACCGACGCCATTCAAACGTATAGAACAAGTGCCGAAAACACCGCCAAAAGCGTTGAAAAATGGCTTGCGCTTTCAACAAGTACCGACCATGTTGTTAAAGAAGCGTAAAATAACCGGCTTACGGGCTACTTGAAAAAATACCAAAACAAAAAAGAGGCTGTGTTATAAATCAGAGGGCACTGAAAAAGGAGTTCTTAATCAACAGAGGCAGTTTTCTATAGTGAAAACAGCCTCTTCTTCTTTGGCGTATCCGGATAGGTGGTGGAGAGCACTTTCGTATAGACGATTCTCTGTGCCTCAATTTTTAGTTGTACAACAATCCCTTTAATTCTAAAGGACTTTTTCAGTGCACTCATAAATCATGAACAGCCTCTTTTATTATTGCTTAATATTTCCAATTTAAAATTATTATTAAATTGCAAACTCAAAATACCGGCGATCCGCCGGTTAATTGTGATAAGGTTTAGGTTGAAAGTCCCCGGCAGCGAGTGTTTGGGGACTTTTATTTTACACACTTATCTCATCATGGCTACAAAAAAGCCCCAATCATACAATTTATGGATACGACCCAAAATCCCCTGTTCAGATCTACAGGGACGATCACCAGGGAAGAACTTGAAACGCTTTACGGCCCTCTGCTTCGCGGAGAAGTTGTGATCAAATTTGCTGAACACAAAAACTTCGCCGCCGCACGGGAAGAGTTTAAAACCTGGAACCAACACGAAATTATTCAAACGGATAATTTGATCATCCAGAATAATCGGCTTTCTCCACAATCCCATAAAAGTTGGGAGGAGTATATCGCTTTCACCTTTCTTAAAGGCCTGATCATTGAATACGAAGAGGCCAGGCTTGAAAAAATCAGGGTTCGCATGGAAGACCCGTTAGAGCAGCAGAAGGCTGCTGAACTGTTAAAAATTCGGCATTCAGGAAAATTACCTCACATCGATCTTGCCGGGACTGATTTTACCGTAGACTGGCGATTGAGGCAAATGAGAGAAACAGAACAACCCTGGAAAAATATCAGCTTTGATGATTTTGAGATGGACGATTATGGTGATAAATACTTATGCTTTTTTAATACCCAAACACATGAACTATATATGCCTCCGGAAGACTTAATGCAGTTACCGGAAAATGTCGTGGTTCTTGAGATACCAAATGAACTCGATCTTGATCCTATTGCAGTATCCCGGGAATACGGATCGGATTTATCAGAACTGCTCAGAGAATATCCCATTACGGAAAATTTAGCTGCAAAGGTTAGCCCATTGTCGGAAACGGGATTACCCGCAATAATTGAAAATAATATTCGTCAGCAGCAGAGCACTTCAACAGAGCGCCCCAAACGGGGCAGATAGGGAGCTACACGCTCCATTGGCTTCCAATAAAATATACCCTGCCCGATGGCCGTATAAGGAAAGCCCAAAATCCTTAATTTTTTATTATGCCAACCGACCCACAAAATCAGCTGGTAACCGTGGCCGACCTGGAAGAGTTTAAAAAGACTATCCTGGACTCGATCAGGCAGATCGTAAAGCAAACTGCCGGCCCTAAGAAATGGCTGAAATCATCGGAAGTCAGGAAAATGATCGGTATATCCCCAGGTAAATTGCAAGCCATCCGTGAATCCGGTTTATTAGCCTTTACACGTATTGGGGGTAATATTTATTACGACCCCAATGACCTGTTCAAGCTTTTTGAAGAAAATAAAGTAACAAAAAATGAAAAATGAATCTGTAGGAATGGGAACATCTGTTCCCCCTACAAAAAATCATGTGCTGATTTACTTTTCGCAAAAAGGTGCACCGGATTCGGCTGCAATTGATTTCTATAATTTTTTCAATGCCCGAAAATGGCAGAACCAGCGGCGTAAAAAAGTTTCGAATTGGAAATTTGCCGCCTGGATATGGATCATAAACATTTCTTAATATTGTTAACCTTAATACCAAAAACTAAAGAAGATGAATGAACAACTTAAACCCCATTTTATAGATCTATTATTCGAAGAATATAAGCTCTCGTCCTTTATATGGAAGATGATGTCTTTTGGTGTCAATATGGAGCGGGTGGATGTAAAAAATTACGATATAGTCCTGGACATGATTGGCTTTCCCGCAGACAATACCTTGGAATTTAATATGAGGGATGTGGATTACGACAATCCTCCGGAGAACTTTTTTTGCAGGGATTGGTTAGACAATACCTTTGCCGATATGGCCATGGAGCTTAACGACAACCGCGAAATTGTTTTGTCTGAAAACGGTTTGCAAATAAAAGAGGGAGATGATGAGGCCATTGTTAAGCAAGCGATTTCCGACCATATAGATTGGTTATTTGCAGAGTATAAGAATTTAGGATAATAGCTCGTTGATTACTTTAGAATATTAATTGAAAGTCAGGTAAACGGTACCCTAATTTATACTTCTGATGGGAATCGAAAATATTTATGCAATTAAATTAAGTTTCCTGGCATTTCTAAGTATCAATTGATGGTAATCTTCCTTCAATTCATCAGGCAAAAAACTGATAGTAATCCAATTCTCCCACGTCGGTAATATTTTGCTAAACCTGGAAAATATTCTTCCCTTCGTTTTAGGGTCAATTTTTAATGAATTGGCAAGTGCCTCGAAGTCACGCATAACAATTTTGTTTTTTCTTGCATTTAACGTTAATGCCATTTCCTCGGTATCTTCAGGTAGGAGTAATTTAGAGGAGATCAAGTCATAAGCAGCGCTAAATACATATCCCTGGCCTGGTTGATTTATCAGGGAGAAGTTTTTGAGGTGCATATCGGAATTGCCTGTAAGAAAAGAAAATACGACTTCTTCAAAAAATATGATTACGTCAAGTCCGGGATTTACCGAGTACTTTCTAATGGTCTTTCCTATCTGTTCATACGACCCTTTATATTTGTCTTCTGTTAACCGCTCGGTAAGCTGGCACATATCTTCCATATGTATCTTGCCATTTTTATCACGGTCAATTCTTCGCGTAATGTATGCCAGGCTACCGGTTTTGAGGCGTATTAATGAAAATGGTACCACATTAAGCCCATAACCTTCAGCCAGAAACATAGTTAAACTCTCTGTTTCAGGCATCGCGAGATAATCATTATTTGGAGGTTTGAGAATGTAATCTCCCCAAAGCCCCACAATCGCAAATTTGGGAATGGCTCGCTTCTCGGTTTTTTCAAGTTCAAGCGAAACTTTAGGTTGAACGCCGGTAACTGTCCTTTGACTTTTTATAAGATCTTCAGCAAGTTCCAATAAATCCCCTTCGGTATATGGGAGTTCCGGTAAGGTTTCTGTTTGAAAGAATTTCTTAACGCACCTTTTATGGAAATCAGTTTCATTCTCATTAAGCGGTTGGTAGCAATATAAACAACGTTTCATTTATTCTTCTCCTATAACAGCCACGGCGCCGATGCAGTCCTTGCAACATACCATTAACAGCCCCATTCTATCTCTTTGGTTTAATTTCCAGTTTTTTTGAGCAACCTGAAGCAACCATCCCTCCGGTATAAGGCCATCGAAAAATGGAAACATGGTGTTGCTTTTAAACGATTTCGCTGTAAGGGGTAGGGTCAGGCTAACGGATTCAGCAGATTTATCGTTTATATAATCCTCAATATACTCAAACAGATACCCTTCATCTGTTTCGGTAAGGTATCCTGCAAATTTATTTTTCATTAATATTTTAGCTTTCCTCATTTTCGCTTTCAATTAATTTATCTGACACAGGGGCCATTTTATGGCCGAATAAATCTAATACCTGGTTTACTTTATCTAATCTCAACGTTGTTTTACCCTGCTCGAGCTCCCGGATAAATCTTAATCCCACGCCAGCCTTTTCCGCCAGATCTACCTGTGTCATGTTTACGGATTTTCGCTTCTGTTTTAAAAACTCCTTTAAATTTAAATGCTTTTCCATATTATACCCTTTCAGGTATAAAGATATGTAAAATAATTTAATTATACCCTAAAGGGTATGAATATTTATATATTGTGATTTTTATACCCTTTGGGGTATAAAAAGTATAGATTTCATCCAAAATGGTACCTATAGGGTATAATTGCTTTCTCTAAATATAGAGTTACAGACTTAGAATAAAAAGATCAGATAGGTGTTCACATGCGTGAACTCCTATCTGATACAGTTAGTTACATCAAAACTTAATTGGCAACTTTTCTCAGTTGACCATCATCAGTGAACACTATCCCTTTTACCCGTGCCAGGGTCTTACTGATCTTATTTTTTTTCACTTTCGCATATCGCTGGGTAGTCCTGGTGGTATTATGCCCGAGCATCTTGCTTACTTCCTCCAACGAAAATTCCATAATATTCAACATTATATCGGCAAACGTATGCCTTGCCAAATGCGTGTTTAACTCCCGGTTTATTCCACAAATTACCGCAAGCTCCTTAAGGAACCCGTTGTACTTTGCATTTGTATTTACAGGTATCAGCAGCCCGTTTTCCTTCCGGCAAGGATGATCTTTGTACTTCTTAATAAGCTCATTTATAATAGGGAGTATTGGAACCATTTCACTTACTCCTGTTTTTCCCCTGTCCTTGACCAGCCAGCATTCTCCGGTTATACCCACTTTAACAATATTTTCAGTTGTTAAAGCATAAACATCTTGAAAGGCGAAACCAGTAAAGCATTGAAATATAAATGCATCACGGACCTCTACTAATCTTTGGATTCTTATTTCCTTAGACCAGATCTGCTCTACCTCAAAGTATTCTAATGGCGGTACGTCCTTCTCATCACCACCACATTTAAATTTAATGATAGGATTCTTTATTATCCAATTATTCGTTTCTGCGACAGTCAGAATCTCTTTTAAATTTTTAACCTGCTTTTTTGCCGCTGCCTCCCCAAGTACCTTCTCACGGTCTACGGTCAGATAATTATAAAATTGGACTGCAAACGAATATTCTATTGAAGCAAGATCAATATCCTTTAATTTAAACTTGATATTCAAAAATTCTTCGATCTTTTTCCTGGTGGCCTTCCATTGTCTTAAGGTTTCCGGAGAGCGAAGCTTTTTCTCAACCATCTTTTTAAAGTTTGCGACGTGCAAATCGGAAACTTGTAGTAGGGAAGGAACGACTTTGAATACCGGTTTTAGTGCGCCTTTAATTAAGTTAGGTGGTAGTCCATTGTATACATTTTTGATCATAAGCGGTGTTATGTGCTCGTAACCTGCTTGTAATACAACAAACTCTCTAAAGAGATCAACAGTAATCTCACTAATTTTGAGGTTTACTTTTTTGCCATGGCTGCCGCCTTTAGCCTTTTTGTTTTCGCCGTCCCAATCGTTGAGATGGACTTTCATACCGATGGCAAGTTCCTCTGAAACTTCGCCTTCAATACTGATTCTGCAAATTACAGGCGCATTTCCTTTAGCGTCTGCTTTTGATTTACGGTGCCAAAATAACACCGACATTTTTTGATGATTTCTCATTTTAATGAACTTTGGTGAACAATCTGTTTTGCGGAACTCCGAAACTTAAATTGTCGCACTAAACCATTGTCATGCAGCCTAATAACTGCCAAAATGGTGCCCCAAAGATAATCTGACTGGTGCCCAATTGAAATAGGGCACCAGTTAGAATGAAATGCTTTGATTTGAAATGATCTGCTTATTTTTTGAGAGAATTGCTAAAAAAGCCATTTTAAGCAGAAAAGGCGCATTTTCATGCGCCTTTTAGCTTTAAACGTCGACCTGTTGGGAGGTCTTTGTGATCCCGCTGGGATTCGAACCCAGGACCCCAACATTAAAAGTGTTATGCTCTACCAGCTGAGCTACGAAATCATTTAAGCGTTTCCGTTTAAAGTGGTGCAAATATAGGAGTATTTGACTATGCACGCAAGCCTTATTTAAATTTATTTTTCAGCATTATTAATTGCTTCATTGCCAATATCCTACAATTTTAAAATGCCGATTTTTCCGCCATTTCCGGCTAATAAAACCAATTTTCCATGTTTTGCCTTGCGGCATGCGTTATAGCTGGTTGCGTCTATTTTGGTCCATGTTTTACCGCCATTGGTGGTCATATTAGTTCCGGATGTTCCTGTGGATATGAAAGTATCTTCCTTAAGATACTCTACAGCTGATTGAAAACCTGCCGGAAAGGTGTTCGCTAAATGCCAGGTTAATCCTTTGTCGGTTGAGTAGCATGCTGTGGAATCTTGTCGCTTATCTTTCTGATAGTCGCCACCAACCACAACATATTGGCGGGGTCCTGTTGAAATGGAAAATGCCCCCTGAGCACTTTGACCATGGATAATAGGAACGCGTGAATGCTTCCAGCCGCCTTTTGTTTTAAATGTAATCACCTCTGCAACACTGCCACCGGTTATTATAGCAAATAGGCCATCAGTTCTTAAACAAGTGCCACTTGCTGCAAACGCAGCCTGTGAAGGTAAAGCATCAGGGCCATTAAAGGTATTCCAGTTATTGCCGCCGTCTTTGGTTTCCATTAGCAGAAATTTTCCTTTAATTGGATCGCCCATAACAAAGCCATGTTGCCGACTATCAAAATCCATCGCATCTAAAAAGTAAGCTGTATCGGTATTGCGATAATTGATTTTCCAGTTTGCTCCCCCATCAATGGTTTTTAATATTAATGCCGGTGTGCCAGAGCTCATTATCACTGCTTCTTTATCAGAAAAAGCTTCAATGTCTCTGAACTCAGCTTTTTCGAAACCTTTTACCTGCTGCCAATTCCAGTTTTTACCGCCATCGGATGTTTTAGCTACATAGCCTTTGCTGCCAGTTATCCAAGCTACATTATCGTCAACAACTGATAAACCGCGTATGCTGGTTGGTTTATCCTGCTGCAATACGTCAACATGCTGGGCTATTACGCCCGAGGTAATAAACAATAGTAAAATTGTATGCCCAATAAACAATAGTGGTTTGTTCTTTATTTTACACGAGTCCATATTTCTGATCTGCCTAATAATGAGATGCCAATATAACCACGTATTTTCAACTTATTACTATCTATGGTCATTTTGCAGCTATACGTCTTTCCGCTTTTAGGATCATATATAGTGCCGTCAATATATACCTTATCCCCATCAAAAATAAAATCCTTTAGCAGTTCCAAGCCAAGCTCCGGACGTGATTTTAATGCATCATCCGGATTTTTTTTATCAGTTTTGGGTTTACCATTTTCATCATTAGGATATTTTATCCAATCAAGCTTACCGAAATATTTATTGCCTATTTTATAAATAAGTATATGGTCCTCCCCGCTCGGGTTAACCCAAGTGCCTAATATGGCATCAGCCTTTTGGGCAGATGCGGCAAAATTAAAAATTGATAAAAACAGTAAAATCAATCTGGCTTTTTTGTACATGATTTTTATAATTGGTTATCCGAAGTTAATCTTTTTATAAGGGTTCTTATCAAGAGTATATATTTTATATTTATTTTAAGCAATATGAGCGAAAGACTTATATTTGCCCCCTGCCCGGATGGCGAAATTGGTAAACGTTGCGGTCTCAGAAGCCGTTGAGAATTGTCTCTTGAGAGTTCGAGTCTCTCTTCGGGCACATCCTTTTAGATGTTAGAATTGAGATATGAAATACAAATAATATTTTGTGTCATATCTCAATTAACATCTAATCTCTCTAATGCCCGGGTGGCGAAATTGGTAGACGCACCATCTTGAGGGGGTGGCATTCGCAAGGATGTACGAGTTCGAATCTCGTTCCGGGCACTTTTTTAGGCAGCAGATTTATATTCATGCTGATAATACCATTCCAATAAATAAACCCCATCACCCCAGGTTAACTTACCATCCGAAGCTGTTTCGGCAATGAAAATTGCAAGGTTATGTAGGAATGCACTTTTTATATCAGCGTCTAATCCCTGCAATACTTTAACAGCACAGTTGGTTATTTCAATAGGGTCAGTTAATTCACCGCAGCTATCAGCCAGTTTGAGTTCAGTTAAAATTACCGGCAATTTTGATCGGAGCAAACTTTTTAGTTCATTATCAATATCGCCGGGTATAAGTGAGGTCAATATATCCGCAGCCGGTGAATCAACGAAATTCTTAATGTTTTCTGTAACAGCTACTCCTAAGTGAATAGCTATTTTTAATTCAGCAGGAATGCCTGCAAATAAGTTTTTAATCTCATTCCAAATTTTGGATAGAAAGGTTTGTAGGCTCATATATTAGAGATGTTTAATTTGATTTTGGTTTTTAATTTGGTTCACTTGTTGTTGTAGCACAGCCACATTATTCTCAAGAATTTTCAGTCGGATCTCGTTAACTCGCGATTGAGTATCCTGAATGCTCTTTACATCATGTATATCACTTCTTAATTGATAGTATGAAGTCATTACAGATACAACAATACTTGCGGTACTTACTACTGTCACCACCAGGTTTTTAATAGTAATGCCTTTAAGCTCTTTGTGTTCGATAGCTGTCATGTTATGGTTTTAAAGTCGGTTAAAAATAATTCACGTTCTTTTTTGCGACGTTTTACTAATGCATCGAGTACTACTTTTTCGCCCGTTATCGGATTGGTTATTTTGTTCCATACCAAAAATTGACTTGCTGCTCCTTCATAATCGCTCAAGTTTAGTTTGTACAACAATGTCGATTTCCCCAGAGCACCTGTTCCTTCGTTATAGGTAAATGATACCAGGGCATCAAACTGTTGTTGTGATAGTAAAACCTCTACAAATTTGTTTACAGCAGCTTCATATTGGCCAAGGGTATTTTCAAAAAGCGCGTCGGCCTGTGCTTCGCTAGCTAACTTATCACCAGGTTTTACAGTATACCCATCGTGGTAGCGTGTAGAACCATAGCCGATGGTCCATACACCGGCACTATCGCGGTAAGCGTTCAATCTTAAGCCCTCAAAGCTCTTGATTAATTTTTCGCCTTCTTTACTTAATGTCATCATAGGTGGATGGGTTTATTGGTTCGGTTTGCTTTACAGCAAATTGTGATATAATAGTAATAGTTGTGCCTATTGAAATTAAGGCAGTAGTAACTTTTACAGGTACGCCTGCAACTTGAGTTAATGAAGTGCCTAAACCGGCTAAGCCCATACCAAGAGCCTGCAGTCTTTTAAAAAATGGGGGCGTAGCAGTGATAATACGCTGCCATAGCGTGTAATTGGTTTGCATTTTAATTATTTTGTAGCTATTTGTAAAAGGATTTTAATCTGATCACTCTGGCTGACAGAATATCATAATATGATCTGCTTAATCGGGTCAAAGATGTAAGCCGACAGGTTGCGTAGAATTATTTATATTTTTTGTTTATTTGATTATGTTAAAAGACAATAAGATTGTAAGTATTCAATATTTAAGAGGATTAGCTGCATTGGGTGTTGTTTTCTGTCATTATGGATTGTTTAACGCAGGTCAATTAGGTGTATTCGTTTTCTTTTTTATAAGTGGTTTTATTATTGTTTATTCCTTAGCTAAATCCGATTACAAGCCCCGACAATTTTTAAAATTCTTACTGAAAAGGTCGATAAGAATTGACCCTGCATATTTTGGCGCTATTTTATTAACCTGCCTTTTTTTCATAACTCTTTCGTATATTCCATCATTCAGGGGCAAACCATTTGTTTTCATACCTAATCAACTCATAGCTCATGTGTTTTACATTGTCCCTTTTACAAAATATCAGTTCTACAACAGTGTGTTTTGGACGCTTTGTGTAGAGTTTCAATTCTATCTCATCATTGGTATTCTATATTTTATTTCAAATAGTCCTTTATATAAAATCATCTTTCTTTTAGCTTTTAGCTCGACTTGTTTTATTCCATTTTCAAATTCATACTTCCTTGTTTTTACCTATGCTCCTATATTCGCTTTAGGAATTTCACTTATTGATTTTTATCAAGTCAGGCGTCCTGTCTACATTGTATTACCAATTTTACTAATCGGCCTAGTGCTATACAAATTCGGGTTAACCATTTCTATTTTACTCGTCATTAGCAGTTTAATAGTTTTGTATTTTAAACTGGTAATTAAACAGCTATCCTTTTTAGGAGATATATCATATTCACTTTATTTAATCCATCCATTAGTCCTTTTTACTATTTTAGGCATACTCAAAAAGCTTCATATTAATATCACTACAAACCGATATTTATGGGTGTTCTGTGAAATTGTTATAGCCATATGCGTTGCTTATCTTTTTTATATTTTAATTGAAAAACCATCTCAAAAGTTATCTAAGCGCATTAATATCAAGGGTTAGTTAAAGCAAAGCCATTTGAATCAAGTGTTGTTGGGGCTGTTAAAGTGTAGGTATTTATAACCGAAACATTACCCAAAATCTTTTTAGCCCCTGATCCAACAAGGGTAAGGTTTCTATAAATACCCGGCGTTACATCTTGGTTTCCTGAAAGGTTGTATCTAAATGTATTTAAACCTGCGTTACAATCTAACACGCCTGTTTGCATTGGCTGTTGTGCGTTCCGGTAATTACAAATACTCCTATTATCTAATTTACTTGTGCTGCTTGCACCATTAAGGGTACCTGTAAAGTCAATACCCCCAGTTGTTGAGCCACTGCCTGTGTTGGTTAGAGTTTTACCTGCTGCTATAAGTATATTTGTGCCACAATTCCAAGGCTGACTAGCCCCACTATCCAGGGCTATGTTGATTGATTGAAGTATATTTATTATGTTATTTCCAAAATTTATACCCGAACGGGGATCACCCGATATGTTCCCGGATATATTAACTATTGGATTACCCCCAGTAAAATCTATAATGGACGTTGCGTTATTTAATATCAAAGAGCTAAAGCTAACATTTCCACTACCGGTTTTTGTTATAGACCCCAATAGGGTTGTTGCGGCTGTAACTGAAAAATCATAATTACCCAGCCTTAAGGTACTGTTATTTACTGTAAGATTATTTACACTCGTGCTACCCAATAGGTCAATAGTAATTCCACTATCAATAACTAACCCATAATAAGACGTATTAGGTAGTGTTGTACTTACTCTGTACAAAATTGTTGAAGTGCCGCTAAAGTTATAATTAAATACACCCGTTGCCATAACTGTATTTAAGTTACCATAACAATACCCGGTAGATATATTTAATGTACTTGCCCCATCTATACCATTAACCGTTCCATTATTTTGCCAAGGGGCAATACCTGAATAAGTCAATGTTTTACCTGCCGCTATTAAAACATTAAGTCCAGTACTGAGGCTAAACGGAACATTGCCACCCGAAGAAAACGTCCATGTTGAATTTTGCAAAACATTTAAAGTCCCTGTACCAAAATTAAACACACCCGTTGCTCTGGAAAGGCCGTTAAAGCTACCCGATAGGTTTATAGTTGGATTTCCAGTAAATGAAATATTGCCACTCATTGAATGGTTAGGTCCGGTAAATGATACTGTGCCGGAGCCAGTTTTACTTAATGTACAATTACTAACCCCATCATTAGCGTAATTAAATACATTTAGATCATAATTACCCAATTCAAAAGTAACTGATGCACTTCCCAGGGTTAATGCCCCGGGTATAGTTAAGTTATTAGTTATCCATTTAGTACCAGCACCTCTTACATTCAAATTATAGTAAGGTATGTCGGGTATAGCAAAACTATTGGGAGAGTCATAGACCACGGTTATGGAACTTGTGCTGTTACCTTGAACGAAATTATTGAAAAAACTCTTATCCCCATTGATATTTAGCCTAAAGCCTCCACCCCCATTACTTCCAGATAAATCTAAAGTACCACTGCAAAATACATTATTTACAATTAAATTAGTTTGGTTTAAAGACGGGTTACAGATAAGTTTATTGAAGATATATAAATTCCTAATGGTATTATTATAAATATTACCTGGTGAATTATAATTCCAAGCCACAACATGCCCTATATAAACATCATCCCCCGGTTGTGGTAATGAATGCCTTTTAGAGCCGTTACTTCTCCAAACCGTCGAGTCATCCCAATTACCATCCTTTACACTATACCACACATTAAAACGTCGGGCCATAGATAAATGAAAAGGCGAAGTGTTAACAGCTGTAATCATTTTAGAAGCTCCTCAATTTAACTGTTACATAAATATCAGCTGTTAATGCAGCCAGGTTTCGTACATAGATAGATATTCCGCTTTCAAGCGTTAATACCTTATTGCCGGCTAAATCCAGATCAAATAATGATGGTGCTAAAGCAGCTAATGAGCAAAGTGCCACACTGCCATTATTGCCTGAGTTAGCCGGTATCATAATTTGTGCCCTGTTATTTTCGACGGTAGAGTTTGATCCGGTGGCGCATATTATGATATCAAAATTCCTAGTTACTGTTTCTTTGCTTCTAAAAAGCACATCCATTACAATACTTGCGTGGCTTGCGCCGGTAGCAATTAAAGTATCTGTATTTGTGGATAGGCCGGAAGCTAATTTGGTTGCCGGATAGGTGCCGGTAAGTGTGGCGAATGATAGTTGATTTGATGAACTGTCCATGTTATAAAACTGATTGATAAAAATTATAAGATATTTTACTTGCAGAACCGCTACCACTGCCACCTATATCGCTTGCCACCTCGGCAACGGTTCTGGATATTAATGCTTTTGTAGCAGGGTCGTAGGTTAGGTATACCGTAGCCGGAGAACTGGAAGCATCTATTATTCCCGGTGAAATCCTGCCTGCAAAGACGGCTCCATTATCACCGCCTGATAAACGAAACATAATAGTCTCTGCTCCATAATTATCGACTTTAATAAATTGAAATCCACCCACTGAGCCCGCAACCGTTCCGCCATTGTTAAGAAAGTCTGTTTCTCCTTGCCCGGCTGTTCTATTCCATCCTATAGCCATTTGCCCATAAGTATTACCATAAAAACTGCTTGGGATACCTGATGCTCCTAAATTTTTACGTCCGCCTATAAACATACCGGTAGTGGTTAAATCAACAAATTGCGGTGAATTTGATGTGCTTAAGCCCTGGTCTTCTTTAGCTTGAAAGATGGATGACAAACCATTTAGTTGAGCCTGTAGCTTTCCCATTGCTGCCAAAACTGTATCGGTTGATACAACCGGGGTGCCTGTTAAAAAGCTTATGCCCGAAAGTACTGTAGCTAATACCCTTGCAACTGTAAAATATAAATTAATACTTCCCTCGGGTACGGCATCTGTACTGCCCGGCGACGCTACTAACTGGATATAGGTAGAGCCACTCCATCTATATTCTTTGTTAGTGTCCAGCGTTATGTAAATTTTACCGGTTTCTCCTGTGTTTGGCAAAGCAGCAAAATTGGCAACCTCTAAAACATCATCAACATACGACGGCAGTAAAGACGATGGTATTTTTGTAGTACCGTCTAATCCGGCATAGCCATTTGCTATGTTTTTGCTGGCAATATTTTCAGGCGTAAAACCCAAAGTATCTTGCTTACCATTAATATTGGTTTGTAAGGTAACATCAGCTGCTGCCCGGGTTGTTGCCTCTGCATTAATATTATTTTGTAATGTAGTATCTGCGCTTCCGCGACTGATAGCCTCTGCATTAATATTATTTTGTAAGATTGTATCCGCGCTTCCGCGATTTGTAGCCTCTGCATTGATGTTGGTTTGCAGCGTTATATCTGCTGATGACCTTATAGAAGCTTCTCCGGTAATTAAATCAGCCGTTTTATTACTGCTATACACCTTAGTGGTTGAGGTGGAAGCGTCATTAATAACAAGCGGATCAACCCAGGCGGTATCATAATCATTATTGCTGTTTTTTGCAAGCACCTGACCTGTTGTGCCACCTGTTTCCAAGCCAATACCTACTAATGATGTTCCTGCTCCCCAGTCACCGGCTATTTTGGGGCCGAAGAAAGTAAAGTTTGTGGTATTAATATAAAAATCGCCATTTACCCCTGTACTTATATTGGATGGATTGGAGTTGCCATGCAATATGCTGAAACCGTTAGTTCCATTATTGCCATTTGTACCGGCCATACCTTGTGGTCCTTGCGGACCTGTTTGCATAGAAAACACCTGGCTCCACGAACCTGCTGTTTTTTTGTAAAAAATACCTGTGCCAGTATTAATATAGGTGTCATTATTATTACCAGTTCCTGAACTTGGTACACCTATCCCATATAAAACGGTGCCATCAGTTAAATTACCCGTTGATGGCAGGGTGTAAACCACCGCCCATGTTCCGGATGTTTTTTGTGCGAATGATCCCGCGTTTGTATTTATAAATATATCGCCATTTTTACCTGTAGTATTTTGAGGCAGCGTAATGCCAAATGAAATATTTGCCCCAACAGTTAAACTTGAACCAATAAGCTGTAATAAGGTAGTAAATGCAAATTGGTAATCACTCCCATTACTTACCAATATAGAAATATCGGTTGGGTTAATGGCTGATGCTAAAGGTAATTCGCTTATTTTTTTGTCAGACATTGCTTGTTATATTTCAGTAATTGGTAAATAATTGGTTTGTACATAACTGCCAACGGGATAGTTAAAATTGGTTTTATCAATGCTGCGTATACGCGGTCCGGCTTGCCGAGCGCTCCTGTTTTTATAACTAAAGCGCCATAACGGGAAGTCGGCCCGGTGATCCCATAAAAATTTCTCAACTTCGTTAGCATGCGCGTTTGCTACACTTCGCTGCTGTTGCACCAGCTTTGTGAGGTATTGCGGGGCAACAGCATCACCATTATCATGATGCTTAATTATTGGCCCGGTTGCCGTATAATGAATAGCATCAGCCTCAATAAACCGGGCAAAAGAAAAATATAACAGGGTAGGGAGCAAGCCTTCATACAAAACAATATGCCCCTCGCGGTCAAGGTATTCACTGCCATTTAACAGGTCTTTATAAAGCTGTGGCGCATCATCTTTTATAGTGCCGTCTTCATTAAAGTGTTTAATAAAATCGTAATAAAGGGCATAGCCTAAAAAAGGTTTGAGATCAAGGTCCTGCGCTTTATTAACAAATACTTTAAGGCGTTCGGGCTTCACATTTACCGAGATATCCTCGTATCGCTGAAATGTATTTTGGTCAATTAAAATTGGATTCATAATAAAGAGTTAGTTTAATGTTTCAGCCGAAGCCATTTCTTCCGCCTCTTGCTGTTTAAATCCGTAGGCATAAACAAGTATGGCTATTTTGTTTGCTGCAGGCAGGTTTGATAATAACAACTGGTTAATGCTTGATCCTGCTGCTATCCCGGCATTGTCGTCGGCAATTGTAGCTGGTACCGGTATAATGTTCCAGTTGACTGACGGGTTGATGTCCTGGTAAAAATGACTGAAAATCTCAGCAAAAGCTTCAGCTATTTCCAATCTATCGGGTGCTGTATTATCATTAAATTCGCGTATCGCTTCTTTCTTTTCACTGCCATTACTTAAGCCTGATGATTTTTCAACATTGATCAGTTCCTTTGGTACTGAAAAACCTTTGATGATACGTGCTTCCACAGATCGTTCGGTGGTTTCAAACAACTTGTCGTTATTCTGAATAGAGTAGGGCTGAAACTCAGGTTTCTGATTTTCATCTTCATACTCTATCACAATAATTTTTTGAGCGCTTTTAGCACCCTGGAACGCGCCAAGATCTTTCTCTAATTGCGACGGCTGATTAGTGTATTTTTCGTCACTTTCTGGCTTACTATTGTCTGCTTCTTCACGCCTTGATTGCATAAAAAGCATTGTTGATGGTAAAAATCCAGTAGTAACTTCCCGGTTATTAAAAATTTTAATACCGGCTTCCGTTTCAAAATCCTCCCAAACGCTATCAGCTTCAATAAGGGGATAATCATCAACTTGAGGATTGAAGTAATAGAGCTGTCCTTTGTAGTTTTCCCATCCACCTGCAGTAGCTGCCTGTTGCTTTATCACTTCAGGATCAGGATTATACTTATCAATGAAAGTGATTTTGCTGCGCATGATGTTTTTCCAGGTCTTACGTCCCCAGTCGCTGTAAAGAGCAAACTTATCTGCTGTATCCGGGCAATCCGTATCACCCATGCGTATATCCTCGAACTTTACATAGTTTACCGAGGCTATTTTATAATTGGCATTATAATTTACATGGATGCCAAAACCTGTGAATAAGGCCTTATCGGTAGCTATAGCTTTTAAAAGCTTTGCCAATGTAAGTCCTTTTGAATTGATAATTTGCTTGCCCAGATCTTGTTCTTCGAAACCATTGCCGGCAATAAATTTTGCCCGTTTATTCCAGCAATCTTTTGCTGTTGGCGATGCTGCAACTAACTCAAGCATCCGTTGCGGATAGGCGTTATCCAAATCAAAATTAAGTATACCAAATGTTTGATTGGGCCTTACTAATATTCTGCGTTCAATTTGTGGTAAATAGGTTTTCATATGCCCCCCTCACTTGTATTTAATTTTTGCTTTGATGCGGTTGATTCAGAAGGTAATGGCATGAACAGTGATTTTATATGTGGGTATTTTTTTAAATACCATTCGGCTTCCTTATCAGTTAAATTATCATTGTCATGAATGGCTGCAGATCCGGGTGCAAATTGATGCTTGCCTGGTTTTAAAATGTATTTTTTAGTCATTTGGTCATTAGTATTAGTGGTCAATTCTGTTGATTAATATTGGTCATTAGCCTAAGCGACTAATGACCAAATGACGCATGATTATGCAACCAATGCTTCAATAGCCGCAAGTGTGCTTGCATAAGTAGCGCTACCTGAGGTTGGTGCAATAGATATTGCTCTTGGAGGGTATGGCTCCTTTAATTTATCAGGATTGGTTAGTTTTAGTTTGTAACCGCCTTCAACAGTTTCATCAGCGGCATTACGCTCTGCATCGGTTAATATTAAACCATTAATCGCGCCGAATAATTCGATTGATGAATCACCTGCTTTATAATTGTTTATAGCGATGGCGCGTACACGGCCATATCCCATAGCCATTAATTGCGTTTTAACATCAGTTGATAAGCCGGCAATATTGAAATCAATCTCTTCGGTATAGCGCGGGCCCACCTGGGTCTTAGCAAGTTTTGATACGGTGTTAAAGCTATTGTTAGTGCCTTCAAACTTATGCAGCTTACCTGTGCTAACTGCTGTAAGGCCGGTAATGATAAGCGGGTTCGTGGTATCATAGGTAAGTGTGATATCATCTGCATTAAACAGATAGATAACATCTTCTATACCCGATGTAACAGGCTGGCTGGTACCCAGGCTAAAGCCTGCATTTATTTTATTGTAAATTGACATGTGTGATTAATAATTAGTGAATTATTGAATTAGTGAGTGAGTGAATGGTTAGTAGATGAGCGATTAGTGGAGCTGGCGAAATGGAGTTATTCACTAATTCGCTCAATCACTAATTCACTCATTAATTTTAGGCTGAAAGGTAAAATAATTCGTTAGCAAACTTGAAGTTCACAGCAGCTTTCATACGGGCCTTCATGCGTACAATGTTATCGTTGGTATAAGGTTTCATGTAAACAGTTGAAAGCTCTGAAGCATCACCTAACAAATCGACTCCTAAAAATAAATTCGATGAACGGGCGCCTAATATGGTATTTGCCTGCCAGTGATTCATTAGTTGTAGCGGTACACCCAGGTAGTCCATTTTTTTGGTGTCTGTAAACGCGTTAAGTACATTAACTGCTTTGTTAGCTTGTGCCTGCGCATATGCATAGCCTACATGAAAAGGGATTTGCAGG
Organism: Mucilaginibacter sp.; assembly: GCF_028288205.1. Classification (GTDB taxonomy): domain Bacteria; phylum Bacteroidota; class Bacteroidia; order Sphingobacteriales; family Sphingobacteriaceae; genus Mucilaginibacter. The sequence goes on from NZ_JAQBOD010000057.1 coordinate 33,635, forward strand.
TTAAAATCTTCCTGACTTCTGTCTGCAGGGTCAAGTTGTGCGTAAACTCCTGTTAATACATCAAGCACGTTGCTGGCGTTAATATAACTTACAGTTGCCGCAGTTGATGTGCTTGAAAAAGTTGCCGGTTTACGCGTATTAACCTCATTATAGTTACGTACCAGTTTAAATGTTGTCGCGCTTAATACTTGAATAAAGTAAGACTGCCCTTGTACATCAATTCCGGGGGGGCCATTGGTGGTATCCTTACTGGTACCGGTTACGCCGGTAATTGTAACTACATCGCCATCAGATAAAGTCGCGGTGCTTGATACAGTTACAACTCCTAATGCACTAATAGCTGTTGCTGCCATAGAGGTTGCAGCTTTACCCAAGCCTACTTTGTAAACTCCGGATGCTGCTGAAATAGTTGGCAATAAACCCGGGAAGGCTGCTGTAAATGTTGCTTCTTTAGTTGATGCTTTACCTAACCAATACAAGCGTTCGTTAGCTATTTGTATTTTTGTCAGATAGCGTTGCACCATAAAATCTGATAGGTCCACAATGCCTTCATAATCCATAAATGCGCCTGGTTTAAGGCTTTGTGCTTCCCACGACTGGGCCAGCTTATCCCATTGTTCCTGCTTCATGAACTCGTAAATTACCGGGTCTAAGTAACTTTCGGTTTGTGAGGCGGTTGTGCCTTGGTCATTGAACAGGCCGGATGGGTCTTGTAATATAACGTCGTCGTCCACATCAAGGATAACCTTGCGCGACTTTACGTCATTAATAACGGTCAATAATCCACGCTTTACCGAATCGGCTTCCAAAAGCGTGCTGGCCATAAATCCTGCCAGCGCTTCGCCGGCATAAGTGTTGTTTGTAAATGTAAATTGAGCCATAAAAATGTTTGCCCCCCAGCCCCCTAAAGGGGGAGCTTTTTGATTAATTTAGTTTACTTATATAGGGATGAGGTGTGTTAATAAGATTGATTACGGGTAATTGTTCCACTTTAGGGGGTTAGGGGGCTACCGCACGTTTAACCGCGTTTTGGGCTAAAGTTGTTTGCGGCGCAAAGAAGGGTAGTGTTTCGGTTTTGGCTTTGTTGCTGCGTTTGGAGCCATCTGGAGTAAAGTCTGATTTAATCTCATTTTTCACTTCTTCCCTTGTTTTTTTCAGGCGGTCATTTGCAGTTTCAAGGGCAGCTTTGGCTTCATTAAGTAGCTGGTTTTGTGCGTGTAGTTTAGCTTTAATTTCTAAAACTTTGTTTTGCACGTCACCGGCTTTTGTGCCTTTAAATTTGTTATCCGGAAGGTCATCATCATCCGCATCATCAGTTGCAGGAATTACTTTTTCAACCAAGCCGCCTTTAACATCAATTTTTTTACCGGCTGATGTAGTGTAAGTGTCGGCAGGGGCGGGGGTGGTCATGTCCTCGTCTTGGTAAACCTCGGTGCCTTCTTCCATTTCGCCGGCATGGTGCAGGGTGCCCTTGTCGGTAACGGTTTGTTTGTTAATCACCTTCTTAAAGAAGTTCATAATCTTATCTAAAACCGATGTGGTTTTTTCAATAAGTTCCTTGTTTTCGATGTTCATATTGCTGTTTTTGTTTAAGATTTTATTTATGTAGCGTTGATAAAATACAGGAGCGGTACTGGTGTAATTTTTAATGATGGCGCTGTTGGTGATGTCTGTTTGGTAATCCTCTACCTCGTCAACAAATCCCAGGTCAAGTGCTTGGTCTGCAGATAACCAGGTGACGGCGTTAATTAAACTATTAACCGTAACGCCGTCCAACCCGGTCTTGTCCATGTAGATCTGCGCCAGGCGCGATTGCACTACATTCAACATCTGCACATCCTTTAGCAGTTCGTCGGCGTTACCGCCGCTGCCTACCATTGGTTTGTGAATCATGAGCAGGGCGTATTTGCTCATTACTACTTTTTTACCGCCCATTGCCACTATAGAGGCAGCCGAGGCGGCCAGCGCATCAATGTAGGTAATTACATTACCGGTGTACTTTTTCAGCAGGTCATATATGGCTATGGCGTCGAACGCGCTGCCACCTACCGAACTAATGTGAACTTCTACATCCTGGCCGGCCGCTGCTTCCAGCTGATATTGTAAGTAGGATGATGATAAACTGCCCGAACCTATGCAGTCGGTATCCGTATCATATAAATAGATTTTGTAACTCATGCTTTTTGAGATGTGAGATTTTAGATTATGAGAATTGAGATCGATTTTTGCCAGAGCTAATTCCGGCGATTGGATATACAAATATCCGGGTTATTCTTTAATTGGATGGTGACAGTAGTTTGTCAGTGGTCTGAACCGCTGATTGAGCTGATTTATGGATTTCGCTGATTAATCCTATAATCTTTAAATCTTTTATGAATCTTACCCATGTTTATTATGCTGATTGGCATATATCAAAGGTCGGAAAACTATTTTGAATGGATGGTGACACTACTTTGTCAGTATCACAAAAACTGTTCATCGCCCGCCAAATGGTGCGTTCATCTTTTTCAAATTTTAATTCGGCTTCCAGTACCGCCTGGTTCTTGCTAATGCCGCGTGTTTTAATTTGCGCTTGTACCCATAAATAGATCTCACGATAAATAAAAACCTTGGTAGTAATAAACCCGGCCTTATACATTGCCGAAAATATGCCCTCGTCAAAGAGCGTGTTTGCAATTTTTATATTCATAGTGGTTTGTGGGTGGAGAATAGTGAATATTTAAGAAAGAAAAACTTTTTATCTTTTTACCTTAAAGATTAACCCTATTAACCGTCTGCGCCAATATATTTTGCTGACTGTTAATGTCTTTCACATCAACATAAACAGGGGGGAAGTTATTAATCATCTGGTAAGCTATGGTATTGGCCAGGTCCTTTTGGTCATTCATGGGTTGGTTGTAGTAGCGGTTAGAGTTACCGCCGTCTGTAAATATACCGCCGATGGCATAACCACGACCGGGATTAGTTATCGAAAAATCCCGACCGCCATGTGCCACATTAATGGCACTAACCAAATTACGCGCCCAGGGGTTACGCATTGCTTCTGATACTACTACGGCCTCGCCCGAACGCAGATAAGCATTGGTATTATCCGTACGGCTATAACCTGATAGGAGCGTGCCTTTACCATCCGATTGGTAATGCAAACCACCTTTAGCATACTGTGGTGTTTTCTGCGCGGCTATGGTAGCTACTTGTATAGCGGTTTCGGCAATAATTGCCGGGATGGTGAAAGCAGCAAAGACACCTGTTTGAGCGGTAACTTTAGTAACTGCCAGTGCGCCGTTTATAACAGCCTGCAATATAGATGCCTTTTGCTCTGCCTTAAATGCTTTTACTTTTTCGGCGGCTTCCTTTTTTTTGTATTTATCCTCTATAGCCTGTTTTTGCGATGCGGTTAAGCTGCTGTTATTCAGCTCGGCCTGTTTTTGGGTTTCCAGCTGTTTTATTTTGGCATCGCTTTGCGATTTGATGTTGTTTTGCAGGATGGAGAATGCCGCGTTTGAAACTTGCTGGGCAGTTTGCAGTTCGAAATCTTTGCGTTGCTGTGCAAATTGTTTATCGGCAGCGGCCATTTCCTGCTGGTATTTTTGCCTGATATCCGCGGTATCTTTGCCAGCCTCGGCAGCTTTTTGTATTTCGAAGTTGTATTTATCGGTTATAAGTTGCTTTTCGGTAGCGAGCTTGTTAGCAGGTAAAATAGCTTTATCAACATCATGCTGATCTTTGCTTAATTGTTGTGTTTCAACCAGGTCTTTTTGATGCTGTAATGCCTGAGCCAGGTCCTGATCATTAAATATTTTTATTGCCGTCTTAATACCTTCGTGGTATTTGTCTTGCCGTTCTGTGCTAAACACTTCATATTCGGCCTGTGTAATTTGTTTTTTGGCTAATTGATCTTTAAAGTCTTTAAGTTCTGCTTCGTGATAGTTTTTAGCAATGGCAGCTTGTTTTGCAAATTTGTCGGCCATATCCTGTAATGCCGTGGAGTTTCCTCTGGACGATGCCCCATTATTGTTTGTAACAATTTTCCCATTAAAAAAATCATATCCGCTTTTATTGCTTATTTCAGCTGCGTCCGACTCAAATTTTGTTGCAATAGTTATTAAAGCGTTCTTTTGGTTAGTGGCATCCGTTATTGCCTCTTCACGTCTTTTTTTCGCTGTATTTATCTTATCCACCTCCGCGTTGGCATCCATGAAGCCGGCGGGACTGTTAACTACAGAGAGCGCCCCGCGTCTCATAAAATCTTTTGTCTTGTCCCAAAATGTTAAAACATCATCGTCAGATTTTAATTTAGTTTGTTCGGCTTCATAGGCTTTCTTTGCCGCATCCTGTAGGGCTAACTGCGCAGATGCTTTTAATAATGTCATTTTTATATACGACGCCCCGTTTTTAGTAACTTTACTTTCAAGGTCATTAAAATTTGATACCTGGCCCATTGTTTTACCCACAGTAGTATTGTACTGCTCTAACACTTCCTTTTTGTCTAAAAATCCTTTTCGGGTCAAGCCAATATTTATTTTTAATTCATTGATCTGTTTTACTGCATTAGAATAATCGCTGCTTTGTAAAGCGCCATTCATGGCATTGATGCTTAGTTTGGCTTTATCAACAGCCTCTTTGCCATTTGTTAACGATTTTATAAATTCAAGAGCTTGCGGCCCGAAAGCCAGTAATACCGTTAACCCACCTGTTAAAGCTGCTTCTAATGATATAGTTCCTTTGGTTAAAAATTCTATAGCCGTGGTGAAAGCCTTTACTATAGGTGCAGCATCTTCGGAAGTTTTTTTAATTTTTGTCAAAGTATCATTAACCGGGTCACTTTCTGACTTAAGCTTACCAACAGATTCGCTAAGCTTTGATACATCATCGTCAAGCTTCGTTATAGGCAAAGAAAGGTTTGTTATTGATGCCCGTAAACCGTCAAAGGCAGCTTTATACTGATTTATTTGTTGTTGACCATTTGCATTAATGTCAACATTAATTGAAAAATTATTATCTGCCATTTTTTTGATTTATTAAGTTATTTGTTAATATTTATGTTAATTCTAAAACTGATCTATTGCGTTAAACAATTTTAAAAATATTCTACACTTCCTATGAAAGCATTTTTCTTCTCAATTTTATTATTTGCTTCCTTTAATTGTTTTGCACAAAATCCAATAAATCAGGATTCTCTTAAAAAAGCCTATTTAATTAAGGCCCATGAAACACCTGAATACAAGGAAGCAGTGGATGATATAAACCAAGTAAAAAAAAATATAGAATTGCAAAAAACAGGTATTTTAACAGCTGCAGATGTTGTTAAAGATTATAATATCAGATTGGGTAGCCATTTGGGTAAAAAACAAACATTAAAAGACGTTGAATTACGAATTAATAGTGAAGGTGAAAAATATCCTCAATACGTACTCTTACTTGCGGCTGCCAGATTAGCTAAAGAAGACGCAAATAAACAAGAGTAGGTATGCACTATCAGACAATAGTCTGTGCTACTAAAGATTTGTTATAGTGTACTGATATAAAAAATCAAATCGTTTTTGTCTTTTTTATATCAGTTATATTAAAATCAAATACTGGATTATTGAGTGTTTCTTCCTTGTCAATAGAACCGATATTAAACGACTCAAATTTGATATTATCTTCAGCGTCCTTCTCTGTTGAAAATTTGCCATTAACCAATACTTTATCACCAGCCTGCAACGGTTTTAACATATTTTTGATCTTGTCGTTATCAAAAATATGCGCCTTCAAAATTATAGCATTGTATTGCGGGTATTTTTCGTCAAACTGCATTCCCTTTGATATTCTTAGCGTGACATCAATCGCGCCATCTAAAGCATCAACATCAAGTGCATGAATTACTGCCTGCCAATTTTCAGCTTTTGCATTTTTATTAATGAAATGAGTTATTTTAACCATGCTGGTATCAAAAACATCCTTCTTATTTATTTCATTATGTTGAGCCTTGTATACAGAATCAGCATCAACTAAAACCTTTATAAATGTCAGTTCTTGCGCAGGTCTATTGTCTTTTTGTTCAGAAGATGGTTGTCGATCGCAGCTATATAGCGTAATCATTATAATCGGGAAAAAAAAATAAGATAATTTTTTCATAATGACAAGTTAGGTTTTGCTAATTTTATTGGTAAATATAATTGTATTTTAATTAAGCTGCAAGAGGTTTTTTTTAAATCAAAATTTAAATATCGAATCTGATAATTGTCATTTAATAATTTATTTTCTACCTCAGTTATTTTACTAAGCGCTGCTTTTGCTTTTGTAGTATCTATTCACTATTAAGCGTGTTTATCGGGATTGACAAATTAGATATACTTGTCCTTAAACCATCAAAGGCACTTTTATATTGATTGAGTTGTTGTTGCCCATCGGCATTGATTTCCACATTTATGGAGATATTTTCATTATTATTTGCCATTTTTATTTATTAATAAATCTTATTAAATTTTACTTATTATATATGAAAATCTTAAAATCAAAAAGTGGAATTGGTCATTCGAGGTTGACAGAGTATGTGATTGATAACCAGATTGCAAGAGAGGATATTTTTACGATCACATTAGATGGACAAGGCCCCCTGGAAAAGTTTACAATTTTTTACTATGCAGAGCCAAAACCAGAATCAGAAAAAAAGGTTTTTGGGGTTAAAGTCATATTTTATAATTGTGACAAGTTGAAAACTTATCACAATTATGGACTAAGTTACGCTGCCGCTAAACTTTAATCAGTGCGGTTACGCGCCAACGGGTTACACATAGCCTCTGATACACCACAGCCTCGCTCGAGCGCAGGTAGGCATTGGTATTATCGGTACGGCTATAACCGGATAGCAGCGCGCCTTTACCGTCAGAATGATAATGCAAACCGCCTTTGAGTTACCCCAACTTTACCAACTCCACCTTAGTAGGCTGTCCTTTGCGCCATGCATCAATTTTATTAATATAATAATAGGCGCTATCCTGCTCCAGGTAAACGGGTATTAACAGGTCAAGCTCCAGTATATCTCGCGGGGCGAGTAGAAAATAACGTACCACCTTTTTGGTTTGCTTTAATATTTTCTCCAGTTCGGGGTAATATTTTGTTTTTAAGCCAGCCAGGGGCTTGCCCGAAATAGTGCCTGGCATATCGCCAAAACAAAGATTATAATCACCATTGGGCTTGTAAAAATAGGGCGCGCTTATAATGTCATTCACTGCTATATTGGTACTGCCATCTGTAAATATTACGGTTTTGCCCAGGTTATTTATATTAAGTTTATGGTCTATCAAAATCCGTGGTGAAACACCAACGCTAAAATCCGTACTGCTGCTACTGCCATCAATCATTTTTATTTGAGCAACAGTGCCGCCAATATAGGGCCGGTTAAGAGTGGGCGCAAATTGGCTCTCAAATAAGTCGGCAGCTGTGGCAGATAAGGTGGCATCGGCCACATTAATTACCGCATCGGCAAAACCTGCAGGTAAAATAGCGTCGTCCGGCTTATATTTCATGTTATTTACTTGTGCATATCCGCCTAATTGAAAGTTAATGGTTTTACCCTGGTCCAAACATTTTTTGGTCCATTTTTTAGCTATGGGGATATTATTCACAATGTCATGAAAGGAGGTGAATGATATTGTTTTGTTTGCATTATCTGTTTGGCATACTATTCCAAATCTTTGCAGTGTATCTTTCAACAGGTCCTTTTGCGAAATATTAGGGAAAATACGCTCGCATTGCACGGTTTGGCTATATTTAACAGCCTGGTTTTGTGCCTGTATATTAAATGTAGCACCCGGATAAATTCTGAAATTTGATGGATTATCGCCAAACCAGGTGTAATTTATTTCAACGCTTTGCCCGGCTGCCAGTTCGGTTTGACAGGATAACGTTTGCTTGAAAATATCAATATTACCGGTAATACTGCCGCCACTCGTTCCGTTGTCCCTCGTCCATGTGCCCATATCCCAGGTAAAATCTATTTCTGCCGGGTAAATGTCAGGCAAACCAGGTGTATGAATAGTTATTGTAACATGTAAATAGGTGGGGTGTTTACCCGTAATTTTACCATGCATATAAACGTGTGGGAAGCTAACAGTTATATTATAATCACTTCTTTGCTTAGCCGTAAATATTCCTGCGCTTATTTGGTTCGACAGATCAGAAATAGGATCTAAAACAAACCTGCCTGCCGGGTTATTATTATTGGGGTGATTGAGTTGTATGGTTGTTCCATTAGATGCTGTACTACTTAAAATATCCGGCTGGTTTTGATAGTCGCTGCCATGTTCCCATGAACCATTACTAAATTGTGCGATAAGCAATGGATACAAAGGATCTTTAAGTAAAGATCCGGTTGCTTTATAGCCGGTGCTTTTTACCAACAGGTCAATAGCCGTTTTTATAAAAAAGCCGGGCCGCATAGTTGTTACATTAATAGATTGCGAATAGTCTTCGGTAAAATTGCCATAATCTATTACCGGGTATATCCATCCTTCGGTTTTGGTTTGTGAGTGTGCAACATTATCTATATTCCAGGCGTGGTCGTAAGGCTTCCAAACCAGGCTTTTTCCGAAATTGCTCCATTGGCTTTTGGTATCGCCCATATCATATAGTTTACCATCAATAGCATCAAAAAAATCAACATTGCCTGATAGAATGGTTATGCTGGCTGTATCCTGCTCAATGCTGTTTAACTCGCCGATGCCATAAGGGATTATCTCCAAGCCATCCTGCACCAGCTTTGCATCATATTTGGTATAAGGCGAATCTGTACAAAAAGCGATATCATCCGGAAAACCAAGTATCCGCCTGTTGCGCTGTGTTAGCGGCAGTTTAAACTGGTTGGATGTATTTCCCTGCTGATTTTGCACCTCGGCCAGATTATTGATCTGGAAGGTTAAGGCAATTGGGCTGTCATCACTCAAATCCACCAACTGGTCGTTATAAATAATTGAATATTGTTCATGGTCCTTTATTGCGTTTGAATATTTATGCTGGGCAGGTTAAATGTTACACTAAAAGGAGCCTGGCCATTAAGGGTTTCGTACTCGCTAAATGTTGCCGTATTTAACACAACTGTTTGCCATTTAACCGGATTTTTATTAACCAGCATTTGCACCTTAGGCGAATATTTGATGGATTGCAAACCTTTAATATCAGCTACAGACAGGTCCTCGGCCATTACTTTCATTTTTTGGCCTGCGGTTTTGCTTATCACTTCTTCTATGCTATCCTGGTTTTCCCAATCTGATACATAATTTTTGATGATGATTGCATTTTGCACATCTAAAGAAACTTCTTGGTTATAAACAAAACGGTAGTAGTTCCATGAGCCGCTTAAACCTATCCAACGCAAGTATACCGACCGTTCATCTACCGCGTCATCAATACGGATGGTTTGTGTCTGTGTAACAGTATTGGGGCCATTTTCATTATCATATTTTAAAGTGATTGTAAAATAATAAGCAACAGCCGGAAAATTACTGTTGATTAATAATCGGTTTAATCCAAGTTGGTCTGATAATGGTCCGTTGGATATAGTTTGATTAGCGATAATTAATTTGCTGCCATCTTCATTAAACAGCCATGTGCCATTGTCATTCAATAGCGCGTTGGTGAGCGGTTGGCCCGATAACGGGTTTCGGTTAATATCTAATAATGTAAGCTCATAGTATAAATTCAAACCCAATAAACTCTCGCTATAAATAAATCCAATATCAAACGGATAACCGTTTGAATAAACGGGCTCTGCAAAATCTGTTATCCAGCGGGCCAGCGGAATCCCGGTAATTACCGATGCAAAAGGCACATAAGCAGCCAGGTTACCACCGTACCTTTCGGCTAATTGTTTGGCGGCATAAACCACATAATACGGATCGGCTATTGTTACCCAATTATCTGGCTGTGGATTGTTATCCCAATCTTCTGCATAAGCTATTTGGTAGCTGGCGCTTAGGTTATCATCACGAAAGTTAAGTTTTGTAAAATCGCTTTCATCTTTTACTCTAACTATGCTTTGCAAAAAGTTTGACAGATCTGCTTTTATTAACCCGGTGTTATCTGGCCTGTTGGTAGAGCGGATGGTTTTTTCCTGGTTAGTTTCCGGGTCCTGGTAGGTAATGTCGGTTAGTAATTTATAATATGGGCGCAGGCGATTTATATTGATATAACCTGTTGCTGTGGTAGTATAAGGCGTGTTTAAAATAAGTGAATTAACCGTGTCTGTTTTAATCTTATATGTTCCCTTATAGCTCCCTGTATTTATATATACCAGGTCATCATTTAAAACACCTGTTAAATTTGCATTGACTATGAATTTGGCATTGCCGGTCAAGCTATCTGATATAACGGAAATTACCTCAAAATCTTTACGCTGATAAGTAAATACAACCGGGTTAAACGCGGCATTCCAACGGCTTATATTATCGCCAATTGTTGCTGACGGATCACTTATTAAAAGCCTGCTAAGCACTGGTATGTTAACCTGCAGGTTTGCCGCGCAGCCAACACTATTAGCATCGGTAACGTAAACAGTTTTTAATCCGCCTGTTATACCGGTAAAAATATTTGATGATTGAAAAGTTATATTGTCTAAACTAAACTGTAAAGGCAAATAGCTTGATGTTGCATGAACCGTTATTTGTGCATCGCCCGCTCCCGGTGCCGATTCTGATCTATCTATATCAACATTGGTAATTAACAGATCGCAGGAGTTTACCGGGGGGGCCGGATCCGGCGCATTACTAATGTTGATAATTGTATAAGTTTTTGAATAGGTTGTTGTAAAACCACCAACCCCGTCTGGTGTCCGCTGCGTTATTATCCCGGCATCTATAGTTGCTGATCGTTGCCCGGCAATGGTTATATCACGTGTTGTGTTTACTCCATTTTCGTTGATCAAGTAAGTTATAACTACGTTGTTTCCGTCGGTAGGTAGCCCGGTAGCTGCATCAATTATATTTATATAAACATCATCTGCATAGTCGGTAGCTCCGTCTGGGCTGGTATGCGTATTTGCAAAGGCTATATTAGCTATTAATCCCATTTTTTAGTGTTTGTATAGGTTAGTAATTATCAAAATACATAGTTGCCAAAGTGATGGTTAAATTAACCCCCGTTGTATTAGCATCGAACTTATTGTATACCGGGGTGCATTTGGCTTTGTCGCCGGCTTTTATTTTAAAATAGCGCCCGTCGCCTTCGCGGTATTTAGAGGCCTTTACAATAAATTCGTTAGCCATACGTAAAGCCTGGCTAACGTAGGTCTCATTGGTCGAGGTATACATATCAAAATCGGTCTTAAAAAGAAAGTCAATCGAGATTGAAAATGTATTATCAACCGAGCCGTTAATTTGCGGCGATAGGTTAATGGGTTGTAACGAATAGAGAAACACACAAGGGAACGAGGTAACATCATCTGCAAGTGTATTTAGTTCGTTAGCGGTGCCATATACAAAGGTTGGGTTTGTTGTTAAAGCTTGTACAACGGCTTCAATTTGATTACGTATGGGCATGGTTGGTCATTGGTTAATTGGTCATCAGTTAATTGGTTATTTTAGCGTTGTGCTTGCAATAGCTCAGCGTATTTTCGCTGATATTCTGCTTCGGTTTTATTTAGCAGGAGCTTGGTTAGTACGCGATCATAGGGAGTGTTTAGGATTTCATCCCATTTGGTAATGTCGCCCCCTGAAAGCGCATTGATCGTGTTTATATACTTGAATTTTTCAAACGATTGAATGCCCGCTTTCTTTTCCAAAACAGATGAAGCTGCCGAAAGCAATTTGTTTTCCGCTTCAATAAGTTTGGATAACTCATAAAAAAATATTTGGCGATGGGCAGCGCCTCCGTTACCCTAAGTTTTTTTATGGTTTCGCAAAACTCCTCTATTTTATACTCATTATATTTCTTGCCGGTCACTCTGCAATAAAAATATTGGGCAAGCACCTGGCAACTGGCTTTTAATGACGGATTAAAACGTTCCTGCCAATCTTCTTCACCATATAAGCTAATGTGTTCATTTATTTCCTCGGCAATAACGTCCCTGGCTGCCATAAACGCACCTGCGGGTTCAACAGATAAATTGCGGATAACGTTTACATTTATTGTTTTACCATCAAAATCAAAGGCTACTTTTGACGGGATGTCATCGCTATTATACAAGTGTTTTATCTGATTTGACAAGGATACAACCGCTTCGCCGAACATGTCAAAATCTCTAAAATCTAATACATTTTGCAGCTCTTCTACCGGTATATCAGAAAGTATACTTATAGCATCGAGGTCATTCAATACGGGCTTGGTCTGCATAGCCATTATTTGCCCTAAGGTAACTTCCTTAATGTCTGTTGGTATTTTAACCAGTAGCTTGTCTTTAATAGTTTTAAGTGTGGTTTCTATCATATAGTAATCAGGTCTTTAAATGCATTGTTCCAGTTGTTATCTCTGTAAGGCAGGCGCGATTTAGGCATAACCAGCGTATTAATTTTTAATTTATTTAAAGCCACATAGCGCAATGGATCAATTAAATGGTTCCAGGTATCCACCGGCTCATTCATGGTTTTGCCTGATCGGTCCGTTTTCCATTTATAACGCCCCAGTTCTTTGTGCAGGTTAATGCTTCGCCGGCTGATGTTTATCTTGTAGCGCTTTAATATATCAATAGAGTGGTTAATGCTGTCTGCGCCCTTTTTTGCGCTTTTTACGTGCCAGCCCAATCGCTTTAATTCTTCTATAGATTTTGGTTCGGCACTGTCGGCTATAATTTCTGTGCTTTTGCTTATATTGGAATTTGTTAATTTGACAGCTATATCTTTATTGGTTAGGCCGGTCTCATAAAACAATTCATCAATCCAAAGTTCTCCGTTTTGCAGGTACACATCCACACAGCCCGTTTGGTCATTTGTAAATCCAAAATCAAGGCCTACCGCTATCCGTTTGGCATCCTGCGGAATATTATCACAAACATACCAGTTGTTAAATATCAGGCCGTTTATTTTCCCGGTAAGGCCACGTGCATATACCTTCCATTGCTCCGGGTCAACATCTTTAATATTCTCTATTTTATCACGCATATTTTGCTCCAGGAATGGATTGTGCCTGTGGTCGGATATGATCAGTTGTACCCCTAATTTTCCTATTAAATTAGTATGTACCCAAAACTCCGTATTGGGGTTATAATCAATAAATATCCTGATCTTTGTACGCAGTGCCAATTCGGTATAAATATTCCATTCAATACCATTAGCCTCATTAATAAAAAGATAATCGCGCTTACCCGATTTTGCATCCTGCCCATCTTTATAGCTTTTAAATTCGATGATTGAATCATTATAAAATTCAAATATCCTGTCTGTTTTATTAAAATTTTTTACCAGTTTTTTTAGTTGGATCGAACCATTGTATATGCCTAAAGCATCGCGTAAGGCCCCTGCTTTTAGATTAGGAATATCTTGCCCAACAACAGTAATTACCTGTTTCTCCTTTTCGCAAGCCAGGCAAAACAGTACCTGTATTATAGCGTAAGTTTTCCCCGAACTTGTGCCTCCCTGGTTAATAACTATGTGGGCGGTTGACGCATAGTTTTGCTTAAACAAAACAGAAGCTTCGTATTCATTAGCAGTCATTTTATTAAGTGTATTAAAGTGTTTGACGTTATATAACTACTTCTTTTTCGTTGGATACAGGTTGCGGACCAGATTCGATAATCTTTACTTTTATTGATTTTATGCTATCGGTGGCTTTTGTTTTTTCAACCTTTTCATTCCACCCCATGCTTTTTAGAACAAATATTGCTCCGGTAGGCGAGGGGCGATGTAGCAGCCTTTCATAAGTGGCTTCTACACGCAGTCGGGCGCGCTTAACTATAGGGGCATACTTACCTGTGTTTTCGTACTCGTCAAATTCATCGCGGCTGTTAAATCCCAGGAAGAGGGCCAGCCCCGTAATTGTTGCAACTTCAGAATCCCGATCATATACTTTTTCCTCAATGGGATCAGTTTGCGAGGGTTTTTTTGACGATACTTTTTCGAGGTGATATTCGCCTTCGATATATTTAAAGTATGCATCAACAAGATCACGCAATGTGCGCTTGTCAGAAAAAAATGGTTTGAAATCTCTCATTATGATTTAAATGCTGATTGGCATAAATCTATTCAAATGTAAGAAAAATAACTGGCATTTGAAAGTATTTAGCCCGAATTTTTTATTTAATTTTGTAGTCATACTTCTTTCATTAATAGTTGTTGTAGTAATAGCATTATTATGCAATAATTAAAAAGTTAAATTGAGTTAAATGGTAATTAACGCAACTGTTTGCTATTTATATTCGTATTATAATAAGTATAACTAAACGGGCCTATGAATTTTTTAAGGTTTACCTTATTTATCTTGCTTCTTTCGGGGGTAATTATCTCCTGCCAGAAAGATCAGGCTGTTGATCTAAATCTTAAATCAAAAAGTAAAACTGATTCTGTTAACGCTTCAGGTAACATATTGGCCACCCGAGGTACGCTGCAAGTTTCTGTAAATGATTCTATATATACTTTTGATGCCACTAAAGACTCTATCGCTTTTATTAATTTAAACATCGACAGCAATAAATATTTTGGCATTACTGCTATTAATAAGGCACATACCATGAGTTTTGGTATTAGTTCATCAGGCTCTGCAGCTTCTGATTTGACAAGACCTATTGCCGGCGGCCAATTATTATTTAGTGCCGATAATAAAAGCGGGATGCAATACACACTGACTAAAAATTCTGAAACGCAAAATAAAATAGACTTGTTGCAATACATGCAAGACAGTGTACTAACTAAAGGTTCTTTCTTTATACTTATGGCTAAAGATGGAAAGCCAAATTCACCTACTTATAAAGTCCGCGGTAATTTTGATCTTCGTATAAAATAAATTTTGTAAGCAATATAAAGTATAATAGCTATAGATACTGAATGTTCAATAGCTATGTTTTATATGTTAATTGGCATAGTAATTACCAAACTTCAATATCTGCAACCTCATTTTCTACCAACTCGGTAAGCAGTAATTTTACTACTGCTTCGCGCGCCCATTGCTGCTCAATAAGCGATGCATCTTCTTTATACCATTTTATTGGCTCATTTATTTCTATGCGGGCCTTATAAATAAAATTCTTCTTCGGGTGCAGTTTGGTTCCTTCATAACTGTTCATGTTTTCGGCTCTTACTATCCTGGCAAATTGTTTGGTTGTTATATCAACCTGCAAACATTCTTCGAGCGAATTTTTAAAGTCATGTTTGTCTTCAAGCCATAAGGTGAGAACGTCTTCATTAAGTTCATGGTCTGCAACTGTAATGCGGCTATAATCATAATCTACAGATATGATCATCCACCACAGTTTGTCTTTTAATTTTTGTGTGATCTTTATCATTTTGAAAGAGTTAAAAGCTATCGGTGTTTATGATAGCCGGGGACATAAAATTGTTATTCAGAATAAAACTTACTTATCCATGATTAGGGCAGGCGGGTAACCATCCGGGTATATATTTTTGTATTGCTGCAATTTCTTTGGTGTATTTATTGCAGGTTGCCTGGTAGGCTTTAAAGCGGATAATTAATTGTTCTTCGGTTATTTTGTCTGCGGCTATTGGCCGGGTTGTATTTTGTAATGCGGAGTAAGCGATATGCATTTTGTTTAGATTTAGTAGTGGCTTGATGTTTAATTAAATGGATCGGCATGTATTTCGCTTTTGGCCTTTACGTGTATTCGCGTAATTGCCATTTTAATGTTATAAAATGAGGTTCAAATCTTGATTTAATTATTTCTGTATTCATTATTCTGTATATTCTTTATTTATAATTTGGTTTATATATAATTATGTATTAGATTCGTTCCAGATTGGATTACAAATATAAAGAAAAATCTTTATTTAAATCAAGAAATTTTTAAAATAAATTTGAAGATTATGGAATTTCCCGAAAAAACTAATAAAATAAAAACGGTTCGCCCTGAAACGCTGGAGTTTATTATTTTATATAACCAATTAAAAGGAAAAGCTTTTAGCGGCAACGCGCAATTGGCCGAGGTACTTGGCTTTAATTCTGCCAGTTCTATTACTGAGATCATTAAAAGCCGGCAAAATATTGATCCGGAAAAATTCAATATTTTTAAAGAAAAATACAAAGATTTCCTGGATGGTAAAAAATATACAGAATTTACCCAGGTATCTAAAGTTGCAGAGGGGATACCGATGTATGAAATAACGGCTACGGCATCTGGGGTAGAGGTATACAATGATATAAATGATACTCATCCGGTTGGTCGCATGAATTTTCCGGGTATTGAGGATTGCGACTTTGCTTTGCCGGTTTGGGGGCATTCTATGTATCCTTATTTAGAAAATGGCTGCTGGGTGGCGTTAAAAGTTATACACGATAAGAAAATTTTACCGGGCGAAGTTTATTATATTGAGTGGGGCGAATACCGTATGTATAAAAGGCTTTTAGCCGGCGATAATAATGATGAGGTTATAGCTCATTCTGATAACACTACAGAAATGATTGGCAATCATCTTAAATATGCTCCATTTGTTATTAAAATAGCCGATATTAAAAAGCTTTGCCTGGTTAAGGATATTCATAAAAAGCATAATCATTAATGGATACTACAACCATTTATCCTTACAGTAAACGAAATAGTTTTGTCACAATTGGGGTGTTAACTATTTTAGGTTTGCTTTTTATATCGAATATTTATAAAGCTTATCATAATAATGATAGGATAGATATGATTGTATTTGGTGTATTAACAGCACTACTCGTCTTCATATTGGTGATGGTTATTGCTACCAGGTTACGGCCCGCGCTTAATGGTGATTTAGCACTTGAATTTAAGGAAAAGGGTATTGTTGATTATTTGAGAAACATTACAATTGATTGGCAAGATATTAAAGCTATAGATTTTAAGCGTACCAGGAGCTCGTCAATGATAGATATTCAATTAAAATGGGAATCAGACCATGGATCGCAAATCTACATCTCTTTAAGGTGGATTGAAGGTAATGATAGAAATATTTATAACACAGCGTTATTTTATTTTAACCGGTTTTCTGACACCGGTGTACAAACCCAAGAGCAGGGCAACACTTAATGCCGGTGTTTTGGATCATTATATCAGGTCAGATAAACCTGTAGTTACTTTTATAGGGCTACTTTGTTTATAATTGTAACTAAATGGAAGACGAAGGTATTGTAAAGCGGTTAAAGGTAATTGTTAAGGAGCACGGCGGACAGCTGGCCCTTGCAGGCGCTATTGGTGTAGATCAGGGTTTTATAAGCAAGGTGATCAATAAAAAACAAGAGGTGAGCTATTACCTTATCCGTAAACTTTGTTTCCAGTTAAAATATTCGCCCGAATGGCTCATCCTGGGCACCGGCGAGAAACATATAAACAAAGCCGAGTCGCCTAAATTGATTACCGAAATACAAATGATGCGCACGGAGCTTGATATTTTACATGCACGTATGCGTGCTTTTGAAATGGAAATAAAGGAATTAAAAGACGGCCATCCAGCCGATCAACAAAAAGCAGGTTAATGTAACCTGTTAATTAAAATAGCCTCTAAAGCATCACTGGCATTCTTGCAACGATTTACAGTGTTTTCTAATGATGATAGTATTTCGCGGTATTTGATCAAATTTATAGCATCCGTCTCGTTCGCAAATAATTCAGCAACTGCATTATAGTAAATTTGATCAGACTGATGTTCATAAATCTTTATTTGTTTACATGCGGCGTTGCAGGTATCGTCATTATCAACTTCTCTTAATAAATTAACTGCCTTTTCAATCTCTATACCGGCTTTTTGTATTAATAATGCTATCTCTTTAATAGGTGTAACAAAATCTAATATATTATATAGATATATTCTTCCGCCTGCTTCTTGTATGGTATCGGCCACATCATCAATACACGATGCTAAAACATGAATGCTACTGCGATTTATCGGTGTAAACATTACCTGATCAAGAGCCAGATAAATTTTATGAGTTATATCGTCGCCGGTATTCTCTAATTTATCAATTTGCTTAAAAATTACTTCCCTTTCAATGGCTTCGCTTGTATTTACTGCTGTTACTAATAAACCGGCCATGGTAACCACGTTTTTTGCGGCCTCATCGAATAAATTGTAAAACAGTGACCTATTTGAGAAATAATTGCGGAATAAGCTGCGCATTTATATAAAATATTTAGAACGTCTAAAATTAACTGCGGTATGTTAATCTAATATTAAATAAAAGTTATGCTATGTTAATTATTTGTTATGTATTAAATAGCTGATTTTTGCCGGTTTAATCAATTGAAGATGAATAGTCTAAGCAAATAACTTGCTCTAAATCAGGCACTATTTTATTGTTTTGAAAACTTAACATGCATCCAAATAATATTATCAAATGTTAATCATTTCTTAACATTTAGATAATGCTACATGCGCACTTTTGAGTCAAAATTTATTTAACCTTGTTTGAAATCATGAAAAAATCGTTTACAAAACTTTTTAGTACAGTCTTAGTAATGGCTTCAGTGCTAACAGGCTTTACTGCTAAAGCCCAAGAAACAACATTAGCACCAGTTAACATGTTAAAAAACAAAAAAACTGATGTAAAGGCCGATTCTATTATTACTGTTACTAAAACAGGCGCACCTGCAACTGTAAAGGTTGCGCCAAAAGCAGAAGCTGCTGCATGGGTACCTGTTAGAAGATTATGGGGATATGCTTTCGGCGATCTTTATTATAACCAACATGCTGATGCAACAAACAGAGGCCCTGAATCTATGTATAATGGTGTACCCACCAATAGAAATGCTTTCCAGTTTCGTCGTGCTTATATAGGTTATGATTATGATATTGACCAGAAATTTACTGCAGAAGTATTATTGGCATCTGAGCCAAATGCAAATACAGGCGTTAATGGTACTACAGCTATACAAAACGGTGATGACCTGGTTGATGGTAAAATGGCATTCTTTATCAAAAATTTCAATTTAAGATACAGAAACATCTGGAATGGAACCGATATAGTTGTTGGTGAAATGTCTACACCTGGTTTCGCGCTGAATGAGCCTGGTACCAATGCTCCAACATCATTATCAGAAGCTACATGGGGTAATCGTTTCATAGAAAAAACAATAACCGATGTCCATAAAAACAATTCATACGATATAGGCGCTGCCTTACAGGGAACTTTTGATCCTAAGACTAAAAACTTTGGCTATGTGTTTATGGTTGGCAATAATACTTCAGCAAGCTTACTGCCGGCTGCTAACCCTAATACCGGTTTCTACAAAATATTTTATGGTGATTTATGGGGTAAGTTCTTCAACAAACAATTGTATGTAGATATTTATAGTGATTATGCGCCAACTGCACCTGCTACTGCAGCTATCGGTGGCCAATCGCATAGCTTAAATAAAATATTTGCAGCTTATGTTAATCCAAAATTCACTATTGGTGTTGAAGCATATACCCAAAAAATAACCAACGGCGTGACAAACAGCGGTACCAAAAATGTTGAAGATGCAACTGTAAACGGCCTTTCTATATGGATAAAAGGCGTAGTTGTTAAAGACAAGATCAATTTCTTTGCCCGTCGTGATGGTTACAATCCTGATACCAAATTTGATGGTGCTAATTCGTACACAGTTAATACCAACTACGGATCATACAACCCAACCGTTAAAGAGACATTTTATACTGCCGGTTTAGATTTTACACCTGCTCCTAAAATTCACTTTTCGCCAAACGTTTGGTTAATTGAATATAAAGATCAACGTTCATCTACTACAACTGGTTATGTAGGTAATGACCATAATTTAGTTTATAGAGCTACATTCTTTTACACATTTGGTAAATAATCACACAAACAAACAAAACATAAAAAACAAAAATTATGAAATTAAGTAAAAATTTAAGGTTAGCGGTTGTTGCATTAGCAGCATCATGTGTAACAATGGCTGCTTCGGCGCAGGATAATGTCTTATTAGGTGCCGGTAGTACATTTGTGTACCCGTTATTCTCAAAAATGTTTTCACAGTATACAGCCTCTAAGGTTAATTACCAGCCAATTGGTTCTGGTGGCGGTATATTGCAGCTAACTAACAAAACGGTTGATTTTGGTGATTCTGACGCACCTTTAAATGACGATCAAACCAAAAAAATGAGTGCTGAAGTTCTGCATATTCCGATGGCTTCAGGTGCTGTAGTAGTAACTTACAATGTACCCGGTGTTGCCGGAGGTTTGAAATTATCAGGTAAAGATTTGGCTGATATCTACCTGGGTAAAGTAACTAAATGGAACAGCCCTGAGGTTAAAGATTCTAACCCGGGTGTTAATTTGCCTGATCTTCCTATACTTGTTATTCATCGTTCAGACGGTAGCGGTACCTCTTTTATTTTTACTGATTTTTTAACTAAAGTAAATCCTGAATGGGCTTCAAAAGTAGGTAAAGCAAGTGCGGTTAACTGGCCTGCCGGATTAGGTGGAAAAGGTAATGAAGGTGTTGCCGGTTTAGTTAAACAAACTCCGGGTGCAATTGGTTATATTGAGTTAGCTTATGCTATCCAAAATAAAATGCCTTTTGCTGACATCCAAAACAAAAGCGGTAAATTTATTACCCCAACTCTTGCGGCTACAACTTTAGCAAGCAATGTTGTAATCCCTGCTGATTCAAAAGTATCAATAACTAATACCGATAACCCTAAAGGTTACCCAATTGCCAGCTTTACCTGGGCATTGATATATAAAGAGCAAAATTATGGTGGCCGTTCAAAAGCAAGAGCTACCGAATTGGTTAAATTATTATGGTGGAACATTCACCAGGGACAAGCAAATTGCGCTCCTTTAAATTATGCACCGCTTTCAAAATCAGCTGTAAAAGTTGCTGAAACAATATTAAAATCAGCTACTTACGGCGGTAAAGCAATATTATAATTAAATATGAGTCGGATAATCTAACTAAGAAACAAAACTTGTTTCAAATAGTATTATCTTGACCCCTTTATTCTTAACACTAACTATTACCAGTTCCCAATAAAATTAGGGACTGGTAATTGTTTTGTATACGAAACCCAAAATTTGTGGAAAATAAAAGATTACAATTATCCAACAGCCAGTTAAAATGGGAGGTCCTGTTTAAACGGATATTAATTGCTATGAGCATTTTATTAGTGCTCATTATATTAGGTGTATTAACAACGCTGATTATAGAATCCATGCCCTCAATTAAAGCGCTGGGTGTTGGATATTTATGGGGGAAAGTATGGGACCCGGTACAAAATATATACGGGGCCTATCCATTTTTAATAGGTACTTTGCTTACCTCGTTTATAGCGCTTATTATTTCGGTGCCTTTTTCATACGCCATTGCTATTTACCTGGGCGAGTATAACCCTAAAGGATGGCTGTCTGATCTGCTTAAAAATACAATTGAACTGATTGCAGCTGTCCCATCTATTATTTATGGTTTTTGGGGTTTGTTTGTATTAATACCATTGGTACGTGAGCTCGAAATAAAATTTCATGTATTGCCATATGGTTATGGCATTTTAACAGCATCATTAATATTAGCTATAATGATAATCCCTTATGGTGCATCATTAGGAATAAGTTTAATAAGAATGGTGCCTTCTCCTTTAAAAGAAGGCGCTTATGCATTAGGCGCAACCCGCTTTGAAGTTATTCGTAGTGTAATTATGCCTTACACACGCTCTGGCTTATTTGCGGGTGTGTTATTATCATTAGGCAGGGCTTTAGGCGAAACCATGGCAGTAACCATGCTGATAGGTAATACAACCACCATACCAACCAGCATTTTTGCAACGGGTAATACCATGGCCAGCGTAATTGCTAATGAATTTACAGAAGCCGACCATACCGAATATCTATCGGCACTTATTGAATTGGGTTTAGTACTATTCTTTGTTACGGTTGTAATTAACCTTATAGGTAAAAGAATAATTACGCGCTTCACAAATAACTAATAACATGGAAGCAAGAATAGGAATGAGGAATATCAAAAGCAATATCTTTAAAGGGATCATTGTGTTTTTTGCATTTTTAATAACCGTGCCTTTAATAATTATACTATTGTATATAATTAAACAAGGTGCGGGCCAGGTTAACTGGAAATTTTTAACCGGTGTGCCTGCGCCGGTAGGCGAAACCGGTGGTGGTATTGCCAATGCCTTAGTAGGCAGTTTTGTAATGGTACTGACGGCATCAATAGTTGCTATACCTGTGGGTATGGCGGCAGGTATTTACCTTAGCGAAAATCCGCGCACAAAACTGGCATACTATAGCAGTTTGTGTGTTGATATATTACAGGGGGTACCATCCATAGTAGTTGGTATTGTAGTTTACTTTTGGCTGGTTAAGCCTTTAGGTACATTTTCAGCACTATCAGGTAGTATAGCTTTGGCTATTATGATGTTGCCGATTGTGATCAGATCAACAGAGCAAACGCTTAAGTTATTACCCGACTCACTAAAAGAAGCAGCATTATCATTGGGCGTGCCTTATCACCGGGTAATTTTAAAAGTAACAGTACCTTGCGGTTTCGCGGGTATTTTATCAGGCATTACGCTATCAATAGCCCGTGTTATAGGCGAAACTGCGCCATTGTTGTTTACCGCTTTTGGCAGCCCGTTTGTGTCAGCCGCTTTGGGTAAACCAATGGAGAGCTTACCCCACCTGATATTCACTTATGCCACAAGCCCCTATGAAGACTGGCATAACCTGGCATGGGGTGCATCGTTTATACTATTAATGTTCGTTTTAACACTAAATATAATCACGAAAGTGATAACAAGAAAATGGAAAATACAATTGTAAAGGCTGAGAATTACAACTCTTATTTTGGGGATAACCATGTTGTAAAAGATGTAAATATCAGCATAAACAAACATGAAGTTATAGCTGTAATGGGCCCGTCGGGCTGTGGCAAAACCACATTTTTGCGCGGCATTAACCGTATGCATGAGCTAATTCCCGGAGCAACCTCAACAGGTAAAATACTGCTTGATGGCGAAAACGTGTACGATATGAATGCCATATATGTAAGAGCAAAAATTGGCATGGTGTTTCAGCGGCCTAATCCATTTCCAAACCTAAGTATTTATGAAAATGTAGTTGCCGGTTACCTGTTAAATGGTATTAAGGTATCAAAAGCTGATAAGGATGTTATTGTAGAAAAATCATTAACCAGCGCTGCTTTATGGAAAGAGGTTAAAGATTCATTACATAAAAAAGGTACATTCCTGTCTGGCGGCCAACAGCAACGGTTGTGTATTGCGCGTGCCATTGCCATGCAACCCGAGCTGATATTGTTTGATGAGCCAACATCTGCGCTCGACCCAATATCAACCTCGAGTGTTGAAGCATTGTTTCATGAGTTGAAAGCTAATTATACGTTGATTATTGTTACACACAACATGCAGCAAGCTGCGCGTGTGAGCGACAGGACCGCATTCTTTTATATGGGCGAACTGGTTGAATTTGATGATACCAAGCAAATGTTTACCAATCCATCAGACCAACGTACACAGAATTATATAACAGGCAGATTTAGTTAAGCCCTTCGGGAGTGATTAGAGGTTAGTTAATCCACGTCACTTTTTGAATTTTGACTTTTTAATTTAAAATTATATGACACCATTAGAAAATGAAATAACCGCGCTAAAAGCAGAGCTGGTTAACATGTGGATATTAGTTCAGTCGCAATTAAATAAGGCTAAAGAGGCCATGGTACAGTTTGATAAGGACCTTGCCCGCGAGGTTCTGGTCAAAGAAAAACGAGTTAACTCTTTCGAGCTGAAGATAGACCGCGATTGCGAGAATATATTTGCCCTGCACTGCCCGGTAGCTATCGATCTGCGGTTTTTATTAGCTGCGTTAAAGATAAATACCAACCTGGAACGTATTGGCGATATTGCTGCCGGTATTGCACTTTATGTGGTGGAATCATCCGTAAATTTTGATGCAGCTGCTTTAGAGAAAACCTCGTTGATACGTATGTATGATGAGGCCGTAAATATCCTGATGGATACCCGCACAGCTTTTGAGAAAGAAGATACCGTGCTTGCCCGCAGTATATTTAAAAGAGATGACGTGTTGGATGCTATCAATGATAATTCGCCAAATACGGTAGGTGATATAATAAAAGCTGATATTAATTCTTTACCCGAAGCGCTATATATTTTATCTATAATCCGCAAGTTGGAAAGGATAGGCGATCAGTCTAAAAATATTGCAGAGGAAATAATTTTTTACGTAGAAGCCAAAATACTAAAGCACTTCGAAAGCAGTAAGAAAATTAATCCCGAAGACGAAGAATAGTAATTGATAATTGTGATTTGATAAGATAAGGTGGGTAGCAATATGCACCTTTTTGCGTTTCCGGCATAAGGTCGGTGAGTGAGGGTTGATTTGTCCGTCCGCTTTGTGGGACGGGTGGCGTGCGGACGCGCTAACCCACCGGTCAGTTTGCTTAATTTTTGGATGAGTTTTCGGTTAATAAGCTCCGCGCAACATATCAGCCAACTCATTCGGAAGAGGGCTTTTTTCGATATCATTTGCAGCCTGATCTACATTATATTCAAATCGAATAAATGTTACCTCAATGCTGTCTTTATTGATTAGGTCCGAGTCAACATTAATGTCTAATATAACATAACACCCCATTGGATTGCCGTCTTTAGGTTTGCCTACCGAGCCGATATTGATGACATGTGCAAGCGTTCCGTTATCCCTCTTTATAACCCGATGATAGGGCTTGTGCGAATGACCAACGCATAGCATATCAGCATTTGCCTCCTGCAGGAGTTCTAAAATATAGGTTTCATCGGTATCAGCCAGGATATATTCATTAACGCTTCGCGGACTGCCGTGAACCAATAAAATATTTAAGAGATTTGAGTTTACCCGGAACTCTAAACGGATATGAGCAGGAAGTGTAGATAGATAATTTCTATTGTCGGCGCTGATTATATGGTAGGCAAAATTTTTGCCCGATGCCTGTAATTGATTGTCTGTTACCGGTGCTAAACCAATTACCTTTAGATCATGATTACCGGCAATTGTGGGTATGCGGCGTTTACGTATCTCTGCAATTATTTCGTTGGGATATACATTATAACCTACCAGGTCGCCGAGGCAATATACGGCATCAGGCTTTTGAGTTTCAATATCGGCAAAAAACGCCTCTAACGCCGGTAGGTTAGCATGTATATCAGAAAAAAGTGCAATTTTCATTATTATACGTTTATTTTAGAAGTATAGTTTCGTACGGAACCAAAAAGCAAGATTAACCAAAGCGATCAACGCAGGCACTTCAACCAGCGGGCCGATAACCCCGGCAAAGGCCTCGCCGCTGTTAATGCCGAATACGCCTATGGCAACGGCTATAGCCAGCTCGAAATTATTGCCCGTGGCAGTAAACGCTATGGAAGTGCTGCGCGAATAATCGGCACCGAACCATTTGCCAATGAAAAAGCTAAGCAGAAACATTATTGTAAAGTAAATAACCAGCGGTATAGCAATACGCAATACATCAAAAGGTATCTGTACGATCAGTTTTCCTTTTAAACTGAACATTGTCACAATGGTAAATAGTAATGCTATAAGCGTTATGGGTGAAATAACAGGTACGTATTTTTGTTGGAACCAAGCCTCGCCTTTAATTTTAATCAGCGTATAACGACTGATAATTCCGGCAGCAAATGGGATACCCAGGTAAATGCCGACGCTTTTGGCTATCTCGCCAATAGTAATGTTAACGGCTAATCCTTTAAGTCCAAATAAAGGTGGCAAAACTGTGATGAATACATAAGCATAAACGCTGTAAAGTAACACCTGGAAGATACTGTTTAAGGCGATTAACCCTGCTGCGTATTCCCGGTTGCCCTCTGCCAGCTCGTTCCATACCACTACCATCGCTATGCAACGGGCCAGGCCAATCAGTATCAGGCCAACCATGTAAGCCGGATGATCGCGTAAAAGCGTAATGGCTAATACAAACATGAGGATGGGGCCAACTATCCAGTTTAAAATTAAAGAGGCGCTTAATACTTTGGTATCCTTAAATACCTCGCCCATATTTTCATATTTCACTTTTGCAAGGGGCGGGTACATCATTAATATCAGCCCTATGGCTAACGGTATATTGGTGGTTCCGCTTGACCATGAATTAATAAATCCGGAGGATGAGGGGATAAAATAACCCACGGCTACACCTATCCCCATTGCCAGGAATATCCATAGGGTAAGGTAACGGTCCAAAAAGCTTAGCTTTTTACGCTCGGCGGGGACACAGTGATCAATAGCCATTAGTTGGATAAGTTTTGATTGATAAAATTGCGCGAGTAATCTTTTATCATATCCCGCACCCGCCTAAACTCGTTCATTACCTCATCAGGAGTCCCGGTAGCTTTTGCCGGATCGGGGAAATTGAAATGGAAGCGTTGCGCTTTGGTAGGGAAGTAGGGGCAATTCTCTTTGGCGTTATCGCACACAGTAATTACATAGTCGAAAGGAATATTTACATACTCATCCACATTGTTAGAGCTATGATGGCTGATGTCAATATCATCCTCGGCCATTACCTGTATAGCTTTGGGATTAACGCCATGCGTCTCTATACCGGCGCTGTAAATGGTTGCTTTATTGCCTGCAAAATGCCTTAGGTAGCCTTCGGCTATCTGGCTGCGGCAACTGTTGCCGGTGCATAGTACTAATATATTTTTCATGATAGGTTTAAAATTTTCTTCATTACAATTGCCGTTTGCGGGCATGCATAACTAAACTCTGATGATTGCTGCACCTCTGCAGGCACATCCGCGCGGGTTATAGTTTGGTAGTCTTTGCCAGTAAAATAATCGGGCGCTGTTTCTGTAAGCAGGTATATTTCTTTAATTGATTGGGTATTGGCAATGGTTTCTAATTGCTGTAATAGCTCGCCAGCCACACCCTTGTTGCGATAGGGTGGTGTAACCACCATAGAACGCAGCAAAGCATAATCGCCATAAATTTCTAAACCGATAGCCCCTGTTACCTCATCGCCATCCAGGGCCACTATAAAGTTCTCCAAAGTTTCGGGCAGATCATCTACAGGCAGTTTTTCTGCGGATAGTAGCGCAATGATCTGCTCCCTGTAGTTTTCGGCTTTTTGCAGGTTCATGATTTTAATATTTAGCAACAACCTCCGCCCGGCTCACAGCAAGCTGCAGCAGCAACTAAGTTCTTTAATTGGGTTACCGGTTTGGCCGCAGGTGTACCGCAATTGCCGCCGCGATCAATGGCTTTGCATTGTACCGAATCGGGGCGCAGATCTACTATCAGGCTGTCCCCATCAATAATAAGGTCATTAGGCAGCATCTGCCGGGTATCAAACTCCGAATTGCCAAACTCAATTTTAACAATGCCCAACGGATTTAGCGGTAACGATTTTTCAACCAAATTAATGATCGATAAAGCTTTGTTAACCTTCATTGCACTTAACTCATCCTTACCTGCCGGCTCATATAGTTGTACAATTATCTCGGTCCAGCTGTTCATCACTCCGCCGCAATCTACTGATGTAATAGGTGCCTGCTTAATTTCTGTGATATGATAAGAGGCATCAACCCACTTGTTTTCGGCATATTGAAACTGTAGCTCCAACTCAGGGTTTGCTACTAACGCTTCTTTAAATGATTTCCAGTTTATAACATCTGTTGTATTCATGATTTCTTTATTTAATTGTAATATTACGATATATCGACTCAAATTTTTTTAACAGCAGCTTTTAGCGGCAGTATACGAGCCGAAGAAGGTGCTTAACTCTTTACTTAATAAACTCCACGCGGCGGGCTCAATGCAATAACAAACGCTTACGCCCTCTATAGTGCCTTGTATTAGCCCGGCGTTTTTAAGCTCTTTTAAATGTTGTGATATGGTAGCTTGCGCCAAACCTAATTCATCAACCAGGTCGCCACAAATACAGGCATTGGCATTTATAATGTACTGTAAAATAGCAATACGGGCTGGATGCGCCATTGCTTTAAGCATGGTTGCCAGCTTGTTTTGCTCCTCGGTAAATATTTCTGTTTTGGTTAAGCCCATTGAATCGTAATATTACGATTGATAGTTGAGATATGCAAATATATTTATTTGTCCGTCCGGTTTGGGGACGGAGAAGAAGGGATAATTATATCCCCAAAACCTGCTTTAACTTAACATACCCGGTTTTACTTACCGGTATTTTAGCGCCTGATTTGAGGATGGCAAGGTGACTATCTTTTTCGTAAGGATCTATACGGGTAATTTCCTGCACGCTTACAATGTATGAGCGGTGTACGCGTACAAACTGACGCGCATCCAACGTTTGTTCAAAGAAGCTCATGGTTTTATTTTTAAGGTATGAGCCTTCTTGTGTAAATACACTTACATAATCATCATCGGCTTGCAAATATTGCACATCAACAACGGGTATTATTTTTACTTTGGTGCCGGTTTTTACCACAATACGTTCATGTTGCGCGGGCGAGTGTGAGGCGGTTTCCAGTAAGTTTTCTTGCTTTGGCGCGGCGGTGTGCGGGGCCTGTGTCAGGTATTTTTCTATAGCTTTATTAAAACGGTCCTTGCTGAATGGTTTTAGCAGGTAATCTGTAGCGTGTGCCTCAAAGGCTTTTATGGCGTACTCATCAAAAGCGGTGGTAAATATAACGGCGGGCTGGTCATCAACCAGTTCCAGCATCTCGAAACCGTTTATTTTAGGCATTTGCACATCTAAAAATATCAGGTCGGGCTGATGTTGCTGAATAGCTTTAAGCCCTTCAAAGCCATCGCCACACTCCTGTATAACTTCTATCTGCGGATAGCCTTGCAGGTATTCTTGTACAACCATACGGGCCAAAGGCTCGTCGTCAATTAATAAAGCACGTATCATGACTGCGGAATTTTAATAATAGTTGTAAATATATTATCATTTGTATGAGTTTCCATCAAATCATTACGGGCAAAAAGCAAATATAATCTACGCTGCACCCCGCTTAAGCCAAAACCGGTACCCTGGCGCGGCCTGGAAGTTTTAGGATCATAAGGATTTTGTATGATCAGTTCCAGATAACTGCCCTCCAATTCTGCACGAATGCTTACTACCACATCTTCAGTAGTATCGTACAATCCAAATTTAATAGCATTCTCTACCAGTGGTTGTAAGAGCATAGCGGGCATAATACTTTCGCCGCATTTTGCATCGCAGCTTATTTCGGTTTTAAGGCGATGGCCAAAGCGTACCTTTTCAATTTCGAGATATAGGTTAAGATGCTGTAGTTCCTCATTTAAGGTAACCTGTAATTGATCGTCTTTTTTAAGGGTGCCCCGTAAAAAATCAGATAGCTGGTGTATCATTTTACGTGCTTCATCGGGCTTAAAGCCAATAAGCGCGTTAATAGAGTTTAAGCTGTTGAATAGAAAGTGGGGTTGTAATTGTTGCCTCAGGTTATAAAGCTCAGCATCGCGGGCCAGTTGCTCGGCTTCCAGCTTGCGTTTTTCATTTTCTTTTTGATCAAGCTGCGAGTACCATATCATACTAATCATGGCCATCCAGCCAATCGCCAAAAAATCAGTAAAAAACCTAATGACCAACGATTGCGCCATAAAGTTGGCATATACGGTATCTGCATTTAAAAACGGAAGTATATATCTGCAGCCCGCGGTACAACTGGCAGCCAGTGCAACACACCATATTAGTATATTAATATAACTGCCCTTACCGGGTTGATAATAGCGTAGGTTATTGTTTATGAGCCAGCAAGCTGCTGCAAGCAGTATAGCGCTTATCAGGCTATCGGTTATAGCGGTATACCATGCAAATCCAAAACCGTGTATAATGTAGGTTTGCAGGCCCGCCCATGCAAGCCCGCAGGCTACAAATGCCACACTTATTTTTTGAAATGTTAATGATGATATCGCCAAAACTTATATTTTATATTAAGATTGGTTCATTATTAATAACTGCGTATATCTACCCCTGCAAAAATTGATGTGCCTTTTAACACCAGTATTTTGGTATTATCTAACGGGGCGCTGGTTCTTATTCTTTTATCATCAAAACCTGCAAAGACAGCTGCCATATCTGACACTACCATCCAGTGTGCAGGTACAATTATTTTAGTACCGCCAAATACTTGGGTAACATCAATATAAACACGGCCCTTGATATCAGCTTGTGTAAAATCCAGCTCAGAGCCACCAAAGATGTTTACTATCTCGCCGCCCTGAAAATTCTTTGAAAAGATGATCTTTTTTACACCGCCAAAGATAGATACGGCATCCAAATGGTCGTCGCCGGTATAACCAGTACCCGGAGACGGCGGGGTTGACGGATCATTTGGTGTAGCACCAATTGTGTAATCAACTATTGGGTCGTTTGGGTTAGTTGGGTTGGGGTTGCCAAAGTTGTATTTACCAGAATCCCATTTTCTTTTCCAGTCTTTTTTATCCCAATAATCGGCACCATGATTATTACGTCTTAGTATTAAAAAGGCACCAAATCCTATAATAGCTAATGGCCAAAAAACCGCGCCGGCATTAAAGCCGGGGATGATACGGTCAAGCAAAAAAGCGAAACCAATAATTATCATTATTAACCATGATGAATTGCGGAAGTTATGACGGGCACCCATATAAAGCCCCCATGCAATTAACCACATTGGCCAGCTTAACAACCAGCTTGGGAAAAAGAAAAAATCCATTTGCCTTAACAGCAAGGATGCACCTACTACAAGCAAAACTATGCCTGCTAACACTTTCCCCTTGCGGGGGCCATTTTGATATTCTATATTATTATTTATGTCGTTATTCATGATCGTAATTTTAAATCTTACCCAAAAGTAAGGCACTAATATAGCGAGCCAAAAACAAAATTGGCCATTTACTTAGAAGAACTCGGTGAATGCAGGTATTTTTTCGGTAGAAAAGTCTCTAAACTTCCGGCTCCTGCTGACTCAAGCAATGAAAGCTGCCTAAACCCCAGATAATATCAGTAGAATCGATGCCTATAACCTTTCTTTCGGGGAAGCAGCCTTGTAAAATTTCGAGGGCCTTATCGTCATTATTACAACGGTAAGTAGGTACCACAACAGCCGCGTTACTAATATAGAAATTAGCATAGGAGGCGGGTAAACGCTGCCCGTCGTAAACAACAGCATCGGGCATTGGCAGCTCAATAATATCTAACTGCTTGCCGTTTAACAGGCGCATGGTTTTTAATGCCTGTAAGTTTTCCTGTAGGATATGATAGTTTTCGTCGTGCTTATTTTCTTCAACAACGGTAACAACGGTATCTTCGGTTACAAAGCGGGTAATATCATCAATATGGCCGTCGGTATCATCGCCAATTATGCCATCGCCCAGCCATAAAATTTGCTCCGCGCCGTAATAATTGTACAGATAGTCTTCTATTTGTTGCTGGTTTAAATGCGGGTTACGGTTTTTGTTTAACAGGCAGGCAGTAGTGGTTAAAATTGTGCCCTTACCATTAAAATCAACCGAGCCTCCTTCCATCACAATACCCGGATTATAAACAGGCAAACCAAAGTGATTACCAATTTTTGTAGGGATAACATCATCCAGGTCAAACGGTGGATATTTGCCACCCCAGGCGTTATAGCCCCAATCTACAATGGCTTTTTGTTTAGTATCCGCATTGATCAAAAACGCCGGCCCATGATCGCGGCACCAGGCATCATTAGTTGCAAATTCAAAAAATTCTATCTTGCTTAAATCAGCATCAACTAATTGCAATTGCTGTTTGGCAAATGCAGCCATTTGCTCGTTTTTAACGTTAATACGAACCAACTCACCTTCGGTTAATACCTTAATAAACTCGCAATATTTAGGATAGATGGTCATGAGCTTACCCGGCCATGATTCTTCCTTATGCGGCCAGCTAAGCCAGGTGGCAGTATGTTTTGCCCACTCTGCGGGAAAGTGGAATCCGGCTTTGGCCGGATTGACCATAGTCGATAGTCGATGGTCCATAGTTACAGTGTATTTCTTAAAGCAGTGATCATTTTTGTTAAAGCTTGATATTCGTCGTACAGTTTTTGGAAATCAACATTATCTATTATTGCTCGTTTTTTACCGATGAAAAGGCAAGAAACAACTTCAATAGCAGACCTAAGCGAGTAACCCAAAAAAGTTTTAAACACAGGATTGGTTTGACCTGTACATCCTTCAGCAATGTTTAGAACTACTGAATCAGCAGCCCTTTTAATTTGAGAGGTTAAAACATAAAGTTCATCCTTTGGGAATTTTTTAGTCAACAGATTTACATCGACGGTTAGGTCTAACGCTCTTTGCCATACCTGAAGGCTCTCGAATTTAAATGCCATATAAAACGTGAATTATTTAACTATGGACCATCGACTATGGTCTATGGACTACCTTATTCGTCGAGCAAACGTTTAGTTATTGGTTGATAAGAATCAATTCTTCTATCACGTAAAAAGGGCCAGTGCGTGCGATAGTAATCTGTTTTATCCAGATCAAGCTCCTGTACAATTACTTCTTCATTATTATGCGATGTTTGATGTATTATCGTACCAAACGGATTAGCAAAAAACGATCCCCCCCAAAACTTAACACCTGCTTCTTCGCCAACTCGGTTTACACTAACTACATGTACGCCATTGGCAACCGCATGCGAGCGTTGTATGGTTTGCCATGCGTTATATTGCTCTACATTGGTAGCCTCATCCTGCGTAGTTGCCCAGCCAATTGCGGTTGGGTAAAACAGTATCTCGGCGCCCATTAATGCGGTTATGCGTGCAGCTTCTGGGTACCATTGGTCCCAGCAAATTAATATGCCTATAGTGGCAAATTTGGTTTTGAAAACTTTGTAACCCAGATCGCCGGGAGTGAAGTAAAATTTCTCATAAAAACCCGGATCATCGGGTATATGCATTTTGCGATACTTGCCTAAATAAGCACCGTCAGCATCAATTACAGCAGTAGTATTATGATAAAGGCCCTGGGCGCGCTTTTCAAACAGAGAAGCAATGATGACCACGCCTAATTCGGCAGCAACTTTAGCAAGCTCATCCGTTGACGGGCCGGGAATAGGTTCGGCCAGTAAAAAATTATCATGATCCTCTACATCACAAAAATAAAGCGATGTAAACAGCTCTTGCAGGCAAACTATTTGGGCGCCTTTTTTAGCTGCTTCTTTTACCTTAGCAATAGCTTTTTGTAAATTATCATGTTTGTTAGCTGTGCAGCTCATCTGCACTATACCTACCTGTACTTTACTCATTCACCTAAAATTTGTGCAAAAATACGGTTTTTAAAGATTAGTTAATTAGAGATTGAAGATTAGTTGGCACTAACTAAGTCATGCGTCTCTAATAATTTTTTGTAACAATATAATCGTATTATAATCGGTTTAACACTAATTAACTAATCTCCAATCGGTAATTAATTAATCTCTAATCACTAAATTATTACCTTTACAGCCAATGACAGAAATAGACAAAAGCATCATTAATGAGGTTGAGGACGAAATTAAACCTAAAACCTGGAAAGGCACCTTTTGGAATATAACTAAAACGCTTTTAAAAATTGCAGTAACATCCGTTTTACTATACTTTGTTTTCAGGCATGTGCCCTTTAAAGATGTAAAGTATAGGTTGCTGCACGCCAATTACTGGTGGATGCTTGCAGCACTGATAAGTTTTTTCCTTTCAATAATAATGTCATCATGGCGATTAATGAGTTTTTTCAATTCTATTAATTTAAAACTCGACCCACGTTTTAATTTCAGATTATATATGCTGGGCCTGTTCTATAACTTCCTGCTTCCGGGTGGCATAGGCGGCGATGGTTATAAAATATGGATGTTGAATAAAAACTATAAGCTACCGGGTAAAAAAGTTTTTTGGGCGATAATGTTCGACCGATTAAGCGGCCTTTGGGCAATTGGTCTGATAACTGTTTGCCTGATATTTTTAATACCTCAAATTGATATTCATATTACTATACCATTAGGCATTTTTGCGGCTGCATCGGGTGTATATTATTTTGTTGCCTATAAGTTTTTCAGAGAATATACACGGTACTTTTTTGCCGGCCACGCTAAGGCGGTTATAGTACAAACTTTACAAGTTTTGGCAATAGTATTTATATTGATGGGGCAAGATTTTCATGGTAAATTCTCACCATACTTATTGTCATTTTTAATATCGGCATTGGCTACTATTATACCAATAAGTGTGGGCGGTGCAGGTATACGCGAAACTGTTTTTACGCAGCTTACCAAAGTTTTCCCGATGGATAATACCCTGGCTGTTTTCCTGCCGGGATCTTTTTATATTATATCACTTTTAGTTGCTCTGCTTGGTGCATATTACGTTTTAAGGCCAAGCCGTTTAGAAGAAGGTTTGCCTAAAGGTGATATAGTGACTGAAGAGGAAAATAAAGATCAGCCTAAATCAGTTTAATATTTATTAGCTAATGAATATCATTATAACAGGTGCCAGCAGCGGGGTAGGTTTTGAGGCCGTTATTGAACTGATATTATCAGGTCAGCATAAAATTATTGCCCTGGCGCGGTCTCAGGATAAACTGGAGCGCCTGGCCGAAATATGCGCGGGCTTAAATCCTGATTGTATATTATACCCCATTGCTTTTGATATTGTACATGATGATTATGCGGATCTGCAACAGTTTATTACCAATAATTTAGACGGAAATATAGATGTACTAATAAACAATGCAGGTGTTTTAATAAACAAGCCATTTATAGATTTACAGGAAGCAGATTTTGTTGAAATGCTGCAAAGTAATTTTATAGGGCATGTACGTATAATTCAAAGCCTGCAAAAGTTTATGCCTGCAGGTTCTCACATAGTAAATATTGGTAGTATGGGCGGCTACCAGGGGAGCGCAAAGTTTGTGGGACTATCAGCCTACTCGGCAAGTAAAGCCGCATTACACACGCTTACAGAATGCCTGGCGCAGGAATTTGCCGAACTTGGCATAAAGGTTAACTGCCTTGCATTGGGCTCGGCACAAACCGAAATGCTGGAGAAAGCTTTCCCGGGTTATCAATCGCCGGTAATGGCATTTGAGATGGGTAAGTATATTGCCGATTTTGCCTTAACCGGCCATAAGTTTTTTAACGGGAAGATATTGCCTGTGGCGATGAGTACGCCATAACCTAACGCATCAATATTATTGATACGTTAGGTTGAAAATATTTAAGTATAGGCTATTCAGAAATACAGCAATTGATTAGGTTATTTCTTCAGGTATAGCAAAGTTATAGCTAATGTAGCACCAACCTGGCCAATCCAAAAAATGAACATCCATTTTATAGTTTCGGTCTTGTTCTCAGCCATTTCTTTAAGGACCTCACCAATTTGCCTTGAGATATCTTCTTTAGTGGCTAATGTCTTAATAGTTGCTTCCACAGATCGTTCTGTTTTGTTATCAATATATTTAAACATAGCCTCGGTAGTGTCGTTACCTAACTTGTCAGATAACAAGGTGTACAGCCGGGCGGTTTCTTTTGCTTCTAAGTACATAACAAATATAATGATAAAGGTTTAGATTGTAATCAACTTAGTTCCTGCTGCTTACTTTTAAAAATTCATTTACCACAATTTCTGATGTATACTTTTTGTTGCCGTCTTTATCTATATAGCTCCGGTTGTTTAAGCGGCCCTCTACAACAATTTCATCACCTTTTTTAAGTATGTCTTCGGCTATTTTGGCCTGTGCGCCCCATATCACTAAGTTGTGCCATTGGGTGTCGGTTATTTTTTCGCCTTTATCATTTTTGTAGCTTTCGCTTGTAGCTAATGATAGCTTTGCCAGTTTCTTGTTAGTGTCAAATGTTTTTACTTCCGGATCCATGCCTAAGTTACCTACCAGGCGTACGCTGTTTTTTAATGAGTTCATGTTTTTGATTTTTATTGTTTACTTATTTAATTGACAGTACAAATGTGCATCCTGCTCAAAATATTAGTCGGTTATTAAGCGTTTATAGTCGACAATATACATTTGCAAACGTTTGCAAGCGGGTATAATATTGACTACCTTAGCCTTATGAATACCGAAAAAACATGCCTTGATTGCGGCACCGTGATACATGGCCGTGCCGATAAAAAATTTTGCAACGACCTTTGCCGAAATAATTACAACAACCAGCTTAACAGCGAAAGTTATAATATGGTGCGAAATATCAATAATATCCTAAAGCGCAACCGCCGGATATTGGAAGAGCTCAATCCAACCGGAAAAACAAAAACCACCACTGCAA
The DNA here is from genome assembly GCF_028288205.1 of Mucilaginibacter sp. Taxonomy (GTDB): domain Bacteria; phylum Bacteroidota; class Bacteroidia; order Sphingobacteriales; family Sphingobacteriaceae; genus Mucilaginibacter. Next base: position 69,975 of record NZ_JAQBOD010000057.1, read on the forward strand.
AAATGATCGCTAAAGGTTTTAACTTTAAATACCTCACCAATAAATACGATACACAAAATGGTAAGACCTATCATTTTTGCTATGAATATGGTTACCTGCCATTAGAAGGCGATGAGGTTTTACTCGTAAAGCGCGAAGAAAAAGCAGAGTAGATTATCATTAGTTAACCTACCTGTAGTATTTTACAAAACAGTGAGACTACTGCAGTTGTTACTATCCATATTTGCATAAAAAAATAGCATGCCACATCTGTTCTCTCCATTAAAAATAAAAGACATTGAATTTAAAAATCGCATAACCGTTTCGCCAATGTGCGAATACTCGAGTGTGGATGGTTTTGCAAACAACTGGCACCTGGTGCATTTAGGCAGCAGGGCTATTGGCGGTGCCGCGTTAGTTGTTACAGAAGCAAATGCTGTATCGGCAGAGGGACGCATAACTTATGCTGATTTGGGTATTTATAAGGACGAGCATATAGCCAAACTAAAAGAAATAACCGATTTTATACATGAACATGGCGCAATAGCCGGTACACAATTGGCCCATGCGGGCCGCAAAGCAAGTCATCAAAGACCATGGGATGGCGGCGCGCAAATACCGTCAGATCAACCCAATGGCTGGAGGGCAGTAGCGCCAAGTGCCGTGCCGTTCAACGAAAAAGATGAAGCGCCGGTTGAACTTGATAAAGCCGGCATAGAAAAGGTTAAAGCCGACTTTAAAGCCGCAACCTTAAGGGCCATACAGGCAGGTTTTAAAGTGATTGAAATACATGCCGCGCATGGTTATTTACTGCATGAGTTTTATTCGCCGTTAAGTAATAAACGTACTGATGAGTATGGCGGATCATTCGAGAACCGTATTAGGTTGTTGCTGGAAGTTGTTGAAACCGTACAAGAAGTTTGGCCGGCAACCAACCCGCTGTTTGTGCGCATATCCTCAACAGATTGGATAGAGGGAGGATGGACCGGCGAAGATTCTGTCGCGTTAGCTAAAGTATTGAAAGATACGGGTGTTGACCTGATAGATTGTTCATCGGGAGGCAATGCATTGGTACCAATACCGTTAAAGCCGGGTTACCAGGTGGAGTTTGCCGAAGCGATACGCAAAACAGGTATACTTACCGGCGCAGTAGGCTTAATAACCGAATCCAAACAAGCTAACGATATTATACAAACCGGCCAGGCTGATATGGTAATTATAGCCCGAGAGTTGTTACGCGATCCATATTTCCCGTTACGCGCGGCGCATGAGCTGGGTTATGAAGCTATTAAATGGCCCCTACAATATGAGCGCGGTAAGTGGCCTAAATAGTGATTAGAGATTAGTTAATTAGAGATTAGGATTTTTATATTTACACACAACAATTAAAACCAAAACATATGAAACGCACAGCACATGCCCATTGGGCCGGTACCTTAACCGAAGGTAAGGGAGAAATATCTACCCAAAGCACTACACTTAACAATACCCAATATTCATTTAAGACCCGCTTTGCGGATGGTGTTGGCACCAATCCCGAAGAGTTGATAGCCGCCGCGCATGCCGGTTGCTTTACTATGGCTGTTGGCGCTGCCTTATCTAAGGCCGGGTTTACGCCGGGCGATTTAAGCACCGATGCTATACTGGACCTTGATATGCAGGCGCTGGTAATTGCCGGTATCCATTTAGAGTTAAAAGGGTCGGCTATTGATGGCGTATCCGAAGAACAATTTAAAGAAATTGCCGAAGGTGCTAAAGCTAATTGCATTGTATCAAAAGCTTTGAGCGTGCCTATTACTTTGGGCGTAAGCTACCAATAGTTAATTATAACAATGCCATGGGGTAACTCATGGCATTGTTGTTTAGTGAGTGCAGCACAACCACCTGGACCACCTGACTCAGGGTGACCCCACCTGACCCCACCTTGCGCCGGCTTTGGGATTAATTGCCACCGCACCCCGGATCGCAGATCCTGCCGCTTTTGGGACGGGATGGAATATCCCGACCAACAAGACACTGGCAAAATAGTATCATATTATTATTAAAATGATTGTATATGCAAATCACTTTTTGAGAAGGGTTAGTATATGCTGTATTTTATTTTGTGCCGATAAGGAGTTTATTTCATGCTTCATCGCCAACAGGCAATTCCGGCACAGGCAATCAGGATAGGTTATGCGGATATAGTCTTTTTCTGTTTCGGTAAAAGTAAGGTCGTGGCATTGGCATAACAATATGCTGCCTACCTTACATTCAAAAGGCACCTTGCACCTGGGGCAATATTTATTTTCATGATTTGCCATATAATATTTATTAAAACGAGGCTCAATCAAATGCCAGTTATTTAATCAGTAGCAAAATAATTATTCAATCTTCGTGCTCTCCTCTGTGCTTACTTAGCACCCTCCGCGGTTAAATTTTACCGCCGAGAACGCTAAGAAGTACACAAAGCAACACAGAGCTTTTATAATACACAATATAATTTCATGCAGCTCTGCCTGATTTTATTTTTGATATAACATCGTGATTATTTATGTCATTTCTGTAACTAAAACGCGCATTTCCCTGGCAGCTTCTACCATTTCAATCAATGCCTTTTTTGTTTCGTCCCATCCCCTGGTTTTTAAGCCACAATCCGGGTTCACCCAAAGTTGGTTATCAGGAATTACCGCCCTCGCTTTTTTAAGCAGGTGGATCATTTCTTCCCTTTTAGGCACGCGCGGCGAATGAATATCATATACACCCGGCCCTATTTCATTGGGGTATTTAAAATCGGCAAAAACATCTAACAGCTCCATTTGCGACCGTGACGTTTCTATTGTGATCACATCCGCGTCCATAGCTGCAATACTTTTTATAATATCATTAAATTCAGAGTAGCACATGTGCGTATGTATCTGTGTATCATCCTGCACACCACTGGCCGAAATACGGAAGGCCTTAACGGCCCAATCAAGGTAAGCGGCCCAGTCTTGCTTGCGCAGGGGTAACCCCTCGCGTATGGCCGGCTCATCAATCTGAATGATCTTGATACCTGCTTTTTCCAGGTCGCAAACCTCATCGCGTATAGCTAAAGCAATTTGGGTACAGGTTTCTGCCCGGGGCTGATCGTTCCGCACAAACGACCATTGCAAAATAGTTACCGGCCCGGTTAACATACCTTTCATCCATTTAGCGGTTAATGATTGCGCAAATGCCGACCATTTAACCGTCATAGGTTTGGGCCTTGATACATCGCCATAAATTATTGGCGGCTTAACACAGCGGCTGCCGTAACTTTGTACCCAGCCGTTTTTAGTAAAGGTAAAACCTGCTAATTGCTCGCCAAAATACTCTACCATATCATTGCGTTCAAACTCACCGTGCACCAATACATCCAGGTCAATTTCTTCCTGCCATTTTACCGCCAGGGCTGTTTCCTGTTCAACCAGGTTGTTGTATGCCGTTTCGGTTATCGTACCTTTTTTCAAATTTGCGCGCCAGCTTCTTACCTCGGCAGTTTGCGGGAACGAGCCAATGGTGGTGGTTGCAAATAAGGGTAATTGTAATAGCTTTTGCTGTGCTTCGCGGCGTGTGGTAAAGGGGTGGGCGCGTTGTGCATCCTGCGGTACAATAGCAGCAACCCGTTGCTTAACCGCCTGGTTATGTATAAGTGCCGAGCCTTTGCGTGTTGCATTAGCCTGTTTGTTTTCTGCCAGCTGGTATTGATGGCCAACTCCGGGATTATCCGAGGCAAGGTTTTTAAGTAAAGCCAACTCACTTATTTTCTGTTTAGCAAAGGCCAGCCATTGCTTAATTTCGGGCGTTAATACTTCCTCGTTAGTTTCATTCCTTAAATCGCATGGCGAGTGTATCAATGAGCATGACGGCGCTATCCAAACGCGTTCTGCTCCCAGTTTTTCTGTAGCTTTTTGTATAATGGCAAGAGATTGCTCAAAATCGTTTTTCCAGATATTACGCCCATCAATTATACCTAAAGACAGGTTCATATTATCCGGCAATAAAGTAATTATTTCATCCAATTGCTGTGGTGCCCTTGCCATGTCAATATGTAATGTATTAACAGGCAAAGAGGCAGCTAAGGCGGCATTGCTACCTAAACGCTCAAAATACGTAGCCAATATAAATTTTAAATGCGGGAAGGCTGCCCGTAACTGCTTGTAGGTATCTTTATACGCTTGTTGCTCTTTTTCTGTAAGGTCGAGCGCTAAAAACGGCTCATCAAACTGTATCCACTCTGCACCTAACGCTTTTAGCTTACCTAATATATCAATATAAACAGGCAGCAGGTTTTTTATCAGGTCGATTTTTTGAAAGCCCGCTTCTTTTTCTTTACCCAATAACAGGTAAGATACCGGGCCAATTAATACGGGTTTGGTAATAATGCCTAACTGTTTGGCCTCATAAAATTCATCGGTGATTTTGGTGGAGAATAGTTTAAACTGCTGGTCCTTATAAAATTCAGGAACAATGTAGTGGTAGTTTGTATCAAACCATTTGGTCATTTCCATAGCTACTACATCCAGGCCATCTTTTTGGTAACCACGGGCCATAGCAAAATAAAGGTCAAGCTCTTCATTGCCGGGCTTTAGTATAACCTCATTATACCGTTTAGGTATTGCGCCAAACATTAATGAATGATCAAGCACATGGTCATAAAACGAAAAGTCGTTTGATGGGATGAGGTCTATGCCTGCATCTTTTTGTATCTGCCAGTTTTCATGACGGATATTTTTACCTACGGTAAGCACATTTTTACGACCCGTTTTGCCTGCCCAATAATTTTCGCAGACTTTTTTTAACTCGCGTTGGCTACCAATTCGCGGATAGCCGAGGTTTTGCGTTAGCATTTTCTTTTAATGATTAAATAAATAAATCGGTTAAAAGCTCTTTGGCTAAACTTCGCAATGTTTTGTAAATAAGAAAAGTTGGGATAGGTGAACGCGTAAAAAAAGTTGATGTGTTGGCACAACTTGTTATATAACGACTATCAGACCTGACCAAAAGCTTCATACCGCGAAAGCATTGTCAATTCAGTATATGGCAGGTCTCCTGACTTGTAACATTTTTGCCGCCCTTCCCATCCCGCCGAAAGGGGACAGTGGACATTTATTGGCAAAAATTTTTGCGTTACTTACAGTTGCGCGACAGCTCGTGATTTGCACACGATTCCCTATTAATCTACAATTAAGTAAAACCTATACCGGTTGATGAAGGAAAGTAAAGAACTTACATCAAAACAAAGGTAGCTAATAGGAATGAGGAATTGAATGTTAATTATGGTTTTATCCTGCAGAACAGTTAAAAGATTACTAGGCAGACAAAATAAGTAAGTTAATAAAACGGGGAAAACCGATTTGAGTAATGCAGTGATCCCCGTTTTTTTCATGGTGATAGGTGTAGGTTATTGTTCGATCTCCTGGTAAATACACTATTTGTGAAAAAAGGGGGGGTATCTATATTTTTTTATAAATACCACGCTCCATTTTAATTTCCAGTCGCTCAAGCATAGCCGACATGTTAAAGCCTTGTTTTTGATATTCGGCCTGTACAAGGCCCTTTGCATTTTTTAACGATTCTTCATTTTCCCAAGTGGCAATGGTTATGTAAACCAAATTTTCCTGTTCATCTGTACGCTCATAAGCTACGTCTTCTATAAAGCCCGGGAAATCTTTTATAAAATTTCTGTTGATGTTCATCCTTTCAATAAATTCTTGTTGCGCGTTTTGGGGAACAAGAAATTTGTCTATAAAAATTTGTTTCATGGTGTGTATGTGTTAATTTGATAGGTTATAATAAATGGCAGCAATCATAGCCCTGCTTTATAAGTATTTGTTCTATTTCTTTTTCATTAATAGCACTTTGTGAGGCTTCTATACGCAACACACGGTCACAGTCTTCCAGGTCGAAATTTATTTTATAATGCGGATAATGATCCAGAAGGCATTTTATAATTACCTCCGCCTCAACTGTATCACCAACATTGGTTTTAAATATTTCTATTTGCTTCATTAATATGCAATCTCTACGGTTGTTTTATATATTGATTCATTAGCTATGTTGTTGATCATAAAATGCGCTACATCTGCCCGCGAAATTTTTAGGCAATTCTTTAAAAAATGATTAATAGCTATACGATAGTTTCCCGTTACCGGCTTATCAATTAATTGCGGCGGGCGCATAATGGTCCAATTTATATCACTTGCTTTTACTATGCTCTCCATAGTTCTCAGATCATCATACATGTGCCGTAATAATTTCTGAATAACGTATTTGGCAACCAACTTTATAAAAAACGGAATTACAGGGCTTACGTCAAGCGCAGACGCCGAAATAAAGAAGGCCCTGTTTATGCCTTGTTGCTGCATGGCCCGTAAAAGATTGGCATTACCCTGCGAGTATAGCGTAGTAGGCCTATCACTAAACAAACCTCCCCGCACGCCAATGGCTGATATCACCGCATCTTTATTTACCAGATATTTTTCAAAAGTGGCCGGTTGCATAATGTCGCCCTTTACTACCTCCAGGTTGGGGTGGATAAGTGGTAAATTGGCAGGATTGCGCACTAAGGCAGTTACCCTGTGCCCGGCCTGTAGGGCCAGTTCTACGGCTTGCCGACCTGTGCCGCCGGTTGCGCCTGCAATCAGCAGGTTATAAACGGTAGGTGAATGTTCTATTTTCATGGTAGATAAGTTTAATTGAATTTAAAAGCACTCAATAAAATAATAATGAAAAAGATGCTTAACTGAATAAGGTAAAATTTGTTAAGATTGGCCCTTATTGCATTAACCTGATCCGGGCTACCCGGTTCTGAATTGATCAATTTCCGCAATTTTACGCCTTGCCGCCTCCCCACAAATGCACCGTTCAGGATAAGGATAATTACCAGGCCAAATTTTATCCTGAACCATAGCTGCTCGCCAAACACGCCATTTGTTAAAGCCATCATGCCTATGCCGGTTAAAATTAATACTGCCGCGCCAATGCCAATAAGCCTTGAAAAGGTTGCCATCACCTGCATTACACCTATGGCTTTTTCTTTTTCCTTGTAAAAAAGCTTCCAAAAGGATTTAAAAGTTATATAGTCTACTACGGTAGTGCCAGCCATTAAGGTTAAGGCGGTTAAATGCAGGGTTAAGCAAGCGGGAAGGAGCATTTGAGTATTCATTTTTTTATTGTTTTTTATGGTGATAAAATCTGTTATATTAAACCATTTGGTGGTAATTAAAAACAATATTATACCATTTGGATGTAAATAGCAAATATTTTGTATATATTTTTTTAAATTTGCTTCCAAATGGAAGTAAATAGCATGAATAAAACCGTTGAATTAGTTAAACTATGGGGTGCATATGAAGAAAAATATCCCAATGCTACTATTGAAGATTTTTGCCGGCATCAGTTAGCCGCGGGTGTTAAAGCAGAAAAGTATAATGCCCCCAAAGGCGAATTGCGGCCGGATATTAACGGGCGCCTGATTATACTGCTAAGGAGGATAGGAAAGTTTCATATGGTTTACTCCAATAAAGCGCTGGAGGGTACAGGGTTAGATCAGATTGAAGAATTTGGTATATTGGTTACTATTTTTAACCAAAAGAACCCCATAAAGTCAGAAGCTATTTTTAATAATATTATGGAACTATCCAGCGGTACCAACATGCTTATCAGGATGAAAAAGAGAGGATTGGTAAGCGAATATGCCGACCAGGAAGATAAACGTGTAAAACGGCTTAAGCTTACTGCAAAGGGAGAGGAAACATTGGCAAAAGCAAAAGAACTGGTGCTTAAAGTTGCCCATATGATGGTTCATGATTTGACAGACGAGGATAAACAATTATGCTTACAGTTGCTTACCCCCGTTAATGAGCGGTTTTCAAACATGTTCCAAAAACAAAAGAATAAACCTTTCGAGGAAATTTACCGGGAAAATATGGTGTAATAGAAGAAGCTTATTTAAAACAAAATAGCGCGTGTATAGATCTCTCACTATGTTTGATGATAAATGCTGTTTGCTGAGTTAATTAAACTACCAATTCCATACCAACCGGCAAACTAAAGCACAGCTCTGTACCAAGCCCTAAATTGCTTTTTGCCCAAATTTTACCATTATGTTTCTCAATAAGGTCCTTGCAAAACAGAAGGCCCATACCGGTACCGCTCTCGTTTTCTGTGCCTTTAGAACTGCTAACCTGGCTTTTAAACAATGTATTTAAAAACTCGTCACTCATTCCAACCCCGTTGTCTTTTAAGCAGAACATAACTTCTGCATCCTGTACGTATGATGTTATTTCAATAATACCATTACGGTTTGAAAACTTAATGGCATTTGTTAAAAAATTATGAATTACTATCCTTACGGCATTTGGATCAGCTAATGCAATAGCGTCAGTTGCCATTTTAACGTGTATGCTAATATTTTTCTGCTTTAGCTTATCCTCCAGGTGTACAAGTTCACGGGTAATCAAATCATCAATATAAAAACTTTTAATAGTGTTTTCTGTACGGTCCACCTGGCTGTTTATCCAAAATAATAAGGTATCTAAAAAGTCAGAAGTATGCTCAAGTGTATTAAATACCCTTGGGGTCATTTCAATAAATTCCTCGGGGGTAATAGCATCGTCGGTCATTAAATTAAATAATCCTCTTAGGGTACTGATAGGTGCCCTTAAATCATGGGCCAGTACACCAATTAGCCTGTCTTTTAATAAATTAAGTTCATTTAGTTTGGCTGTCTGTATATTCAGGCTTTCCTGGTGCAATGTTGTTTCTCTATTCTTATCTGCTAAAAGGCTGTTAATTTTTTGTTGTTTACGCTTTGCATTATAGTATACTACCACCAGTGTAGCCATAACAACAATAATAATAGCATATACCATGTTCTCATTTTTTTGGCGGGCTATTTTTTGCGTGTAAATACTTTCTGTTTGATGGTGTTTATTAATGATGTCTTTTTGCTTTTTTGCAAAATCTATCTCCAAACTGTATAGCATTACTTTATGAATACTTTCATTGTGTTTCAAATCGCTTTTTAATGCAGCATACAATTGATGCTGATGATAAGCTTGTTTAAAATGTTTTAACCCCGCCAATGCTTCACTAACCTGCAAAGCAGCATCGGTCATAATGCTTAAACTTTTTAACCTGGTGGCTATAATTTGCCCCTTAACTGCATAGTTATAGGCGCGCTTATAATTTTTTTCTGCATTATACACCTGGGCCAATCCTACATAGGTATTGGCCTTGTTATACTTAATTTTGTTTTGTTGAGAGGTTTTTAAGGAAAGCTTTAAATAATGAATAGCAGAATTGGTATGGTGGGTGTAATAATTGTATAAGCCCAGGTCATAATAAACCAGGCTTATACCTTCACAGTCATTCAGTTTATGAAAAATTTTCGATGCCCTGTTAAGATAACCAATAGCAGATTTATAATCTTTTTGGGCAATTAATGTTTCGCCAATATTTTGGCAGGCAGCACTAATTCCTTGCTGGTCGTCTAACTGTTCCCAAAGGCGAATCGCGTGATTATAATAACTTAAAGCTTTTGGATAAAGCTCTAATTGTTGCATAATAATGCCGATATTGCTGTACTTGTCTGCAGCCGAAAGATTATCTTTAAGCTTGATATCAATAGTAAGTGATTTGAAATAATAATCCAACGCTTTAGAAAAATCTCCTTTATTATCATAAGTAATACCAAGTATATTGTAGCATTTAGACAGCCCGGCTGCGTTACCTGTTTTTTTACTTAAAACTAATGCTTTGTTATACAGGTTAATTGCATTATCATAGTTTCCTAAATAATTCTGTATTCTGCCCAAACCAATATAACACTTACTTATGCCGCGTATATTATTTATTTTTTGATATATGTTTAAGGCAAGGTTATAATTTTTAGCAGCTATTGCATAATTGCCATGGAAAGTATTAACTGCAGCTAATTGATTGGTTCCATCAGCAATACCCCTTAGGTAATTGATCTTTTTTGATAGTTTAATTTCCAGGCTACCATAATAATAAGTACTATCAGGGTAAGATTCAAAAAACTCATCGGCAAGTTTGTTTATACGGCTTATGCTAAGTGTATCGGGTACTTTTGAAGTATTTTTTAAAACAGGAAAGATCAATTTTTTCAAACTATCAGTTGCAGCGCTTTGCTGTCCGGCAAATAGCGGGATACTGATCAGATTGAAAAAAAATAATAAAGCGCAAAAAGGGTTTAATCTCGTACCAATCAATAGTTAATTATTAAAAATATAATTTATTAATTTAAAAAGATTGCATGTTACATGCAAAGCCCGCTTAAAGGTTGTTTAAACGGGCTTATTAAGTATTTTGTTTAGTAAGAGAAAGTTAAACGTGTTCTAACTCGCGGGCTATACTTAAATTATAAGTGTTTGTGAATTTATTTAATGCGATTTACAACGTTTTAAAACTTCGATAATTCTTATAGTTGTTTCTACCTTAACAAATTCTTCCAGCTCACCAAAGCGCCAATTATCTTATCCAGATCATCAGCAGCTACGCGTTCCTGCTGCATGCTATCGCGGTGGCGTATGGTTACAGTGTTGTCTTCTAATGTTTGATGGTCAACCGTTATACAAAAAGGTGTACCAATGGCATCCTGTCTGCGGTAGCGTTTGCCTATGGCATCTTTCTCTTCATATTGCAGGTTAAAGTCGAGCTTTAATTTATCCATTATCGCGCGCGCTTTCTCGGGTAGTCCGTCTTTTTTAATTAATGGGAATATAGCTGCTTTAACAGGGGCAAGGCATGGATGCAGGCGTAATACGGTACGGCTATCCTGCTTTTCATCGGTGCTCAGGTCTTCTTCTTCATAAGCGTTCATCATGGTTAGCAGGAACATCCTGTCTAAGCCTATAGAAGTTTCAATTACGTAAGGAATGTAGTTGCCATAAGGTTTATCGGTAGCCGGGTCTATCTCCGGGTCAAAATACTGCATTTTTTTGCCCGAGAATTGCTGGTGCTGGCTCAGATCAAAGTCGGTACGGCTATGTATACCTTCCACCTCTTTAAAGCCGAAAGGGAAATCAAACTCAATATCAACCGCGGCATTGGCATAATGTGCCAGCTTTACATGGTCATGATAGCGATATTTGGCAGCATCAGTACCCAAAGCCAGGTGCCATTGCAGGCGGGTTTCTTTCCATTTTTTGTACCACTCCATTTCGGTGCCGGGGCGTACAAAAAACTGCATCTCCATTTGTTCAAACTCGCGCATGCGGATGATGAACTGACGGGCAATAACCTCATTACGGAAAGCCTTGCCAATTTGCGCAATGCCAAACGGAATTTTCATCCTGCCAGATTTTTGCACGTTTAAATAGTTTACAAATATACCCTGCGCGGTTTCGGGGCGCAGGTAAACTACATCGGCATCATCGGCTACAGCGCCCATTTGGGTGCTAAACATCAGGTTAAACTGGCGCACATCTGTCCAGTTGCGGGTGCCGCTAACCGGGCAGGCTATTTCATGCTCAATTATTAATTCTTTAAGGCGGGGAAGGTCCTCATTTTTCAAAGCTTCGTCCATTGCAGTTTGCAATGCTTCGGCTTTATCTGTTTTGCCGTCTTTATCGTAACGGGCTATTTTATCTTCCAGTAACTGATCTGCACGGTAACGTTTTTTCGAATCCTTGTTATCAATCATCGGGTCGCTGAAGCCATCCACATGACCGCTTGCTTTCCAAATTTTAGGGTGCATAAATATGGCCGAATCAATACCAACAATATTTTCATTCATTTGCACCATGGCTTTCCACCAGTAAGTTTTAAGGTTGTTTTTTAGCTCGGCACCGTACTGGCCGTAATCATAAACGGCGCTTAAACCATCATAAATTTCGCTGCTGGGGAAAACAAAGCCATACTCTTTGGCGTGGGCTATAACATTTTTAAAAAGTTCGTCGGTATTCTTGCTCATAATAGCGCAAAGATATATTTTTTTGCATTAGCCCCTCTAAATCTCCTCAGGGAGGGCAGACTTTTTTATAAGCAATTTTAAAAATCCCTTAGTGTTTCACAAAATAATGAAACAGCTGAAACACTCTTTTAGGTTAACTTATTGATATATAATGATTTGAAAAAATGAGTGAAACACTTTGAAACACTACAAAAGCTTTAAGTAAAATGGTATAAATACCTTATAATTAGTATTTTATGCTGTTTTCCGGATTTTTGCAAATTCGGGGTGAAACACCTGATGTGAAACACTTTTTTTTAGCCCCCAAACTGTATGCGAGCGTTTGGTTGGGCCTATACCAATCTAATTGTGAATTTGGTGCCTATATTAACCGCACTGTCAATTTTTATGGAGCCGCCCAATGATTCTACCTGGTTACGGGTAATAAAAAGGCCAATGCCTTTGGCATCATTGTTTTCGTGAAAGGTTTTATACATGCCAAAAATACTATCGCCATGGCGTTGCAGGTCAATACCTAAACCGTTATCCTGGAAGGTTAAATAAACATGGTCACCATCTTTATAAGTACGGCAATTAATAACCGGTCGCTTTACAGGGTCGCGATATTTTAAGGAGTTTGTTAATAAATTCTGGAAAATGCTTTCAAGGTATGCAGGTATGTAATCTATTATAGGGCATTCGCTAAAATCATATTCTATCTGTGCATTACAAGAGTGAATATTAGTGTCTAATACTTCAACTATATTTTTAAATACCGGTTCCAGTTCTACGGTCTTTTTTTCTTTAATTGTTTCTACCTGTATTTTAACTATCTCATCCAAATGCTCAACTGTTTCGCTTAAGCTTTCGCTTATTGCGCGGATATGAGAAAAAATTTCTGCCTGCTCACTTTCTTTAACTTCGCCATGCAGGTTCACCATAGATTTTAAATTGCCCGAATAGGATCGTAAGTTATGTGATACGATATAAGCGAAATTTTGCAGCCGTTTATTTTGATCTTCTAATAGTCTTAACGAATTTCTTAATACAATTTCCTGCTTTTTATGGCCGATAATTTTTTGAAATATACCTCGTATTTCGGTGCATTCGCCATGGGTATTTATTATAGGTATGCCTTTGCATCTTAACCAGCCTGCATTATTTTTAGCTGATCTGAATAGCAGCTCCATATCAAATGACCGGCAATAACGAATAGTATTATCAATGGCTTCAACTAAGTTAGCGCGGTAAGAGGGTTCAAAAAAACTAATAAACTCATCAATGGTAAGTGGCGGTTTGTTATGCAACTCATAAATATCATAGGTTTCTTTTAGCAGGGTAGGGCTGCGGGTATAAGCATCGATCATCCAACCGCCAACTTTGGCTATTTTAGCTGTTTCGATAAAAAAAAGCTCGTTTTGCTGGGCTTTAATAGCCGCTATTTTATACTGATGTATATTAGTTATCAGGCCATAGCGTAAATATGCCGGCCCGTTATCATACTTTTTAATGTTGATATCAAACCATTGGTAGCCTGCGTTTTTTGTTAATAGCCTGATATGTAATGGAGCAGTTTCTGGTTTTAACAAAACTTTCCTGTCGTCGTGATAAACTAAGTGTTCTAAAAAGAAATCGTATGAACATTCAATTTCGCCTGTTTCATAACCTAAAATAGTGTAAAATCCGGCAGACCATTTAACTTCTTTGGTAGTAACATTATATTCCCAAATACCGGTACTTATGTTATTTATAATTTGAGTAAAATGGTATATATTATCGTGTTGAATTTTGTTATTTTCAGAAATAGGGGTATCAATGCCAAATTCCATAATCGTTTTCATAATCTACCGGCATTAATAAAAAGAGCAATTACTTATTGCTTCAATTTATAATAATGCTTTACTAATTAATATCAGTTAATATTTTTTCGGGTCTCAAATATAATAATGATAAATTATAAATAGCTACTACACTGCTAATTATATTAAAAAAAATCTATTATATAATAATAGATAAATAAATTATATAATAATTAACAATTCATAGTATAAACAATAGTTTATACTGCCAACTATTATTTTACTTTAATAAATAAAGCTATAGTTTATTTATTAAAGTAAAAATCGTTGTGAAAATAGCACTGATAAAATTTATTAAATTAAACGAACTTTGCCGTAATAATTGTGTTGTTTAATAAATTATATCCTATGCAGAAAACTATATATTTTTTTACATTGATGCTATTATCCGGTATTATGGCTCGTGCACAGTCAGCAGCTGATAGTACTATTAAAAGCTCGCCGGCACGTACGTTAACTTACCAGCATTATCAGGCTTATTTAAAAGGCGAAGCCGACGACGAAATGGCCCGCGTAGCCGAAATGAACCATTACCCTATGCCCGATAAGGTACTTAAATGGAAAAAAGAACTGGACCTTAGCCCTATACAAATACAAAAGATTACCGAAATTAAAAATTATATGCATCGACGCAGATTACAAACAGGCGGATCTATTATTGCTAATGAAAGGACGTTAGACAGCCTTTTCAGGCATAATAAAATTGATGATGGCACTGTGATATTTTATGGTAACCGGTCTGGCGCATATTTGGGCGAATTAAGGAATGCCATGTTACTGGCTTGCTTATCAACCCAAAAACTATTATCGCCACAGCAAAATACCAGGTATGAAGCATTGCAAAAACCTAATTGATAATATGCCGTTTGATTTATTTAATTTAGCGCCCTCATTATTCTGAATATGAAGATTACGTTTGATTTTGAAAAACCATTGGCAGATTTGCTTCAGCAGATTGAAAAAGTGAAGCAGGTTGAAGACAAAAATAAGTTAGATATGTCTGCAACATTGGCTGAACTGGAGAGTAAGCTGGAAACAACCAAGAAAGAAATATACAGTAACCTAAACGGCTGGCAAAAAGTACAGATATCCCGCCATCCCGAAAGGCCATATACTTTACAGTACCTGGAGCTAATGTGTGATGATTTTATAGAGCTGCACGGCGACCGTACTGTAGGCGATGATAAAGCAATAATAGGCGGTTTTGGCACCTTAAATGGCGAAACCGTTATGTTTATAGGACATCAAAAGGGCCGCAATACTAAGGAGCGCCAATACCGTAATTTTGGTATGGCTAATCCCGAAGGTTACCGCAAGGCGTTAAGGCTGATGAAGATGGCCGAAAAGTTTAACAAGCCGGTAATTACTTTAATTGATACGCCGGGAGCATTTCCGGGTCTTGAAGCAGAAGAGCGCGGACAAGGTGAGGCAATTGCACGTAACCTGCTGGAAATGTCTGTTTTAAAAGTACCTGTTATTTGTGTGGTAATTGGCGAGGGTGCATCCGGCGGTGCATTGGGTATTGGTATTGGCGATAGGGTATTAATGCTTGATAACTCATGGTACTCGGTTATATCTCCCGAAAATTGCTCGACTATTTTATTTAAAACCTGGGAGCAAAAGGAAAGAGCGGCAGAAATGTTGAAGCTGACATCAACCGAAATGCTGAAGAATAAGCTGATAGACGGTGTTATTAAAGAACCGCTTGGCGGTGCCCACCAGGATCCCGTAGTCATGGCTGCAACCTTAAAGAAACAACTGCTAAAGGACCTTAAAGTATTAAAAGAACGCAATATTGACGAGTTGGTTACCGAGCGTATCAACAAGTTTTGCTCAATGGGCGTGGTGGTGGAGGAATAGTTTGAACTTAATTTTTAGGATTACAGGATTTCATGATTACCGGTCTTATTGTTATTAATAATCAAGGCAATTATCAAATCCTGTAAATCATGGTTCAGATAGCTTACTTCCCTAAACCTATCCCAAATTGTTTTGCATAATTGGTAAGCTGTGTATTGTATTTGGCGCTTAACCCGGTATGGTTATAATCCTTAGTCAAAGTTGCCAATCCGTTTAAAAACGACATTCCAAACCGTATCTCGTTATTATTAACATCAGCTTTGCCATCCTTAAACAAAGTATAATTATAGTCGAGCGAGTTGGTTATATAATCATCAATCTGCCCAACTATTTTATCAGCCATAGCAGTTTCGCCGGCACGATAAGCAATTTCTGATAAGTAATACTTCCTTACGGCGGCTTCCTGCACTGGTATTATGGCAGGCATTACGTCATTATATTTATGCAATACGTTTTTAACCAGGTCTACACGGCCCTCTTTTAACAGGTTTTCTGCCAATGATAAATACAAATGGCTTATTAAAGGGTAAAACATGGTTAATGATTCATGATCCAAGTAGGTGGCGGTTTTCATGTTGCCCCATTTAAACTTATTCATCATGTTGTTGTACATGGTTAATGTATTAGCAGTTTCAAGCGGCGCGGCGGCTGTATCTGCTTTTAATGGCAATAACCTGTAGGCAAAGCCCTCATTATACATATACTTATCTAAACCCATCATGTTTTCGGTAGGTACGGTCACTGTAAAGTAGACCGGTCTTTTCCAGTTGTTATGCGATAGTACGTCCATTAACGCCAAATTGTCTTTTGTAACATAGTTGCCGGGATATTTAAACTCCATAACAGGCGCTATCTGGTCCTTTTTAGCGGCAGGCAGGGTGCCGGTTTTTATAACATCATCAGCATTAACGGTAAGCTTAAAATTTTTGGTAGGCAGATAATTAGCCTGTTCGCCATTTTCATATTGGGCCATGGCATTTTTATTATCTGACAGCATAAAATCAAATACGTCTTTAACTTCTATTGATCCCGGTATTTTGGCATCATTATAATAAATAACATCGCGCACACCGGCTTTAAATTTATCGTTAGGCATGGTAAGCGGCAACGGCGCCGATTCATTCATTTTTGTTTTCATCTGGCGGATGTACCAATCCATACCCAGTAAGCTTAAATTTACAATACGCACGTCAGGGCGCACATTCTCTACTTCCTGTATGTACCACAACGGATAAGTATCGTTATCGCCAAAAGTGAATAGTATAGCGTTAGGCGCGCAAGAGTTTAAATAGTTATAGGCCATATCATGCGGCGTAAGCTTGGTAGACCGGTTATGATCATCCCACTCCTGGTTAGCCATCAGTATGGGCCCTACACTCAGGCAAACCACGGTTGATAATATAGCCGCATTTAATGCTTTTTCTTTTTTACTTAACAGGTCGGCAATAAATAATACTGATAGGCCTATCCAAATAGCAAAGGCATAAAAGGAACCCGCATAAGCGTAATCACGTTCGCGTGGTTGCAATGGATCCTGATTAAGGTATAGTAATATGGCTATACCCGTAAAAAAGAAAAGCACACCAACCACACCGGCATCTTTTTGATTGCGGCGAAAATGGAAGAAAACGCCCATCAACCCTAAAATAAGCGGTAAAAAAAATAACCGGTTATAACTTTTACTTTGCGTTACGGCATAAGGCAGTTTTTTACTAAAGTTCCAGCCGCTTATCCAGCTGCCATCAATTGTATTGGTTTGACCATCCATTTCGTTGGCACGGCCGGCAAAGTTCCATAGAAAATAACGGGTGTACATTTGATTAACCTGCCACGTTAAAAAGAAGGAAAGGTTATCGGCAAACGTAGCGCTTTGACCATCTGTTATATGCTCCCAGCTCTTGTAAAATTCTACATGCCCTGGTTTTTCGCTGAACATCCGCGGGAAAATGGTGTTTTTATCATAGATGGTATTCAGTTTTTTGCCGGCAATTTCATACTTGTCTTTTCCGCGGCGGTACATATTCGCACCCTGGGTTTGCTCGATAGGTTTTGAGTCGAAGTACTGGCCGTATAATAGCGGCGTATCGCCGTATTGGTCACGGTTAAGATAGCTGTTTAATGCAAAAGCATCCTGCGGGTCGCTGTTATTTAAATTGGTGCCTGCTTTGGCCCGTATCACTATCATCACAAACGAGCTATACCCAAACAATATAAACGCGGTACACACTAAAAAGCTGTTTAAAGCAAAGCGCCTTTCGCGTATTTTAACAACATACTCCATTAAGGCTATAATTGCCAAAGCTATTACCAGGCCAATTATGCCCGCGCTTACAGCCAATGCCAAAACAAAGCCAACCGCGGTAATAATAATAGCTGTTTTTGATGGTTTAACGGTATAAACTATACCTGCAATAATGGTGGCAACTACTAATAAAAAGAACACAATGGCCCCGCTGCCAAAACCAAATCCTAAAGTGTTAACAAAAAATAAATCAGAAAATGCGGCGCCTTTTACGGTGTATTGAATAATACCCCATAATACCGCGGCCACTACTACAACACCTAATAAAAACGCTTTAATGGTACCCCAGGTAGTAGCGTTTTTTGATTTGCGAAAATATATAACCAACGCTATAGCTGGTATTACCAGCAGGTTTAATAAATGTATACCTATTGATAGGCCCATTACGTAAGCGATAAATATTATCCATTTATCGGCATGGGGCTCGTCGGCATGAGCGTCCCATTTTAATATGGCCCAGAAAACAATGGCTGTACATAGTGACGACTGCGCGTAAACTTCTGATTCAACAGCCGAGAACCAAAACGTATCAGAGAACGCATAAGCCAGCGCGCCAACCATACCTGCACCCATAATAAGTACAATATTGGTAAGATGCAGGTCTTCTTCTTTTTTAATTAATATCTTTTTTGCCAGGGCGGTTATGGTCCAAAACAAGAACAGGATTGTTGCCCCGCTGGCTAATGCCGATGCAATATTAGTCCAATAAGCTACTTTGGTAACATCACCTAAGGATAACAACGAAAAAACCTTGCCTATCATGGTAAACAATGGCGCGCCCGGCTGGTGGGCCACCTGCAGGCGGTATATACAGGCAATAAACTCGCCGCAATCCCAAAAACTGGCCGATGGCTCTAAGGTTAAAATATAAGTTAATGAGGCAATTATAAATGCTACCCAGCCAAAAAGGTTGTTGATCTTATTATATTTCATTTTTAGAATTTGCAAAGGTTGATGTGTTTACAGCTTCGAAAATAGTAAAACTAACCCGATGTTTTAAAAGTACTATAAAGCATTTAGCATAATTTAACAGTATTTATAGCTAAATAAATACTTTAATACTTTTTTAGATTTAGATTTTGAAGTTGAAAATTTCGTCTTATATTTGCGTTCCTTTTCAGGACGTATGTTTTGAAGGTGGAGATTGCCTGATAGTATAATGGTAGTACGACGGTTTTTGGTACCGTTTGTCTAGGTTCGAATCCTGGTCGGGCAACAAATCAACTATTTCGGATTTCGAATTTTCAATTTCGGATTTACTCCGTGGAGATTCAAGATCCGAAATTGTTTTTTATAGCTAACAGCTTCAAAAATGCCTTTACAGTTCAATACGGTTAAGTTATTTGCAGGTTCCGGTTCGATAGAACTGGCACATAAAATTGCTGATGCTTACGGCCAGGAGCTGGGCGATTCGGCACTTTCGCGTTTCAGCGATGGCGAGTTTCAACCGCATTTTAATGAGTCTGTACGTGGTTGTGATGTGTTTTTGATCCAGTCTACCCATCAGCCAACTGATAATTTAATGGAGTTGCTGATGATGGTTGATGCCGCCCGCCGCGCATCTGCACATTATGTAAATGCTGTTATACCTTATTTTGGCCTGGCAAGGCAGGACAGGAAAGATAAGCCGCGTGTTGCCATTGGCTCAAAACTGGTAGCTAATTTATTGGTAGCCGCAGGTATTAATCGCATCATGACCATGGATCTGCATGCTGCCCAGATACAAGGATTTTTTGATGTCCCGGTAGATCACCTGGACGGATCTATAATTTTTGTGCCTTATATAAAAGGCTTGGGTTTAGACAACTTAACTATTGCTTCGCCGGATATGGGCGGATCATACAGGGCACGTGGTTTTGCCAAGTTCTTTAATGCCGAAGTGGTAATTTGCGATAAACAACGTAAACGTGCTAACGAAATAGAATCAATGACGTTGATAGGTGATGTTACAGACCAGGATATTGTGCTTATTGATGACATATGTGATACTGCCCGTACATTGGCAAAAGCAGCAGAGCTGATTATGGAGCGTGGCGCACGTAGCGTACGTGCGGTTTGTACACACCCTGTATTATCAGGCGATGCGTATGAAACCATTGAAAATTCTGCTTTAGCCGAATTGATAGTAACCGATACCATACCTTTGAAGCGTACAAGCAGCAAAATAACGGTACTATCAACTGCTGATTTGTTTGCAAAGGCTATCATGAATGTAAACGAACACGGATCTATCAGCCAGTTATTTAAGGTTGATTAAGTAAAATGAATAAAAATATCCCCACGCGATGTGAGGCTTTAAATAAACAAATAAATAAAAACAATGAAATCAATTGCTATTAGCGGTTCTCCAAGAGAGAACGTAGGGAAAAGAGACGCTAAAGAGCTGCGTTACCAAAGTTTGGTACCTGCAGTGCTTTACGGTGGGCCAACCCAAACCCACTTTTCAGTGTCCGCAGCTGATTTGAGACCCGTAGTTTATACTCCGGTGGTTCATTTCATCGACCTTGACATTGCTGGTGTTAAATCACAGGCCATTATTAAAGATCTTCAGTTTCATCCATTAACTGAGCAGATCATACACGTAGATTTTTTATTGCTGGATCAAAAGAAACCTATCACTATCGAGATCCCTGTGCGTTTAACAGGTACTTCTCCGGGTGTTAAAGTAGGTGGTAAATTGGTGCAAAAATTACGTAAACTACGCATCAAAGCATTACCTAAAGATCATTTAGACTTTATTGATGTTAGCATCGAAACTTTAGAAGTTGGTAAATCTGTAAAGGTTTCTGATTTAACAGTTGGTAACTATACTATCACTAATGCTAAAGAAGATACCATTGTATCGGTAACTACTTCACGTGCATTACGCCAGGCTGAACAAGAAGCAGCATCGGGTAAAAAATAAGCCCCCTAACCCCCTGAAGGGGGAACATGGAAAATTAAGAGCGACAGGTTTTATACCTGTCGCTCTTTTTGTTTTAAAGTAATATATTCGCAACTAAACAAGCTCCCCATTTAGGGCGCCGGAATATATATGGGCATAAGACCCTATTTTAGTAAGTATTTAAAAAAAGCAACTCCGGCAAAAAGGCCGCCGGTGCAAAGTGGTATGAAATATCTGATTGTTGGTTTAGGTAACATTGGTCCGGAGTATGCCGATACACGACATAACATAGGGTTTATGGTGTTGGATGAATTGGCTAAACAGGAGGGAGCAAAATTTAATAACATGCGCCTGGCTTATTATACCGAAGTATCTCACAAAGGCCGAACGCTACATTTAATAAAGCCTACAACCTATATGAATTTAAGTGGTAAAGCATTGAACCACTGGATGAAGGAGCTAAAGATACCTATTGGAAATGTGCTGGTAGTTGTAGATGATATTGCTTTGCCTTTGGGCACTATTCGTTTAAAACCAAAAGGCAGCGCCGCCGGGCACAACGGTTTAAAACATATTGAAGCTACCCTTGGCAACAATGATTACGCCCGCCTGCGTTTTGGCGTAAGTGATAACTATCCCAAAGGGCACCAGGTTGACTATGTGCTAAGCGGTTTTGATGATGACGAAAAGCCTGAGCTGCCCGCGTTGATAGATCGCTCGATTGAAATGATAAAGAGCTTTGCGGCAATTGGTACGGAGTTGACTATGACGAAGTTTAATAAGTAATTTATAAAACTAATTATTTAGTTAAATAATGTTAAAAGTTTTTATAAGTGTAACGGTATAAATATTTTCACGTCTTATTGCCTATACGCTTATGAAAAAACTCTTACTTATCATCTTCTCAATTTGCTTCTCAGTATTAGCTTTTGGACAAAATCAGAAAAGTTTAACAGTAAAAGGCTTGGTTATCGACTCCGTTTCTAAACAACCAATTGGCTACGCTACTATAGGCTTACAAAACACAAAAACACAAGTAGCTGTTAAAAGCGCATTAACTAAAGACGATGGTGTTTTTGAAATAACTGTGCCAGCCGGCAAATATCAATTAGCGTTAGCAAATATGGGCTATAAGGCCAAAACTATACCTGTTACTGATACCATTTCTACCATAGATGTTGGCAAAATTGTAATGTCTGCTTCAAGCAAACAGCTAAACGATGTTACCATAACCGGTATGAAACCGTTAATGAAGCAAGAAGTAGATAAATTAACCTACGACGTGCAAGCCGACCCGGAAAGTAAAGTTGTTACGGCATTGGATATGATACGTAAGGTACCCTTACTATCAGTTGATGCTACGGATAATATTAAGCTGCGCGGAAGCGGCAATTATAAAATATTAATAAACGGCAGGGAGTCGGCAATGATGGCTAAAAACCCATCAGACATATTAAAATCAATGCCTGGAACTAATATTATAAAAATAGAAGTTATTACCACCCCGCCCGCTAAATATGATGCGGAGGGCCTTGCAGGGATAATCAATATTATCACCACAAAAAAAGCCGACCAGGGCTATAACGGCTCCATAGGTGTAAATTATAATACGGTATGGGGTTCAAGGTTAAATGTTAATCTTACCGTAAAGCAGGGAAAATTAGGCTATACCGGGTATGTAGGTACCGGCAAACGCCCAAAAAACAGTTCTCGGTTTGGTAACCAAAGTGATTTTTATAGCCCGGTATCGTCACTGGTGCAAAACGGCCTGCAGTTTCGTAGCGGCACAAATACCTATACCAGTAATGAGTTAAGCTATGAAATTGATTCACTGAACTTAATTAGCGGCATGTTTAATCATTACAATGGCACTAATACAAATGGGAATGACCAGGTTACCACACAATTTAATGCAGCCAATATGGTAAATCAGTCTTACCATTTATTGAATAGTGGTACGGGAAATTATACAGGAACAGACATGGGTATAAATTACCAGCTTGGATTTAAACATAACAAGGATCGGCTTTTAACTATATCATATAAATACAGTAACTCCGGCAACAAGCAATTTAATGATGTTTTGGCTGATAACCGTTTAAATTATAGCATACCTAATTACCGACAATATGATAACTCGGGCTCAAAAGAATACACTACCCAGCTGGATTACGTTCAGCCTTTTAAAGTGTTGACTATAGAGGCGGGAGGTAAAATGATATTGAGAAACAACTATAGCAACTCGCATAATGATACATTGGCTACAAGTAATCAATATATAACAGCTGTTAACCAAAATAATGATTTTACCTATCATCAAAATGTATATAGCTTGTACAACTCTTACCAGTTAAAATTTACTAAGTATACCTTTAAAGGCGGTTTACGTTTTGAGCGTACAAACATTGAAGCCAACAGTAGCACTGCTAACCAAAGCTATAATAACCTGGTGCCTTCTTTCTCGGCACAACGCAAGTTAAACACAACCAGCAGCCTTACTTTTGGTTTTACCGAGCGTATTCAGCGCCCGGGTATTTATCAGTTAAACCCATTCCAGGATAAGCAGAACACCAAATTTATTAATATAGGTAACCCTAATTTGCGCCCGGCTGTTAATAATAATTTTGAATTAGGCTACAGTAATTTTGCCAAGGGTTCTATCAATATCAGCACAAACTATACGTTTGCCAATAATACTATTCAAAATGTATCAAGCGTAAGCAATGGCATAACTACTACAACATTTGCCAATGTTGGTAAGAACCAGGGTTTAGGTATTGATGTTAACATACAGTACCCGGTAACCAAAAAAATGAATGTGAATATCAATTCAGAATTGTTGCAGGTATGGCTAAAGGGTACCTATAACGGAACTTTTTTTACTAACAGCGGCCAACAGGGCCACATTTTTACCTATACCGATTATAAATTTGATAACGGTGTACGTGTAGGAGTAAATATTGGATTTGACAGCCGTTATGTATTGCTGCAGGGTAGGGATAATTATTATTTCAATAATGCTTATAGCGCATCGAAAGAATTATTTAACAAAAAAGCCACACTTTCCTTGTTTGTAGCCAACCCGTTAAGCAAGTTTAATAAGATTGATTTCTTTACTAAAACCCCCGATTTTCAGAGCTATAATTATAACATGAATTTTTACCGCACCTTTGGTCTTAATTTCATGTATAAGTTTGGTAAGCTAAATGGCTCTATCAAGAAAAACCAGCGTGGCATTAATAATGATGATACCAGCAGCGGCAGTAGGAACTAATTTTTGCAATTTCAACAGTATTTTCTGCTTATAGTATCAAATAATAAATAAGTAATACTCTTGTTACGAGCCCAATAATTGGGCTGATTTTTGGTAAAATCGTAGCATATAAATCTATCTAAATACGCTATCGATAAAACATTTACCAAAGACCTATGAAAAAAATAGTACTTATAGTACTGTGCTGTTGCCTGTATTTTATGTCATCGGCCCAAACCCGTAAAACAATAACAGTTAGGGGTATACTGATTGATTCTACAACTAATACACCCTTAGGATATGTAACCGTATCACTAATGAATCCGGCTACTAAGCTGGCTGTAAAAAGCGGATTAGCCAAGGATGATGGCACTTTCGAATTTGAAGGAGTAGCATCAAAAGCGTATAAACTTATCTTATCATCATTAGGATACAAAACAAAAACTGTTAATGTTGTTGCCGGTAAAGATGCCATTATAGACGTTGGAAAAATAATAATGTCGCCATCAGCAAATGGATTAAACGAAGTTACCATAACTGCCGATAAGCCATTAATAAAACAGGAAGTTGACCGCATTAGTTATGATATACAAGCCGATCCTGAAAGCAAAGTGCTTAATGTGTTGGATATGCTGCGCAAGGTGCCATTATTGTCATTAGACGCTGATGATAATATATTATTAAAAGGCGGCGGCGATTATAAAATATTAATAAATGGTAAACCCTCCAGCCTGGTAGCGCGCAGCCCTAAAGATATTTTCAGGGCCATGCCCGCATCAAGCATACAACGCATAGAAGTTATTACCACCCCGCCTGCAAAATATGATAGTGAAGGTTTAGCAGGGATAATAAATATCATTACCACTAAAAAAATTGATAACGGCTATAATGGCAGCTTAAATATAAGCCATAGGTTCCCTGTGGGCGGACCGGGTGCAGGCGGATCATTTACCTTTAAGCAAGGTAAATTTGGCGCATCTGCTTTTTACGGGGCCAACTATAATAAACAACCGCAAACCACTAACTCAAGCAGCCGCATAGCTACTGATACAACAAGCCTTAATCAATCAGGTACGCGCTACTCAACTAATAAAAGTGGCTATATTGGTACAGAATTTAGCTATGAAATAGATACCCTTAATTTATTAACTGCCGAATTTAATATCAATGGCGGCAACTCTACTTCGCAAAGTAACCAGGCATCTGTAAAAACCAAAATAGATACCATTATGCAGGGTTATAATATAGCAAACGCGGGCATAGGTAAGTATAATGGTTTTGATGTTGGGTTCAATTACCAGCTTGGGTTTAAAAACCGCAAAGATCAGTTGCTTACTTTTTCTTATAAATACACCGTATCCAATAACACACAGTTTAATGATCTGGGTATTTCAAACCGGGTATATTATCCTGTTTTAGGGCACCCTGATTATCAGCAAAACAATAAGGAACAATCTAAAGAGCAAAATATACAGCTGGATTATGCCCAAACGGTAAAAGTTTTAAATGTTGAAGCTGGTTTTAAAGGTATTATCAGGAATGGTACCAGTGATTTTGAGTATGACTCTTTAAGATACGATCCGTTAAATGCAATGCCCACACACTATGACCTTGACCCGGCACGTACCAACGCCTATGATAATAACCGGTACATATTAGGGGTTTATAACTCTTATCAATATAACCTGGAAAATTGGGGCTTTAAAGTAGGGGGACGTGTAGAAGAAACTATTGTTAATGCTAATTTTATAACAAGCTCACAGCAGGTAAATCAAAACTACTTTAATTTTATACCATCTATTTCAATCAACCGGAAATTTGGTAACATGAGCAGCTTAAACTTTGGGTTTACCCAACGTATTCAGCGCCCGGGCATAACAAATCTTAATCCTTTTGTCGACCGCTCAAACCCCAATTTTGAATATGCCGGTAATCCTAACCTGAAAACGGTTGTAAGCAATAATTATCAAATGAACTATAGCCGTTTCAAAAAAGGATCAATTAATATTGGTTTGAGCTATAGTGTGGCAAGTAATACCGTTCAACAAATATCAACCTATGATAAGGCTACCGGTATTACCCGTTCTACTTTTGATAACGTAGGTAAGAACCAATCGTTAGGGAGCAACTTCAACGTTAATTACCCTATTACCCGCCTTTGGAACTTTAACTTAAACGGAAATTTAAACTACCTATGGTTAGAAGGAACAGTTAACGGGGCACTTACAAAAAATTCGGGCCTGCAGGGTTTTTTCAATGCTTCTACCGGATATAAATTAGGTAAGGGGTACCGCGTTAATGCTAATTTTAACTTTAACAGTCCGTTTATTTCATTACAGGGTAAATCAAATGCTTATTTATATACGGCTTATAGCGGCAGTAAAGAAATTATAAAAAATAAGGTAACCTTGTCTGCATCGGTTAGTAACCCATTTTCTAAATACCGCACCAACATACGCAATACCAACGGGATAGATTTTGTACAGTCTAATTATACACAGAGCTATTTACGTGTATATGCTATAAGCCTGCATTATCGCTTTGGTAAGTTAAAAGATGCTATCAGAAGAAACCAGCGAACTATAAATAGCGACGATATAAGCAAGCCTTTGGTACAGCCGCCGCCACAAAATAATCCGCCACAAAACCCGGCAGCAAATCCGCCGCCAAGTATAACTACGCCACCACCTGCAACACCACCGGTAGCGCCGCCTGTACAAACGCCGCCAAATTAAAAATAACACGTATGAAAGTTTACGGAATTACCAATTGTAACAGAGTTAAAAAAGCATTAGATTGGCTAAAAGCCAACCAGGTTGCCTATGAGTTTCATGATTTTAAGAAGCTGGGCATAACTGCAGATAAATTAGAGGAATGGGACAGCAAAGCCGGGTATGAGAAGTTTATGAATAAACAGGGCCTAACCTGGAAGCAGCTTGACCCCGAGGTAAAAGAAAGTATAAAAACCCAAAATGATGCTTTGCAATTATTACAGCAAAAAACAAGCATGATAAAAAGGCCCGTTATTGAGGATGGCGACTTTCTGTTTTTTGGGTTTGACGAGGCGGTGTATCAAAAGCATTTTAAATAATAGCGAGTGTTTTTGCTAAAGCGCTTGTAATAATTTGTTTACATAGAATACTGTTCGCTTATTTTTATATTTTTACCTCCAAATTAACTTAAATTAACTGATGAAATTGAACTCCACTGCCGGTTTAGTACTGGCTTTTTGCGCTAGTATTGCCATCGCTAAGGCACAAACTACTCCTCCGCAAACAACTCCTCCACAAACAACTCCTGCCGGTACACCTGTTGCTGGTGCTGCTCGTCCGGCTCGTGGCGGTCGTGCTGTAGAGGTTGCAGACCCTAATGCTCCGGCAACAAACTACAATTATCATGAATTATGGAAACCGTTTTTTTATACTAAAAATAGTGATGAGGTTCGTGCATCCGACGGGCAACCAGGGCCAAAATACTGGCAAAACCGTGCCGATTACCAGTTAGCTGCTACACTGCATGACGAAACCAACGAAATTGTAGGTTCGGAGGTTTTAACCTATACCAATAACAGCCCTCAAAAAATGAGTTTTATATGGATGCAGTTAGATCAAAACCTGTTTAAATTAGATTCAAGAGGAAATAAACAAGTTCCATTAAATGCAGCCGGTGTACAGCAAAGCCGTAACTGGGGACAAGGGCAAGTGTTTGATGCCGGTTATAAAATAAAATCTGTAAAAGTATTAAGTACAGCTAAAGGCAGTAAAACAACTACAGCTGTTGATGCAAAATACCTGGTAAATGATACCCGCATGCAGGTGTTTTTGCCTGCTCAGTTAGCTGCAGGTGGTGGCCAGTTAAAATTGAAGATAGAATATTCATTTACATCGCCCGATTATGGATCGGACCGTATGGGTATAATAAATACAAATCAATCAAAAAATGGAAAAATATTCCAGGTTGCACAATGGTACCCGCGTATGTGTGTGTATGACGATGCGATGGGCTGGAACACTTTGCCATATACCGGCGAAAGTGAATTTTATTTAGAGTATGGTGATTTTGATATCAATATTACCGCTCCCGCTAAAGACATTGTAGTATGCTCTGGCGAGTTATTGAACACTAAAGATGTATATACACCCGAACAGGTAAAAAGATGGGCACAAGCAGCTCAAAGTGATAAAACTGTAATGATCCGTTCGGCTGAAGAGGTAACGAACCCTGCTTCACGTCCAACCGGAAAACCTGAGTTAACCTGGCACTTCAAAATACATAATGCCCGTGATGCTTCATGGGGAGCATCTGCTGCATTTATTATTGATGCCGCTAAGATCAATCTGCCAAGTGGTAAAAAATCAATCGCTATTTCTGCTTACCCGGTAGAAAGCGCTACGCTGCCAGGTTCAACAGCAACAGGATTCAGGGCCCCGCAATGGAGCCGTGGAACCGAAATGATAAAAGCTTCGTTAGAATATAATTCTCAAAAATGGTTTGAGTATCCTTACCCTGCTGCTACAGGTGTTGCCGGTAAAGCAGGCGGCATGGAATACCCCGGCATTGTATTTTGCAGCTTAAACGGCGGCTGGGGCGTAATTGACCACGAGTTTGGCCATACCTGGTTCCCGATGATCGTAGGTTCTAATGAGCGTTTATATGGCTGGATGGATGAAGGATTTAATACTTTTATTAATACACTTTCAACTCAAAATTCATTAAAAGGCGAGTTTTATCGTGCACTGACCGCTACCGGACGTTTGGCAAGCTGGAACAATTTTACCCGCCCTACACTTGAACCAATTTTGAGCAATCCGGATAATTTAAAGGAGACAAATAATGGCACCCTGTTATACAGCAAGCCAAGCGCTGGTTTAGTAATGTTGCGCGAGCAGATATTAGGGCCGGAACGTTTTGATTTTGCATTTAAAACCTACATTAACCGTTGGGCATTTAAACATCCAACACCTGATGATTTTTTCCGTACGATAGAAAATGCTTCGGGCGAAAGCTTACAATGGTTTTGGAGAGGTTGGTTTGAAAATACTTATCGTTTAGACGTAGCCGTACGCGGTGTTAAATATATAGGCGATGATCCTGCTAAAGGAGCAATAATTACTATTGATAACCTGGAGAAAATGGCTATGCCTGTTGTGCTCGAAATTAAAACCGTTAGTGGTAAAACAGAACGTGTGAATTTTGCGGCCGAAATATGGGAGCGAAATGTTAGCTGGTCGTTCAGGTACCCATCTACCGAAGCTATTGAATCAGTAACTTATAACCCTGATTCAACTTTACCGGATTACAACCCGGCTAATAACGTTTGGAAAAAGCAATAATACAGAAACCCGGCTCACAGCCGGGTTTTTTGTTTGTAACGCTATTGTTAAATATACTAATGGATTAACTATTGGTATTATAATTGAGTTATATTGATCACATAATTTGATACACCATGAAACGCTACCTTGTAATTTTTATAATATTGTTTATTACTTATTCTGCCAATGCACAGGAGCTGTTAAAAGGGACCGTATATGAATTAGGAACCCATGAAAAGTTAACTAATGTTTTTATCCATAATACTAATAACAAACAACTTACCCTTGCTGATAAGGACGGTAAATTTGAAATAAAAGCTGCAACGGGCAACCTCATTATTTTTGACTCGCCGGGCTATATGTCTGATACCTTGTATGTGATAGATATGAAGCCTAAAAAGATCGAACTAAAAGCATTAAGTATAAGCCTGCGCCAGGTTGAAATTAGCGCTAAACGATCAAACTTTAATCCACGTGAGGAATATCCACAGGTATATGAAAAAAGTAAGGTTTACGTGCTTTCGCCAAGTACCTGGTTTTCAAAAGAAGGCAAGGACGCGCGAAGGTTAAAACGTTATTTTGCTACCGAAGCACAAGAACGCCATATAGATGAAGTGTACAGCGTTGCTTATGTGGGAAGTATTGTACCGCTAAAAGGCCAGGATCTGGAAAATTTCATGTCGTTATACAGACCCAGTTATGCTTTTTTAAGAAATAACAGCGGGCCATCACTGGCAGCTTATATTAACGACTCTTATAAGAAATATATGGCGCTACCGCCGGATAAGCGTGTGGTACAAAGTTTAACAGGTAATTAAAAAGAATAATATTTGCTTTTAAACACAGTTCATTTAGACCGTAGGGAGAAATCTATACATATGCTATTGCACATGTATAGATTTTTTCGCTATCGCTCAAGAAAAAATTATCACTTTGTGTGAAAATGGCAATTTAGATTAACTATTATATATTCTTAGCCAGCCAATCGCCTACTTCGCTTGTTTTGTAAGCTTTATTTTTACCAGCCAGATCTTCGGTTACAATACCTTCTGCCAGCGATTTATTTACAACCGATCTGATCAGTTCTGCCTCTTCTTTTAATCCGAAGGCATCCTCAAACATCATAGCGGCAGATAATATAGTTGCCAAAGGGTTTGCAATGTTTTTCCCTGCTGCCTGCGGATAAGAGCCGTGTATAGGCTCAAATAATGATGTATGGATACCAATTGATGCAGATGGCATTAAGCCCATAGAGCCGGCTATTACAGATGCCTCATCGGTTAAAATATCACCAAAAAGGTTTTCTGTAATTAATACATCGTAGCTGTTTGGCCATTGTACCAAACGCATAGCTACGGCATCAACAAACTCATAGCTTACGGTAACTTCGGGGAAATCTTTTTCCATATCCTGTACGGTTTCTCTCCATAGGCGAGAGGTTTCCAATACGTTAGCTTTATCTACACAGCAAAGTCTTTTACCACGCGTCATGGCCATTTCAAAACCTAATTTTGCCAGGCGCTGTACTTCTGCACGGGTATAGGTACAAGTATCAAAGGCGGTATTGCCATCGTCTTTACGGCCTCTTTCGCCAAAATAAATACCACCGGTTAACTCACGAAGGATTATAAGATTTGTACCTTCAATACGCTCGCGTTTCAACGGCGAATTATCAATTAACGATGGGAAAGTAAATGTGGGACGAACATTAGCAAACAGCCCCAGTTTTTTACGCATTTTTAAAAGACCCTGCTCGGGGCGAATAGTAGCTTTTGGATCATTATCAAACCTTGGGTGACCAATAGCGCCAAAAAGGACCGCGTCGGCAGCCATACAAACTTCGTGGGTCGAATCCGGGTAAGGCTCACCAACAGCATCTATCGCGGCGGCGCCGGTTAAGGCAGCTGTCCATGTAATTTCGTGATTAAATTTCGTTGCTACAGCATTTGATACTTTAACGGCCTGGTCTATAACCTCTGGTCCAATTCCGTCTCCTGCTAAAAGTGCGATATTAAGTTTCATTTTTTATGTTGTTGTTTTTGGATGTTTAAAATTGAAAAATAAAAGTAAGATTTTAGTATTTACCGTCATTGCAAGGAACGAAGCAATCTCTGCATTGATAGGCAATTAGGGTTTACTTTTTCTTTACCTCCGAAAAAAGCACTTTATCCCATTGATTAGCATATGTAGAGATTGCTTCGTTCCTCGCAATGACGCTTTTAAATGATATTCAACATTTTCTGCGTAGCCTTTATCGCGCAAACCGTCTGATCTGAATCCAAACCACGGGTTATGAATTTCTTTTCGGGCGTTTCCCAGGTGATGATAGTTTCGCACAACGCGTCTGAGCTACTGCCGGGGGCAATGCGTACCGCATAATCTATCAGCTTTGGCAGGGTTCGTTGTTTCTTGGTATAAACTTTAGCAAGCGCGTTCATAAACGCGTCAAACTGGCCATCGCCCTGCGCGTTTTCTTCAAACTTTTCGCCATCAATACTCATAGAAATAGTTGCCGACGGGCGCAAACCCATAGCGTGCATTAACACGTATGATTCAACGATAACCTTTTCATCATACAGGCTGCTATCCAATACGTCAGATATGATATAAGGCAGATCTTCTTTGGTAACCGTTTCCTTTTTATCGCCCAGTTCAATAACACGCTGGGTAACTTTCTTTAAGTCGGCATCGTTTAGTTTTAAGCCAAGTTCCTGCAAGTTTTTTTCGATATTGGCTTTGCCCGATGTTTTGCCCAGGGCATACTCCCGCTTCCTTCCAAATCGCTCGGGGAGGAGATCATTAAAATATAAGTTGTTTTTATTGTCGCCATCGGCATGTATACCTGCTGTTTGGGTAAATACATTATCGCCAACAATTGGCTTGTTAGAGGGTATCCTAATCCCCGAAAAAGTTTCAACCAGTTTACTTACCGTATAAATAGACGACTCTTTAATACCCACTTCAACCTCGGGTGCAAAATCATGAATTACAGCTACAGCACTGGCTAACGCGGCATTTCCGGCCCGCTCGCCCATGCCGTTTATGGTTAGATGCAATCCACTTACACCAGCTTTTACAGCCTCTAAAACATTGGCTGTACCCAGGTCGTAATCATTATGCGCGTGAAAATCAAAATGGATAGTTGGGTATTTTGCTATCAGCTCTGATAAAAACTTATAGGTTTCCCCAGGCGTTAAAACGCCCAGCGTATCAGGCAAGAGTATTCTTTTTACCGGTTGTTGAGTAAGGAAATCTAAGAATTGATAAACATATTCGGGCGAGTTGCGCATGCCATTGCTCCAATCTTCTAAATAAACATTAGTAGCAATATTGTTTTTTGAGGCCAGGTTAATAGCCTGCTTTATTTCCTCAAAATGCTGTTCGGGTGTTTTTTTAAGCTGATGGATTAGGTGGTTTAATGAGCCTTTGGTTAACAGGTTCTGTACCTTAACACCAGCGTTTAACATCCAATTGATAGAAACGCCGTTATCTACAAAAGATAATACTTCTATGCGGTCCGCATATCCGTTTGCTTTTGCCCAGTTTAAAATAGTTTTAACTGCTTGAAACTCACCTTCTGATACACGTGCAGACGCAATCTCCACCCTGTCCACATTAAGCTCTTCAAGCAATAATTGGGTTATGGTAAGCTTTTCTGAAATGGAAAAAGACACTCCCGATGTTTGTTCTCCATCACGAAGTGTAGTATCCATTATCTCTATTTTCCGTCTTTCCATTTGGTTGGTTTAATGAGAAAGCTGCGGGCGGTGTGGATTCCCCTCTTGAGAGGGGCGGAGGGGTGTGTCCTATCGCTTATATAACACACCCCTGCTTCCGCACTGTCCGTCGCTCCCCCTCTCAAGAGGGGAACTTGAATATCTTAATTATAAAGGCAGGTTTTCTGCAAACTCCTCAATTTCGCCTTTTATGCTTTGCAGATAATCAATATCATCAAAGCCGTTAAGCATGTTATTCTTTTTGTATGAATTAATTTCAAACGTCTCTTTTTCGCCTGTGGCTAAAAGCGTAATGGTTTGATTTGGCAGGTTCACTTCGATCTCTGTTTTCGGGTCAGCAAATATCGCGGCGAACATCTTTTCAGAAAACTCCGGACTAACCTGTACGGGCAATACGCCAATGTTTAAACAGTTGCCCCTAAAAATATCAGCAAAAAAGCTGGACACCACGCAACGGAAACCATAATCATAAACTGACCACGCAGCATGTTCGCGTGATGAGCCTGAGCCAAAGTTTTTACCGCCCACCAATATTTTACCGCTGTAGGTTGGATCGTTCAATACAAAGTCTTTTTTCGGTGTATTATCCGGGTTATATCTCCAGTCGCGGAAAAGATTATCACCAAATCCAACACGCTCTGTCGCTTTTAAAAAGCGGGCAGGTATCAGTTGGTCGGTATCCACATTCTCTATAGGCAATGGTACCGCAGTGCTTGTTAGTATATTAAATTTATCGTAAGCCATATTTGTATATTGAGTCTTTAGTCTGGAGTCTTAAGTTCTTAGTCAATTATGATTTACTTTTGACTAAGAACTTAAGACTTTGGACTATGAAATTTAAACCAATTCTTCAATTAATGTTCTCGGGTCGGTAACCACACCGGTAACTGCGGCAGCTGCTGCAACCAGCGGGCTTGCTAACATAGTACGTGAACCCGGGCCCTGCCTTCCTTCGAAGTTTCTGTTTGAGGTACTTACCGCGTATTTGCCGGCAGGTACTTTATCATCATTCATAGCTAAACAGGCAGAACAGCCCGGCTGGCGCAATTCAAATCCGGCATCAGTTAAAATATCCAGTAAACCTTCTTCCTTAATTTGTGCCTCAACAATGTGCGATCCGGGAACTAACCATGCGGTAACATTATCAGCCTTATGTTTCCCTTTTACCAACGATGTAAACGCCCTGAAATCTTCTATACGGCCATTAGTGCAGCTGCCAACGAAAACAAAATCTACCTGCTTGCCTATCATGCTTTGGCCTTCGCTAAAGCCCATGTAACCTAATGATTTTGCATAAGTAGCCGCGCCGCCTTCAACATCGGCAGCATCAGGAATGTCATGCGAGATGCCCATACCCATACCCGGGTTGGTACCGTAAGTTATCATTGGCTCGATGGTAGCGCCATCAAAGGTTAATTCTTTATCAAATACCGCGTCGGCATCTGTTTTCAAAGTTTTGTAATAAGCTAACGCTTTATCCCAAGCCTCGCCTTTAGGGCTAAACTCGCGACCTTTTACATAGTTAATGGTAGTTTCATCCGGAGCTATCATGCCGCCACGGGCGCCCATTTCAATACTAAGGTTACAAACCGTCATACGGCCCTCCATGGTCATGTTCTCAAAAACATCCCCTGCGTATTCAACAAAATAGCCTGTAGCGCCGGATGTAGTTAATTGAGAAATAATGAACAAAGCCACATCTTTTGGCGTAACACCCTTACCTAATTTGCCATTAACATTAATGCGCATTTTTTTAGGCTTTGGCTGCATAATGCACTGGGTAGCCAATACCATTTCAACTTCAGAGGTACCAATACCAAAAGCTATAGCACCAAAAGCGCCGTGGGTTGAGGTGTGTGAGTCGCCGCAAACAATGGTTGCACCGGGTTGGGTAATACCATATTCCGGCCCAACAACGTGAACGATACCATTTTTTTGATGGCCCAATCCCCAATAGCTAATGCCATATTCGTTAGAATTTTCTTCCAGCATGTGTAACTGATTGGCAGATAACGGATCGGCAACCGGCAAATGCTGATTGATGGTTGGTGTGTTATGATCGGCAGTAGCAAATGTACGGTTGGGATATAAAACTTTTATTCCCCTTGTCTTTAATCCTAAAAAGGCTACCGGGCTTGTAACTTCGTGGATAAGGTGGCGATCAATAAAAAGCACATCCGGCCCACCTTCAATCTTACGTACTACGTGCGTGTCCCACACCTTATCAAATAATGTCTTGCTCATTTTTATTTCTATTTTATTTCTATCCGTTATACAAAGATAGGCTTATGCAAATTTTTTGTCGCCTACTAATATTAACAAATCTTCATCATTTATATCCAATTTACTATCAGCCAATACCAGGAAGCGATGATATGTCGCGGCCAATTCTTCTTTACTCAGGTTGTGACCCAACCGTTCCAGATGAAATTTTAGCGCATGCCTTCCGCTGCGCGCGGTAAGCACAATACTCGCGTTAGGGAAACCTACATCTTCGGGCCTGATGATCTCGTAATTTTCACGATTTTTCAGGAACCCGTCCTGGTGAATGCCAGAACTGTGTGCAAACGCGTTGCTGCCAACTATAGCCTTATTAGGCTGTACCGGCATGCGCATTTGCGAGCTAACCATACGGCTAAGCTCAAAAAAGTTTTTTGTGTTGATATGGGTGTGTAGGCCCAATACCTGGTGCGTTTTCAGGATCATGACGACTTCCTCAATAGAAGTATTGCCTGCACGCTCACCGATGCCATTAATAGTGCCTTCAATTTGGCGGGCACCGTTTTGCAAGCCTGCGATAGAGTTTGCCGTAGCTAAACCCAAATCGTTATGGCAATGCACAGATATAATGGCCTTATCAATATTTTTTACGTTTTCTTTCAAAAACTTGATTATGCTGCCATATTGGTCAGGCAGGCAGTAACCGTTTGTATCTGGTATGTTCACAACAGTAGCGCCTGCTGTAATAACACCTTCTATCATTTGAGCCAGGTAGTGAATGTCTGCACGGCCTGCATCCTCTGCAAAAAACTCAATGTCTTCGACAGATTTTTTGGCATATTTTACAGCTTCAACAGCGCGCTCTAAGATCTCTTCGCGGGTACTGTTAAATTTGTTTTTGATATGCATATCAGACGAGCCGATACCTGTATGGATCCGCGGACGTTTGGCATACTGTAATGATTCAACAGCAGCATCAATATCGCCTTTGTTGGCACGGGTTAGCGCGCAAACAATTGGATTTTTCACAGCCTTTGATATTTCTACCACACTCTGAAAATCGCCGGGGCTTGATATGGGGAAACCTGCTTCAATAATGTCCACGCCTAATGCTTCCAGTTCGTGGGCTATTTCAATTTTTTCAGGGGTTGTCAACTGGCAGCCCGGTACCTGCTCGCCATCGCGAAGCGTGGTATCAAAAACATAAACGCGGTTTGGATCGTGTAACATATCTTTTTATTTTAATATTAGTCTTTAGTCTAAAGTCTTTAGTCTGAAGTCTAAATAGTTGACTAACTACTCATGACTTCAGACTCAAGACTAATAATTTATGCTTCTACAGCCTGGTTTTCGGGGCGTAAACTGCGTACAGTTTTGCCTGCCTGCCATAATTCGCTGTCGCGTAGTTCTTTTAACTCCGCATCTAATTTTTCGCGGTAATCAGTTTTGCTGTTTGAATCAATTGATTTTTGTGATTCAACACCTGTAGCAACACTTTTGTACAGGTCTTCAAATACCGGTTTAGTAGCATCACGGAATTTCTTCCACCAATCTAACGCGCCACGTTGTGCTGTGGTTGAGCAATTGGCATACATCCAATCCATACCATTCTCTGCAACTAAAGGCATTAATGATTGAGTTAATTCTTCAACAGTTTCGTTGAAAGATTCAGAAGGAGAGTGTCCATTGCTGCGTAATACTTCATATTGAGCCGCAAAAATACCCTGGATACAACCCATCAGCGTACCACGCTCGCCGGTTAAATCACTGTATACTTCTTTACGGAAATCTGTTTCAAACAAATAACCGCTACCTACCGCGATACCGAGAGCTATAACACGCTCGAAAGCGCGACCCGTAGCATCCTGGAATATAGCGTAGCTTGAGTTTAAGCCTCGACCCTGTAAGAACATACGGCGCAATGAAGTACCTGATCCTTTTGGAGCAACTAAAAATACG
This sequence comes from Mucilaginibacter sp., assembly GCF_028288205.1. Classification (GTDB taxonomy): domain Bacteria; phylum Bacteroidota; class Bacteroidia; order Sphingobacteriales; family Sphingobacteriaceae; genus Mucilaginibacter. The sequence continues at coordinate 107,263 of NZ_JAQBOD010000057.1, forward strand.
TCAACATCAGCAGGAGGGATGATACCGGTTTGCTCATTAAAAGTTATACCAAAACCATGTGAAAAATATAATGCTTTACCCGGAGTTAAATGTTTTTTAACGGTTGGCCATAAAGCAATTTGTGCCGCGTCGCTTAATAAATAACAAATTATAGTTCCTTTTTCCAAGGCTTCTTCAATTTCAAACAGCGTTTCGCCGGGTACAAAGCCATCACTTACCGCTTTATCCCATGATTTTGAATTTTTACGCTGACCAACAATAACGTTAATGCCATTGTCTTTTTGATTAAGCGCTTGGCCGGGGCCCTGTACGCCATAACCGATAACAGCTACCACTTCATCTTTTAAAATGTTTTGTGCCTTTGATAAAGGGAACTCCTCGCGGGTTACTACATTTTCTTCAGTAGTGCCGAAAATTAATTTTGCCATGATTTTGTTTTTTTATTGATTTTGATTTCACCGATGGTTTTATGATCACACCGATTGTTTATGATTAATGTTTATTTTTTTATTTGCTTTCTGCTTTTAGCTTTCGCCTTACATCGTAAATACTTTAGCTCCTTTGTTCAGGTATTCGTTCTCTATTACCTCTTCACCCGGCTCTAATCTTTCAAACTCGCGTAGTTTAGAGTTAAAGCCTTCGCTGTCTTTAATGATGGCTACTCTTGCACTGCGCACAAACTCTATCAACCCATAAGGTTGCAGAATATTGATCAGGTTGTCTGTCTCTTCGCGATGTCCTGTTGTTTCAAACACCGTATAATCCTTACGGATAACTACCGCGCGTGCGCCATTTTCGCGCAGTAAACGTTCCACACTAACCTTCTCGGCAATTACGTCGGTTGATACTTTGTAAAGGGCCAGTTCCTGCCATATCACATCCTCGTTGGTGTGGTAGTATACTTTTAATACTTCCACCTGTTTTTCAATTTGGCGGGTAAGCTTGCGTACCACTTCTTCAGATTCGGTTATTACCACATTAAAGCGGTGGATACTCTCGATCTCTGACGGAGAAGTATTCAGGCTATCTATATTTATTTTACGGCGCGTAAATATGATCGCTATCCTGTTCAGCAAACCAACCTGGTTCTCTGTGTAGATAGTGATGTTATATTCCTGCTTGCCGGCCCCCTCTAAATCTCTCCCGGTAGGGGAGACTTTTTTAATTTCGTTTATTGTGTTTTCCATTTTTTTAACTTTTTAAACCCTCCCTTCCGGGGAGGGTTGGGTGGGGCTGCCTATTTAAGCCTGATCTCACTAACACTGCATCCTTGCGGTACCATAGGGAACACATTGTTCTCTTTGGTTACCATCACTTCTAACAGGAACGAACCTTTGTTATCCAGCATTTCTTTTAACGCGCCTTGCAGTTCTTCGCGTTCGGCTATGCACTTTCCAGGTATACGGTAAGCAGCGGCTAATGCTACAAAATCAGGGCTTTGTATATCAACAAAAGAATAACGGCGCTCATTAAACAGTTCCTGCCATTGGCGCACCATGCCTAAGAAACGGTTATTCAAAATAATGATCTTCACATCAACGCCGGTTTGCATGATGGTACCTAATTCCTGGCAGGTCATCTGGAAACCGCCATCGCCAATAATAGCTACCACGGTGCGGTCTTGCGCCCCATATTTAGCGCCTATGGCAGCGGGTAATGCAAAACCCATAGTGCCTAAACCACCGCTTGTTACGTTGCTGCGTGTTTTGTTAAACTGCGCGTAACGGCAAGCCACCATTTGGTGCTGACCAACATCGGTAACTATAACAGCCTCACCGTGGGTAAGATCGTTTAATTGTTTTATTACTTCACCCATGGTCATTTCGCCCGATGTTGGGTTCAACTCGTCATGGATCACGGCTTCAACTTCTTTGCGGGTATATTCATTGAATAGTTTAACCCATTCGGTATGTTGTTTTTCTTCAACTAATGCGGTTAGTAAAGGCAATGTTTCTTTACAATCACCCCATACCGGAACGGTAGTTTTAACATTTTTATCTATCTCGGCCGGGTCAATATCTAAGTGAATAACCTGGGCTTGTTTAGCGTATTTATCTAAACGGCCGGTAACACGGTCATCAAAGCGCATACCTATGGCAATCAATACATCGCACTCATTAGTCAATACATTAGGGCCGTAATTGCCATGCATCCCTAACATACCTACGTTTAGCGGATGATCTGTTGGGATAGCACCTGCACCCAATATGGTCCATGCCGCAGGGATGCCGCTTTTTTCTACAAAGGCTTTAAACTCCTGCTCGGCACTGCCTAATAATATACCCTGACCAAATAATATAAATGGTTTTTTGGCCTGATTAATTAAAGCTGCCGCCTGCTCAATGTATTGATGGCGCACAATTGGTTTTGGCCTATAACTGCGTATATGATTGCAGGGTGTATAGCCTTCATAATCAAACAACTGAATTTGCGCGTTCTTGGTGATATCAATTAAAACCGGTCCCGGCCTGCCGCTTTTGGCTATGTAGAAAGCCTTGGCAATAACCTCTGGTATCTCATTAGCATCAGTAACCTGGTAGTTCCATTTGGTAACCGGAGTAGTAATGTTGATAACGTCTGTTTCCTGGAAAGCATCTGTACCCAACAGGTGCGCGAATACTTGCCCGGTTATACAAACTAAAGGTGTACTGTCTATTTGTGCATCGGCTAAACCTGTTACCAGGTTAGTAGCACCGGGGCCGCTGGTTGCAAAAACCACACCCACTTTACCTGATGTGCGTGCATAACCCTGCCCTGCATGTGTACCGCCTTGCTCATGCCTAACCAATACATGGTTCAATTTTTCATTATAATCATACAAAGCATCATAAATAGGCATAATGGCGCCACCCGGATAACCAAATATGGTATCAACGCCTTCTGCAATTAATGCTTCTAATAATGCTACCGACCCCGAAACCTTTGTGGTTTCTTTAGCGGCTGCTTGTGTTAGTATTTCCTGTTGTGCAACTTCCATACTGTTTTATTTTGGATTTCACCGATTTTTTGGGTGATTTCACTGATTTTTTTAATTTAGTTAGTCAAGCCTTTTACCTTTCAGCTTTAACCTTTTACCTCTTATCTATTCGTCTGTTACGCAACCTTCTGCGGCTGTGGTAACAGTTTTGGCGTATCTGTACAATAGGCCTTTGGTAACTTTTAACTTAGGTTGAATCCAGGCTGCTCTTCTGGCTGCCATTTCTTCGTCGGTTAGAATTACATTGATCTTGTTAGTAGTAGCATCAATAATAATTTTATCCTCGTCTTTAATTAAGGCAATCGCCCCCCCGTCAAAAGCTTCAGGGGTGATGTGGCCTACCACAAAACCATGTGTTCCACCGCTAAATCTGCCATCTGTAATTAATGCTACCGAACTGCCCAAACCCGCCCCAAAAATGGCTGATGTTGGTTTAAGCATTTCGGGCATACCCGGTGCGCCTTTAGGGCCTACGTTGCGGATAACCACCACATCACCTTTTTTGACTCGTCCGCTTTGTATGCCGTGTATCAGTTCAAATTCGCCATCAAACACACGGGCAGGGCCCTCAAAATGGGTGCCCTCTTTTCCACTGATCTTGGCTACGCTGCCACCTTCGGCAATATTGCCGTAAAGTATCTGCAGGTGACCGGTAGCTTTAACAGGCGCTTCAACCGGCCATATTATTTTTTGAGTATCAAATTCCAGTTCAGGTACTTCTGCTAAGTTCTCGGCAATAGTTTTACCGGTTACGGTTAAGCAATCGCCATGCAGTAGACCTTGTTTTAACAGGTATTTCATTACCGCAGGTACACCGCCAATATTATGCAGGTCTTCCATCATGTATTTACCGCTTGGCTTCATATCAGCCAATACGGGGATACGGTTACTCACCAATTGGAAATCATCCTGGGTCAACTTGATATCAATGCTTTTTGCCATGGCTATCATGTGCAATACCGCGTTGGTGCTTCCACCCAGAACCATAATTACCACCATAGCATTCTCGAATGCTTTGCGGGTCATGATGTCGCTTGGTTTAATATCTTTCTCTAATAATATCTTAATGGCTTTGCCTGCCGCTAAACACTCGGCTTTCTTTTCGTCGCTTAACGCGGGATTAGAAGAGGAGTAAGGCAAGCTCATGCCCAATGCCTCAATAGCTGCTGCCATGGTGTTTGCGGTATATATACCACCACAGGCACCGGCGCTTGGGCAGGCGTTTTTAACTATGCCCATAAAGTCGACATCTTCTATCTGACCTGCCATTCTTTTACCCAAAGCTTCAAAAGCCGATACTATATTTAAGTCTTCACCCTTCCAATGGCCGGGTTTTATTGTACCGCCATATACCATTATAGATGGGCGGTTTAATCTGCCCATTGCCATAATAGAGCCCGGCATGTTTTTATCGCAGCCCGGCAGGGTAATTAATCCATCGTAATATTGCGCGCCTGTTACAGCTTCTATCGAGTCGGCAATGATATCACGGCTCACTAACGAGTAGCGCATACCTTCGGTACCGTTGCTCATGCCATCGCTCACGCCAATGGTATGGAATATCAATCCAACCAGATCCTCATCCCAAATACCTTTTTTAACAATTTTAGCAAGGTCATTTAAGTGCATGTTGCAGGTATTGCCATCATAGCCCATACTTGCCACACCTACCTGCGCTTTTTTCATATCATCATCCGTAAGGCCAATACCGTATAGCATGGCCTGAGCCGCAGGCTGGGTAGGGTCCTGCGTAAAAGTTTTACTGTACTTATTTAATTCAACCCCGTCGGCGATGTTAGATGAACTCATTTTTTTATTACTAATTATTTACTGTAGGTTAGATTTGGCTGTATTGAAATTCTGCTTCTGTTAAGATAAGCAACAACAAAAAAACTGGCAATAGCTTTAGCATATTTTTTTAAATAAATACTATATATTGAACATATATATAAATATATATATATAATTCTTAAATATGTATATAAAACAGAATATAATTTTTAGTGCACTATACCAAAGTTCAAAACGGTATTCGGTCTTAATTTTATGCATGCATAGTAATAGGCGTTTTTTCTGCCTGAAATAGGGGTGAGTTGTAAAAAAGTTGATGGAAATGCGGAGTAAATAACCTGGTCCAGGGTGAACCAGGGTGACCCTACCTGACCCTACCTGCCCCCGGTAAGCCCATCGGTCATTTAACTGGTGATTCGATTAACCTCAATAATTCAGGAAGGTTGTAGTCTCTGACTACACATAGTGTGAAGGAGCATAAGTAATATCCGCCTCGTCATCGCGAGCGGTAGCGTGGCGATCTCTCATAGGACAAGGGGATGTTTTCTTTGAGAAACCCCGCTGTCCGAATGTCTCTGCGGACTACAATGCAGATAGGCTGTGCCTATTGTTTAAAGCATGCCGTGTAATTATAAACTACAAGCATAATCGTTCAAAGGCGGTAGAAATCGAACAGCGGGGGTTGGTGTATGGATTTTTCTCAACTATATATTAAATTTGGTGACCGTATTCTTAAAGAGGGTATAAATAATTGAGTTAGCAGTAATTGTAGGGCGACAGTACCAACAATCAAACCAACGGACAAATAGTATAAACACTTAAACAAAAATAATATGAGAAAAATAATTTCATTTATGCACATATCGCTTGACGGTTTTGTAGCAGGACCGAACGGAGAAATGGATTGGATTAAAGTTGATGAGGAAATTTTTGATTATGTGGGTAAGCGGATAAACGAAGACGATATTGCATTATATGGACGAGTAACTTATCAGATGATGGAAAATTACTGGCCTACCGCAGGAGACAAGCCGACAGCGACCAAGCATGACATTGAACATTCAAAGTGGTATAGCAAAGTCCATAAAGTTGTTTTGTCAAAAACAATGAAAGACGCGGGTTTGACTAACACAAAAATTATTAGCGACAACCTTTCGGACAGAATAAATGAAATAAAACAACAGGCAGGTAAAGACATCTTGCTTTTTGGTAGCCCGACAGCAACACATTCACTTATTCAACTGAACTTAATTGACGGCTACTGGCTATTTGTTAATCCAATTATTCTTGGACGAGGCATTCCATTGTTTGTAGACATCAAAGACAAAATAAAACTAAACCTATTGACTACCCGACAATTTACTTGTGGGGTAACTGAACTGAATTACACAGTGGACAGACAATAACAACGAACCGCTTGAATGTCCTACGTAGAGATTGCTTTGTTCCTCATGATGACGCACGGGAGGAGAATGGGTCATAAACACGCAATGATGCTTGGGGATTTAGGTTTGGCCACAAACAAAAATGCCCGGATAAACTACCCGGGCATCTTCAAAAAGAATATTGTAAAATTTAGCGGTGCTCTATGCCTTCTACCAATACAACTACTACATTGTTTGATGCTTCAACAACGCCGCCTTTTATTAAAAAAACTTCTTCTTTACCATCGGCACGTACGGTTAGTTTACCATCCTGCAAAGTAGAGATGATAGGCGCGTGGTAGTTCAATATCTCAAAAAAACCCATAGTGCCCGGCAGAGTTACCGAAGTAGCCTCGCCTTCAAACACTTTTTTATCGGGAGTAAGGATTTCTAATGTCATTTTCTAAGTCTTAAGTCCTGAGTCTTGAGTCTTGAGTCAAAATTACTAATGACTTTAGACTCAAGACTTCAGACTAATTAAGCATTCGCTTCTTCTAATAATTTTTTACCTTTTTCAATAGCTTCTTCAATGCTGCCAACCAGGTTAAATGCTGCTTCGGGGTATTCGTCAACTTCGCCATCCAGGATCATGTTAAATCCTTTGATGGTTTCTTTAATGTCAACCAATACACCTTTTAAGCCTGTAAACTGCTCTGCAACGTGGAACGGCTGAGACAGGAAACGCTGAACACGACGGGCACGTGATACAACCAATTTATCTTCTTCAGACAACTCATCCATACCTAAGATGGCGATGATATCCTGTAGCTCTTTATAACGTTGTAAGGTTTCTTTAACACGTTGAGCGGTGTTGTAATGCTCGTCGCCCAAAATAGCAGGGCTCAAGATACGTGATGTCGAATCCAATGGATCAACCGCTGGGTATATACCTAACTCGGCAATTTTACGTGAAAGTACGGTTGTAGCATCTAAGTGGGCAAATGTTGTTGCCGGCGCAGGGTCGGTCAAGTCATCCGCAGGTACGTAAACCGCCTGTACAGAGGTGATCGATCCCCGTTTGGTTGAAGTGATACGTTCCTGCATCATACCCATCTCGGTAGCCAGCGTTGGCTGGTAACCTACTGCCGATGGCATACGACCCAATAACGCTGATACTTCTGAACCTGCTTGTGTAAAGCGGAAGATGTTATCAATAAAGAAAAGGATATCGCGACCCTTGCCTTCGCTGTCACCATCGCGGAAATACTCGGCAATAGTTAAGCCCGAAAGCGCCACACGTGCACG
>NZ_JAQBOD010000004.1 GCF_028288205.1 Mucilaginibacter sp.
GGGACATATGTTGCCTTCTCAAAATGGTTGAAAAAGGGAGGAATCATGTCCCACTCAATTGATTTTAAATGTCACCGAACAACTAAACGTTGGAATGGTCACAGAACCTATAGCGAGTTTGAGTGGAGGATTGTAAAGGGGGGCCGAATGTTTTTGATAAACCGGCTGCCATACTCGGTACATCAGGAACTGCAGAAAAAGCACGGTTTCAGAATATTGAAGGAGCTTCCAATGATCATGGCTAACGATATTCCAAGGAATAAATTTTCACAAAGGTTCAGGAATCTTTCAGAAGAAGATATGACAACAAGCGAGGCGTATATGCTCTCCGTAAAAGAGTGATAAATGCATTTACTTCCTTTGATTCGGTATTTGCATAAAATAGAACAGATCGTAATTCTATCTGATAAAACAAATAAATTAAGTAAGAATCTGCACTTTTAGCTTCAAAAGGCACTTTAAAGCATAAAAAAACCTCTTAGCAATGCTAAGAGGTCTGGAAATGGTTGTGGTATCAGCTGGGATCGAACCAGCGACACAAGGATTTTCAGTCCTTTGCTCTACCGACTGAGCTATGATACCGACCGTTTAAGGACTGCAAATGTAGCCTTTTTTTTATTTATAGGTATTTTTTTTTGAAAATTCTGTTACTTAATTTATAGGTCGCGATTAACTATGCAGTAAATCAAATAATTACAGTTCCGCAAAAACAAAACGGTATGTAAATGTTTACTGTTATTTTAATAGTTGATAGATAAAACTATCTTTGAGTAAATTACTATGCACGCATAATGATTGCACAGATCATCTTTATCTTCATATTAATATCAGCCGTTTACCTGTTTAGTAAAAACGCGGGTAAAATCAGGCGCAATATTCTTTTGGGGAAAAACACCAATCGGTCAGATCAACTCGCCAGGCGATGGATGGTGATGGCAAAAGTGGCCCTGGGGCAAACCAAAATGGTTAAGCGCCCGGTAGCGGCTATAATGCACTTCTTTATTTATATAGGCTTTATCATTATTAATCTTGAAGTTTTAGAGATAATGATAGACGGCATATTTGGGTCACATCGCATATTTTCAAAACCTTTGGGCAGTTTGTATGGATTGCTTATAGGCGGGTTCGAAATATTAGCAGTATTGGTACTTACAGCCTGTATAGTTTTCCTTATCCGTAGAAACCTGATCCATCTAAAGCGTTTTAACGGCGCAGAGATGACCCAATGGCCAAAATCGGATGCCAACTATATCCTCATTATTGAGATATGCTTAATGGTCGCCTTTTTAACCATGAACACCGCCGACTATAAGTTACAGGCTTTACATTTTGGTCATTATATTAAAGCGGGTAGTTTCCCGGTAAGTAGTTTAATAGCTCCGCTCCTATCGGCAAATGCAAATACATTGGCTATTATAGAGCGTATTTGCTGGTGGCTGCATATTGTTGGGATACTGGCGTTTTTAAATTATCTGCCTTACTCCAAACATTTTCATATACTGCTGGCTTTCCCTAACACCTGGTATTCAAACCTGGAGCCTAAGGGAGAGTTTACCAATATGGCATCTGTTACCAATGAGGTTAAAGCAATGCTTGATCCATCGTTTGTACCCGAAGGCAATGGCGAAATAGCCCGCTTTGGTGCGAAGGATGTAACCGACCTCACCTGGAAAAACCTGATGGAGGCCTATACCTGTACCGAGTGCGGCCGGTGTACCGCTGTTTGTCCGGCTAATATTACGGGAAAGCTGCTATCGCCCCGTAAAATCATGATGGATACCCGCGACCGTATAACCGAAGTGGGTAATAACATAGATGAACATGGCAAGGAACACCGGGATGGTAAATCCCTGCTGGATGATTACATAACCCGTGAAGAACTTTGGGCCTGCACTACCTGCAACGCTTGTGTGGAAGCCTGCCCTGTAAATATAAATCCGCTGGAAATTATAACCGAAATGCGCCGATATATTGTTATGGAAGAATCGCAGGCGCCTGCAAGTTTGAACAATATGTTTGGCAATGTAGAGAATAACAGTGCCCCATGGAAATATAGCAATGCAGACAGGTTTAATTGGGTAGATAAATAGTCAGTATATCATTGGGTCATTAAGTCATTGTATCGCGACTTAATGACCTAATGACGCAATGGCTTAATGACTAAAAGAATGACAAAGATAAAAGTGCCTACCATGGCCGAAATGGCCGCCCAGGGCAAACAGCCCGAAATATTATTTTGGGTTGGCTGTGCAGGAAGTTTTGATGAACGCGCGCAAAAAATAACCCGCGATATTTGCAAAATACTACAGTATGTAGGTATAAGCTATGCCGTATTGGGTACCGAGGAAAGCTGCACTGGCGACCCTGCCAAGCGTGCTGGTAATGAGTTTTTGTTCCAGATGCAGGCCATAGCCAATATACAGGTGCTGGATGGTTACCATATTAAAAAGATAGTTACCGGTTGCCCGCATTGTTTTAATACCATAAAAAATGAGTACCCGGGTTTAGGGGGTAATTATGAGGTGATACACCACACGCAACTAATACAACAGCTAATTGACGAAGGCAAGCTAAAAGCCGAAGGGGGCGAAAGCTTTAAAGGTAAACGCATTACTTACCATGACCCTTGTTATCTGGGCCGGGGAAACAACGTTTATGAAGCTCCACGAAAAGCATTAGAAATATTAGATACTGAGTTGGTTGAAATGAAACGCTGTAAAAGCAATGGCTTATGCTGCGGCGCAGGCGGCGCGCAAATGTTTAAAGAGCCCGAGCCCGGCAATAAAGACATTAATATGGAGCGTATTGACGAGGTAATAGCTATTAACGCCCAGGTTGTGGCCGCTGCCTGCCCGTTTTGTATGACGATGCTAAGCGATGGCGTAAAGAACCATGATAAGGACGATGAAATAGTGGTACTGGATATCGCGGAGATAACCGTAAGGGCAAATGGCTTATAAACCTTTCATCTTAAAATAATTCAGCGCGTTGCGGAGGCTATCAAGCCGTTCGGGGTCCATATTTTTTACCGGGATATTTAAGACCATAGCCATCGAATCAACATTACCTTTTTTGTCATTATAGGTTTGTACAATAATATCATCTCCCCTGGCTTTTAACTGCAGGGTGCCATTACTAACATTACCCACATAATCTATATCATCTAACTTTTGCAGGAAGAAAGAGAAATATTCCTGCTTACCGTTTTGGTAAACTTTACGCATGCGGATAAACGAATCATCGGTTAATACCAGCTCCCATTTTTTTAATTTAACGTCGGATGATGGATCGAAGGATTGTGCCAAACATTTGTTACCCCAGCTTAACCAGTCCTGGTCGCCCATACCCGCGACAAAGCAAAAACTAATCAAAATGGTTAGTATGACAGAAAAAATAATTGCTATTTTTTTGATTTTTAGCAGAACTGATTTTACCATGACAACAAAACTCTGCCCCTAAGTTAATAAATTGGTAGCTTTGCACATGCAATTTTCTGAAAATTCAAGAGTATGGGTATATCAGTCGGATAAAAAACTGGCTGATGAGGTTGTACAACAAATACAGCAACGCTTAAACAGTTTTACTGCCGAGTGGACCGCCCACAATAACCAGCTTAAAGCCAAAGCCGAAATACGTTATAATCGTTTCTTTATATTGATAGTTGACGAAACGCAGGCAGGCGCCAGCGGCTGTTCTATTGATAAGTCGGTTAATTTTATGAAGCGATTGGAGCAGGAATTTAACATCAGCCTGTTTGATCGTTTTAATTTAGCTTATCGTGATGCCGGTGAGGTACTATCCCTGCCCCGTCATGGATTTGAAGAACTACTTAAACAAGGCACCATTAATACCAATACCATTGTATACAATAACCTGGTACAAAACCTTACCGAGCTGGAAACTAAATGGGAAGTACCATTTAAGGATAGCTGGCACATACAGTTATTTAGGGATTTGGTTAGTTAGTAAATTCACTTCTCATTTCGAGTTGTAAAACTTCGCGAAATTCTGAAAGATGAAATGACAAAAGAGCGCTGTCATGCTGAGCCGCGTCGAAGCATATGTGCGAGGGCCTTTACGCTCACTCTTCGAGGGCTTCTGTGAGTGACGCCTCTCACAACGTTTAAACAAACGTTTTTGCCCGGTTTAGATCAGGAGGGATCAGGCTGGGTCAGGTTAGGGTAGATCAGGGTAGAAATGGTTTAGAATTTGTTGTCCATATTTTTATCGTTAACTTGGTATTATGGAACAATACGATCACCGCATAGATGCTTACATCGACAAAAAACCTGCTTTTGCTCAGCCAATATTAAAACATTTGCGTGAATTGGTGCATTCAGTATCTCCATTGATATCTGAGACTATAAAATGGGGACATCCCTTTTTTGAGTATAATAACGGTACGCTTGCCAATATGGCTTGCTTTAAAGAGCATTTATCGTTTGGTTTATGGAGCAGTACAGCAATTGTGGATACGCATGGTGTATTACAACGCCCGGGCGAAAAAGAAGCTGCGGGAAATTTCGGGCGAATTACCAAATTGTCTGATCTGCCTGCTGATGATATCTTGATAGATTTTATCAAACAGGGTATGGCATTTAATGAAAAAGGCGAAAAATCTCCGGCAAGAAAAGCGGCCGCCGCCAGACCACCTAAAGCAGAGATCGCTATGCCCGATTATTTTTTAGAAGCATTGGCAAAAGACGAGAAAGCCGCAGCTGCTTTCTACAATTTTAGCCCATCACATAAAAGAGAATACCTGGAATGGATAATCGATGCCAAAACAGAAGCTACCCGCCAAAAGCGTACAGCAACCGCTATTGAATGGATGACAGAAGGTAAATCAAGAAATTGGAAGTATAAGTAGGCCCGCGCTTCTCACCTGCACGTCATTGCGAGGAACGAAGCAATCTCTACACTCGCTAATCAATATGAAAAAATATCGTTCAATGCATTGCTGCATAAAAAAGCACCCCCATTGTTGATGTCCTACGTAGAGATTGCTTCGTTCCTCGCAATGACGCGTTGTAACCTTTTACTCAATAAAGCTTTCCAATATCTTAAAGCCACTGGTAGTTTCCAGCTCTATTTTATCAATTGTTTTAGGTAACAATATACATTCGCCCATTTTAACCGGGTAGCTTTCACCATTATAGTTAATGGTGTACTCGCCGGCAACACAAACGTGTATTACAAACGAATCAAGATTACTGTAATCTTTACTTGTGCTTTCGGTAGCATCTAACACACTGGTAGTAAAATACGGGCATTTAACCAGTTGAACAGTTTCATCCTTTTCGGGCGTGTATTTGGTTTTATAGTTTCCGTAGTATTTATAATCTATCGCTGCTAAAGCTTCCTCGGTATGCAGCTCGCGTTTGTTACCATTGGCGTCTACACGGTCAAAATCATAAATACGGTAAGTTATATCAGATGTTTGTTGTATCTCGGCCAATAGCAAACCTGCTCCAATGGTATGCACACGTCCGGCAGGTAAAAAGAAAACATCACCCGCGTTTGCATCTTCACGGTTCAACACATCCATTAAATGACCGCTGTTAAATTTCTCTAAATACTCTTCCTGAGTTAATTCTTTATTAAAACCCGCAATTAACGTTGAGCCGGGATCAGCCTCAATTATATACCACATTTCGGTTTTACCGAAAGAGTTATGGCGCTTTTTAGCTAACTCATCATTAGGGTGAACCTGTATAGAAAGGTCCTCATTGGCATCAATAAACTTTACCAATAGCGGGAAGATATTGCCAAAATGTGCATATACCTTTTTACCCACTAATTCTTCGCCATATTTTTCTAACAGATCAGCTAATGATTCGCCGGCTAACGCGCCATTGGCAACAATAGAAACGTCGGTTTTTACGCCTGATATTTCCCAGGTTTCGCCACAGTTTGGTAGTGAACCAAAATCTTTATGCAAGTAGGTCTTTATTTTTTGACCACCCCAGATTTTGTCTTTGTAAATGGTTTTGAATTTTAGCGGATATAATGCAGACATAGCAGATATTAAATTTTGCGCTAAGTTAGGGATTTTGAATAAGCCTGAAACAAGGATTTTCTAAAAATTACAATCAACATAGTCATAAGCGCGGTATGTAGATAAATAAAGTCGGCTACGCCTAAAAAATGCCGCTGTGCTAAAAACCCAGCCCGCAATACTTTACCTAATAACATAAACTCGTAAGGCATCATTATACACATAGGTATAAAACATAATCCCAGCATTGTCCATAACCTGTTTTTATTGGCCAGTCTTTTATAGATCATATACAACGGCGGGAAAGACAGTATAAACACCACAGCAAAGCCAATTGATTTAATAAGCAATATACTTTGTCCATGTAATAAAACTTTCAATACAGTGGTCTCATCTCCCCTACCCATGCCTGCAGTAAATATCCTGGCGAATGCCATATTACAGGCTATTAATACCAGCGCCAAACTCCAATACCTGTTATTGTTTGACCGGAGTAGGAAATAGCCTGTCCACATCATGATATAGCTAAAAACTGGCCCGGCCATTTCTGCTATATAGATATGCGAGTTATTAATACAATCGGCACAAAAGGTCCATAAGTTAAAGTCTATCTGTTTACCAGTGCAGCCACATATAATATAAGCCACTGATAAATGAGCCACTTCATGCAGTTGGCCAAATACAAAAACAAATGCCATAAAGGCCAGGCAATAACGCCATGAGAGTTTAATTTCCATGCGGGCTATGACGCAGGTAGTTGAAAGCAGGTTACAAAAAAGCCCGGTGCAAGTTGCATCGGACTTTTTAATATTATTGGGTTAATTATTTACCCAGCTTAACTTTCAAATTCTCATTGATCGCTTCTAAAAATTCTTCAGTATATAAGTAATCTGTACCGTGCTCAACTTTTGATTTAATGGTGATAGCCAAATCTTTGGTCATTTTACCGCTTTCAACAGTTTCAATACAAACTTCTTCTAAAGCCTTACAGAAATCAATTAGTTCCTGGTTGCTATCCAATATGCCACGGAACTCTAAACCACGTGTCCACGCGAAGATAGATGCGATAGGATTAGTTGATGTAGGTCGGCCTGCCTGATGCTCGCGGTAGTGGCGGGTTACGGTACCATGTGCCGCTTCTGCTTCCATTACGGTACCATCAGGAGTAACCAATGTTGAGGTCATTAAACCTAACGAGCCAAAACCTTGCGCTACTGTATCAGATTGTACATCGCCATCATAGTTTTTACAAGCCCAAACAAAATTGCCGTTCCATTTTAAGGCGGATGCAACCATGTCATCAATTAAACGATGCTCATAGGTAATGCCGGCATCAGTAAATTTTTTCTTGTAGTCGGCTTGGTATATCTCTTCAAAAATATCTTTAAAACGGCCATCATATTTTTTGAGAATGGTGTTTTTGGTTGATAGATACAAAGGCCAGCCTTTCATTAATGCCTGATTAAAACAAGCATGCGCAAAACCACGGATAGATTCGTCTGTGTTATACATTGCCAAAGCAACACCATCGCCTTTAAAGTTAAACACTTCAAATGATTGCTCAGGGCTGCCATCTTCCGGCGTAAATTTTATGGTTAGTTTACCTTTTCCTTTAGTTAAAAAATCGGTAGCACGGTACTGGTCGCCAAAAGCATGACGGCCAATGCAAATAGGCGCTGTCCAGTTTGGCACTAAACGTGGTACGTTTGCCATTACAATAGGCTCGCGAAAAACAGTACCATCTAATATATTACGTATAGTTCCGTTTGGCGATTTCCACATCTGCTTTAAGCCAAATTCTTCTACACGCTGCTCATCAGGTGTAATAGTAGCACATTTAATACCCACACCATATTGCTTAATGGCATTCGCGGCATCAATAGTAACCTGGTCGTTAGTTTCATCGCGATATTCTAAACCGAGATCATAATATTTAATATCCAGATCCAGATAAGGAACTATCAGCTTATCTTTTATAAACTTCCAGATAATGCGGGTCATTTCATCGCCATCCAGCTCAACTACCGGATTATTTACTTTAATTTTTGACATACCAGGTGTTCTAATTTTTTTATTATTAATGGCACCAAATATATAAAAATTGATTTTACCATTTAGCTAATTACCTATTCAAAACTACCAAGTTGGTAATTTTTACGTTACTATTGTTTTATTGAAGTTTGATTGTACTTTTATCATTATTAAAATTTAAAAAAAATGCAACTATTATTTTAAAGCATTGTTTACCATATTATTTATGGTTGCCCTAATTATTGCCTATAAGTAACATACTGACATATTACTATATGATAAATTGTTTAAAAATTACTTTAATAACCGTATGTAGCTGTTTACTTTGTTATTCGGCTAAAGCACAAATAGGAAATGACTATGCACAATATGATTTAGGTATTGGCCTGGACATGAACAAAGCATATACCGACGCGCAAACGGTTACCCCTACCAAATCAGCTCATTTTAATTTTAATTATAATGTAAGCCCATATGTTAATTACGTGGTTGAATTGCAGTTTGGCGAATTAAAGGGTGGCGATTCTTTGACAACCAGTACAGGCAGGCAATTTACCAATAACTTCGCAGCGGTAATGTTTAGGGCACAGTTGCAGGCCGGCGAAATAATAGATTATTCGCAAAGCAAATTTGCCAATGCTTTAAAAAATCTTTATGCATCTACCGGTGTGGGGTTTGTTATAAATCATATGAAAGAAATTAACAGAGCTTCTATTCTGGATCCGGGATTCTATACACCCGGCGAAGACAATAGTAGCCAAATACTTATCCCGGTAAGGTTTGGGTATGAATTTAAGTTTTTTAATAGATATGATCAGCCCGGCTTTAAAATAGACCTGGGGTACCAATATAATTTTATAATGGGTGATGGCCTTGACGGTTTTACTATTGGTAATCAAAAAGATTCCTACTCTCAATACTCCATAGGGATAAAATTTGCTATAGGTGGAGTTGTCTCCTATAAAAAAAGGGTTGATTTTTGATATTAAACTGTTTTGGCAGGATTTTTTCTATATATTTTATGTATATTTAATAAAACACCAGCCACATGAGCAATAATCCATTTGATAACGAAAACGACGACAGGGACAAAAACCTTAAGGACGAGCTTGGCGAAACAGTTGACAAAGATCAATTGCGTTTTAACGCCGATGATAATAGTTATGAACTTGATGTAAAAAGTGATGATCCGAATTATGATCATCCTGACCCTTATAACACATCACAAAAAAATGGTGCCGATATCAACTCAACTTATGATGAAGCTAATCCTTATGATGTGATGGACGAGTATATACCAAATGAGTCATTAGAAACAGATGTTGACCAGTTGGGTATGCATATTGATGATGGCCAAAGTGTAATAGTTGACCCAATTGATGAAATGCTGTCACATACGCCCGAGGATGACAGGGATGATCTGGACGAAGAAGGTTATCCAAAAAATGATACACCTAAATAATAATCGGTAAATAAAAATTCGTAGAGACGCAATATTTTGTGTCTCTTTTTATTTAGTAAAAGTTACTAAATAAGCATTACGCAATAATTGCCCGCCTGCCGATACAATGAGCGGGTCTATTGCCAGCCAGGTCATTGACGTAGCAGTTAAATTTGTTATTTGTATACGGCTGTTAACGCTCCGCAAAAACGGATCGGCAGATAATTGAATATATAAAACACCGCTACTGGTTGTTAATTCATAGGTTTGGTTGGCTATTGCTGCTGTTAATCCTTCAAAGCCTGCTGTTTTACCAGTTTCGCTTAATAAAACAGAAGTAAACAAATTATTAGCCAGTGAGCTTGCTATCACAACATTATTTTGATTATAAAACTGCTTGATGGTTGTTGCTACCTTCCACAGAGCGGTTAAGTTACTATTATTAATAGTTGCACCTGTAATGGTAGTACCAATAACTGTACCTATTCCTGCCGCAGGGTCTGTGGTTTTTATATAGCCATCCTCGCCGGGTAGTACAGGCTTATCTAACTTGCATGAATTTAACCCGATGCAAAGCGTTATCAATCCTACCAATATCCGTCCGTAACTTTTCATCAGTTCTAATTGGAAACTTTATAAAAATAGAGCTTTTATCCGCATCAATCAAAATCAAGATTAAAGCGCTTTTTAAGCTCGGCCAATTGCGGATTTTTGGCTGCCATGTACTGGTATTTTTCCTGGCTGGTATATGGGCGCTTAACTCTTACCTGTTCGTCTATCCTGGTATTCACCTCTATACTATAGTTTTTAAGGGTACTGCGTAAGTAATTAAGCAATGGTGGTTTTTCATCACGGAATAATTGCTCCTGCACCTTATTTTCAACCACCACCTCAAACACATAGGGCTGCAGCATTTTTGGCACTTCGGATATAAATATGGTAAACAGGCTCATCTTGCCTTCGGCTTTTACAGTGGCGGCAAATACGTTCCAATGTTTTAAAAAATCGTCAAAACTAAAATCTTCACTGGCATCCCCTTTTTGGTATGGGTCTTCTTCTTCCGCTATTGTTTCCTGTGCGGCATTCAGATCTTTTAATGAGGGTATCTTTGTAGTGCCCCCATTTAAATTAGGGATGAAAACAGTTTTGGGCTTCTCTGCAACCGGCGTTTCCTTTACGGGCCCGGGAATTTCTTGTACAGGTTCTGATATTTTTGGCGCTGTTGTATAAATAGCCGGGGTATCGCTCATTACCGGCACCTCGTTATTGATAGTACCTGTTTTATGAGAACTTATTGCCGGGGTATCAGGTTTTTTTTTTAGCTGCCCGCTGTTATCGGGCATTGCGGTTAGCGGCGTGGTAGCCAGGCTAAATACCGAGAGCAGATGGCACATTTTAAGCAGAGCCAGTTCAACCTGCAAACGCTGGTTCTTGCTCAGTTTATAATTCAGGTCGCACTGGTTGGCAATATTCATGGCCGATAACAGGAACGACACATTTGCCGCCTGCGATTGCTGTAGATATTTAGCTTTAATACCCTCGCTTACTTCTAATAACTTTAAAGTTGATGCATCTTTGGTTACCAGCAAATTGCGGAAATGTTCTGACAAACCGGATATAAAATGCGCGCCATCAAAGCCTTTGGTTAATATCTCATCAAAACATAATAGGGTTTTGGCCGTATTTTCTCCTAATAAGCTATCAGTTATACTAAAATAGTAGTCGTAATCAAGTATATTCAGGTTATCAATAACCGAGCGATAGGTAACATTAGCATCAGAAAAGCTAACGATCTGGTCGAACATTGATAAAGCGTCCCTTAAACCGCCATCAGCTTTTTGGGCGATGATGTGTAGGCCGTCAACCTCATATTTAATACTTTCTTTTTGTGCTATTGATGCCAGGTGATGAGCCATATCATCAACGCCGATACGGTTAAAATCAAATATCTGGCAACGCGAAAGTATGGTAGGCAGTATTTTATGTTTCTCGGTAGTAGCCAATATAAATATGGCATAATGCGGTGGTTCTTCCAAAGTTTTCAGGAAAGCGTTAAAAGCCGCCTGCGATAGCATGTGTACCTCATCAATAATATAAACCTTGTAACGTGCGCCTTGCGGCGGTATACGCACCTGCTCTATCAGGCTGCGGATATCATCAACCGAGTTGTTTGATGCCGCGTCTAATTCATGAACATTAAAAGAGTTGCCATTTTGAAAAGACTGGCAGGTACTGCAAACGCCGCAAGCCTCGCCGTTAGGCTGTAAGTTTTCGCAATTAATGGTTTTGGCAAGGATACGCGCGCAGGTAGTCTTACCTACGCCACGCGGACCACAGAACAAAAATGCCTGCGCCAGCTGATTATTCTTAATAGCGTTTTTTAACGTATTGGTTATATGTTGCTGACCAACAACGGTTTCGAAAGTAGCCGGGCGATATTTGCGTGCCGAAACGATAAAATTATCCACAGCTACTAAGTTAGCAAGAAATTGCTTTACCTGAAAGTATCAAAAAAGGATTGTTGATAAATTGGAATTTCACTTTTCTCCCGCAGTCTGTGTCCTCACAGACTGCTACTGTAAAGTTGTCTGTGAGGACAGAGACAACGGCTGGTAAATACTTATCCCCTGTCTTATTTATTGTAAGTCATCATCCGGCAAATGATCGTCGTCGTCCGGCTCTGCATCGGGTTCATTCAAATCATCATTTACCTGTACAGAATGCAGATCATCCACGTCTTCGGCTTTGTCATCAAAATCCTCATCTTCTTCATCGCCCCAATCACCTTCTTTAAACTCCCCATTTTCTCCCGGCGATTGAAAATAAATGGTATCATACATAAACGTAGTGTGGTTTGCTTTTTGGCTTTCAAGATATTCAAACTCCATGGCAGTAATATTTTGGTAATTAAAAGACAACCGAACTTAAGTTAATGTTTTGTATAGAATGTTAATTAGACGTTTTATTTTTATTAACAAAAGTTAGCTATTGTAATCAGCTATAATGGTAGCATTAATACCGTCTGTTATTTTACTGCCATTTCTGTTGGATAAGTAAAAATAACTTACTACATTTGCAACCCCGAATTATCGGGTAATTAATTAAAAATCAAAGTATAATAATGCAACAGTACGAAATCGTGATCGTTCTAACCCCGTTGTTATCAGAAGAAACTGCTAAAGAGGCAATAGCCAAATATAGCAAAACCTTAACTGATGGCGGAGCCGAAATTGTCCAGGAGGATAATTGGGGTTTGAGAAAATTAGCGTACCCTATCCAGAAAAAATCTACAGGGTACTATCACTTAACTGAATTTAAGGCTCCGGGTGAATTAATTAACAAATTGGAAGTCGAGTTAAGGCGCGATGAGCGTGTTTTGCGTTTCCTTACCATTGCTTTGGATAAACATGCCATTGCATACAATGACAAAAAACGCACAGGTGCCTTTAACAAGAAACCAGTTGCTAAAGTGGAGGAAACCAAATAATGGCAAACGATCAAATTAAATACGTTACCGCCCCTAAAGTAGAGGACAACCGTAAAAAATACTGCCGTTTTAAAAAGAATGGTATTAAGTATATTGATTACAAAGACGCTAACTTTTTATTAAAGTTTATTAATGACCAGGGTAAATTATTACCCCGTCGTTTAACAGGTACTTCATTAAAGTTTCAGCGCAAAGTGGCCCAGGCCGTTAAACGCTCTCGCCATATTGGTTTATTACCTTATGTTACAGACTCATTAAAATAATCGGGAGGTAAGAAAACATGGAAGTTATTTTAAAACAAGACATAAAAAACCTGGGTGATAAAGACGATGTAGTAACCGTTAAACCAGGATATGGCCGTAACTACCTTTTTCCTAAAGGTTATGCCATATTAGCTACTGTATCTGCACGTAAAGTTTTAGCCGAAAACCTAAAACAAGCGCAGTTTAAACAAGAAAAAATACGCAAGGATGCTGATGCAATTGCCGCCCGTTTAGAAGGTGTGAAATTGACCATTGGCGCTAAAGCCGGCGAAACCGGTAAAATCTTTGGTGCTATCAACACAATTCAAATTGCTGATGCATTGAAGAAAGAAGGTTTTGAAGTTGACCGTCGTAGAATTACTTTTGACCAGGAACCAAAATTTGTTGGTGATTACACCGCAATTGTAAACCTGCATAAAGAAGTTAAGGTACAAGTACCTTTCTCTGTAGTAGCTGAGTAATTTTAATTTCGGATATCGGATTTTCGATTTCGGATTTAGAATAATATAGAATTTAAAGGTGTTTAGCGTTGCTAAACACCTTTTTTGTTTTACAATATCCAAGCTGTCATTTCGACGAGGAACGAGGAGAAATCTATACACGCGTTATGATATGTATAGATTTTTCCGCTATTGCTCAAGAGATAGTTCTCACTATCGTTCGAAATGACATTTTGTTAAACAATTCCGAAATCCGAAATAATTAAGATATTTTCGCCGTATGAAAGGTCTCGGCAAACTCATCTGGCGCATTGTTAAACTAACCCTGATTCTTTTTATCGGGATCACCATGTTTTGGGTTATTATGTACCGCTTTATAAACCCGCCTGTAACATGGCTAATGCTTACCCGCGGGTTTGAGCAAAAAGCCGCCGGAAAACCCTGGAAGATAGACAAGCATTGGCGCGACTTTGATGATATTGCCGACCCCATGAAACGCGCCGCCGTAGCTGCCGAAGATCAATTGTTCCTGGATCATTTTGGTTTTGATTTTAAAGCAATGGAGCGGGCCATTGATAAAAACTCGCATTCGCATAAGCTCATTGGCGGCAGCACCATATCACAACAAACGGCTAAAAACGTTTTTTTATGGCCGGGGAGGTCGTACATACGCAAAGGATTTGAGGCTTACTTTACCTTACTGATAGAAGTTTTCTGGAGCAAACGCCGCATTATGGAAGTTTATCTGAACGAAATTGAAATGGGCGATGGTATATATGGCGTAGAAGCAGCAGCACAGACCTATTATCATAAAGACGCTTTCGACTTAAACCGCCAGCAATCTGCTGCAATAGCTTCTATTTTCCCTGATCCGCTAAAATGGTCGCCAACTGATCCGACAGATTATGTGAGGCACAGGCAATATTTGATTATGAAGAATATGCGCAGGTTAGGGCCGATGGATTTTTAAGCTTAACCCTCATTATGCATTATTGCGGCACGAGTGTAAAGATCTATATCGCTACGCTCGCGATGAGGTGTACGGTTAAACGGGAGTACTCACAAAATGAGACTCACTTCATCACCAACCTATCTCCAAGCGTCATCGCGAACGAGGTACGAGTGTGGCGATCTCTACACGATAGATAACTAATTATTCTTTTAATTTACCGTATGGTATTTCAAAAAGGTGGCTGCGTTTATATCGTTACAAATAAAATGCATACAGTTTTGTATGTTGGTGTAACATCTGCTATAACATGCCGGATATGGGAGCATAAAAACAAGGTTCATCCCAAAAGCTTTACTGCGAAATACAATTGCGATAAGTTGATTTATTATTATTTCTATTCGCATATTGAGGAAGCAATAGCAGCAGAAAAATCACTTAAAGATCGTAGTAGAGACTATAAAAATCAACTGATAAGCTCATTAAATTCTGAATGGAAGGATTTATACGATACCTTAGAAGACTAACTATTCGTACACCTATCGTGTAGAGATTGCCACGCTACGCTCGCAATGACGAGGTGAGCGCGTTAGCCAAACCTATCCACCCAATCTTTCACAAATCTCCCTAATCGATCTGCTTATCGGTTTAAACTCAATATTAACAGCGGCTTTAATTTTAGAGTTATCAAAATTGCGTATTTGTGTAGACGACTTAGCAGCGATCTTATCCAATGCAGGCGATGTACGCGTAATGAAAGCGATAACCGCCGCCCCACGCCAGGCCATTTCCATCATCCAGGCTTTGGCTAATATGGCCGGCGGGGGTATGTTAAAACCTTTAGCTATTTCGGCAGTAATATCTTTGTAACTCCAATTCTCAGCATTAATAATGTAACGCTCTTCGGCAATATCGCTTTCCATCAATGCTATCATACATTTGGCCACATCTTCCACATCAACAAACCCGGCCGTACCTTCTGTATAAAATTTAAGTCCTTTACGTACCGTTTCAAAAAGCTGCCCGCTACCTAAAACACCCGCATTAGCGCCTATAATTAGTGATGGATTAACAATTACCGCATTCAATCCTTCGGCAATTCCCCGCCACACTTCCATCTCGCTTTCCAGTTTTGATATGGCATAGCCATCATTTTCGGTAGACGATTCCAGGTGATGGTCCTCTGTTATCAGCTCGCCCGGCTTAGCCTGTCCTATGGCGGCTATGGAGCTTACATGCACCAGCTTTATATCCCGGTCAAGGCATAAGTTAACCAGGTTGGCCGTACCGGTAACATTGGCACGTATCATGGGCTCTTTATCGGCCTGCTTTAATGATACCCATGCCGCACAGTGATAAACCTGTGTTACGTCCTGCAATGCATCCTCTAACGCAAAAATATCCAGCATATCGGCATCTACCCATTCAATTTGGGTATAAGGCAATAACAAAGCGGGAATAACTGAAGTAGCGCGTTTGGTACAACGTATCTGCTCACCTTTTTTGGCCAATTGCTTAGCCAGTTCTGATCCTAAAAAACCTGTAGCGCCTGTTATTAATATCATGAGCTACAAATGTGGCAATTTTTTGATTTGAAATGGCTTTTTTTTACCCTCTTTCCGCGCAGCGAAGAGAGGGTCGACCAGCGTAGCGTAGTCGGGGTGAGTCACCGCGATAGGTAAACGTTATGCTAGCGCCCTCCTGTTTTTGTTACACACAAATGTGAAACAAAATGTAACAAGTGAAACAAGATTTCGGCTTAATATATTGATAATAAACAAATTACGAAAAAGTGATGAAACAAAATGTAACAACTTATCCGTCTGTTTTTTCATGAATAAAATTTAACCACCATGCTGATTATCAATTAATTGCAAATAGCAAAATTTTGAAGTGATGAAACAAGATTTTTGGGTGTTTTTTGCGTGATGAAACAAGGTATTCGCCCTGTGGCGGAAAGAGGGAATTAGATTATTCTATTGCACATCTGCCCATCTATCTGCATATTTGCATATACGCACATTTGCACATCAATTACATGTCCTTATCCGATTTCTTTACGCCTATCGACCTTAAAAAGATCATTCCAAAAAATGGTTATTATACCAGCCATTTAGGCAGTAAGATAGACCATTATTCGGTTACCTTCCCGGATCTGGAACAAACACATATTGCTATCATTGGTGTGCAGGAAGACCGTAACGCCATAAATAATCCCGGTTGTGCTTTAGGGCCAGATTATGTACGCGAAAAACTATACCAGTTAAACGAAGGGGCATACAATACTAAAATTGTTGATCTGGGTAATATCCGCCAGGGCGAAACCGTTACCGATACTTATTTCGCTCTTAAAACCGTAGTTGCCGAACTTATTAAAATGGATATTATCCCTGTGATTATTGGCGGCGGGCAGGATCTTACCTATGCCCAATACCTGGGCTATGAAACTTTAGAGCAAAAGGTTGATTTAGTTATTGTGGATTCGCACTTTGACCTGGAAGACGACGAAAATATAGATAGTATTGAAACAACCTCAACATCATATTTAAATAAAGTGTTTTTACACGAGCCTAATTACCTGTTTAATTACAGCAACCTGGGCTATCAAACTTTTTTCGCCAGCCAGGATAGCCTGCGGGTAATGGAGAAGCTTTTTTTTGATGTACATCGTTTAGGTGAGTTAAGCTATAATGTTACCGTAACCGAACCTATCATTCGTAATGCCAATATGGTAAGCTTTGATATAGGCGCAATTCGCGCATCAGATGCTATGGGTAATGCCAATGCAACACCCAATGGTTTTTATGGCGAGGAAGCTTGCCAGATATGCCGTTACGCGGGGTTCAATGATAAGCTAACCTCTATAGGTTTTTATGAGTTTAACCCGGCTTATGACAGCAATGGCCAAACCGCTATGCTGCTATCACAAATGATATGGTATTTTATTGACGGCGTTTATAACCGTAAAAAGGATTTCCCGCTTAACCCAAAATCGCAATATCTGATCTATAAAACCAGCCTTAAACATGATGCGCACGAGTTGGTGTTTGTAAAAAGCAAAAAATCCGACCGTTGGTGGATGCAGGTACCCTATCCTACGGGTGGCTCAAAAAATGCACGTTTTCATTTGGTGCCATGCCGATTCGAGGATTATAAAATTGCAACATCCGGCGAAATGCCAGATCTTTGGTGGCGCACTTATCAAAAATTAAACTAACAGGCAATCCTTAAGCTATTTATACGTTAATTATCTTATATAATATTCAATTTGATTCATGAAGAAATTATTTTTTCTAACAATGGCTTTATTGCCATCAATAGTATTTTCACAAACACTAACTAAAAATTTTACAATAAAAGGCAAGGTTGGCAATATAAATTCTCCTGCCGAGGCTTTTTTGTTTTACCAGATTGGTGCTAACCGGGTTATTGATTCATCAATGGTTGTTAACGGTAGTTTCAGTATTTCGGGCTTTATATCTAACCCTGTAAATGCTTATTTAATAATTGACCATAAAGGCGTGGGGATTCAAAAATTAGATAAAAACCCAGACGTAATAACTTTCTTTTTAGATAAAAGCAACATAACCCTAACCACAGCCCGTGATTCTGTATACACCGCTAAAGTTACCGGTTCTGTAATAAATGATGAGAATAATGATCTCACCCGCCAATTAAAATCAATTAATGATGAAGCTAAAAAACTCGATGACGAAAGAAATACCGGCCTCAAAAACAAACAAAATACAACCGGTTTTCAACGCGATATTGAAGCAAGAGGAAAGGCTTTGCAGGATAAGCAAAAATCTATCCTGCAAAATTTTATTGTAACCCATCCTAACAGCTACCTAAGCTTACTTGTGCTAAACGCGTTGGGCAAACAGGGAAAGGACCCTGCAGAAATGGAAAGCCTGTTTAATGCTTTAACCCCTGCAATAAAGGATATGGAGACAGCTAAAATGCTGAAAAAATCTATCGACGATTCGAAAATCACCGCTATTGGCGCTATTGCTCCTGATTTTATACAAACCGATGTAGATAGAAACCCCATAAGGCTTTCATCTTTTAGGGGCAAATATGTATTGATTGATTTTTGGGCATCGTGGTGCGGCCCGTGCCGCATGGAAAACCCTAATGTAGTTAAGGCTTATAACAAGTATAAAAATAAAAACTTTACCATAATCGGCGTTTCGTTAGACAGGCCCGATGGTAAAGCCGATTGGGTAAATGCCATAAAAAAAGATGGGCTGGAATGGACGCAAGTATCCGATCTGAAATACTGGAGTAACCAGGTAGCTGTGTCTTATTTTATCACAGCCATCCCTGCAAACTTCCTTTTGGACCCTAATGGAAAAATCATTGCCAAAGACCTGCGCGGCAGCGACCTGGAAGATAAATTAGCAGAGTTGTTTGGGAAAATATAAAAATTATTACCTCACCCCTCTCAAACACGTCATTGCGAGGAACGAAGCAATCTCTGCACTTGCTAATCAATTGTGATAAATGTTATTTAGGCACTGCATTAAATAAGCAACCCTCCTATTGAATGTCCTACGTAGAGATTGCTTCGTTCCTCGCAATGACGCATAATGGGACTGCTTACTGCAAATACTTCCCAACTATAGGCATCCTTCTGCCCATGCCAAATGCCTTAGGCGATACCCTTAAAATCGGCGGGGTTTGATAGCGCTTGTGCTCTGCCAAATTAATAAGCCTTATTGCACGATGCACGGTTTGCTCGTCATAACCCATTTTAACGATCTCGGCAGCCGAGCAACGGTACTCAATATACTCAGCCAATATTTTATCAAGTATATCGTATTCAGGTAATGAATCAGAGTCTTTTTGCCCGGGCCTTAACTCGGCAGATGGCGGTTTAATGATTGAATTTTCCGGTATGATCTCACGCTCGCGGTTAATATGTCGCGCCAGCTCAAAAACCTGTGTTTTGTATACATCACCAATAACAGATATGCCGCCGCACATATCGCCATATAAAGTACCATAGCCTACTGCGGCTTCGCTTTTGTTGGATGTGTTTAACAAAATGAAGCCAAACTTATTACACATAGCCATCAATAATACCGCACGGCTGCGCGATTGTATATTCTCTTCGGCAATATTAAATGGCAGGTCCGTAAACTGCGGACTTAACGCGGTTTCAAACGCTTCGGTAATATTTTTTATGGCGATGGTTTCGCTCATGCAACCCAGATTACTTACCAGGTCCTCGGCATCTTTTAAAGAATGATCGCTTGAAAATTTAGAGGGTAATAATACAGCCATTACATTTTCTGCACCCAACGCCTCGGCAGCCAGCGCGCACACCACAGCCGAATCTATCCCACCTGATAAACCTAATATGGCACGGGTAAATCCCGATTTATAAAAATAATCCTGTATACCTAAAATAAGCGCCTGGTGTATTTGCGCTATATCACTTTCCCGTTCTTTTTTAATGGTCGACCGATGATCAAAAGAAACAGCTCCCTTATCATCCAAAGTATAATAGGTCAGGCATTCCTCAAAATAAGGCAGCTCATCAATCAGGTTACCGCCATTATCAAATACTAATGATCCGCCGTCAAAAATAAGCTCAGTTTGCGCGCCAACGTGGTTCACATAAAATAAAGGCAAATTATAGCGTGCAGCATTATCTTTTAAAATAGCAATACGCTCTTCATCGTGGTTATAAGCAAAAGGAGAAGCGGCAATATTTATCATTACATCAGGCTGCTGCTTTATCAGCGTATCCATTGGCCTGGTTATGTATAACGGGTTTTCAATAGTGTTCCACAAATCTTCGCAAATAGTTAAGGCTATTCTATGTCCCTTAAACTCAATACAATTAAATTCGGTCGATGGTTCAAAATAACGATATTCATCAAAAATATCATAGTTAGGCAGCAGCGCTTTATTTACAATGGCTTTAACTTTTCCGTTTTCGATAAAATATGCAGAATTATTAAGGTCCTTGCCCTCTGTTTTGTTATTAGGAATAGGCAAGCCAATTATACAGGCAATATCAGTACATACAGCAGCAATTTTTTGGGCCGCGGCAGCGCATTGACTGATGAACTCGCTAAATTCTAAAAAATCGCGTGCAGGATATCCGCAAACACATAGTTCGGCAAATACAACCAGATCAGCACCATTTTTCCGTGCCTTTTGTATGTTTTGGATGATCTTAGCCGTGTTCGACTCAAAATTACCTACGTGATAGTTAAGCTGGGCTAATGCTATTTTCATCAGAATAATCTGTTTTTAAATGGTGCTGAAGCTATCATGAGCGTTTTTGTAATTGCAGCTCATGATGGTTTCATATATAATATTACAAGTACTTAACTTGCATCTAAATGCAAATAATAAATTATTTTTGCTGAAATTATAAAAATGATACCAACCTCTTACAAGTTCAAACAAATTTATTTATTTTTTATTATCGGTTTACTGTTAACAGCTTGCAACCGCGATAAAAAAATTGATGTTAGCAATATACCAATTGAAGTTAAAATTGAGCGCTTCGATCATGATTTTGACGCCATGCGTACAAAACCAATGCTGCAGCAGGCAAATTTTATGCAAAAGAAGTATGGCATTTTTTACCGGGACTATATTGAACAGATATTGGAAGCAGGCAGTACTGCCGATACCGGCTATTTTAATATATTAAAACCTGTATTTAAAGGGCAGGCATATTTAGACGTAAAGCATGACGTTGATGAAGTTTACCCTAACCTGGATAAGCAAGAAACCGAGCTGACTGATGCCTTTAAGCGCATTAAGTACTTTTATCCCAAAAAAAATATACCAAAAGTATATGCCTATTTTTCTGGCTTTAAGGCACAAACTGCTGTTGGAAACGGATATTTTGGTATTGGGCTGGATTTGTTTTTGGGTGCTAATTCGCGGTTCTATCCTTCATTAACCGAAGTCTTCCCGCGTTATATATCCAGAAGGTTCACGCCGGATAATATTACCCCGCGTGTTGTTGAAGGCATGGCCCGCGAGGATATGTTCCCCGAAAGTGACAATGACAAAACCTTATTATCTAAAATGATATACAGCGGTAAAATATTATATTTTATCGACCAAATTTTACCCGATGTGGCGGATACAACTAAAATTGGCTATACCACTAAACAATTAAATTGGTGCATTAATTCGCAATCAATTATATGGGGTTATTTTTTAGAACAGAATTTATTGTATGAAACCGATTACGAAAAATTGCAGACTTATTTAGGCGAAGCGCCTTTTACGCCGCAATTAGGCGAGCGAAATGAATCGGCACCCAAACTGGGTATATGGACCGGCTGGCAAATTGTGAAACAATATATGGAGAAGCATCCCGATGTTACCCTACAACAGCTAATGGTTACTAACGACGCACAAAAAATATTGAATGATGCTAAATATCATCCCAAATGATATACATCAACAGCTATAAGCAAAAAAAGCGTCCCGGAAACCGGAACGCTTTTTTTATATGTTGAAATGTAAATTACTTAATTATAGTAAATATAGCTTTAAGCCCCATGCCTGCACCAATTGCCAATATAATATTGGCCGCTGACGAAGCATGTTTAAAATCTGCAAAGCGTAAATAAACGCCTACCAAACCTATAACTACCGCTATAACTAATAATATGTAATGACGATCTGAATTTGCTTCCTGTGTTGAGTTCATATACTGCTATTTTTTTGTTGGCACAAAAATAGAAATGTTTAGGTAATTACCTAATAAGATTTTTTAATTTAACTAAAATCTTCTTTACACCTCCCCTTCCCGTTTCCTTAAAAACCATTCTGCCCCTAACAAAGCTATTATCAGCACAAATATCCATTTAACATCTATCAGGTCGCTGTAGTGTTTGTCTTCATATACCAGGGTCTTAATGTTTTCGTTTTGCTTTATCAGGTTCACCAACTTATTAATTTGCGATGGTTGCAGCATTTCGCCGCCGCTTTGTTTGGCTATATTTCTAAGCAGCTGATGGTTGGCCGCGCTTTGGCGGATCTCTAAATTAAGCGGTTTAACGGTTAACTGCCCGCTGGCATTGAACAGGCGGTTACCCAGTTTGGTGTTAGCTGTGTAAGTATATTCGCCAACCGGCAACGTCCCGGCATCCAGCTGGTAGCTTTGCCCGTTGCGGGTAAATAAGAAGCTGTAGTTTTTACCGTCGGTGGTTTTAAGGTCTATTTTTACGTCGGGGGTGTTTGTCAGCTCAAGCGCGTCATTATATAGCTCGGCATTTAGCAATACATTCTCACCCTCATCAAAAATGTTTTTTGCTGGATAGGCCCTAAAACGTTGCCTGTTGGCATTGGCGGTAAGGTATTGTACGCTTTGGTTAAATAATTCTTCCAGCGCGTGGTGATTACCGTAAGTTTGATACTCCGTTAATTGCCAACGCCATAAACCCTCGGCAGTAAGCACACCTGTGCGCCTGCCATTATCGTCCCCAAATAAAAGTAAAGGATAGCTTGTTGCTACCGATCCTATTTTTTGCTTAAACAACACGCCGTTAGCAACCGAAGCAGTATAACTGCCAAATGGTGCCAATAAAGGCGGCATCCTGCTTATTTTTTGTAGGGTAGAGTCTGATAAGGTAAATGATGAAAAATCCGGCACAGGTTGTACAAACGTTTCCTGCATCTCTTGCCGGGCAGTGCTTATACGGATTAGCTTTTGCCGCGTATTAAAATTAAAAATATCAGCCTGCGCACCCAGCATATACCAAAGCGGTGTTTTGCCTTTGGCGATAAAATCCTTCAACGTGCCAAAGCTAATTGCCGATGGCTGGTAAAGTATAACCAAACTATAATCACTCAGCTTTACTGATCCTATATCAGCTGTTAGACTTGTTTTAACCTCATAATTTTTATTGCTTTCTATGGCCTGGCGTATTACGCTGATATCCGGGTGCGGACCATCATATAACAGCAATATCTTCTGTTTGGCGTCCAGTACCTCTACATAAATAGTCTCTGTATTATTTTGTGTAGACAGTTCATTTTTAACCGGCATTATGCCGATGTTAAATTTATGGATGCCTTTCCTATCAGCATTTAACTTAATAGTAAGCAATTTTTTAAACCCGTCGCTATTAACCGCAATGATCTGCGAGTTTACCTGCCTGCCATCTTCGGTAACGGTTAAGTGCATGGTTTCGCCTTTACTTTGCCAGGCCTCGACCAAAACCTCTATCTCAAAATCGTTGCCTAAAAAAGCGGTTTTGTTGTAGTTAACGTTGCCTATTAACAAATCGCGTTTGGCAACAGTATCGCCAAGCGCAACGGTGTAGATGTTGGTTTTAAAATTGCGCGCCTCATATTGCGGATCGCTACCCTGGTTGTATGAGCCATCGGTAGCTAATATTAATGCACCTATATTTTGGTTTACAAACCTGTCATTCAACTGGTGCAGCGCGGCGGCGATGTTGGTTTGCCTGGCATTAAAGCTTTTAGATAGACCGCTATTAAGGTCGTGCCCGAAATTAAATTCCTGCACCTCATACCCATCGCCTAATTGTTGCTTGAGCTTGCCCAGTTCGTCAACAAATTTAGCCCCCTCTAAATCTCCCCCGGAAGGGGAGACTTTTCTATCGCTTTTGGCCGGAGCTTTAAATAGTTTTATAGATTCTGAATTATCCTGTGCTATTAAAATAAGCGGCTTTTGCGGCTTGTAATTTGTAGATTTTACCAGTGGCGATACCAGCAGCAAAGCAATAAAAAACACAGCTATTGCCCTTACGGCAGATAAAATATAGCGGAACTTATCGGCCAAATGCACCGGCTGGCGGTACATCACCCAGGCATATAATACACCCAACAGCAGGCATACCGGCGCCCACCATCCCGAAATTGTTCCCCAGGTAATTGAAAATAAAAACAGCATATCTGTATTTCAAATATGCTGTTTTTTTATGGTAAAGGATAAAAGTAAACTGTAAAATACTTATACCAATCTCTAATCACTAACCTCTAATTACTAACTACAACATTCCCCCATCAACAGGGATAACCTGCCCGGTAATATAAGTTGCCATATCTGACGCCAGGAAAACACAGGCGTTGGCTACATCTGCAGTTTCACCAGCGCGTTTAAGCGGGATAGCTTGTGCCCAGCCTTCAACAACCTTAGGGTCTAACACCTCGGTCATTTCGGTACGGATAAAGCCCGGGGCAATAACATTGGTACGTATATTACGCGAGCCCAGCTCTTTAGCTATTGATTTGGAGAAGCCAATAATACCCGCTTTTGAAGCCGCATAATTAGCCTGCCCCGCGTTACCATCAACCCCAACTACCGAACTCATGTTAATAAACACGCCATCGCGGTTCTTCATCATAATTTTTGATGCCGCTTTGGTTATGTTAAAAACAGATTTCAGGTTAACCTCTAAAACATCGTCCCATTGTTCTTCGGTCATGCGCATCAGCAAACCATCTTTGGTAATACCGGCGTTATTTACTACAATATGTAAAGTGCCAAAATCGGCTATTATATCATTGATAAGTTTTTCTGCTTCGTCAAATTTTGACGCGTCAGAGCGGTAGCCCTTTATTTGGGTACCAAAGCTTTGCAGTTCCTGCTCAAGGGCCTGTCCTTTTTCAACAGACGATAAATAAGTAAAAGCCACATTAGCGCCATGCTCTGCAAACTTCTCTGCTATTTTGCGCCCAATACCTTTTGACGCTCCGGTTATTAACGCGGTCTTTCCTTCTAATAATTTCATAAACTTTTTAACAATCAGTTTCGGGGCGTGAAGATAGGTATTTAGTATGAAAAGTTAATAAATGGCGATAATGGTATTGTGAACATGCAACAATTTCACTGCGGGCGATGCCTTATTTATTAAATTTTATTAATTTGGCACCAACCATTATAACAACAAATTAAAATCCGGCTCATGAAAAATAATCACCTATCCAGGCGCATGTTTATTGGCAGCAGTGCAGTTGCCGCTGCAGGAGCGTTGATACTGCCTAAAATATCTTTTGCCCGCACAGTTTTGAGCGGAGCTGACAAACCAAACTCGGTAGTTGGTGGTGTATTGATAGGTGTAACAACTTACTCTTACGGCCAAATGAAAAACGTTACTGCCGAGGATATGCTGCAGTATTGTTTACAAGACAACATTAGCGGTGTTGAGCTACGGGGTGATGCTGCCGAGCTAACCGCGGGTGCACCAAAACGTGCTACCGGGCAGATGGGGGCCGATTTTTCTAAAGCCATGGCCGACTGGCGTGCCAACATATCAATGGATAAATTTAAGGCGATACGCAAAATGTATAATGATGCGGGTGTAACTATCTATGCTTACAAACCTGTGGTTTTTGGCGTTAACAATACTGATGAAGAAATTGAGTACGCCTTTAATGCCGCCAAGGCGCTTGGTGCAACACATTGTAATTGTGAAATGCCCGATAGCGATGCTCAAACCAAACGCATTGGCGACCTGGCTACCAAACATAAAATGCGGGTAGGTTATCATGCCCATACCAACGCCACGCCTACCTTATGGGACACCGCCATGAGCCAGTCTGAATACAACTGCATTAACCTGGATATTGGCCATTATGTAGCAGGTACCAGCAGCAGCCCTATTCCGTTTATTGAGAAAAACCACGCCCGCATAACCAGCATGCACATTAAGGACCGTAAATTTAATAACGGGCCAAATACGCCATGGGGCGAGGGTGATACGCCAATTAAAGATGTATTATTACTGATGAAGAAAAATCATTACAAGTTTCCGGCGACTATAGAGTTGGAGTACAAGATACCTGCCGGGTCTGACGATGTAAAAGAGGTTTTAAAATGCCGCGATTTTGCTGCCGCCATTTTAAAGGGGTAGTTAGTCTTTCTTGTGGCTGATTATTGGCATTGCTGCTAATATGCTATTAATTTTACTGTAGGTGTATACGGTAAGTGTATACACCGTATACACCCATATACACCCGTATACACTTACAACCTGTCTTTAATTACCAAAGTTGCTGCTATTTTATCATGCAGGCATTGTTGCTGCTTGTTAAAATAGCAGTACAGGTACCCCATAAATAAAGTAAGTACAGAGAAGATCTTGGCGGCATTCCTGCCTGCGGCGTGGGCCGGGGTTAGCCTGTTGCCCTGCATGTCGCAAACTGTTAATCCCGCCAGCTGCTTGCCATAGGTGGCTTGCTTGGCCGAGCTTTCCATTATCACCTGGTAAATAAACTTTACTATCGGTATCACTATTAACAAGCTAAATGCAAAAGCCAACCCTATCATCATATTGGTGATAAATAAAGAAATGGTAAATGCGATGATGATACATACGCCGGACACAAAGAACCAATCTAACGCGGCGGCTGTCAGTCGCTGATCAAAGCTACCGTAGTATTGAATAAGCACTTGTTTTTGAAAGCCGAATAGCTGGCGCAACTCGGCTATCTCATGGGCCTCCTTGTAATCGTCCATTGCGTCGGTTCTTACAAAATCGCCGGGTTTTATGTTTAGCGCTTTTAGTTCGTCTATAGTATAAGGGCCTTCGGGTTTACCATTTATTACGAGGGTGTAATTCATTACCTGCTAAATTAAGGTTAATCTTTCAGGATCAATACACATAAGCCAACGGCCCATCTTTAACTACAAATACAGACCAACCAGGTTTACTGCCCGAGCTAATACAGGCGATGAATTTATCACATATCGAGATTCCAACTTCTATCAAACCATCATTTAATGATTCCGTCCATTCGCATCTTATATCGCTATCATTTGTTATAGGTTTTATCGAGGCATCTTTCAACAGGTATTCCTTTGGATTTAAAAAAGGCATATCCTCTTCTCTCCAAAAAGAAATAGCGGGAGCTTCCTGCTGATTATATAACCAAACATCGCCAATGATATCTTCTCCTTCGTACAGATAGGCATACGCAACCCGTCCATCATCCTTTATCACTATAGAATAATGAGGATCAAATTCACAAAATACTTGTAAGGAAAATTTTGACATATTAGTTTATATTGTTCAAAAGTGGCAGGCATGCTGAGTAAGCGATATTTGTGCGTTTGCAAATATAGGTTACTCAGGATGACAATAATGTATGGTGTGTCCGATTGTTTTAAGGGTGTGAGGGTAATTAGCTGACGGACAGGCTTTCTCACCAAGCGTCATTGCGAGGAACGAAGCAATCTCTTCGTAGGACATTCCATATAAGAGTTGCTTGTGTTATCCACTGCCCTGAATAAGATTTTTCACAGTTGATTTGCGTGTGCAGAGATTGCTTCGTTCCTCGCAATGACGCGTTGGGAGATGATCGTCATTCACGTAGCAACCGTCCACTCGTTGCCAACGACAACTTTATAAGTTACTTATTATCAATTATTTATATTGTGTAATTTTCAATGCGGTTATTTGCAAACGCAAATATAGGTTACTTAAAATGACACCCTTTTTATTATTTTATTATCCGTTTATCCCCATCGCTTCCCTATACTCCTCCTGCAAGGCCAGCAAACATGCTGCGCACATACAGCCCTCATAATTCTCGCTGATGTATTGCACTTCGTTTAAAGTAAGCTGCACCACGCTGCACTGGCATTTGGTGTAAGCGTTTGCCTTACATTCAATGCGGGCTCCGCAACGGTCGCAGGGTATTATTTCGTGCTTGGTCATTGTTTAGTCTATGGTCTATAGTCGATAGTCCATAGCTGATATTCTAACAAATATAACGCAAAAAGACCATAGCCATTGCCAGTTTGAATTTCTTCTTTTGACAAGAACTATGGTCTATCGGCCATTAACTATAGACTGTTAATTTATCCTGAGCAAGTAACGCAGCCTTCTTCCATTGAGCAAGATGGGCCTGCAGGTATTTCGTCTTCAACCTGTGCTACCACTTCTGGTATAACCGGGTCCATATTTTTACCACCCTGGTTCTCTACTGTAAACTTAACAGCTTGCGAAGCAGCTTGTGTACGCAGGTAATACATACCGGTTTTTAAACCTTTTTTCCATGCGTAGAAGT
This sequence comes from Mucilaginibacter sp., assembly GCF_028288205.1. GTDB lineage: Bacteria > Bacteroidota > Bacteroidia > Sphingobacteriales > Sphingobacteriaceae > Mucilaginibacter. Next base: position 28,629 of record NZ_JAQBOD010000004.1, read on the forward strand.
GCATTGAAGTTAATTTGGATGCATTTGGCGAATTGATGAACAAGTTTAATGATTGCGACTGGCAGATGTAAGCACCCCTATCGGCAGCCATATCTATAATGTCGCGCATTTTGATCTCCCAAACGGTTTTGTACAGATCCTTCAATTCTTGCGGAATTTCGGCAATACCCTGTATAGAACCATTTGCAGTGATGATCTTATCTTTCATTGTGTTATCCCATAGGCCACGGTTCACTAAATCGCGCAGCAAATGTTTGTTTACAATAATAAATTCGCCGCTTAATACTCGGCGGGTGTAGATGTTTGAGGTATAAGGCTCAAAACACTCGTTGTTACCCAATATTTGCGAGGTAGATGCAGTTGGCATTGGCGCAACCAATAAAGAGTTACGTACACCATGATTCATTACATCTAAACGCAGGTTTTCCCAATCCCAACGGTTACTGGTTGGTTTTACTTTCCAAAGATCAAATTGGAACAGGCCTTTTGACAATGGCGAACCTTTAAAAGTTTCGTATGGTCCTTCTTTTATAGCCAGGTCTTTTGAGGCGGTCATTGAAGCAAAGTAGATAGTTTCAAATATATCTATATTGAGTTGCTTAGCTTCGGGGCTTTCAAAAGGCATACGTAATAATATAAATGCATCGGCCAATCCCTGTACACCTAATCCAACCGGGCGATGCCTTAAATTTGAATAGCGGGCTTCTTCAACCGGGTAATAATTATGATCAATAACTTTATTCAGGTTTAAGGTAGCCTGGTAGGTTACTTCATATAATTTTTCATGATCAAAAGCGCCGTTGATCACAAAGCGTGGCAATGCCAATGATGCCAGGTTACAAACAGCTATTTCGTCGGCAGAAGTATACTCCAAAATCTCGGTACATAAGTTTGAGCTTTTGATGGTACCTAAATTTTGCTGATTTGATTTGCTGTTAGCTGCATCTTTATATAACAAATAAGGCGTACCTGTTTCTACCTGGGCATCTAAGACCGCGAACCAAAGTTCCTGTGCTTTAATAACCTTGCGGGCACGGCCCTCTTTTTCGTATTTTTTATATAGCTTTTCAAAGTCTTTACCAAAGCAATCGGCCAAACCCGGCGCTTCATGCGGACAGAATAAGCTCCAGTCCTCATTAGCCTCAACCCGTTGCATAAACAAATCGGATACCCAAAGCGCATAGAACAAGTCGCGGGCGCGCATTTCTTCTTTACCGTGGTTTTTACGCAGGTCCAAAAATTCAAAAATATCCGCGTGCCATGGCTCTAAGTAAATCGCGAATGCGCCTTTACGTTTGCCGCCGCCCTGATCAACATAACGGGCGGTATCATTAAATACACGTAGCATAGGGATAATACCGTTGCTGGTACCATTAGTACCGCTGATGTATGAGCCAGTTGCACGTACATTATGTATGCTTAGGCCAATACCGCCTGCACTTTGTGATATTTTAGCGGTTTGTTTTAAAGTATCATATATACCATCGATGCTATCATCCTTCATGGTTAACAAAAAGCATGACGACATTTGTGGTTTTGGCGTACCTGCATTAAATAAGGTAGGTGTACCATGTGTAAACCAACGCTCGCTCATCAGGTGATAAGTTTTTATCGCGCTTGCGATATCTTCTTTATGAATACCCACTGCTACGCGCATATATAAATGCTGCGGGCGCTCGGCTATTTTGCCATCCAGTTTTAACAGGTATGATTTCTCAAGAGTTTTAAAGCCGAAGTAATCAAACCCAAAATCACGATCGTATATAATGCTGCTATCCAGTTCTTCAGCATTTTTTTCAATTATTTGCCAAACATCATCAGCCAGTAACGATGCATTTTTGCCGTTTTTGCTGTCGACATAGTAGTACAACAGGCGCATAGTTTCTGAGAATGATTTGATAGTATTTTTATGCAGGTTAGAAACCGCTATACGCGATGCCAGTAACGCGTAATCGGGGTGTTTCGTAGTTAACGACGCGGCAGTTTCGGCTGCAAGGTTATCCAGCTCAGAGGTGGTTACACCATCAAACAAACCTTCAATTACCTTTTTTGCCACATCAACCGGGTCAACCAGTGAGGGGTTTAAACCATAGCACAGTTTTTCAATACGTGCGGTTATTTTGTCAAATTTTACTGACTCTTGCTTACCGTCTCTTTTTACTACATACATAATCTTGGCATTTAATGGTTAGTACTGGATACCAACCGGTTATTATTTATTACTGAATACTTATTTTTTAAAAGCTGTTTAAAACAACTGAACATCGTCATTGCGAGCGTAGCGTGGCAATCTCTGCACGCCATGTGATAAATTTGCAAACTGATTTGCAACTGTAGAGATTGCTTCGTTCCTCGCAATGACGCTTCATTTGTTATTGTATTATATTTATAATAAACAGCTTCTTAAAAATCCTCGTCTAACGAGAATGATTTATTTTCCTGGTTATTTAATACACCGCTTTTTTGGTAATCGCCTACCCTCTTTTCGAAGAAGTTGGTTTTGCCCTGCAGCGATATCATCTCCATAAAATCAAATGGATTGCTTGCACCGTATACTTTATCATAACCTAATTCGCCTAACCACCTATCGGCAACAAATTCAATATACTGGCTCATCATCTTGGCGTTCATACCAATTAAACTAACCGGAAGAGCGTCGCTGATAAATTCTTTTTCTATTTCAACCGCATCTGTTATGATGGCCGTTGCTGCTTCTTTTGATAGTTTATTATCCAGCATACGGTATAACAAGCAAGCAAACTCGCAGTGCATGCCTTCGTCGCGGGATATCAGTTCATTGCTAAAGGTGAGGCCCGGCATTAAACCACGTTTTTTTAACCAGAATATAGAGCAAAAACTACCTGAGAAGAATATACCCTCAACCGCCGCGAAAGCAATTAAGCGCTCGGCAAATGATCCGTTATTTATCCAGCGTAATGCCCACTCCGCTTTTTTACCTACACAAGGTACGGTATCAATAGCGTGAAACAAACGGTCTTTTTCTGCAGGGTCTTTTATGTAAGTATCAATTAACAGCGCATAGGTTTCAGAGTGGATATTCTCCATCATGATCTGGAAACCGTAGAAACAACGCGCCTCTGGCAATTGTACCTCGCTCATAAAATTTACAGCCAGGTTTTCGTTCACAATACCATCGCTTGCCGCGAAAAATGCAAGAATGTGCGACACGAAATGTTTTTCGCCTGAGTTAAGACTTTCCCAATGTTTCAGATCATCAGAAAGGTCAATTTCTTCGGCGGTCCAAAAACTTGCTTCACATTTTTTATACATCTCCCAAATAGCGGGATATTTGATAGGTAGAATAACAAAGCGATCCTTGTTCTCTTTCAATAATAATTCAGTTTCTTCCGCCATGTGTTACAATTTTTTAATATTCAACTTCTAAAGTTTTTAAAACCTGCTGCCTGGTAATTTTAGCCGACAATGCCGCCGGGTAGTTGTTGTTAAACAATGATAAATACATTTCTATCACCTTAAACTACTCTAAACAATCACCCTCACTAATCCTTACTAAATTACTTAACAGGTACATCAGCCCATGATTTTATCATGGTTTTCCATTTTTACCGGCAAGGATCACCGATAATTTGGATAGCTTTAAAGAACTTATAATCCAAAGATATGGTTTGAGATTTTCCATTGTTAGTGATAGTTTTACACATCCCCTATAAGTTATAAACAAAATTTTTGTGGAGAGTAGAAACGGGTGATTAGTAGCACATTAAAACACCATTAACTAATTATTAAATTAATGGACTAAATATTTGTTATGTTTTTGGAACAAATTTCATAGAAACAGAATTAACGCAATGGCGGGTGTTTTTTGGGGTTAAAAATTCGCCCTCAAATACGTGCCCCAGGTGGGCACCGCAATTAGCACATACAATTTCTACGCGGCGTCCATCCGCATCCGGTACACGTTTAACAGCGCCGGGTATTTCGTCATCAAAGCTTGGCCATCCACAATGCGATTCAAACTTTGTTTCAGAAGTATATAATGGCGTATCGCATCTTTTGCAAACGTATAAACCCTCTGCTTTATTATTTAATAATGACCCGGTAAATGGCTGCTCTGTTCCTTTATGTAATATCACCCATTCTTCGTCGGGTGTTAAATTATTGTATTCCATATTAATTATTAATTAAGTGAAATATTGATTTCACACTTATACAATATACGACAAATTAAGGGGATTGATTGTTTTGAAATGGATGTTGACACTGGTTTGACCTAAACAAAATGGGTGTCACACAACTCCGCCGAAGTGTGTATAAATGCCTTTACGCTCATACTTCAACGGACTCAGCATGGCATCCTACGCTATTTACTAACCACATCCAAATGATACTCTTGTATCAATCCCGGCGTCTCTGGTGTTAAGGTAAACGCTACGCGGATATTTGTTTTTTCGCCCTGCATAATAAAGTAGCCGCGCATTTGGTTTTCTGCTACTATCTCACCAACACCGGTTATTTTACCCGCTTTAGCAAACGCGTCTGCAGCGGCAATTTTTAACTGCTCGGGAAAGTAATCCATAAAAAAGTTCATGGCAAATATGCCACTGGCTTTTGCGGTGCTCCAGTTGGCAATTACTTTTAGCAAATCGCTTTTTCGTTGCTCTAATATGGCTGAAGCAGGTAATTGCCTTGGTTTTATTCCCGAAAGTGCAAGCAAGGTATCCAGTACCTGATTATTGGGCGCCCCTGCCCTTGCATAGGTTAAATTAGCGAAGCAAACCACGCCGATGCCATACTCAGGCATAATGTTCCACTGACTGCCAAAGCCCGGTAAACCGCCGGTATGGCCAACATAGGTGCGGTTATCACAATCTTTTTCCCAACGCAAACCATAGCAATAAGCCGTAACATTAGGGCACGGCCTGCCGGTTGTAGTTTTTGCATTTGATGATAGCGCGTTTACATCCCACGGGTATTGCATTTCGCGGATGGAGCTGCGTTTTATCGGACCGGTCTCGGCATCATCCCTTGGCGGCCAGGCATCCAAATGCGCAGCCATATATTTACTAAAATCTTCTATGGTAGTTATTAAACCACCCATAGCACCGTAAGAACCGTCGTGTAGTAAAGGTTGCTCTACCCATTTATTATCCAGCCAGCGGTAGCCATGTGCCAGTTTATTTTTAGGCACTTTGGTGTATTCCCAATAAGTATGGGTCATGCCCAACGGTTTTAAAATATATTCGGTTATATAATCCTCGTAAGTTTTGCCTGATACTTTTTTTATGATGTATCCCAAAGTAGCAAAGCCCAGGTTACTATATTCATAGCCTAACCCCGGATTGTTAGAAAAAGAAATACCTTTTTTATAAAGCGCTATCAATTCGTCGTCACTATCGGCCAGTTGTCTGTCGCCCCATGGATTATCTTCCGGGTATCCGGATGTATGGGTCAATAAGTTTTTTATGGTGATGGGTGTAGCGTCTTTGGTTAGATATTTCAATCCCTTCATTTCGGGGATATACATATAAGCCGGGTCATCCAACTTCAACCTGCCTTCATCGCGCAGCTTTAATATGGCCATAGCGGTTAAGCTTTTGGTCATGGAAGCAATACGGAAATCTGAATTCGCATCTGCCGGTATCTTTGCATCAATATCGGTATAACCTATCCCCCCGCTGTGTACCAATTTGCCATCAACAACAATACCATAGGCCATGCCGGGCCAATGGTTTTTTTCGGCATAGTCTTTATATAGTTTATCTATTATGGCATAGGTTGATTCTATCTTTTTCAGCCTGTCCGCGTCCGCAAATACCGCAGGCTTGTAAGACTGCGCGGACGCCATTAAACTAACCACCGATAAGGTAATTGCAGCAATAAGGTGAGGTAGATTTTTAACTGTCATAAAGTACGCGATTGAGATATTCCAAGATACAAAATTTAATTATTGATTTATTAAATGAATGAATTAGTGAATGAAAATTGTTTGACCCATGATTTGTAGGATTACCATGATTACCTAATCAAAATCAAGATATCCTTAAATCTATTAATCATGGTTCAGACCAATAAAAAATCCCGGTCAAACTGACTGGGATTTTAATATCTGCAAGCAAACCTTTTACCTCTACTTAGCTAACTTAGCCAATTCCTCGGCCATTGCAGCGCCAATCTCCGCAGGCGATTCTACAACACGGATGCCGCATTCACGCATAATTTTCATTTTGGCAGCAGCGGTATCGTCGGCACCGCCAACAATTGCACCCGCATGGCCCATACGGCGTCCCGGAGGCGCAGTCTGACCGGCTATGAAACCTACTACAGGTTTAGTACCGTTTGCTTTTATCCAATGTGCAGCTTCGGCTTCCATGCCTCCGCCTATCTCGCCTATCATAATGATACCGTGGGTATCCGGATCATTCATTAACAACTCAACCGCTTCCTTGGTTGGGGTACCTATAATTGGGTCGCCGCCAATACCAATAGCGGTAGTAATACCTAAACCGGCTTTAACAACCTGGTCTACCGCCTCGTAAGTTAACGTGCCCGATTTTGAAACCACACCTACATTACCTTTTTTAAAGATGAAGCCCGGCATAATACCAATCTTGCTCTCATCGGCAGTAATAATACCCGGGCAGTTAGGACCTATTAAGCGTGAATCTTTATCGGTTAAATATTCTTTTACCTGTATCATATCCTTAGTTGGAATGCCTTCGGTAATACATACGATAACTTTTATACCGGCTTCGGCAGCTTCCATTATCGCGTCGGCTGCAAATGCAGGCGGAACGAAAATGATAGATACATCGGCACCTGTTTGTTTAACAGCATCGGCAACGGTATTAAATACCGGGCGGTCTAAATGTGTTTGTCCGCCTTTACCAGGCGTTACACCACCAACAAGCTGGGTACCATAAGCTATCATTTGCGATGCATGGTAGGTACCTTCATTACCTGTAAAGCCCTGAACTATAACTTTAGAATCTTTATTAACGAGTACACTCATTGGTCTTATTTCTTTTTGTAGCGCAAAGCTAAAATTATTTTTCGCCCCCTAAGGGTCTGAGGGGTGAATTTTTTGTTTGATGATGAAAAATTTACAAAGCAGGGAGTTGATACTGGTTTGTCTGTCGCTTCGTTACCTGTCACTTATGGCCTTAACGCACTTGGCTTGCCCCGCTCAATTGCCGCGGTGGCTGTTACTGTTTGTCTTGATACAAAAGTAACCAAAAAATCAAGTCAGGCCGATCGCTGCCACCGCTCAAGGCAAAACTCCCGGCCGCGCGCCCTGACAGGCCACCGCTTCTTTTTTGATTGCTCAGAATTACTAAAATCTTGGCCTTAACCCACAGCCGGCAGCAAAAAAGCTTCGGATGAGCGCAGGTAAAACAGCCAGCCCGTGTGGTTGGAGGGGCATCAGGGGTTTTGCAGAAGCGAGGGCTGCGTGAGCGTCAGCAGGGCAAAAGAACGTAGCCCGTGGTTTTACCTGCGATGCCGGGCAAAGGCCTGTGCGGCAGAGAAGCCTCTTTGCTGACTTGATTTTTGGTTCTTTTCATCAAGGAAAAGAACAACGCCTGCGCGGCGATTGAGCGGGTGGATGTTGGAAATCAGCATACAAACTGGTTAAAAGGAAGAACCGGACGGTTTTGAAATAAACGGACACTTACACAACCGATCCGCAGAAAGAGGGCTATTAATATTTCTCCCTAGCGGGAATTTTTAAATCAGTTAGCCCAATTAAATAATCGCAGCATTGATAATATTTACTTTTTGATTCTGGAGACCATCTAACAATAAGGTGATAAGTATTCGCTTTTTTCCCCTCTAATATCCATTGAGCACCATCCATACCTGATCGTTCATTGCTATTTGTACCCATCTTCCAATAATCTAATTGCTTTAATTTACTTTCAAATAAGTCCCACGTTGCCTTACTTATGATTTTATGTTTATCCGTAACAAGCTTTTCGTATTTTCCATTATCGCTCATTTTCCAATAAATCGAATACACATTGTTGTTTTTATTTATTCTAATAGCAATAGGGTGATGAAACGATCTGAGCCATGTGAACCTATAACTATTGACTCCTGATTTATGTTTATATATGACAGGCTCATTCATAGCCTCTAATTTCAGCGAATACCATAGATTTTCAAACGAAGTAATACCTGAATTTCTTTTTGATTCATCAACAGGAAAATAAAATTTCTTTGGCGTTTTCCCATCAAACATTAATATTTTTCGTCCAGAACCGAAATGCTTTTTTTGAGCTCCTGCTATATTCGTAAAGCCTAACGATATTATTGCTATAAAAATTATTCTTATCATGCCTTCAATTCCGGACTAACAAACTCCCCCTCACTTTTCGCAATCACAATAGTAGCCACACCATTACCAATTACATTGGTGATTGCCCGCGCTTCCGACATAAACCGGTCTACCCCTAACAATATCGCCACACCTTCTACCGGGATAACTTTTATAGCTGCCAGGGTTGAAGTTAGCACAATAAAGCCACTGCCTGTTACACCTGCCGCGCCTTTAGAGGTTATCATTAAGATACCGATAATGCCCAGTTGCTGCTCTATTGATAGCGGGATATGAAATACCTGCGCCAAAAATATTACCGACATGGATAAATAGATAGTTGTACCATCCAAATTAAAAGAATACCCTGCCGGGATAACCAGGCCAACGACAGACCGTGAGCAGCCAAATTTCTCCAGCTTCTCCATCATACCCGGCAATGCCGATTCTGATGATGAGGTACCCAATACAATCAGTATTTCTTCCTTAATATGTTTTAGGTATTGCCATAGGCTGAATTTATATATACGGCAAATGATATTCAATACCACAAAAATGAATAGGATCATGGTGATATAAACAGATGCCATTAACAATGCCAAAGGTTGCAGCGTTTTAATACCATAGGTACTTATGGTATAAGCCATGCCGCCGAAAGCACCTATCGGCGCAACCTTCATCACGATGTGCATAATGTTGAAGAATACTTTAGATAGCTTTTCGAAGAAATCGATAACTGTACGCCCGGTTTCTCCCATACGGCTTAGTCCGTAACCAAATAGTATGGCAAAAAATAATATCTGTAAAATATCGCCTTTGGCAAAAGCATCAAAAGCGTTGGCGGGTACAATGTGGGCTATGAAATCGCCCCAATGCATTTCTGACGCGGCCTTTTGATAAACCGCAAGCTTGCTGGTATCAGCCTTTACAGTGCTTACAAAGCCTTCGCCGGGTTTAACAATATTGGCTACCGTTACACCTATAATTAGGGCAAACGTGGTAACTATCTCAAAGTAAAGCAATGCCTTGCCTCCTACCCTGCCTACCTTTTTCATATCGCTCATACCGGCAATGCCCAGCACAATGGTGAAGAAAATAATAGGCGCTATCAGCATAGTTATCAGGCTGATAAATGTTTTGCTGATGAGCTGTGCGGTTGGCGCAAATGGCTTAAAATATAGCCCTACAATAATGCCAAGCACAATTGCAATAAGTACCTGGAAGGTTAGGTTGGTAAATAATCGTTTCATTATAGCAATAATACGATTATACAGCAAATAAAAAAGACTTACAGAGTTTAAAAATTGCGTAAGTCTTGATCTTTATTAGATGAGATATATTATCTCCAATGTCCCGGTACCCAAACATAACCCCGCGGGTGATGAGCCCAATGGCCTGATACCCATATCCCACCCGGATGCGGGGCAACGGCCCAATATCCCGGGCGTTCAACATAGGTTCTGCCCCTGGGGGTCCATTCGCTTTCAATCCAAACATGATTTGCAGAAGGCCGGGCAGGACGAACAGTTACCGTACGATGATGTACCATACGGGTTCTTACTACAACTTGTGCGCTGCCATTTGCAATTACAAATAGCACTATAGCTGCTGATGCAAATAAAATTCTCTTTAGTTTTTTCATAATAATATTGTATTAATTATATAACTAAAGACAGCGCACAAACAAAAAAGTTTAATTTTTTGGGCAAAAAAACGCCCAAATACTACATCCGGGGCGATCAATTTTTGGGTGCTGTTATTTATTTCCAATGGCCGCCTATCCAGGTGTATCCTTTTGGGGTTTTACTCCACCGGCCCTGTATCCATATTGCTCCCGCTTGCGGGGGAAACCCCCAAAATCCTGCCATATAATAGTGTCCATACGGATCCCATTCGGGCGCCATCCAAACGTATTTAGGCGAAGGTTGGGGAGCTCTTTTTCTTACAGGGACAGGTGGAATCTTAGATACATACATTTGCGCGTTGCTTGCTGTAATTCCAAGCACAAACAGCATGCTTAGTGATAGTAAAAATTTAGTAGCTTTTTTCATACAAATAATTTAATAATTGGAGTTTCAAATCTAAAAAAAAATCAAAAAATCAATATTTGTAATTTTAATTTTATGGATGAGGGATGGGTGTTTAAATCAGGGTAGATGCATTAAAATTTCTTTGCCCTCTTTCCGCGCAGCGAAGAGAGGGCCGACCAGCGTAGCGTAGTCGGGGTGAGTAATCGCCACCGTGCATTAGCGGTAATGTCGCCTTGTTAGTACTCACCCGATCATCGCTAAGTCGCTCGATCACCCTCTCTTCCGCAAGCGGTAAAGAGGGTTGGGATGGTGGATTTTTTTTAATACGTCCGCCCTGGTGTTTAAATAAAAAAGCATTCGTCATTAATCAATTTATTATCTTCGCTTCATGTCACCGGCAGAAGCTAAAAAACAAATAGAAACCTTATCGGCAGAGTTAAAACAACATAACTATAATTACTATGTGTTGGCTATGCCTGCCATATCCGACTTTGAGTTTGATAAAAAACTGGAGGCCCTGAACGCGCTCGAACAGCAATTCCCTGAATTTGCTGATCTTGATTCGCCAACGCAGCGGGTAGGTGGTTTTATTACCAAGGAGTTTAAGACTGTTAAACACCGCTGGCCAATGCTATCATTAGGTAATACCTATAATGAGCAGGAGCTGCTTGATTTTGACCAGCGCATACGTAAAGCCATAGGCGATAATTTTGAATATGTATGTGAACTAAAGTTTGATGGCTTATCCATGAGCCTGACTTACGAAAATGGTAAGCTTGCCCGCGCCGTTACCCGCGGCGACGGCGTAAAAGGTGATGAGGTAACTACCAACGTGCGCACCATACAAAGCATCCCAAAGCAATTAAAAGAAGGAAACTACCCGGATGAGTTTGAGATACGCGGCGAAGTATTTATGCACCTTAAAGCTTTTGAAAGGCTTAACGAGGAGCGCATAGAAAATGGCGAACCACCTTATGCCAATCCCCGTAATTTTGCGTCGGGTACTATAAAGCTGCAGGATTCGGGCGAGGTTGCTAAACGACCTCTTGATTGCTTTTTATATTTTTTGTATACCGAAAAACCGCTGTTTAAAACGCATTGGGAAAGCCTGCAAGCTGTTAAAAGTTGGGGTTTTCATGTTAATGAGCATAGCAGGCTTTGTAATAATATTGACGGTGTGCTGGCTTTTATTGCCGAGTGGGATAAAAAACGCTTTGGTTTAAGCTATGATATTGACGGTATTGTGCTTAAAGTAAACAGTTACGGGCAGCAGCAAGAGTTAGGCTACACGGCCAAATCGCCACGCTGGGCCATATCTTATAAATTTAAAGCAGAGCAGGTACAAACCCAACTGTTAAGCGTAAGCTACCAGGTGGGCCGTACCGGTGCAGTTACACCCGTTGCCAATTTAAAGCCGGTATTGCTGGCAGGCACCACGGTAAAACGCGCCACTCTGCATAATGCTAACGAAATGCTGCGGCTTGACCTGCATGAAGGCGACTGGGTTTTTGTAGAAAAAGGCGGCGAAATTATTCCGAAGATCATAGAAGTAAATTTAGAGAAACGTGATCCATCGGCACCCACCATTGATTATATAACCGAATGCCCTGCATGTGGCACTCCATTAAAGCGCCAGGAAGGCGAGGCTGCCTTTTATTGCCCTAATGATGAGGGTTGCCCGCCGCAAATAACGGGCAAAATGCAGCATTTTATTGGTCGTAAAGCCATGAATATTGATGGCCTGGGCGATGAAACTATCGAGACCTTATATCAGAAAGGATTTATCAGGCACATAAGCGATCTGTATAAACTGCATGAACATGCTGATGAGTTGAAGCAAATGGGTAGGTTTGGCGAAAAATCCATCAATAATATGCTGGAGGGTATTGAAAAGTCTAAGCAGATGCCTTTTGAAAAAGTGCTTTTTGGCTTAGGCATTCGTTACATTGGCGAAACGGTAGCTAAAAAACTTACGCATCATTTTAAAAATATTGATAACCTGATGGCAGCAACCCTTGATGAATTGATAGTTGCCGAAGAAATTGGCGAACGCATTGCCCATAGTTTAATAGAATACTTTGGCAATGAGAAACATCGTGAAGAAATTGAGCAATTAAAGGCACAAGGGTTACAGTTTGTAAGCGACGAAAAAGAAGTGGTATTGCAAAGCGAGGCATTATCAGGCAAGACTTTTATTATATCCGGCACTTTCGAAAGATCAAGGGATGAGTTAAAAGATATCATTGAGCAAAATGGTGGTAAAATATTAAGCAGCATATCAGCCAAATTAAACTACCTGATAGCCGGCGATAACATGGGCCCGGCAAAATTGGAAAAAGCGCAAAAGTTGAATATCCCTATTATTAGTGATGCGGAGTTGATGGGGATGATTGGATAGGCTCGCTCTTCTTCTCCACGTCATTGCTGTAAAGGTCAGATAATTCGGTAACAGACATTCGATATGATAAATCTCATTTCTTAGTAAAGGTGCGAAATTATCAATATTAAATATACCGGACATTGATTTGCATGTGCATAGATTGCTTTGTTCCTCGCAATGAGTTATGTGTCCGACTGTTCAAACGCACCCTTCATTCCTGGCGGACGGACACGCTTAGCAATGACGTGTAGTTTATGTATTTAACAATAATTTAACATCTATTATCTACAACCTTTTATCAATAAAATGCATCTTCGCATAAACCCCGCTCCATACATGAGGTCTGCCTTTATCTGTTTCTTATTTTTTATTGGTTTTAAAGTATCGGCGCAACAAGTTAGCGTAAGCGGCAAAATTACTGATGATAATGGCAAACCTGTGCCGTTTGCCAGTGTGTATATTCAAAACACCACGCTGGGTGCATCTGCCAATAGCGAGGGCGATTATTCGCTTCAATTAAAACCCGGCCAGTATGTGGTGCAATATAAAGCTATGGGCCTTAAGCAGGAAACCCGCAAGGTTGATCTGAAAGAAAGTAAGGTCATTAATATAACGCTCAGCACAGCAGTTTACCAGTTGCAAACGGTATCTATCACCGGCAATGGCGAGGACCCGGCGTATGCAATTATCCGCAAAGCGATAAAAAAACGTAAAACCTATTTAAACGAAGTAAAGGCGTATACCTGCGATGTTTATATTAAAGGGCTGCAAAAATTATTAGATGCACCTAAGAAATTCCTGGGCCGCGATATTAACCAGATAGGGCGGCAAATAGGTCTTGACTCTAACCGCAGGGGTATTGTGTATCTATCAGAATCCGAATCAAAATATAGTTTTATGTATCCGGGTAAGGTGCATGAAGAAATGATATCATCAAAGGTATCGGGCAGTAACCGGGCATTCAGCTTTAACAGAGCATCAGATCTGCGGGTAAATTTTTATGAGAATTTTGAAACATGGGTGGGCATAAGCTTACGGCCGCTTATATCGCCTATAGCTGATAATGCTTTATTTTATTATAACTATAAATACATTGGCGAAACTGTTGAAAACGGAAAAACAATTAATAAAATACAGGTGATACCACGCCGGGCGCACGACCCCTGTTTTGAAGGTTATGTTTATATACAGGATGATAGCTGGCGGCTGGTTGCCCTTGACTTATACATCACCAAAAAAGCTAACATCAGCCTTGCTGATACCATTAAAATAAATCAGCAATTTGTACCGGTAAGTAATAAGGCCTGGATGACATCAACCATCAGGTTTGATTTTACCGGTGGATTATTTGGTTTTAAACTGGGCGGTTATTTTATATCGGTTTATAAAAATTACGCCCTTAACCCCACTTTTAATAAAAAGGATTTTAACGAGGTGCTACGCATTACTAAAGGAATTAATAAAAAAGATAGCACCTATTGGCAACAGGAAAGGCCCATCCCCTTAACCAGCGAAGAAAAGACGGATTATAAAAAGAAAGAAGTGCTGGCGGCAAAGCGCGAATCAAAGCCTTATCTTGACTCGATAGATAAAGTAAATAATAAATTTAACCTCTTAAGGCTCACACTTAGCGGCATGAGTTTACGTGACCGTTATAAAAAAGAGTATTACCGTTTCGATCCTTTATTAGGTACATTCTTTTTTAATACCGTGCAGGGGTTCGCGTTTAATTACAAAACATCCTTTACCAAAATGACCGATACTGCAAATAACCGGTTCTTTAGAGTTGGCGCAAATATTGGATATGGTATTTCAGACCATATACTTAACGGCGGGGCTAATATGCTTATCCCGGTTAGTCAGTTTACCCTTGGCCTTGATGCCGGATCTGATATAGTAGATATGAATAACCTTCAACCTATTTCTACTTTATCAAATACGGTACATGGCCTGTTTGCAAAACAGAATTATCAAAAGCTCTATCAAAAGCAATTTGCATCCGCATCACTTTCGGGGCGTATAACAGGTGGTTGGCAAGCTGTTGCTACAGTTGAATGGGCAAATCGTAATTGGTTACCTAATACATCGGCATATTCATTTTCTAATAACAATGTGTATACTTCTAATAATCCTTTGTTGCCGGCACAAAACATACCTCTATTTCCTCAGAATCAATCCTTCAAACTCAGCTTACGCACCACTTATGATTTTAGTAACCAATATGAAACTCATCCTAATGGCAGGCGCTATTTGCCATCGCCATACCCAACTATAGGGTTAAGCTTTACCAAGGGCATTAAAAATGTATTAAGCTCGGATGTTGATTATGGTAAGCTTTCTGCAGATATTTCTAAATCAGACATCAGCATGGGGGTTTACGGCCATACATCTTTTTTTATAGGAGCAGGTAAATTTTTAACCGCTTCAAGTTTATACTATCCGGATTACAACCAGTTCAGGGGAAATGAAGGCCTTTTTTACAGGGGCGGCATCAGCAGTTTTTTACTACTTAATTATTATACCTACAGTACCCGTACCGAATATATAGAGGGGCACTTTGAACATAACTTTTCAGGGTTCATCACCAATAAGATTCCTATCATCAGAAAGCTTAAACTACAGGAAATTGTGCATATTAATTATCTCAGCTCGCCCGAACTGAAAAATTATTACGAGTTAGGACTGGGGGTTCAGTATCTTAATTTAAAGGTGCTATATGGCACTTCGTATAATAGCGGCAGTAATATACATTCAGCTATCCGGCTGGGAATCAGTTTGTAATTCTATAACGCTTTTAGGCTAAGCCATTTTTATTTTACCTTTTATCCGTTGGCTGAAACAAGCGTAATGAATTAAATCAAAAGTCATATCTATAAACAAATTATTATCTTAGCACCCTTTAATTGTGAACATGAACAAATTTTACGGAACTGGGATAGCTATAGTTACCCCTTTTCATGCAGACGGGCAAGTGGATTATGACGGGCTTAAAAACCTTATCAATTATTTAATTGATGGCGGGGTAGAATACCTTGTGTCATTAGGTACAACCGGCGAGAGCGCCACATTAAATTCAGAAGAAAAGAAGAAAATATGGGCCTTTACTGCCGATATGGTAAAGGGCCGTGTAAATTTAGTAGCAGGCATAGGCGGTAATAATACAGCCGAAGTTGTTGAGCAGGTGGCAGCATTTGACACAACCGGTTACGATGCTATATTATCTGCAAGCCCGGCTTACAATAAGCCTACACAGGAAGGCATTTACCAGCACTACAAAGCAATTGCCGAAAACTCTTCTCTGCCGGTAATTTTATATAATGTACCCGGCCGTACCTGCAGCAATGTTAGTGCTGAAACTACTATTAGGCTGGCCCGAGATTTTAAGAACATAATTGGTATAAAAGAAGCATCAGGCAATTTTGACCAAATTAACCAGATCATGCGCGATAAGCCGGAGGGGTTTTTAATGATATCCGGCGATGACCCGGTTAGCTTCCCTATGATTGCTTTAGGAGCTGTGGGTGTTATATCAGTAATAGGTAATGCGCTGCCCCGCCAAACATCTGATATGATCCGTCTGTGTTTAAATAATAATTTTAAAGCCGCGCAAAAAGGGCACTATGATCTGATTGATTTTACCAGGTTATGTTTTGTGGAAGGCAGCCCCGCAGGTGTAAAGACAGCGCTAAAACAGTTAGGTATTTGTGGTGATACGGTACGCCTGCCCCTTGTACAGGTTAGTGATTACACTGCCGGGCAGATCATTAAAGAAATTCAAAAATTTTAACCTAAAGATTTGATAACTTTTAAAAAGTTGCCAAATCTAAAAGCACAAAAAAAAACCCTGCTGCGTGCAGCCGGGTTTTATTAGTAAATACAAAAAATACTTTGCGTTCTTTACGCTTTGTTTTTTGCTTCCTGAACTTCTAAACGAATAGCCTGAGCTAAATTTTTAAGGTCTTGCATACCTTTACGAACGCGGGTACCGGCTGCACTGTTACCCTTGGTGTAAAACTTGTCAGCATCCGCTTCAAGCGATGCAATTAAGTTTTTTACTTCAGTGAATTTTTTCATTTAATTTCTCCTTTTAAAATATTATTGAGGTTTTTGTTTTGTAAAAGCTAATCTAAAATGTTTTTATTGAAAAAAAAATAGTTATAAATGCTTTAAACAGTGTTTTTTTCCACATTTTCAACCATTTTAGCTTTATGCCTTCTTAGCAAGAATAGCTTAAAAAGCTATCAATTTATCAATATTATAATAAATTTTCGTTAAAAATAATATTTGGCCCAATATTGTCGCTCGCTGGCAAAAAATTACCATTACTTACACCAATTGCTTTTATATCAAACCTATATAAAACAAAAAGCTCCTGCCTGTAAATTGCAGAAGCTTATTATTAGTTATAAGTTTTTTACTAAACGGTCGTCATATTTTCTTTGTAATGCCCGGCTTTTAGTTTTTCGCCCATTTCGCTGTATGCATCCAGTGTACGTTGCACATCTTCTAATGAATGCGCGGCGGTAGGTATCAATCTTAACAAGATCAATCCTTTAGGTATAACCGGGTAAATTACTATTGAACAGAATATACCATAGTTTTCACGCAGATCGCGTGTAAGCGAGGTTGCTTCGTACAAGTCGCCTTTCAAAAATACAGGGGTAACCATAGTATTAGTAACACCAATATCAAAACCGCGCTCTTTTAATCCGGATTGCAGGGCAGCCGTTATCTGCCATAGTTTTTTGCGTAACTGCGGTTGGGTTTTAAGCAACTCAAAGCGCTTTTTAAGCCCCAATACCATTGGCATTGGCAAGGCCTTTGCAAATATTTGCGAACGCATATTGTAGCGCAAATAATCAATCACCTGCTTCTCTCCGGCAACAAATGCACCAATACCCGCCATTGATTTGGCAAAGGTGGCAAAGTACACATCTACTTCATCAATACAATCTTGCTCCTCGTGGGTACCGGCTCCTGTTTTACCCATGGTACCAAAACCATGCGCGTCATCAACCAGTATGCGAAAATTATATTTGCCTTTAAGTGCAATTATCTCTTTTAATTTACCCTGGGCACCAGACATACCAAAAACACCTTCGGTAATTAATAATATACCACCACCTGTTTGTTCAACTAAGCGAGCAGCGTGCTCCAATTGCTTTTCGCAACTCGCCAGGTCATTATGCCTGTAAACAAAGCGTTTACCCATATGCATGCGCAAGCCGTCAATAATACAGGCGTGCGACTCGGCATCATAAACTATAACATCATTACGATTAACCAATGAATCAATTATTGATACCATTCCCTGGTAACCATAGTTAAGCAGGAAAGCATCGGGTTTACCTACAAATTCGGCAAGGCTGGTTTCTAATTCTTCGTGATGGACAGAATTGCCAGACATCATGCGCGCACCCATTGGGTAAGCCATACCGTAATCAGCGGCGGCTTGCGTATCAGCTGCCCTAACTTCGGGATGGTTAGCCAATCCCAGGTAATTATTAAGGCTCCAAACTAAATGTTCTTTTCCGTTAAATTGCATGTGCGGGCCAATATCACCCTCAAGCCTCGGATACGAAAAATATCCATGCGACCATTCCTGGTGCTGTCCAAGAGGACCGCCCATACTGCTCGTTATTTTATCAAATAAATCCAAATTACTATCCCTATTTATCGTTTTCGGCTGCAAATATAAGGTTTTATATCGCTTCCAAAATTAGAAACAAGAGTCAAAAACCATGAGTCAAGATAGGAAAAATAATTTACTTGTGTAAATTGATTCCTATTTTTGATTCTTAATCATTGACCTGAAAATCAGTCTACGTTATCGTGTAAGAATGAATTGCTATCGCGGATCTCTATTTTACCCTCATTATCAGGCAATAAAGAAAATCTGGATATCTGGCTTTCGTCAGATGCGGGGGTTTCCTGCAATGATACTTCTTTACGCTTATAGGCAGGAACGTTTTCCAGTTCCTGTATGTTACCGGTACGCAATTTCATACTCAGATCTTTTAAGCGCATAATACGCTCGCGGGATTTTCGTAATTGTTCCTCTATAGATTCGTCGGTTTTATGCTCATCCGCATTAACAACGGGTTGGGGTTCAACTATTTCCTCTTCAACCGCAGCTTCAAAGTTAATAATAGTCTCCGTTTCAGGGTCTGATAGCTTGAATGTAAATTCAGGTAGTTCATTTTCGTTCTCGCCTATCGGCTGCTCGTCAATTTCCTGAAAATTATATTTTATTACAGATGGCTCTTCGGTGCGTGTAGCTGCAAACAGGTCGAATAACCCGGCTTGTTTTTGCTCTTCTTTTGGTTGCTTCATATAAGGCTCGGCAGTAGTGCCTTCACTCACATGATTTATAAACTCATTAACCGGCTTAACCATTGGCGCATCAGGCACCAGCATAGATACTATCTTTTTGGTGCTGTATTCTTTCTCGCGCTCATCCTTAGTTTGGAAACCGGTAGCTATAATAGTAACAGATATTTTATCGCCCAGGCTTTCGTCTTTGCAATTACCCCATATCAGGTCGGCAGCAAGGCCGGCTTCTTCCTGAATATAGTCGGTAATAATACTTACCTCGTCCATAGTTACTTCCTTCTCGCCCGAGCTAATATTTAAAAGGATATAACGCGCGCCTTCAATTTCATTATCTTTTAATAATGGCGATGATAACGCGCCTTCAACTGCTCTTAATGCACGATTCTCGCCTTCGGCGGCCGAGCTTCCCATAATGGATACGCCGCTGTCTTTCATTACAGTACGCACATCTTTAAAGTCAACGTTTATATAGCCCGGCAAGGTTATGATCTCTGCAATACCTTTGGCGGCAGTTGTTAAAATATTATCAGCCTGTGCAAATGCCGAACCCAATGTTAGGTTACCAAATATCTGGCGCAGCCTGTCGTTTGATATTACCAGGAACGAATCAACATATTTTTTCAATTCCTCCATCCCTTCTTCGGCCTGCATTTTACGGCGTTTGCCTTCAAAAGAGAAAGGAGTAGTGATAATGCCAACGGTTAATATATCCATTTCGCGCGCGGCTTTGGCAATGATAGGGCTTGCGCCTGTACCTGTACCACCACCCATACCTGCTGTAATAAACAACATTTTGGTATTAACGCCCAGCATTTGCTTAATGTCGTCAATATTTTCAATAGCCGAATTTTTTCCCACCTCGGGTATTGAGCCTGCACCCATACCTTCTGTTAAGCTTGCGCCTAATTGTACCTTATTGGGTATAGGGCTTAACTCCAACGCTTGCGCATCAGTGTTACAGATTATAAAATCAACACCTGTAATACCTGCCTTGTACATGTGGTTTACTGCATTACCACCGCCGCCGCCAACACCAATAACCTTGATGATAGACGACTTTTCTTTTAACATCTCAA
>NZ_JAQBOD010000013.1 GCF_028288205.1 Mucilaginibacter sp.
ACTTCAGTCCATAAAATGATTTTGGTATTTCCAGGTTATCCAACACTTTTTCATGAATGGCATCAATAAGCTGGATACTTTGAGTACCCTGGCCGTTATTACTTACTGCCATTAGCCTGCCGGTAGCAGAAACAGCAATATTCAATGGTAAATCTCCAACTTCTAATGATCTTCCGGCAGGGGTAAGTGACCATCCATTTGGTAGCAGAACATGCTTTAAATCAGGAGCAGGAGATGAAAACTGCCCTCCATTTGTGGCTTTATCCTGGCTATATCCAACAGCATAAATAACCAACAGCAGCATTAAAATTTTAATTGTTTTCATAGATTTTATTTTAAATCTTATTCCCATTTAACATAGGCTTTGGTGGCATTAACCAGGTAAACAAAGCTGCTGTATACAGCAGCTTTGTTATTATGAACAATTATATTTATTTATTAAAAAGTATATCCCGGGTTTTGTACTAATCCTGGATTTACATTCCTTTCGGATAATGGTATAGGATACAGTAAGCGGAAGGGCTGAACATTATATGAAGCTGTTGATAAATAAGGGTGCAATACTTTTAGCTGAGTAGCAAAAGCAGACATTACATTTATGGCAGTTCCAGTTCTAAGCAGGTCAAACCATCTGTGATTTTCAAAAGCTAACTCTATGCGTCTTTCATGTGCTATAATAGTTCTTAATGCAGTTTGGTCAGTGGTGGTAATATTATGTAAAGCATTTCCAAAAGCCCGGGCACGTACTGCATTTAAACCGGTTAAAGCCGGACCTGATTTACCCTGTTCGTTTTGTGCTTCAGCCAACATCAATAAAGCATCGGCATAACGGTAAACAGGCCAGTCATCGTCTGTGTTATTGGCTGTAGCTACCGGGTTAAGCACTTTTTTATCAAATGGACGGCCAATCTTA
Source organism: Mucilaginibacter sp. (assembly GCF_028288205.1). Lineage (GTDB taxonomy): Bacteria > Bacteroidota > Bacteroidia > Sphingobacteriales > Sphingobacteriaceae > Mucilaginibacter. Next base: position 914 of record NZ_JAQBOD010000013.1, read on the forward strand.
CCTGCAGCAGGCTTATAGTTTATAATACTTTTATAAGCAGATATAGTAAAAATATAACTTGAATTATAAGTTCCTTCTGCTATGCCGATAGAAGCATCCAACCGTGTATCTCCGGGTTCGTAGGCATTCAGCAAATCTTGTGTTGGAACATTCCAGCCACCGGAGGTGGAGTTATTGGTTGTAACACCGCTGGTTATTAATTTGGTGTCTGTTGTGCGTGGTAAAAACAGGTAGATAAAACTACTTTGCTGCCCCCCTGAAGCACCTGCCATATACTGTACTTCAAAAATAGATTCAACACTGTTTTTATTAGTACTTGAGAACACAGATGCATATGTTGGCAATAAACCATAGCCCATACCTGGTAAAGTAGTTAATAAGGTTTCGGCACCGGCATAATTCTTTTGCGTCATATAAATATCAGCAAGCAGCATGGTTGCCGCACCTTTAGTAGCCGCTCCGGTTTGTTGCCCTTTAGCAAAAGCTACCGTAGGAAGTTTGGTTATGGCATCACTTGCATCAGCAATAATCTGCTTGTATATATCATCAGCAGATGCACGCGGTATAAAAGCCTGATCAGCAGTGGTTACTTCATGTAATGATAAGGGTACACCACCAAAATATCTTACCAGCCTGAAATAATATAAAGCTCTTAAAAATTCAGCTTCGCCCTGTATTTCGCTTTTTGAACTTGCACTAACGGCAGTAGCTGTCTGTAACTTGTCTAAAATAGTATTAGCTCTTGAAATACCAACATAGCAATATCTGTATATATCGCCTGTATAGGAGTCGTAGGCGTCGTCAACCCAATCATGAATATATTCACGATAAACATAGGCTGTACCAACGTTTACCGGATAATAATCATAATCCGCATTATCTGATCGCATTTCTGACATATAGAAGTCTGAATTAAATAAAGCTCTAAGCGTAACATAGGTTGATGCCAAGGCTTGCCTGAAATCGGTTTCTGTTTGATAAAAATTAGCTCCTGATATCTGATCCTGAGGGGTTAGATCAATAAAGCTTTTTTTACATGATGTTACTGTAAAAGCAACCAATGCTATTAATAAATATATCTTTTTCATTTTTTTAAAGGTTATATTAAGCTCTAAGGCTTATTTAAAACTTGCTGAAACACCCATTGAATAGGTTCTGTAAACCGGATAAGAATTTTCATCTATTCCTTCGCCCGTACCATTTAAGCCATTTAAGCTAACTTCAGGGTTAAGGCCTGAATATTTAGTAAAAAACAATGCGTTTGTGATAGACAAGTAAACTCTTAAGTTATTTACTACACCTTTACCTTTTAGCGGTACAGTGTAACCAAGGTTTATATTTTTAACAGCGATGTATGAACCGTCTTCAACCCATTGTGATTCCACATCCCGGCCAAGAGAAGTTGTACCCGTTTCTGTTCTCGGATAAATTCCTGACCCCGGGTTTGAAGGTGACCTCCAGCGATCAGCCACAGCAGCTAACAATCCTCCGCGTGCTCCGTCCATGTTAGTTAAATAAGCCCATTTATCGGCATTTAAAATCTGGTTTCCATAAGAGCCGGCCATGGTGATATTTAAGCTAAATTGCTTATAGTTGAAGTTATTGGTAAAACCATATCTGAATTTAGGATTAGGATTTCCAATATACGTTCTGTCATTAGCATCAATAATACCGTCCCCGTTAACATCCTTAAATTTAATAGTTCCAACATCGGCGGTAGCAAGCGTTTGTTTAGGAGAATTGGCCAGGTCTGCCGCATCTTTATAAAGGCCCTGGAAAACAAATCCATAAAACATCCCTAATGGCTTACCAACTGCTGTACGATCATAATCAGATGAAATGGTATTGTTTCTGATGATATATCCCGGAGATACTAAACTGGTAACCAAATTCCGGTCAAATGAAATATTAAAACTACTGGTCCATTTAAACCGACCATTCAAATTAGTCGTATTTACGGTAAATTCGTGCCCCCAGAATTTTATAGCGCCTATATTATATGCAAGGGATGTAAAGCCGGAGTTTACCGGAATTGGACGGTTCTGAATCAACCCATCGGTTAGTTTATGATAATAATCATAAGTAAAGGATATCCTGTCCTTAAGCAAAGAAATGTCTAACCCTATATCCAGTTGTTTGTTACGCTCCCATGCTAATTGGGCATTACCCAAAGTACTGTTAACAGCACCTGTCTGTAATACATTATTAAAGGTATAATTATAAGCCTGTCCACTTCCAATTTGCGAAATTGGTGCATAATTTGACAGGTTGTTATTACCTGTTAAGCCATAGCTGGCCCTTACTTTTAAAAAATTAACGAATTTAAAGTTATCCATAAACTTTTCATCGCTGAGTATCCATCCTGCCGACACTGAAGGGAAATATCCATATTTACGATCGATACCAAAGCGTGAGGATCCATCATTACGTATAGCCGCTGATAGAATATATTTGCCTTTATAATCATAATTTAAGCGGCCTATGGTGGATAAAAGCGAATAAGCGGTTGTATTGCTGGTGCCTGAAGTAATTATGGTAGCCTGGCTTAAATAAGGTATAGCATCTGTGGACCATGTTGACCCGTTTATTGAGTTGCTTTCCTGAGAAAATTTTTGAGCAGAATAGCCTACCAACGCTTCGATATTATGATCTTTAAAAAAGGTTTTTTTATAATTTAAATAAGCCTCAGCTGTATAGGAATAATTATCAACATATGAACTTGTACCGGTTGAAACAAGGCTTGTAGTTATGGCAGAAGGTATAAAGAGATCCCGCGTTTCGGATCCTTTATCAATACCTATATTTGTTTTTAAGGTAAGTCCTTTTATGATCTCATAATTTAAATAGCCATTTCCAAGTATCCGGGTTGTTTTATAGTTATCTACAGTTTCCATTAGTGTAGCCAATGGGTTAATATTAGCTACCTGGCCGGGGCTGGCCGCGCTATAAGTATAGCTGCCATCAGGATTATAAGGTGATGTTAACGGGCTTGCTTCTGATACTTTTTCAATAACATTTCCAACACCTTCGGTAGCTATCCTGTTGTTATGATCAAGATGATAGCTTGGGGCTATATTGAACCCTATTTTAACTTTATCATTAGCTAAAGAAAGATCCTGGTTAATACGTAAAGAAAATTGCTGCATGCCTGTATTTACAACTACGCCCTGCTGATTAATATAACCTACTACAACTGTTGATTGCGAATGTTCCCTGGCTGTAGCAACCGTTAAATTATACGATTGGGTTGGCGCTTTGCGGGTAATTACGTCAAACCAGTTTGTTCCTGCACCATACCGGCCTGGGTTTTGATAAACCGGGTCAAGCGTAGGTTTAGAAGCAGGCTCATAGGCAAGCTTATCCTGGTAGTATTCGTTCTCAAATTGTGCCCATTGCTGCGCATTCATTAGCTTATAGCGGCCTTTTTGCGGAATAGCCTGAATACCATAATAGGCATCAAAAGTAACTTTTGAATCACCTGCTTTAGCGTGTTTAGTAGTAATCAACACTACCCCGTTTGAAGCGCGTGAACCATATAATGCTGTGGCAGATGCATCTTTAAGTACTGTAAATGATTCGATCTCATCCGGATTAATGTTGTTAATACTACCGGTAATGGGCATACCATCAATTACAAAAAGCGGTTGATTGGTTAAAGATAAGGAGGCTGCACCTCGTATTCTGAATTGAAAGCCCCTGCCTGGGGCGCCATTATTTTGGGTTATCTCAACCCCCGCAACTTTTCCCTGTAGTTCCTGCGCAAATTGATTTGCCGGTATATCAGCTAAATCAGCAGTTTTAATTACTGCAATAGAACCGGTAATTTCACGACCTAACTGCTTACCATAAGAAACATTTACTTCTTCTAAAAGCGCATTGTTTTTCAATATGGCATTCAGTATATAATTTTGATTGGCTTTTACAGTTATGTTCTTATAATCGGTTTTAATATATCCAACAAAGCTAACCGTAATGGAATAGTTTCCCTCTTCCAGGTTCATGGTGAAAAAACCGTTAGCATTGGTTACGGTGGCATTATTGGTACCTGTTACTATAACTGTAGCGCCCGGCAAGGGTAATCCGCCTTCATCAGTTACTCTTCCTGATATTTTGCCGGGTACTGGCTTTTTAACCAATAATATATTGCCTGCACCTTGTTTAAAAGTAATATTTGTACCTGTAAATATCTTGTTTAAGATAGCCTCCAACTGCTCGTTATGAAAATTGGACGATTTTACAAACTTATCTTTTAAACCCAGATACTCAGTATCGTAGGCGAATACCATATTGGTTGCCTGCTCTATTTTTTTTACAGCATCGTAAAGGTTTTCATGATCAAATTTAATGTTGATGCGTTGGTCCAAACTTTGGGCACTTACATTGGCTGCCTGTACATACAGGAGCCCAATTGTTAATAAAATACTAAATGATAAAATAGTAATGCGCATAAATTGCTTCCACAATTGTGTATAGAAATTCATATTTTTGTTTTGCTTTAGTGATAATGAATGAGTTACTGAGCATTGCAGGCCGGATTACCGTCCATTAACCTGCAAAAAATTATGGCGGTTCTGTTCCCGCAGAGCCGCTTTTTATTTAATAGAGAATTATATTGTTCCCCTCCTTTCTGAATTGTGTATTGTGTATCTGACTTATAACTTTTAATAGCTGGTCGGCGGGAATATGATGATCTACCCGCAGGCTAAAATGGTAAGCGTTAACCTGGTTGTTGCCAGCTTTAAGCGATAAGCCAAAAATATTTTTGATGACCAGTGACAGTTCTTTAAAATCAACATCTTTTAAATAAGTATACCCCTGTTTCCAGCTTTGAACCCTGTCTGGATTTACTGTTTTTTGATAATATTTACCACTATCATGATTATAGCTTAGCTCCTGCCCGGGTAGCAGCATAGCCAGTGTATGGCCATTTTTTGTTACCCCTACCTTACCCGTAGCAACTGCTACTTCAGTACTTTTAAGATTTTTATAGCTCCTTACATTAAATGAAGTACCCAAAACCTGTACATTTACATTTGTACTGTGCACTATAAAAGGATGGTACTGATTTCGTTTGACCTCAAAAAATGCCTCGCCTTCATCCAGGTATACTTCCCTAAAATGCCCCTTAAAAGCAACAGGTACCTTTAACCGGCTATCCGCGTTAAGCCATATAACAGAACCATCTGGCAGTGTAACCTGCTTTATTCCTTTTGTGCCGGTTGTTACTGTATAATAAGAGAGGTGTTCTGCTTGTTTTGAAGATGTATATTTCCAGATCAGCAGAGATATGGTTGAAATAATTGCCAGGCTGGCAGCAATACGAAAGAGAGGTAAATAAATAAGTGGGGGATTAGATGTGGCCGCTTTTATTTTATTATGAATATTATCACGTAAAATTTGCGCCTTTTTTTCATCAGGCTGTTGCTCATCAACAGGGTATGATTTATACCAGGCCTCTATTAAAGCACTCTCCGTTTCATTGGATTGGCCTTCTTGATACCGTTTTAACTTTTTTCTAAATTTATTAATATCCATTATTAGGGTTTTCAGTATTAAGTCGCTGCTAACCCCAATAAGTACTTATAATTTATGTAATGTTTATGTTAACTATTTGTAAAGCACAGTTGCTAAAACTGCAATATAGGTTAAATGCTTCCCGGGATATTTTTCTGTAATCACTATACGCAAACGGCGGGTAACTTCTGCTATGTAATTCTTTACGGTTTGATCTGCCAGCCCCAATTCACCGGCAATGGCTTTTACTGAATGATTATCACTCCTTAACAGGTAAACCTTTTTTAACATTTCAGGCATCCCGTTTACCGCATTCTCCAGCGTTCTTTCCAATTCCAGGTAATCAGTAAGCGAACCAATAGAATCTTCTAACAGATTAATTCGCTCTAATGCGTTTTGCATTTGCAGTTCGCTTGCTTTTTTTGATCTGTAATGGCTTATTACACTAAAACGCACCGCGCTATGCAGATAATTTTCCAGCGAAGTTTGGATATCCAGGCTTTCCCTTCGCTTCCATATCTTTATAAATATTTCCTGAACAATATCCTGGGCAGTATCTTCGTCGCCTAACCGGGCAAAAGCTGTTTGGTATAGTTTTTTCCAATAACGATCAAATAAAGCATCAAATGCAAAATGATCGTTTTCTTTAATCTGCTCCAGCAGCTCTGTATCATTGAAATTTCCCTTAAAACTACCTGCCGGTAAAGTTATGCTTCCAATGTTAAATTAGTTTTAACTCATTAATATTGAGATTGCAAAAATTTGGACATCCTAAGAATTTTTTTTTAGTACGCTTTGTTGGGGGCAGACAATTACTTATGTATGCGGCAGAAACGAAATTGTCAATAAAAAAAGGAACACGCGAATCACGTATTTCTTGTGAAGTGCAGAAGTCTGATAAGCTTTTTTACTTTTTTTCAATAATCGCTTTCCTTTCCTCATATTCCTTTTGATTAATTTCGCCACTGGCGAAACGTTCTTTCAGGATGTCCAACGCATCTTCCTTCTGGTGCCGCTGACCGGGGATATTGTATGGAACTGCAAATATCCAGATCAGCAGGAAAATCCACATGCTCCACCTATCCAGTTCATTCCCCAATAATATTGATAGTACCACATAGCTTTAATTAATTTGTTCTTGTGGTAGCCAGGTTTGACGCTGACTTACTGATATTTTTCTCTTGATTTGATATTTAGAGATCAACATCGCATAAAAAACAGGCGCTGTTTAGCAGCGCCCAATAAAAAAATGATACCTATTATATGAGATTATTTAATCTCAATTTGGCGGCTGGCTGTCCTGGCTTCTTCTCTTTTTGCAATATTAATCCTCAACACTCCATCGGTATATTCTGCTTCTATACTTCCCTCGTCCACTGATTCTGGCAAGGTAAAGGAGCGAACAAATGAGGTATAAGTATATTCCCGCTTATTATACTTCTTATCTCTATCCCCTTGCTCTGCTTCCTTTTCCGCCGAGATAGTCAGCATATCGCCATCCAGATTCACTTTAAAATCTTCTTTCTTCAGCCCTGGCGCAGCCAATTCAATATGGTAGTGCCCGTTTGTTTCCGCAATATTTACCGCTGGCACCCGCGATACCATCCGGTCTGACAAAAAGGTATCATTTAAAATAGATTCAAAAATGTTGTCAAACCCGGGGCGTACAAGGCTGCCCTTGCTTTTCCCCTCATCAAATTTTACTAAGGTCATGATAATTCCTCCATTAACATTTGTTCACCGGAATATTCCGGCTACATTGACAACAAGTAGTATATTCG
>NZ_JAQBOD010000015.1 GCF_028288205.1 Mucilaginibacter sp.
CTATCGCTCAATGCTGTTGCAGAAATAGGGTAAATATCATTGCTGCCCAATCCGCGGTGACCAAAAACAGCCCCTTTTGAGGCAAATCTTATAATCAACTCTTTTTCCTGTCCCCATCTCTTATGAATTTTAATGTTTCCTTCATAAACAAAATAGATGCCTTTGACCGGGTCTCCCTCGTTAAAAATAACCTCTCCTTTTTTTACTTTAAAGTTGCTTTTGTTAGCAGCGATGGCCGGCTGCCATTCTTTTAAGCAGTTTTGGCACATAAAGCAACTATTTACATCGCATTCATACTTTGATTTTTTCACTTTTTATTTTTTTAGCTTTATATATATATCGTTTAACAGGAGTAAAACCTTGAGTAATTTAATAAAATTAATCTAAAACAATCAAACTTAGGCTGTTTTATGTGATTTTGATCGTATAAAAATTATTTTTATCAAATAATGAATAAGTTTTAGTGAAAATTTATTCATTAAAATTTACAAAATTCATATTTACCCAAAAAAATGATTCGATATTTTTGAAATTTTATCAAAATATTCCCTATTATATGGTTTTAGTCACAAAAATTAGAAATTATTTGGCATTATTTCATTTTTTACATTAAATACAATATATTTATAACAATAAATTGTTTAAAATGAATTAATTAAAAAACGGGTAGCTTATGAAGAAACTCAAAAATCATATGTCATAAAAAACCCCGCCAGGAGGTCGCATTCCGGGCAGGGTAAAAATAGTTTTATCGCTTTAACAACTTAAAAACTTACCAAATGTATAAAAATGTACTTAAACGGCGCAAGCTTTTTACAATAATTGCAATTCTTACCTGCTGCCAGGCCTTAAACACCCAGGCACAGATAACATTAACCGGCCAACTACGCACAAGGGCCGAAAATCGTAATGGATATGGCAACCTTGTTGTCAATGATTCTAAGAACGGCGATTTCATTTCTCAGCGCACCCGGCTAATTTTTGGTTATAAATGGGACAGGCTAACATTTGGTGTTAGCTTACAGGATGTACGTGTTTGGGGGGCCGATGCATCGTCTATCTCAACTACCGACAACCGCCTGCTTTTGCATGAGGCATGGGGCGAGCTTACCCTGGCCAACAAAGCGGACACCACTATTAAGTTTAAACTTTTAGATATGCTTAGCCTTAAAATAGGCAGGCAGGAATTAATTTACGACGATTCGAGGCTGATAGGCAACCTTGATTGGCTGCAACAGGCCCGCCGCCATGATATGGTTTTGTTAAAGGCTGTGCATCACGGCTGGCAAGTTGACCTGGGTTATGCCTACAACCAAAATTCAGACGCGGTTGGCATAACCAATACCGATTATTTGCCTGCTAATGTCCCTGCAATAGTTAAAAACTCATTGGGTACCCTGGTTGCAGTTCCCGCAGGTTTAATTCCTTTGGCCGCGGGTGGAAGCGCGGGCAATAATAGCTCAAAATCAGGAACGCCTGTATTTGCCAATCCGCCAAGCACTAATGGGGCAACACAAGATTATAAGTCATTCACCAGTTTATATATCAGCAAAAAAATAGACCAGACCAAATTTTCTGCGCTATTCTTTAACGATAATTTTGGCAAATACCGCCTTGACTCGGTAGGCAGTGCAGCTACAGGCTATGTTTATGGCCGCCGCTTTGTAAGAACAGGTAGCACAGATACTTATGATTACTCACCGGTACATCGCTACACTTATGGTTTAATGATAAATCACACCATAGGTAATGCTTCCGATTTTGGAAAATTCGCTTTGCAGGCTGCTTATTATCGTCAATCAGGGACTGATCGTGACAATGTTGCCCTTGATGCTTATCATTACACCGTTGCTTTAACCTACCAAAAGGGCAACTTTAGCTTTACACCGGGCTATGATGTGCTTTCGGGAAATAATGCTGTTAGCCCTTCAGGAAAAGATAACCGTTTTGACCCATTATATGGTACCCCTCACAAATTCTGGGGCTATATGGATTATTTCTACGCGGGCAGCGGCTCACCGGCAGGGGGTTTAAATAACCCCTATTTCAAAATCAAATATGCAACAAATATTATTTCCATTGGGCTTGACCTGCACTCATTTTCATTAAATAAGGACATGAAAAAAGCCGATGGAACAGTGATCAATAAAGACCTGGGTAAAGAAGGCGACTTAGTAGTAAGCTATAACATGAACAAGTTTACAAATATTGAATTTGGCTATTCGCTAATGAAAGCTACAGACAGTATGCCATTTGCCAAAGGCCAGGCTACTACTAATGCTGTTGCAGCTACATTTAATAAAACAGCCAACTGGGCCTATATCATGTTCAAGTTTACACCCGACTTTTTTTATACTAAGCCAGTAGCTATTAAACAATAACACACTTAAAAAAATAAGATCATGACTCAACATATAAATCAAAAATCAAAGCTCCTGTTAATCGGTGTATTGCTGCTGATGTTATTTAACACGGTAGCCGGAGCCAACCCGCCAAAAAGGGTGATCAGGTTAGGGTTTATTCCATTAACAGATTGCGCCCCTTTGGTTATAGCCAAAGAAATGGGGTTTTTCGCAAAATACGGCGTAGACGTACAATTATCAAAAGAAGCCTCGTGGGCCGTAGTGCGCGATAAAATATTAAACGGCGAACTGGATGGCGCGCATTGCCTGTTTTCCATGCCATTCTCGGTTTATACAGGCATAGGCGGCAAGGCCGGCTCAGAAATGAGGATAGCCATGACATTGAATAATAACGGGCAGGCCATTACGCTTTCAAAAGATTTTTGCGGCATTGTTGGCTACAATGACCTTAAACGTGTGGCCGCGGCCATTAAAGAGATAAAAACAAAAAAAGAAGTAACTTTTGCCATGACGTTTCCAGGCGGCACGCATGATATATGGTTGCGCAACTGGTTAGCCGCCGCAGGTGTAAGTTCAAAATCGGTAGGTATAATCACTATACCGCCGCCGCAAATGGTGGCTAATATGAAAGTTGATAATATGGAAGGTTTCTGTGTCGGCGAACCGTGGAATGGCGTTGCCGCAACCCAAAACATCGGCTTTACCCACATTGCCAGTCAGGATATATGGAAAAACCATCCCGAAAAAGCGTTGGTGGTAAACAAAGCTTTTGCAGAAACTAATAAGGAAGATCTGAAAAATGTGATGAAAGCCATTATTGAAGCCTGCAAATGGCTCGATGTAATGAGTAACCGCAAAAAAGCAGCCCTATTTTTAAGCCAGCCAAACTATGTAAATGCGCCGGTACAGGTAATTGAGGCCCGTTTAATGGGGTCAACTGATATTGGCTGCGACCTTGGTGTAAAAAAGTATAAGGATGACTATATGTTATTTTATAACAATGGTATGGTTAACACGCCTAAAATAGCATACGGTATATGGTTTATGGCCCAATACATACGTTTTGGGATGATAAGCACAGCGCCTAATTATAAAGACGTGGCCCAAAAGCTTATCCTGTCTGATCTATATGCCGAGGTTGCCAAAAGCATGAATGTACCGGTTCAGGGAGATATGAAACCATTTA
>NZ_JAQBOD010000032.1 GCF_028288205.1 Mucilaginibacter sp.
GCGTGCGGATGCGTTTCAATTACCCCAATAATTGTTGCCTCATGTTTTTCAGCATAAGCTAAATAGGGGCTTATATCCCTTGCCGGATCTATTAAAATTACCTGGCGGTCACATTCGCTTAAAATCGCATAAGAATAATGCGATAGTCCTTTATCTTCAAATTGTTCAATTTTCATTTTTATTTGTAATTAATGAGGCAATTTTTCTTTTAATAAACCATAAACCCAGGTTCCGCCAATAGCGCTTAATAGTGTAATGATGATAACCGAAAAGCCACTGCCGATCTGCGCGAACAGCGGCCCCGGACACGCGCCTGTAATGGCCCAGCCCAATCCAAATATCAGTCCGCCATATACATTACCCCAATGGAATTTTTTGTCAGGGATTACGATTGGCTCGTCATGTATTGTTTTTAGCTGAAACCGTTTGATCAATAATATTGAAACTATCCCAACCACTATTGCGCTTCCGATTACGCCATACATGTGGAACGCCTGCAGGCGAAACATTTCCTGAATTCTGAACCAGGAGATCACCTGAGATTTAACGAGTATAATGCCGAACAGCATTCCCACGATCAAAAATTTGATATTTTTCATAGCTGTAATAAATAAGGTAAGATGAACCAGGTCATGATAAAGCCGCCCACCATAAAGCAACAGGTAGCTACTAATGATGGCCACTGTAAAGAGGATATTCCCATGATGGCATGACCAGAAGTGCATCCGCCGGCATAACGTGTTCCGAAGCCAACTAAGAAGCCCCCTGCTATCATGAATACAAATCCCCGTAAAGTAAATAGCTGGCTAAAGCTGAATACATCTTGTGGCAGTAAACCGCTGAAATCTTTAACACCTTCCTGTTTAAGTAGCGCGGCAGTAGCAGGATTAATACTCACCTGCCCGGGAACTGAAAGAAAGTAAGTGGCTATAAACCCGCCTATGATTACACCCAAAACAAAAAATAGGTTCCAGCTTTCTTTTTTCCAGTCGTAGTTAAAGAAGGAAATATTAGCCGGGATGCAAGCCGCGCAGACCTGGCGGAGTGTCGATGAGATACCGAACGTTTTATTGCCCAGTAACAATAAAGCCGGCACGATTAGCCCGATCAGCGGCCCGGCGATATACCAGGGCCAGGGTTGAAAAATGATATTCATATTTTCTATTTATATAAAGTTGTAATTAAAACAAATAATCCCATCGCGAGCACGAACCAACCAAAGGCCGGTTTCAATTTAGCATCGTTAATATGTTTAATGAGGTAGCTTCCCATGATAATTCCGGCTATGGCAAATGCTGAAAACATTATTAAAAAACTATAATTGATAGGTGCATGACGACTTATATCTCCCAATACCCCCAATAATGAACTGATGGTCATGACCATTAGTGATGTACCCACCGCTTTTTTCATAGGTAAGCCGGCAAACAAAACTAATGAGGGGATAATCAAAAAGCCGCCAACAACGCCAACAAAACCGGTGATAATGCCAACGATGATACTTTGGATTACCAATTTGTTATAACTCAATTGCGAATCGCTGGCTAAAATTTCCTTCTTTTTCCTGATCATTGAAACTGAAGCGGCCACCATCAAAATCGCAAAAACAAGCATCAACAATACAGATTTGGTTAGTTCAAAAGAACCTATGTTTAACAAGAGATGCGGCATAGCAGGCATTACCCATTTACGCATGACGAACACAGCTATTAAGGAAGGAATACCAAACAGCAAAGCTATTTTAAGGTTGACATTGTTTTTGCGGTAATGACTTATTGCTCCAGCCGAACTGGTTAACCCTACAACAAAAAGGGAATATGTTGTTGCCATAACCGGATCTACCCGGAAAAAGTAAACCAGGATAGGAACGGTCAGAATAGAGCCGCCACCGCCAATGAGACCTAATGATAACCCAATTAATATTGCTGCCGCGTACCCTGTTATTTCCACTTGTTTAAAATATAGAACAAATGTATCAGGTAATGAGCCCGGAGTTTGTGACCTATGTTACAGAGCCGTTTTTAAAGTGATTTTATTCCGGGATAAGGTGATCAATTGTTGTTTTTCCATCTGTTTTAACAGCCGGGAGATCACTTCGCGTGTAGTTCCTAATTCTTCGGCCAGCTGCTGATGTGTAATGCTGAACTCGTTTGACCCATAAACGCTGGCTTTCCTTTTTAGTAAAGTAACTATCCGGTCGTCTAATTTTTGGAAGGCTACAGCATTGATCACATCGAGTAGTTCCTCAAATCGTTTATGATAAAGTTTAAATATAAAGTCGGCCCATTCCGGATAAACTTTGATCCATTCGCTGGCTTTTGCCACGGGTAACATCAGCACCTCAGAATCTTCTTCCACTACTAATTTAACCTTACTGGTATCCTCATGTATCCCGGCTAAAAAGGACATGATACAGCTTTCGCCCGGTTTAATATAATAGAGCAATACTTCCCGGCCATCATCATCCTGGCGCATTACCCGCATACTGCCGGAAAGCACCACCGGTATGGAACGTACATAGCTGTTGGATTGCATCAGAACCGTTTCTGCAGGAAGTATCTTGCGTTGACTGTTAACATGCAGTTCTTCTTCTAATATGGCTCCGAATAGTCTCATGGTACAAAGATAGCGTAAGAATGGGTCTTTCAGGGTTTAAAATATGTTTCAGGTTACCCGGCCTCACCAATATGGCCGCTATTCCTTTTTATAATTCAACCCTTGTAATTGCGTCAACCAGTTCCGGATGGTTTTGTATAAATTGGGTGAGCCCGTATTCGGCACCACCATAAATTGAATCAGCATTTTGCTGCGCTTGAGCCAGCCACTTTGTATCGGGGCCACCAGTTACTTTTACCAGGATGCCAGTTTTCGCTGTAAATGCTTTTGCGCATTCCTGCATGGCAGAAGTTGGGCCACCTGGACCATAAACGTACAGGGTGTCTGTTTGAGCGAAAACCTACAGGCTGCTTATAGCTGCAATAAGCATTAAAATGTACTTTTTCATGTCTACATAGTTGTAAATCCGTATTTCCTGTAAATGGCTTTGGCTGCCGGGCTAATTAAAAAATCCATAAAGTCTTTAGCACCCTGTACATGCGGTGCATTTTTCATTTGCCCGGCTACGTAGGTAGCAGTGATGTTTTCACCAGCCGGGATCTCTACCATATCAACCGGGTGTTTGATCATTA
>NZ_JAQBOD010000043.1 GCF_028288205.1 Mucilaginibacter sp.
TGGTTGGCGTTTATAATTTAGAGCTTGCGCGCATGTATGCCTATCTTTATCAGCGATCTGACAAAAAATATACTATTTTAAATGCATTGGAAGGTTATGATGAGATTTCGCTTACGTGCGATTTTAAAACATTTACCCCTGAAGGTGAAAAAATAAACACATTAAAAAGTGTTGGCTTTGATAGGGTAGACCCATCAGCAATAGTTGGAGGAAGCACGGTTAATGAATCGGCCGCTATATTTATGCAGGTGTTAAACGGCAATAGTACTACAGCGCAAAGCAATGTGGTTTTAGCAAACGCGGCATTAGCTATTAAAACAATAAATCCTCAAAATAGCTTTGCGGATTGTTTTTATGAAGCAGAAAAAGCATTAGTTAGTAAGAGAGCATTAACAAGTTTTAAAACCCTTGTTGAAAATTAAAATGAAAATAAAGGTTTGCGGGTTAAAATATCCGGACAATATTAAGGCAGTTGCTGATTTAGATCCTGATTATATGGGCTTTATCTGTTATGATCGCTCGCCAAGATTTGTTAGTGAAGTACCTGCTGATGCTTTGAACGGTCTGCTTGCGTCAATTTTAAAAACTGCTGTTTTTGTGGATGAAAATCAGCAGGAAATTAACCGGCTTATTGAAGAATTTGGATTTGATGCTATACAGTTACATGGACAAGAAACTCCTGAATTTGCCAATTCATTCAGAAACAGGGTGACAGTTATTAAGGCCTTTGGCCTAAATGAAGATTTTGATTTTAACCAGCTAAATGATTACGCCGGCAAAGTTGATTATTTCCTGTTCGATACCAAGACAGATACACACGGCGGCTCTGGCAAAACCTTTAACTGGAAGGTATTAGATAAATATAAATTGAACATACCGTTTTTTTTGAGCGGAGGTTTAAGTTTGGATAATTTGGAGCAGGTAACTATAATTGCACACCCCCAATTTTATGGTGTCGATTTGAACAGTAAGTTTGAAACAGCACCCGGAATGAAAGATATAAAAAAATTAAAACAGGCGTTTAGCCTGTTAAAACAATCTACTACGCATGAAATACGGAGTTAACGAACATGGTTATTATGGCGATTTTGGTGGCGCTTACGTGCCCGAAATGCTGTATCCTAATGTTGAAGAATTAAGGCAGCAATATTTAAAGATAATAAATGAGCCCGATTTTAAGGCCGAGTTCGATCTGCTTTTAAAAGATTATGTTGGCCGGCCGTCTCCATTATATTTTGCTAAAAGATATTCTGAAAAATATGGCGCCAATATATTTTTAAAGCGCGAGGACCTGAACCACACGGGTTCGCATAAAATTAATAATGCAATCGGCCAGATATTGCT
This sequence comes from Mucilaginibacter sp., assembly GCF_028288205.1. Classification (GTDB taxonomy): domain Bacteria; phylum Bacteroidota; class Bacteroidia; order Sphingobacteriales; family Sphingobacteriaceae; genus Mucilaginibacter. The sequence continues at coordinate 1,345 of NZ_JAQBOD010000043.1, forward strand.
TGCACAACGCCTGGGAAAAAAGCGCATAATCGCCGAAACAGGTGCGGGCCAGCATGGGGTAGCAACCGCTACGGTTTGTGCGCTAAAGGGTATTGAATGCGTAGTTTATATGGGCGAGGTTGACATGGAGCGCCAGGCCCCAAATGTGTCGCGTATGAAGATGTTGGGCGCGAAGGTAGTCCCGGCCTGTTCTGGTAGTAAAACACTTAAAGATGCCACCAATGAGGCCCTGCGCGACTGGATAGCCAACCCGGTTGATACACATTATATTATCGGGTCGGTTGTTGGCCCGTATCCTTATCCAGATATGGTAGCGCGCTTTCAATCTATCATATCATTCGAAGCTAAAAAGCAATTATTTGAGCATACCGGTAAAGAGTTACCAGAATATGTAATGGCCTGCGTAGGCGGTGGCAGCAATGCCATGGGTATGTTCTACCATTTTTTAGATGATGAAAGTGTTAAGCTTATTGCGGTTGAAGCAGCCGGGAAGGGCGTGAATAGCGGACACTCTGCAGCTACAACGTTTTTGGGCAGGGAAGGTGTTTTGCATGGAAGCCGTACCATATTAATGCAAACAGACGACGGGCAGGTGGTTGAGCCTTATTCTATATCTGCCGGATTAGATTACCCGGGTATAGGCCCGCAGCACGCGCATTTGTATAAAGTAAACCGTGCGCAATATACAAGTGTAACAGACGATGAGGCATTGCAGGCAGGCCTGTTATGCTGCCAATTAGAAGGTATTATACCGGCAATAGAATCTGCACATGCATTGGCACAATTAGAGAAAATGAAATTTAAGAAAGATGATAACGTGATCATTTGTTTATCAGGTCGTGGAGATAAGGATTTAGACACGTATATTAAATATTTTAACTACTAATAATGAACCGTCTAAACCATCTTTTTGCTACCAGGAAAGATAATTTATTATCCATCTATTATACAGCAGGTTACCCCCAACTGAATACTACCCTTGATATTGCCGAAGCATTAGAAAAAGCCGGAGCTGATTTTCTGGAAATAGGCTTTCCATATTCAGATCCTGTGGCAGATGGGCCAACCATTCAGCATAGCTCACAACAAGCGCTGGATAATGGCATGACGCTTAATTTATTATTCGAGCAATTAAAAGACCTGCGTAAGCGGGTAACCATACCGGTACTTTTAATGGGATATTTTAATCCAATAGTTCAATATGGTGTGGAAGAGTTTTGCAAAAAAGCTGCTGAAGCGGGAGTAGACGGTGTTATTGTACCAGATTTGCCAATGTATGAGTATGAAACCATGTATGCCGGTTTTTTTAAGGATAACAAACTGAGCAATATATTTTTAGTTACACCGCAAACCTCTGCAGACCGTATCCGTAAAATTGATGAGTTGAGTAATAGCTTTATTTATCTGCTTTCATCATCATCAATAACAGGTGGTAGTTTAGATGTATCTGATAGTATTGAAGATTATTATAAACGTATTAAAGCCATGCAATTAAAAAACCCTGCAATTATCGGTTTTGGTATAGGCGATAATGCTACATTTAAAAAGGCCTGCGAATATGCTAACGGTGCAATAGTTGGAAGTAAATTTGTAAAGCTTTTAGAATCTGAAGATTACCTCGAAAAAATTAATGGATTTATACATTCCATAAGGCCATCTTTGTAAAATTATATCTCCAAACTTCTTTATTTTTCTTTATAGATAAATGTATCCTAAAGATTTAATATATAAACTTATATTTAGGTTAAACTATATAGTTTATTTGAGGAATTTCTTTAATTTCCGCAAGCTAAGCTGATAATGATCGATCAGTCTTATAAAAACGAAATTTAGCATTTTCCCAAATATGATAATTTCTTTTCTTCAAACTAAGCTAAAAGATACCTCTATTTCCAGGAAATTGTATTTTACAATTGGTACCATGGCTGTGCTTGTAGTAATAGAATTAAGTACACTTTGGTTTGCTGTTAATACGCTTTCTTCTGTACGCTCATATGTTGAAGGAGAAGGGTTATGGTCAAAGGCACAAAAAGATGCGGTTTATCATTTGCGTATCTACGCATCATCGCATGATGAAAAAGATTACAATGCATTTCTTGATTTTTTAAAAGTTCCGTTAGGGGATAAAAAGGCCAGACTGCAGCTTCAAAAAGCACATCCTGATCTTGATATTGTACGGCAAGGGTTTATAGAAGGGCGTAACCATGCGGATGATGTTGACGGAATGATCAAGCTTATGAGGCGGTTCCACAACGTATATTATATTAAAAACGCATTTATTATCTGGGGTGAGGCTGAGGGGAAAATGGAACAGCTAATTCCGCTCGGCAAAAAAATGCATGTAATGATAACTTCAAAAACTGCATCGCAATCTCAAATAAATACGGTACTGGAGTATGCAGAGAGCATCAACAGGAAGCTTACTAAACTGGAGGATGATTTTTCATTTACATTAGGCGAAGGTTCCAGGTGGCTGGAAAATATTGTACTTAAGCTATTACTCGCACTCTCACTTACTATTGGTACAACAAGTATACTTATTACCATATCTGTAAGCAGAGGCATTGAAAAGGGGTTAAAAGCAATTATTGATGGGGCCGCTCTTATTCGCCAGGGATTATTAGGTACGCGTGTTGAGGTTTACTCGCGCGACGAAATTGGGGTGTTGGCTAAAGCTTTTAACGACATGACGGCTACTCTTGAACATAAGATACAGGAGCTTAAGGATGTCGAGGATAGTTTAACCAGGGAAAAAGAAAGAGCCGAAGCATCAGAAAAAGTAAAACAGCTTTTCCTGGCAAATGTGAGTCATGAAATACGTACACCAATGAATGCCATATTGGGTTTTGCGCGATTGCTGGAAGAATCAGTTACAGACAAAGGATTACAGGAGTACATTCAGATAATTATAAAGTCGGGCGATGATTTGTTAGTGATTTTAAATGACATACTTGATTTTTCAAGAATTGAAACCGGGAAGATACTTTTTGAAAGAAATCCGTTTAGTTTGCGGGGTACAATTGATTCTATTGTAACTATGATGGAGGCTAAAGCTCATTCAAAAAATCTTGAACTTGTTACTGTCATTGATAGTAATATACCCGAAATAATTATTGGCGATTCTGTGAGATTAAGCCAGATACTACTAAATCTTATTTCAAACGCTATAAAGTTTTCTGATAAAGGGGATATTAATGTTTCTATGGCCGGAGTTGATGAAAATGAAAATAATATTATAATTGAATTTATTGTAAAAGATGATGGCATAGGTATATCAAAAGAAAAGCAATCAAAAATATTCGAGAGCTTTGAACAGGCAACAACAAGCACCATACGCAGGTTTGGTGGTACCGGTCTTGGATTAAGCATTGCAAAACAGTTGGTTGAAATGCAGGACGGTGAGATTTTTGTAAAAAGTGAACCTAATCATGGAGCCGAATTTCATTTTCGCCTACCATTTTTAAAGAATAGAATTAAGCAAAAAAAAGAGGATGTAAAGAATAAAACCGATGAAACGCTACTACCCGCCCAAAGCGGAAAAGGTATTCATGTTTTAGTTGTCGAGGATAACCCAATTAACCAAATGCTAATAGTTAAAGTATTAAAAAAACGTGAATTTGAAATAGACGTTGCCGGAAATGGTGTTATCGCTTTAAGCAAATACAAAAAAAACTATTATGACATAATTTTAATGGACCTGCAGATGCCTAAAATGGACGGATATGAAACAACCCACAACATCCGTAAACTGAAAGGCGATAAAAAAGATATACCAATTTTAGCTATGACGGCACATGCGATTAAAGGTGAAAAGGAACGTTGTATTGAAATAGGCATGAATGATTATATACCTAAGCCGTTTAATGTAAATGAGCTGTTTGAAAAAATTTTTTCATTTGTAAAAAAGGAAGGATAGACTTAAAAATTAAAAAACTAAGTCTCAACTGTTATAAATACAATTCCAACTCACCCTTACCTTCACGTATTACCTCAAAATCGCCGGATGTGCAATCAACAACGGTTGATGCAATATTATCGCCATAGCCGCCATCAATCACCAGATCAACCAGGTTCTCATATTTTTCGTGGATCAGTTCAGGGTCGGTAGAGTATTCAATGATCTCGTCATCATCCTTAATAGAGGTAGAGAGGATAGGATTACCTAACACCCTTACAATCTCGCGTGCTATATTGTTATCAGGCACACGTATACCTACTGTTTTTTTATTAGAGCTTAACAGTTTGGGTACATTGTGGCTGGCATTAAATATAAATGTAAATGGCCCCGGCAGCGCCTTTTTTAATAAACGGAAAGTGGTATTATCAATTGGTTTTATATAGTCTGATATATGGCTTAAGTCGTAACATACGAAAGAGAAATTAGCCTTTTCAGGCTTTATATTTCTTATACTGCAAATAGCCTCAATAGCCTTATGATTGGTAATATCGCAACCCAAACCATAAACTGTATCAGTAGGGTAGATAATTAATCCGCCCTTACGTAATACATCAACCACCTGTTCAATAGCTTTTGGATTTGGGTTTTCAGGGTATATTTTAATTAGCATTGTTTGTAAAATATCGGATTTTCAAATGTTCGATTTCGGATTTATTGGCTGCAATATACACCAAAAGCAACCTCATTTTGAGATTGCTTTTGAATTATAGCATTAAACATGCCAATATAAAATTTCAAAATCGAATATTTGAAACCCGAAATAAAAATTACGCTTGTTTAGCAAATTGAGCGTTAATGGTAATCTTAATATCTTCACCTGCTACAATTGCACCGGCTTCGGTTATACCATTCCAGGTTAAGCCAAATTCTTTACGGTTAATTTTACCGGTAACTTCAAAGCCGGCTTTCGTATTTCCATAAAAATCATCTGCAGATCCACCATATTCAACATCAAGTGTAATCGGTTTAGTTACATCTTTAATAGTTAAATCGCCTGTTAATTTATATTCGTCATCACCTGCTTTGGTAAATGAAGTTGATTTGAATTTAAGATTTGGATATTTTTCCGCATCGAAAAAATCAGCAGATTTTAAGTGCTCATCGCGTTGAGTTTGGTTGGTATCAATGCTATTGATATCTATAGTGAATTCTACAGACGCGCCTTCAAAGTCGTCACTTTCAGACGTTAATGAACCTTCAAAACTTTTGAAAAAGCCACTTACGGTTGATATAACCAGGTGCTTAACTTTAAATTGTACTTCTGAGTGCATAGGGTCTATAACCCATTTTGTTGCTGTTGCCATGATTGATTGTTTTATTTAATGATACAAATATAAATAAATAGATGTTTAAACATGTAATTTAATTATTAAATTTACTCTTTATCGACATTGTTGCAACAATGTACCCTGTTAACTACATTTTCTTTAATACAATGTTTTTTATTAGCCACAAAAAAAGGGGCCAGGGCCCCTTTAATAATTTATTTAAATATAATTTGCTATGCCAATACTTGTTTAACTATTTCAGCCGCTTCTTTTAACAGAATAGCTGAGTAAACTTTTAAGCCAGAATTATCTATCAGTTCTTTTGCCTCTTTTGCATTGGTGCCTTGTAAACGAACAATGATAGGAACCGGGATATTGCCTATTTCTTTATAAGCATCAATAACGCCTTGCGCAACACGGTCGCAACGTACAATACCACCAAAAATATTGATCAAAATCGCTTTAACATTCGGGTCGCTTAGTATGATATTGAAACCGGCTTTAACTGTTTGCGCATTAGCGGTACCGCCAACATCAAGAAAGTTAGCAGGCTCGCCACCGGCCAGTTTTATAATATCCATAGTAGCCATAGCTAAGCCGGCGCCATTAACCATACAGCCTACGTTACCGTCAAGCTTTACATAGTTAAGGTTTGATTTACCTGCTTCAACTTCGGTAGGGTCTTCCTCGTTTGTATCACGCATTGCTGCATAATCAGGGTGACGGTATAGCGCGTTATCATCTAAATTCACTTTAGCATCAACAGCTAATATTTTATTGTCTGATGTTTTTAATACCGGGTTGATCTCGAACATAGAAGAATCGGTAGCATCGTAAGCTTTATATAATGAAGCGATAAACTTGGTCATATCCTTAAACGCGTCACCTGATAAACCTAAATTAAAAGCGATCTTGCGGGTTTGAAATCCCTGCAAACCAACTTTAGGATCAATCTCTTCTTTAAATATTAAATGCGGGGTATGCTCGGCAACTTCCTCTATATCCATACCACCCTCGGTAGAATACATGATAATATTGCGGCCCTTACCGCGATCTAACAAAACACTTATATAAAACTCTTTAGTTTCACTTTCGCCCGGGTAATAAACATCCTGGGCAACTAATATCTTACGTACTAATTTACCTTCAGCGCCCGTTTGTGGGGTAACTAATTGCATTCCTAAAATATCGGTAGCTCTTTGTTTAACTTCGTCTAAATTCTTAGCCAATTTTACACCACCGCCTTTACCTCGACCACCGGCATGGATCTGTGCTTTAATAACAACCCAGCTTGAGTCGTAGTCTTCCTTTAATTTTTTAGCGGCTTCAACAGCTTGTTCAACAGTATTTGCAACTATGCCTTCTTGTACTCTTACGCCAAAACTTTTTAATATGGCTTTACCCTGGTATTCGTGAATATTCATATTTTTTCGAGGAATTTGCGGTAAATCTAATGATTTTGTTTTAAAATCAATTATCGGTGATTTGAGATTGGTGATTAGTTTTACTTTGCTGTGATTAGGATAGCATGATTAATTAAAAAAGGGTGTAAAACCAATAAAAATGTTACATAACAAGGCTTCTACTTTAGAAAAGTTAACAACAAATCACCAATCTCTAATCTCTAATCGCTATTTTTGGCCATGCTTAAAGCAACAGCTATTCATAAATCATACGGGCAACTTCAAATATTAAAGGGCGTTGATTTTGAAGTAGAAAAAGGTGAAATTGTAACGATAGTTGGCGCATCAGGCGCGGGTAAAAGTACCCTGCTTAATATTTTAGGTACACTGGATAAGTCCGATTCTGGTCAGCTATTCATCAATAACGTTGAGCTAAATAAACTGAACAACAAAAATTTAAGCGACTTTCGTAATCGTAAAATTGGTTTCATATTTCAATTTCACCACTTATTGGCTGAATTTGACGCGCTGGAGAATGTTTGTATTCCTGCTTTTATAGCCGGAGTATCAAAAGCCGAAGCTGAAAAGAGAGCTACAGAACTGTTAGATTTACTTGGATTAGGCGCTCGGCTTCACCATAAACCCAATGCCCTTTCGGGCGGTGAGCAACAAAGAGTAGCCGTAGCACGCGCTTTAATTAATAAACCGGCACTAATATTTGCCGACGAACCGTCAGGTAACCTTGATTCGGCCAATGCGCGCGAGCTGCATGAGCTTTTTGTAAAGCTGCGTAATGAGTTTAACCAAACTTTTGTAATTGTTACCCATAACGAAGAACTGGCAAATATATCAGACCGTAAGGTTTTAATGGTTGATGGTTTAATTGTTCAATAATAGTGAGTATTCTTATAACAGCAGCCAATTCGGCACAGGCGCATCGCCTTAAAAAACAACTAAACAGGGATGATGTTGTTTTAGGTGATTACCATACATTACCTGCATTTATGCTTATGCAAGGTAAAATGTTACAATTACCCAATCCGCAATCTATATCATATACGCATGAAATGCTGGCCCTATGTTTGGATAACTCCGTTGATCTAATCTATGTACTGGATAATGCAGAGATGGGCCTTTTATTAGAATCGCAGCAACTATTTAAAGAATACAATATTGATATACAGGTAACAAGTAATGAAATATAGCGATATAAATCAGCGTAAAAAGGCCTTTGTGTTTGAATTGGATAATGTTATCTATCCTGAAAAAGATTATTTATTCCAGGTTTATTATTTGTTTGCCAGTTTAATAGAATATACAGAGCTATCAGACGCAAAAACAATAACCGATTTAATGGTGGCAACCTATACGACAGAGGGTAAGGATGTAGTTTTTGACCGGGTAAAAGAAAAATTAGGTATAGACGAGAAGTACCGGATCAATTTTCAGCATTTATTACTTACTGCTAAGCTTCCTTTAAAATTATTAGTTTATCAAGCCGTACTTGATTTGATGCAGGAAATTGTAATTGACCGTAAAAAACTATACCTTGTAACTAATGGCAACCCGATTCAGCAATTAAATAAAATTAAACAAACAGAATGGCACGGGCTTGAGCCTTATTTAACCTGTTATTTTGCCGAAGAAACATTACCTAAACCTGAACCAGATGTGCTTCATTTATTAATGAAGGAGCATGGTTTAACCAGGAAAGATATACTGATGATAGGAAACTCTGCTGATGATATACTTTGTGCAGAGGCAACAGGGGTTGACTATATTAATGTTAGCGGGTTTTTATAATGTTGAATATAACATAGTTAAGCTGATTGTCGTTATAATATTACCTTAATATAAACATGAAAAAAACATTTTATTTAACTATTATACTTATTACCTGCCTGTCGGCTTCTTGTAAAAAAGATACAAAAAGCAATAATGAAATTGCGCCGTCAAAAAATGGTTCAACGCTTGACCTGGTAAAGGACTCTGTGTTTTTATATGCCAAAGAAGCATATTATTGGTACGATGGTCTGCCAAGCTATGCTGCATTTAATCCGCGGGCAATCTCAGGGTCAGACGATCTAAGCGCATTAACAAAAGAAGTTGATGCTATCTCTCAGTATAAGATAAATCCATCAACAGGAAAACCTTATGAGTATTATTCGGCAGCACCCGGAGAAGCCAAATACTCATTTATTGATCAGGGGCAGGTGTCGACTGCATTAGGCGGAACAAATGCCGACTTTGGTTTTGCTCCATTATTTAATGATGTTAATGATTTGCGTGTAAAATATGTATATCCGGGTTCGCCTGCTGATCTGGCGGGAGTGAAGAGAGGATATAAGATCACTTCAATTAATGGTAATAGTAATTTGAGTTATGACGGATCTTCTGGAACGCATACCCAGTTTGTTATCAATGCCTATGCATACAGCACCGCAATAACAATGATTTTGCAAAAGGCAGACCTATCTACATTTAGCGTTACACTTAGTGCAGCAAATTATACCATCAATCCGGTTTTAACTTACAAAACTTTTAATGTGGCTACAGGTAAAACGGTTGGCTATATAGTGTTTAACAGTTTTACTTCTGGTGATAATGCTGATGCTAAATTAGATGCAGCTTTTAATTATTTTGCAACCCAGGGTATTACAGACCTGGTTGTTGATCTGCGCTACAACGGCGGTGGTCTTGTGTCAACTGCCGAGTATTTGGACAACTTAATTGTTCCGGCTGCAAAAAGCGGAACGATAATGTATAGCTCTTATTTTAATGATATACTAAGCAGTGGAAAAGCAAGTCTGCTTAAAAACCAGGTGCGTCGCGATCCAACTAATAATCAGCTTTATAATTATGCTCAATTTGATTATACTGTTGCCGGCAATGCCATAAATTTTGCAAAAAAAGGAACACTAAACATTAGCCGTGTATTTTTTATTGTAACAGGAGCAACAGCATCTGCAAGCGAACTGACCATTAATAACTTGCGCCCGCATTTAAATGTGCAGCTAATTGGTACAACTACTTATGGTAAACCCGTTGCTTTTTTTGATATAGATATTAATAAATATCAACTATATATTCCGGAATTAGAAACCAAAAACTCATTAGCCCAGGGAGGGTATTATTCAGGTATGACACCAGGCTCAACTACTTATCCGGGTGTAAATGATTATGATGATGTTACCAAAGATTTTGGGGATCCTACAGAAGGTTTACTGGCTCATGCCTTAAACTATGTTAAAACAGGGCTTTACAGCACAACCGGTCCGCAAATACAGGGTTTATCTACCAAATTAAAAACGTTTTCTATTGAAGAATCAAATGCGGCCGCTATCAAATTGGTTGAACATAAATTCAATGGGATGGTATTTGATAAAAAATTAAAACTGAAAAAATAATGTGCAGATATGCGAATGATTGAAAAAGATATTAATTAATTTTCAATCCACACTTTTGCATATTCATCAGTCTGCCAATTCTCTGATATCCACCGGGACAACGCGTGATATTCCCTGCTCAACCATTGTCACACCGTAAATTACATCGGTGCTGGCAATGGTTCTTTTATTGTGGGATACTATAATGAACTGTGATTCTGTAGAGAACTTACGTATGATGTTATTGAACTTGTCAATATTGGTATCATCTAACGGCGCATCAACCTCATCAAAAATACAGAATGGCGCCGGCTTTAACAGGTAAAGCGAAAACAGGATAGCAGTTGCCGTCAGTGTTTTTTCACCACCTGAAAGTTGGTTTATTGATAGCGGGCGCTTACCCTTTGGTTTGGCAATGATATCAATATCCGATTCGAGCGGGTGTTGCGGATCGGTAAGGATCAAATCGCAGGAATCTTCTTCATTAAACAATGAACGGAAAACATTGATGAAGTTTTCGCGCACCATTGTAAAAGCATACATGAATTTTTCCTTAGCAGTATCGTCAATTTCCTGTATGGTTGCCAGTAATGATGCCTTTGCTTCGCCCAAATCCTTTTTCTGATTTTGGATAAACTCATAGCGCTCATTCATTTCGGCATAAGCTTCAACAGCCATTGGGTTTATGGCACCAAAATCATCCAGCTGATTTTTTAATTTATCTGTTCTGTCACGCAGTTCCTGTTCATTTTCATTTGTAGCTGTTTCGCTTTCGGGCAAATCATTAATATCAACATTAAACTCAACAGACAGGCGTTCTTTTAAAGCATTGAGTTCTATGCGCAGGTTATTGCGTTCGTCTTTCAGCTCATTTTCAATTACTTCTGCCTGATCTTTTTTACGGCGCAGCGTAGTTATAGCATCTTCTGTTTCTGTAATTGCTCCCCGTAAAGAATAATGTTCCTGCTCGGCTTCGTGGGTTGCTTTTTCCAGTTCTTCCTTTTGGCTGTACATTTCCAACAAACTATCATCTGACGAATCTGACTGCTGTAAATTTTCCTGTATAGCTATTTTTACCTTATCAAGCTCCGCGTTGTTTTGTTTGATGCGGCTTTCCAGGTTTTCCTGTTGAGTAAACCGGTAATCAAGGTCCTTACTTAATCCTGATACTTTATTTTGCTGCTGATGAAACCGGATGTTTTCCTGATTATAGGTATTTGATTGTACAGATACCATTTCATTCAACTCATTAAACGCGCCTTGCCTATCAACAAGCAGATCGTTTTGAATTTGTTTATTAGCTTTTAGTTCAACCAATAGTGGCTGTAGGGTAGCTATCTCATCCTTTATTCCGCTTATTTTTTTGGCGATATCGTCCTTGCGGTTAAGACTGTTCTCAATAAATGTTTCATATTGCTCCTGGCGCGTTTTAACCGTTATCAGTTCGGTATTTAAACGATTAAGTTCTGCCTGCTTTTGGCTTAATTCGGCAGATTTACCCGCCGCTTTTAATGCTGCAGATTTTGCCTGTAACTCGTTCGATCGTGTTTTGAGCTCAAACAGATCTACATCAAGCGTTTTTATCTCTTTGGCTAAATTCTCCAGATTCTTTGCACGGCCAATTCTTTTACCCTCAAATAAACCAACAGAGCCACCGGCCATGGTATATTTGGACTTATTAAACTTACCGCTTTGGGCTATTATAACCAATCCATCTGTTAAGTTGGAGTTGTTTAATTCAGATTCGTCATTAACCAGGTAAACATTTTTAAGTAAGTGATTTACCAATGGCTGGTATTTTTTTTCTACCTCAACCACATTTAAAGCGGGGATGCGTAAGCCTCCCGCATCATCCTTAAAAGGTATAGAACTGTCCGTATCAACATAACTGCTTAATATAAAAAACTGTGCCCTGCCGCGTGCCGAGTTGCTTAGCAGGTTAATTGCTTTTACTGCGTCATCATAAGTCTCTACCACATAATGATTCATTAGCGGTTCTAAATAGTTTTCAATAGCAACACGGTATTGCTCGCGGCAAAACAGCACATCACTAAACAGTGGAGCATTTTTGGCCCATTCACTGTTGTTTTTCAAGAACCGGATAGACTCGGGGAAACCTTCCAAATTATCAACCAAACTTTTGGTCAGGTTATATTCGTTTTGCTTAGCGTCAAGCTTACGGCTTTCTGTAATGATGGTTTCTTTTATGGTACTTGCTTCGCCCTCAATAGTGGTTATTTGTTCCTGAAGTTCGGTTTCCAGGTTAAGCTCAAACTGGTATTCTTTTTCTAAGTTTTCTGTGCGATATTGTAATTCGGCAACAACCTGGTTAAAGTGAGAGAGTTCTACCTTTTTATTAGTAGCATCTTCCATATTGCGTTGGCTTTCCTGCTCCAGTGCCTGTTCTTGTATTTGCAGGATGTCAATATCCTTTTCGACTTTATAAGCTTGATTTTGTAAGTTATTATTAGCGGTAGTAAGTTCGTTTAACTCATTCCGGGCGCTTGATTGTTGTAAACGTAATTCATCAACTGCCAACTTTAAGTCGGCAACCTTTTCAGTTATGGTTTGCAGGTTTTCGTCTTCCTGTGCTTTTTCTTCAGATAACCGCTTAATATTATAAAGTACATGGTTAAGCTGATTTCGGTCTCGTTCCAGTTCTTCGCTTAGTCTTGTTTCTTTATCCTGCTGAAACTTTAGCTGTTCGTTCTTTATCTTTTTTTCGCTTTCGTAAGCACGTATCTTACCTACAAAATCATTGGTTGCCTTTTGCTGGATGGATAGATTCTTTTCCTTCGTCAGGCTATCCAGCTTTTGCTGCTGTAAAGTGGCTTCAAGAGTATCCATCTGGGTAACAATGCCTGATTTTTCTTCGCTATGTTTAAGGTCCTGTTGTTCTATTCTGCTAAGAGAATCGCCAAAAGCCGCGATTTTGAACGAGGCAAGCTTAACACTAAGCAATTTATATTCTTCTTTAATGCGATAGTAACGCTCGGTTTTTTTTGCCTGGTTCTCCAGCATTTTGAGGTTTTTCTGTATCTCGAATAACAGGTCCTCAACACGTTCCAGGTCAGCCTCGGTATCTTTTAACTTATTAAATGTTTGCTTTTTGCGCAGCTTATATTTTGATATGCCCGATGCTTCTTCAAATAAATTACGGCGCGATCCTTCTTTGTTTGATATGATCTCTTCGATCATTCTTAACTCAATAATAGCATACGAATCTGAACCAATGCCCGTATCCAAAAAAAGATCAGTAATATCCTTTAACCGGCATTGCACATCATTTAACCGGTACTCGCTATCGCCGCTACGGTATAGCTTGCGGGTTAGGGTAACCTGCGAATAATCTGTAGGGAGAATGTTTTTAGTATTGTCAAACGTTAATGATACCTCGGCCAGGTTAGCGGCTTTACGGGTTTTTGTGCCGTTGAATATTACGTTATCCATCTTCTCGGACCGAAGCATGCGGGTGCTTTGCTCGCCCAGTACCCAGCGTATGGCATCTACCACATTTGATTTTCCGCAGCCATTAGGACCCACAATAGCGGTAACACCCTCATTAAAATTAATGGTGATCTTATCGCCAAAGCTTTTAAACCCTTTGATTTCTAACTGTGTAAGCTGCATTTAATCTTTATCTCCTAATAAAATTCAAGTTTTCAAATTAATCATAAAAAAATGATTTTACTATAAAAATTAACTTTTAAGGTGAAAGGTAAAAGGCGAAAGGTAAAAGGAGTTGATTTTCCAAAAAGATATAATAAAATCAAACAAAATATGACCTCTCACCTTTACCTATTATGAAGATCGCAGTATTTGGCGCAGGTGGCCGTATTGGCAGCAGGATAGTTACAGAAGCATTAAACCGCGGGCATAATGTTACAGCAGTTGTACGTCATCCCGAAACCTACACTGTTATGCATGAGCATTTAAAAGTAGCTAAAGGCGATCTGTTTAAGGCGCAGGATGTTGAAACCGGCGCTTTTGACCAGGACGCTGTTGTTTGCGCTTACGGCAATACCCATGGCGCGCCGGAATCAACTGTAGCTGAGTTGGCAATACCGCTTATGATAGGCTTAAAACAGGCTCATACCAAGAGATTATTAATATTAGGCGGGGCGGGCAGTTTAGAAGTTGCACCCGGTATGCAATTAGTAGACACACCAAATTTCCCTCTTGAATATGAACCTATTTCGTTAGCGCACCGGGATGCTTTGAAAATTTACCAAAACGAAAAGGAACTGGAGTGGACCTATGTTAGTCCCGCTGCTGAAATTGAACCCGGTGAACGTACAGGAAAGTTTAGGATAAGTGGTAACCAGCTGTTAACCGATGAGCAGGGCAGAAGCTTTATATCTATGGAGGATTTTGCAATTGCAGTTTTAGATGAAATTGAGAACCCAATGCATATAAGGAAACAAATGACTGTAGCGTATTAGTCGCTGGCCCCCTAAAGGAGGAGTTTTTAAGTATTTAATTTTAGGTTGTAGTGTTTCACAAAATAATGAAACACATGAAACACTCTTTTAGGTTAACTTATTGATATTTAGCAACTTGAAAAAATTAGTGAAACACTTTGAAACAGTACAAAAGCTTTAGGTGAACTAAGATAAGTATCTTACAATAAGCATTTTATGCCATTTTTCCGATTTTTGCAAATATGGAGTGAAACACCTGATGTGAAACACTTTGAAATAAAAAATTAGCGTACCTGCCGACACGCTAAATGATTTATATGATGTCATTTATAGGGCCGGGAGGTAAATTTCTCCCTTTAAATAAGTAACTGCTTTACCACTCATTAAAACGCGGTCATCTTTAAGCTCACACCATAATTCACCTTTTCGGGCCGATATCTGGTAGGCGTGAAGCTTATTCTTGCCTAACCGTTTTGCCCAATAAGGTATTAAATTACAATGTGCCGAGCCCGTTACCGGATCTTCGGGAATGCCTGCACCGGGTGCAAAAAATCTGGATACAAAATCAACATCTCTGCCGGGCGCTGTAACAATTACACCTACCGTGTCCATTTTTGACAGGGCAAAAAAATCAGGCGTTATGTCGCTAATTTCAATTTCCGAATCATAAACAACAAAGAAATCTCTCGACCTTAAAATAGCAGCCGGTTGTACCCCGCCCAATGCCTCAATTAAGCCATTTGGTTTTTCAATAGGTATTGGCGGCCTTGACGGGAAATCCATAATATATTTATCGCCATCTTTTTTTACAGTTAGTTCGCCTGCTTTTATGGTTTCAAAATGGATGGTGTCGCCCGCATACCCCAGTTCTGTGAATAAAATATGTGCCGATGCCAGTGTAGCATGCCCGCAAAGATCTATCTCATATTCGGGTGTGAACCAGCGCAGTAAATAACCATTGCCGGTCTTTACAAAAAATGCGGTTTCGGCCAGGTTATTCTCAATAGCTATTTTTTGCATTACTTCGTCTGGCAACCACTTGGTTAACGGACAAATCGCAGCCGGGTTACCGCCAAAAAGCTGGTCGGTAAATGCGTCTGCTTGATAAATAGGAATAGTCATATCGTATTTATTTTATATCACTAAGATAACGGTAAGTAACTAATTCATCAACGTGATTTATGTGTTTTGTACATATATATAACAGTGAATCAAACAAATTAAACCGGGGATTATCGTCGATAGCGCTTAAACAGCTTATTATCTGTAATAAAGTAGATTAAGAAAGGGACGTATAACAAAAAAGCCTCCCGGTTATCGGAAGGCTTTGATCTTTAAGATTTGACGACTTTTAAAAAGTAGTCAAATCTATTCAGGCAATTTAACCTAAATATGATTTTAAAATTTTACTTCTGGAAGTATGACGCAGCCTTTGCAGGGCCTTGTCTTTTATCTGCCTTACACGCTCGCGTGTAAGATTGAATTTTTCGCCAATTTCCTCTAACGATAGGGGATGGTTAGTGCCTAAACCAAAGAATAATACAATAATTTCGCGCTCGCGCTCGGTTAATGTTGAAAGTGAACGTTTGATCTCTTCTGATAAAGATTCATTAATTAATATTGAATCTGTATTTGGCTCAGAGTTTTCCAATACATCTAATAATGTATTTTCTTCACCTTGTACAAACGGCGCATCCATAGATACATGGCGGCCCGAGTTACTTAGCGTGTCAGATATCTTGTCAACTGTAGTTTCAAGCATATCAGCCAGCTCTTCGGGTGAAGGTTCACGCTCATATTCCTGTTCCAGCTTAGAAAATGCTTTACTTATTTTGCTTAATGAACCTACCTGGTTTAAAGGTAAACGTACTATACGAGATTGTTCTGCAATAGCTTGTAATATAGATTGGCGTATCCACCATACGGCGTATGATATGAACTTAAATCCTTTAGTTTCGTCAAAACGTTTAGCGGCTTTTATTAAGCCTAAATTACCTTCATTAATAAGGTCACCAAGTGTTAAACCTTGATTTTGGTATTGTTTAGCTACCGATACAACAAAGCGAAGGTTAGTTTTAGTTAAACGCTCTAAAGCTGCCTGGTCGCCTTCTCTAATCTTTTGGGCTAATATTACTTCTTCTTCGGCTGTTATTAGGTCTACTTTACCAATTTCGTGAAGATATTTATCAAGTGATTGCGACTCACGGTTGGTAATTGATTGGGTTATTTTGAGTTGTCTCATTTATTTATAAACCTCGATTCTTGTTTTTTTAGAAATTTAACGTGCAAAGTTAAGAAAAGTTTTACCTATATTATGATTAAAAAAAGATTATAAATTATTAAAAATCAGTAATAATTGCATGGTTTTTGTGGTGTATTACTACAACTCATTGAGTTTAAATGTTTCTTTTAAACGGATGCCTTTTTCTGTTTGTTGTAAGGTACAGCATTCGTTAATTGGGTCGTGTTCTAAAAACAAAATATAGTCTTTATCCAACGCTTCGGTCAAAAAAACTTTTTTCTCAGTTAAAGTTTGCAATGGAAACATATCATAAGCCATAACGTAGGGTAGGGGTAAATGCCCTACAGATGGTAACAGATCAGCCATGTACAATATTTGCTTATTCTTATAATTTATTAACGGAAGCATCATTGATTCAGTATGTCCGTATACAAAGCGAATGCTTATTTCACCTGTAAATTTTACATTATCGTGAGCATCGATAAACTTTAACTGCCCGCTTTCTTGTATAGGTAATATATTATCTTTTAAAAACGAGGCCTTCTCCCTGTCATTTGGATTTACTGCCCAGTCCCAGTGTTTCTTATTACTCCAGTAAGTGGCGTTTTTAAATGCCGGTATCAATTTTTCACCATCACGAATAATAGCGCCGCCTACATGGTCAAAATGCAGGTGTGTTAAAAATACATCAGTAATATCATCTCTATGAAAGCCAAGCCCGGCTAATGAGCTATCGATAGTAGCATTACCATGCAAATAATAATGACTAAAGAATTTTTCGTCCTGCTTATTGCCTATGCCTGTATCAATCAATATTAATCTGTCTCCATCTTCTACTAATAAACAACGCATTGCCCAGGTGCACAAGTTATTATCGTCAGCAGGGTTGCTTTTGTTCCAGATGGTCTTAGGTACAACGCCAAACATTGCGCCGCCATCAAGCTTGAAAAATCCGGTGTCTATCGTGTGTAGTTTCATGTTCAAGTCAAAAGTAAAAAATCAAAAGTAAAAATAGGAAGTAGGGTAAAATAAAAAGACCGATAGTTTGATACTATCGGTCTTTTTTAATTTTTATTTTTGACTTTTTACTTATAAATGTATACATTCTCCATACGCATCAGCGGCAGCTTCCATTAAAGCTTCGCTCATGGTAGGGTGCGGATGTACAGATTTAATGATCTCATGTCCGGTGGCCTCCAGTTTACGTGCGGTAACAACTTCGGCAATCATTTCTGTAACGTTATGGCCAAGCATGTGTGCCCCTAAAAACTCGCCATATTTGGCATCAAATATTACTTTCACAAAACCATCTTTAGCGCCGGCAGCACTTGCTTTGCCCGATGCAGAGAATGGAAATTTACCCACCTTAATTTCGTAACCGGCTTCTTTAGCTGCTTTTTCTGTATAACCAACAGATGCAATCTCTGGCGCACAGTAGGTACATCCCGGGATGTTGTTATAATCTAAAGGTTCTGGTTTTAAACCTGCAATTTTTTCAACGCATATAATGCCTTCGGCAGATGCAACATGCGCCAGTGCCTGGCCTTTAACAATATCGCCAATAGCATAAACGCCTTCTATATTGGTGCGGTAAAAATCATCAACCAATACTTTACCTTTATCGGTTTTAACACCGTTTTCTTCCAAACCTATGCCTTCAATATTTGTAGATATACCAACAGCTGACAATACAATTTCGGCTTCCAGTATTTCTGTTCCTGTAGCAGTTTTTACGGTTACCTTGCAGGTTTCGCCGCTGGCATCAACAGCTTCAACATTTGAGCTGGTCATAATATTTATACCCTGTTTTTTAAGTATGCGGGCAAGTTGTTTTGAAATTTCTTCATCTTCCAACGGAACGATGTTATCCAGGTACTCAACAACAGTTACTTTGGTGCCGATTGAATTATAGAAATATGCAAATTCAATACCTATAGCGCCCGATCCGACAACTATCATTGTTGCCGGTTTTTTAGGCAATATCATTGCCTGGCGATAGCCAATTACTTTTTTATAATCTTGTTTAAGGTTAGGCAACTCGCGCGAGCGGCCGCCTGTAGCTAAAATGATATGTTTTGCAGTAAATTCTTTAGCACCATCGTTGTTTTTAACTTCAACTACACCTTTACTTTTTAATTTACCTGTACCCATTAGTACATCTATCTTGTTTTTTTTCATTAAAAACTGAACGCCTTTGCTCATGCCATCAGCAACACCCCGGCTTCTTTTTATAACGCTTTCAAAATCAACTTCGCCCTCTCCGTTAACCTTTATACCATACTCGGCAGCGTGATTAATATATTCAAATACCTGGGCGCTTTTTAATAATGCTTTTGTTGGGATACAGCCCCAGTTAAGACAAATACCACCTAATGATTCTTTTTCGACTATTGCAGTTTTTAAACCTAACTGGGAGGCACGTATTGCGGCAACATAACCACCCGGACCTGACCCTATAACAATTACATCGTAGTTCATATATAATTTAAAATATGTTTTAATAATTTTTAAAAGCCAAAGCTAAGTAAAAGGCTCGAAATGCGAAAGTCACATTTATAATATAGCATCATATTAGTTTCATAAATGTCTACTAAAATTACGAATTAACTAAGGGTTAAAAATCATAAATCAGTGTGAATTTTATAACTATCGACCCTGAATTTTTGCAGTTTATGTTATTATATGATAAAATGTTGATAAAAACATAATAATTATTATAATATGTTAATACTATATTAACAATAGTTAGGATGTTAACAAATATATTTGTTGCAATTAACTGATTCGTTATTCATCATTAAAAAAACACTTATGAGGAAGTATTTACTCTTATTATTTTTTTCATTGTTTACCACGTGTATCGCTTTTGCACAAGTAACTACAAGTAGTTTTTCTGGTATTATAAAGGACTCCAAGGGAGGAACTTTGCCAGGCGCTACCGTTAAAGCAACACATCTGCCAAGTGGCTCTGTTTACAGCATAGCCGCTAACGTTGATGGAAGGTTTACATTATCTGCCGTTCGTATCGGCGGCCCTTACACCGTTGTTGTATCTTATATCGGTTATGAAACTCAAACCTTTACAGACATCAATCTTAGATTAGGTGAGCCTTTTATCTTAAATGTTACCTTACCTGAAACCGGAACTGCTTTAAAGGAAATTGTAGTAACAGGTAAAAAACAAATTAATGTTGCCAGGGCTGGTGCAAGTACCAACATTAACAGCAGAATGTTAACTACCCTGCCTACAATTACCCGTAGTATTACAGACTTTACTCGTTTAAGTCCATTGGCTAACGGTAACAGCTTCGGTGGTCGCGATAGCAGGCTTAACAACACTCAAATTGATGGTGCCAGCATTAATAACAGCTTTGGTTTATCAACAGATCCGCTTCCGGGTGGTGGTGGTATAGCACAGCCAATCTCAATTGAGGCTTTCGACCAGATATCAATTAACGCTGCCCCGGTTGATGTAAGACAATCTGGCTTTACAGGCGCGGGTATTTATGCTGTAACAAAAAGCGGTACCAATACTTTTAGCGGTTCTGCTTACGAATATTATAAAAACCAATTGTACAATGGTGTGCATATTGGCGACAATGACATATCAAGCAGCATAGCTAAATCTTCAACAAAAACTTATGGTTTCACTTTAGGCGGACCGATCATCAAGAATAAATTATTCTTCTTTGCTAACTACGAAAACACAAAAAGTACCTCTCCTGGTATCCCATTCTCTCCAAAGGGCGGATCAGGAACAGGTGGTATAGCTGCAACTCCGATTGCCGATCTAAAAGCAGTGTCTGATTATTTAGCTTCTACCTACAATTATCAAACTGGCGGTTATGACAATTTCCCGGCATTTGCACCAACCAGTAAAAACTTTTTAGCAAAAATTGATTGGAATATTAACGACAAAAATAAATTGACGTTAAAATATAGCAACTTAACTGCAACGTCTGATAACCAGTTGAATGGTAGTTCAATACCAAACAGTGCAAGTTTTTCAGTTACTGGCCGCGCCGGTACAATCAGTTCTTTACCAAATAATCGTTATAGCTTAAACTCAATTGCTTTCCAAAACTCTAACTACGGTTTCAAAAACATAGTTACAACTTACACCGCAGAGTTAAATAGCTCTATCACCAGCAAGATGTCTAACCAGATATTATTTGCTATTACTAAAACAGACGCTAAACGTACATTCCCTGGTGGCGACAGCTTCCCAACTATCGATATCTTCAATGGTTCGGGTGGTAACTATATTAGTGCAGGTAATGACCCTTTTACGTTAAATAACGATGTTATCAACAACACAACAAGCATAACTGATAATTTTACTTATTATGCAGGTAAACATACTATTACCGCTGGCGGTAACTATGAGTATCAATATGTTGGTAACCAGTTTATGCAAGGCGCCGCAGGTTATTATGCTTATAACAGCTTAACTGATTTCTTAAGTAATGCAGCACCAGCTTATTTTGCATATACTTACTCATTAACTCCAGGTGTAACAGCACCTTACTCAGCATCATTAAAAATAGGTACCGTTAGTGCTTATATACAAGATGAAGTGAGTGTTACCGATAACTTCAAATTAACCTACGGTATCCGTGCTGATAAGCCAATTTATTTGGAAGATCCGGAGGAAAATCCTCAAGTTGCAGCACTACAATTACCAGATAAAAATGGTAATACTACCAGCTACAGCACGGGTAGATTCCCTAAAAGTACCATTCTTTTATCGCCACGTGCGGGTTTCAGATGGAACGCTAAAAAAGACGGATCATTAATAGTACGTGGTGGCGCGGGCTTATTTACAGGCCGTGTACCTTATGTATATTTAACCAATATGCCTACTAATAGCGGTATGTACCAGTTTAGCGGTAACATTACCAACCCTGCACAATTGGCTGCCGTTAAATTAGTTCGTGACCCTTCTACTATCGCTGCACAGTTTCCAGCTAACTTCTCAAATACTGCTGGTACGGGCGTTTCTTCAGGAACGGTTGTTGTTGATCCTAATTATAAATTCCCTCAAATATTCAGAGCTAACTTAGCTGTTGAGAAATCTTTTGGCGATGGTTATAACTTGACTTTAGAGGCGTTAATGACAAAAGATATTAATGCTACCCGTTATACTAACGTTAACTTAAGATCTGCTACTGGTTTAACTTCAGAGGGTGATCTTTCGAGAGAGCGCTTTTTAGGTGTTGGCGTTGCTGCGCCTGCCGCTACAGACAGGTTGATCTATCCGAGTTTAGGAAACATTTATTTGTTAACTAATACAAGCCGGGGTTACTCTGCTGCTTATACAGCACAAATCAGCAAAAGCTATGCTAATGGCTTCTACGGTTCATTGGCTTATACTTATACTATAGCTAAAGACGTAAATGCTAATTTAGGTTCAACAGCTGCTTCAACTTATTCTGGTAACCCAAATGTTGGTACTTCAAATGAAGTTGAATTGGGTAACTCAAGCTTCTTCACTCCACACCGGATTGTTGCAAACGCTGCTTATACCATCAACTATCTTGACCATGGTGCTACTACTTTTGGTCTATACTATCAGGGTTCATTTGGTAGCCCCATCAGCTACACAGTTAACGGTGATTTAAATGGTGACAGTAATAACAATACCGACCTGATGTATATCCCTAAAAACGTTAACGACATGTCGTTCAATCAGTATACAACAGCCTTTAACGGTGTTACTTATACTTATACAGCGGCACAACAAGCAGCTGCGTTTGACCAATTTATCAACAACAGCCCTTACCTTAAAAAACACAGAGGTGGGTTTGCTGCAAGAAACGCTGCTTTCTTACCATGGTATAACAGAGTTGACGCAAACTTCTTGCAAGATTTTTACATTATGCAGGGCAAAACCAAGCATACACTTCAGTTTAGCGCAACTATACAAAACTTCTTGAACTTGCTTGATAAATATTGGGGTGTTCAACAACAAGTTACCTATTCAAGTCCTGTTACCTGGGTTGGTTATAACCTTGCAAATACACCGGCAACAGCAAACGTTCCATATTACAACATGAGGCAGTTGAATGGTAAATTGGTAACCACACCATTTGCGGATGCAACAAGCAACACCACCTGGAGCTTATTAATTGGGTTGAAGTATAAATTTTAATTAATTGATAAAATAAATTAATCGAAAATTTTAAAATGATGAAAATGAAAAAATATATAGGTGCTTGTTTAATAGCACTAACGACAATAACCATGGTATCATCTTGTAAAAAGGCAGTTGACGTTGTTGCAGTAGGGGCTTTGTTACCCGGATTGCAATTATCAAGTGTAGGTATGCAAACATCAGGCCCATACATGATACCTACCGGTACAACTGTTAATACTATACAGGTATTATTTGGTGCAACTACAACAGGCAAAGCGCCTGGTGCATTTGATGTTACAATTACTGACGCGGCAACCAACACCGTAGTGGAAACTTTACACTTTGCATCATGGACAAGTAATGATTCGTTCGGCACTACTTCAATGGGTTCAATTAGCTATACAGCTGTGCCTTCAAGTTACCCTAATACAACTATTTATCAGGGTTCAATTATCTTGAAGTATACTGCTACTACACCTTTTGTAACAGGTAAAACATATACAGTTAAAGCTGTTGCAAGTTCATCGGATAGTCCGGCTGCAACATCTACAATCACTGTAGCCAAGCTTATTTCAATACAATAATAAGTTAGCACCTTAGATAAAAAGGCCGCCTCGGAAAATCCGAAGCGGCCTTTTTTGTAGTAGTTGATTAGTTATAAACAAACTTCCCAAATTCAGATTTAACAGTTACCTGCTTTTGTCCGGCAGCTTCAACATAGCCAATAATTTGTGCCTCAACACCAAAACTTTGGGATATGCTTATTAGTTCTGCAGCTATTTCTTGTGGTACATATAGTTCCATACGGTGCCCCATATTAAAAACCTTGTACATTTCCTGCCAACTGGTTTTTGATTCTTCCTGTATCAGTTTAAACAAAGGCGGGATAGGGAAGAGGTTGTCTTTTATTATATGCAGCTCATCAATAAAGTGAAGCACCTTGGTTTGCGCTCCCCCGCTGCAATGTATCATACCATGTACTCTGCTTCTATACTTATCTAATATTTGTTTAATAATTGGTGCATAGGTGCGGGTGGCAGATAAAACCAGCTTACCTGCTGTAACAGATTGGTTATTACCAATACTAATTAAATCAGTAAGGCTTTTACTACCCGAAAATATAAGCTCATAAGGTATTGCAGCATCATAGCTTTCAGGATATTTATTGGCAATGGTTTTATTAAATACATCATGCCTGGCTGATGTTAAGCCGTTCGATCCCATTCCTCCGTTATACTCCTTTTCATAATTAGCCTGTCCGTATGATGCCAATCCTACAATAACATCGCCGGGTTGAATGCGGTCGTTTGATATAACATCGCTGCGTTTCATCCTGCAGGTTACGGTCGAGTCAACAATTATGGTACGTACCAGATCGCCCACATCAGCGGTTTCACCACCGGTTGAATAAATGCCAATACCCGCATCTCTAAGTCCGGCTAATATTTCTTCTGTGCCATTTATTATAGCAGCTATTACTTCGCCCGGTATCAGGTTTTTATTTCTGCCGATGGTAGATGATAAAAGAATATTATCCGTAGCTCCCACACAGAGCAGATCGTCAAGGTTCATAATTATAGCATCCTGGGCAATGCCGCGCCATACAGAGATATCGCCGGTTTCTTTCCAGTAAGTATAAGCTAATGATGATTTTGTTCCGGCCCCATCCGCATGCATTATATTGCAGTATAGCAGATCGTTAGTTAATATATCAGGCACAATTTTGCAAAAGGCCTTAGGGAAAATACCCTTATCAATATTTTTTATTGCGTTGTGTACATCATCTTTTGAGGCCGATACCCCTCTTTTATCATATCTTTGCGAAGAAATCATGGGCCAAATATACTGCTTAATACGTTTTTTTAATCAGTAAAGTCATTACTTGGTCTATTTTCCGGCAATCTATGTTAAAATCCATCTCTTATAAAATAGCCCGTTGGCGCATGCGGCAAAATAGCCAGCGAAATTTTTTAATTTATTGCAGTGTTTTTGTTGGTTTTTTTGCCGGCCTTGCAGCAATAGCGCTCAAATTTTTGGTCAGCGTGATGGAGGATATAAGCAGAAATATATCGTCGCATTTACCATATCACATTATCTACGTTTTTTTACCGGCGTTAGGTATTTTCCTCACTGTAGCTTATCAACATTTAATAAACCGGGACAGGATACAAAAAGGGATAGGAAATATTTTGATCAACATTAAAAAGAACCGGTCGAACATTAAATATAACAATATATATTCGCAACTTATCACCAGCTCATTAACCGTAGGCTTTGGCGGTTCATCTGGCCTTGAGGCGCCTATTGTTAGTACAGGGGCCGCAATTGGCTCTAATACCGGCAAGTTTTTCAATTTGAGTCCGTACGAGAAAACAGTTTTGATAGCAGCAGGAGCTTCTGCAGGCATTGCAGCGGTATTTAACAGCCCTATTGCAGGTGTTCTTTTTTCACTTGAGATTTTAATTGGCGAAATAACTATACCAACCTTAATACCATTGTTAATAGCATCGGCTACAGGTGTGGTAGTTTCCAAATTATTATACTCAGGTCAGTTGTTTCATTTAGTAACAGAAGGTTGGGCAATGAGCGCGCTTCCGTTCTATATTTTATTGGGACTGTTTAGCGGGTGGATATCGGTTTATATATCCAAAGTAGCTGTCATGCTTGAAAAGGGCATACTAAAAAAACAAAATCGCTATATACGTGCACTGGCAGGCGGGTTATTGCTGGGTTTGATGATCATCTTGTTTCCACCGTTATTTGGCGAGGGCTATCATTATTTACAAGCCGTTTTAAACGGCAATATTGACGCTTTAAAAGAAGAAACATTTTTTAGTTCATGGCTATCAAATCCGTTAATAATGATAGTGTTTATTGCTGCCCTTGTTTTTACAAAAATTATAGCTGCGGGTATTACCATAGGAGCGGGTGGTAATGGCGGTACGTTTGCCCCAACCATGTTTACCGGGGCGTTTTTAGGCTTATTTGTTGCATTTACGGTAAATCTGTTAGGTTGGGTGCATTTAAGCACCAGTAATTTTATAGCGGTGGGTATGGCTGGTGCATTAAGCGGCGTTTTGCATGCCCCGTTAACGGCCATATTTTTAATAGCAGAGATTACGGGCGGTTATGTATTGTTTATTCCGTTGATGATCGTATCGTCTATATCATACATTATATCACGCTTATCAAGTTCGCATAATATATACTGGCACGAGTTAGTGCACGAAAAAAACATTCATCCCGGACAGGATTATGACATGCTGAATGCGATTACACTGGATAGCATTATTACAAAAGACTACGTGGCTGTAAAAAAAGAAATGCTATTAACTGATTTTTATAAGTTACTGTCAACAAGTAATGCTAACCGGTTTGCTGTGCTTGACAATGATGATGCTTTAGACGGGATAGTGTGGATAGACCTGGTGCGCCAGCAATTATTTGATCATATTTCAGACAATGCTACTGTAGCGGATATAATGGCGGTGCCACCGTCAATTATTGATTATGACCAATCGGTGAGCAGTGTGATGGAAATTTTTGACAGCGTTGATGTTTGGCACTTACCCGTTATTCAAAATGACCGGTTTGTTGGTTTTATTTCGAAATCAACCCTGCTTTCCAGGTATCGTGAAGTATTAATAAAGCAAAAACGCGAATCGGATCTGTTTGCACATTTGTAAATAAAAAAGCCTCCGGGATTTGGAGGCTTTTTTATTATTTGATAAATAGCAATTCTCTAAATTTAGGCAACGGCCATAAAGAATCATCAACCAACTGTTCGAGTTTATCAACATGATAACGTATTGGCTGAAAGAATGACTTTACTTTTTCATCATATACAATAGCTTTTTCGCGCAGGTCTTCAATGCCATTGGCTTGTTTGCGTTCGGCAACCATTTGGTCAACGTTTAATTTAATAAAATTAATATGCTCGGATATTTGATTGATAATATCCAATTGAACTTTATAAGTAGATTCGTTTAAGCCCAGATCTTTTAGTCCTTTGGCATTTTCAATCAATTTACTTTGATAATCAATTGCAGCCGGTATAATCACGTTGGTTACTAACTCGCCTATTACGCGGGCCTCTATCTGTAATTTCTTGTAAAAACTCTCTAATAATATTTCATGACGCGCATGTGCTTCACGTTTAGTAAATACAGAAGTTTCTGCATATAAAATCTCAGATTTTTCTGATATGAATGCGTCAAGTGCTTTTGGTGTAGTTTTTAAATTAGATAAGCCTCTTGCTTCTGCTTCTTTTTCCCACTCTTCGCTATATCCATTACCTTCAAAACGTATATTTTTCGACTCTTTAATATATTTCTTAATAATTATTAATAAAGCCACATCTTTCTTTTCGCCCTTTTTTAATAGTTTATCAACATCGTATTTGAATTTTTTTAGCTGATCTGCTACTATTAAGTTCAGGATTGTCATTGGGCTTGCAGAGTTTGCCGATGAGCCAACTGCCCGCAGCTCAAACTTATTACCCGTAAAGGCAAATGGCGAGGTGCGGTTACGATCTGTATTATCTTTTAGTATCTGCGGTATTTTAGGAATGCCCTGCCATAATAAAGCTTCATCTTTAATTTTCTTACTTATTCTTGAGGTTTCAATCTCATCCAGCAATTCACTTAACTGGCTTCCTAAAAATATAGATATTATTGCCGGCGGCGCTTCATTTGCACCTAAGCGATGATCGTTGTTTACTGATGCGATAGATGCGCGTAACAGATCGGAATGCTCATAAACAGCTTTTATAGTATTTACAAAAAATGCCAAAAACATTAAATTATTCTTGGGCGTTTTACCGGGAGATAATAAATTTTTGCCGGTATTGGTAATCATCGACCAATTATTGTGCTTACCAGAGCCATTAATGCCGGCATATGGCTTTTCGTGCAGCAATACTTTAAAGTTGTGGCGTTTTGCTACCCTGTCCATCAAATCCATTAATAGTTGGTTATGATCAATAGCCAGGTTTATTTCTTCATATATAGGTGCGCATTCAAATTGTGATGGCGCAACTTCATTATGGCGTGTTTTTAAAGGAATACCTAATAATAATGCTTCTGTTTCCATATCCTGCATAAAAGCATACACTCTTTCGGGGATCGAACCAAAGTAATGGTCTTCCAATTGCTGGTTTTTTGCAGACATGTGCCCAAAAAGGGTACGACCTGTTAAATACAAATCGGGCCGCGCGTTAAATAATGCTATGTCAACCAAAAAATATTCCTGCTCTATACCTAATGATGCATTTACTTTCTCAATTCCTTTATCAAAATAATGACAAACATCAACTGCTGCTTTATCTAAAGCGCTTACAGCTTTTAATAATGGCACTTTGTAATCAAGTGCTTCGCCTGTGTATGATACAAAAACAGTTGGTATACATAAGGTACGGCCCATTATAAAAGCAGGGGATGAAGGATCCCAGGCAGTATAACCACGGGCTTCAAATGTGTTGCGTATGCCGCCACTCGGGAAGCTGGAGGCATCAGGTTCCTGTTGTGCCAGGGCATCGCCAGAAAACACTTCTATAGCACCACCATCGGCAGTGGGCTCAAAAAACGCATCATGCTTTTCGGCTGTTGTACCCGTAAGCGGCTGAAACCAGTGGGTATAATGCGTGGCTCCTTTACCTAAAGCCCATGATTTCATGGCAGTTGCTACTTGTTCGGCCATATCTCTTGGAATAGGCTCGCCCTTTTCTATAGAATTAACTATGCTTTGATAAGCTTCTTTAGAGAGGTATTCCTTCATTTTCTTTATGTCGAAAACGTTGGCACCATAAAAATCAGAGATTTTTAAAGACGGTGATTTTACTTCAGGGATTGTTCTGGTTAGTACAGCCTGCAAGGCCTGAAAACGAATATTAGGCATGATTAAATTTTCTAATGGTTTAGCTCAAAAATAGAATTATACTTTAAAATAAAGTGTAAATTTTAAAATGAAATATAAAAGTTTAATAATTTTTTGTAAATTATCACATCTAAGCCCAATTCTGGGATATTATTTATGTTTTTTGGATTTTTTTCTTAAAAACTCACTGTTATTTTAAATTTTTATACTTTTTACTGCAAAAAGATATCTTTAAATCATCTTTTTTTAAATAAAATGCAATAAATCAACTTTAAATAATTATATAAATTATATTACTTACGGTTTTTCAATTAAAAATTATTCAAAAAACATATTAAATAATTGTTAAATTTTATATTTT
Source organism: Mucilaginibacter sp. (assembly GCF_028288205.1). Taxonomy (GTDB): domain Bacteria; phylum Bacteroidota; class Bacteroidia; order Sphingobacteriales; family Sphingobacteriaceae; genus Mucilaginibacter. The sequence continues at coordinate 30,393 of NZ_JAQBOD010000043.1, forward strand.
TTGTAATAATTTACAATTTCATACATTTTTTTGAATCAAATGCTTGTTTTTAATGAAATTCATCCATATTTTTATGAAAGTATTAATAAACTGATATCCTAACCCATAACAATGCTAAAATATGAATGAAAATTTTACAAAAAATCTTATTTCCTAACTTTTTCTCAAACAATCACATTTAACTAACTAATTAATCAACAAACAAATGAAAGTAAAACAACCAAAATTCAACCTGCTGGACGCGTTTCGCGGCCTATCGCGGGAGAAATGGGCGCTGGGTGCAACCATTTTAACGGGGAAGATGATAGGCTTGGGCCTGGTAGTAGCAGCAATGTTCACTATTCCGGGATTATTGCCTTCTGCTGCTCATGCTGCGGCTGCTCCTGCAAAACCAACTGATCTGGAAACTTCTATGATTAATTCTATTAATACAGTTTGGACACTGGTAGCAGCATTTTTAGTATTTGGTATGCAAGCAGGTTTTGTAATGCTTGAAGCTGGATTTGCTCGTAAAAGAGAAACTGTTAACGTATTAATGGAGTGTATTTATGATACCTGCCTTTGTGGTATCTTATTCTACGCCATTGGTTATGCATTTATGTTTGGACATGGTAACGGTTTTATAGGATGGGGTGGAGCTGATGGTAAAAATTGGTTCTTCCTACAAAATACTCCTGCAACATATGAGGCATATGGAGTTCCGATACTTGCACACTGGATATTCCAATATGCTTTTGCTGATACTTGCTCAACTATTGTATCCGGTGCAATGATCGGTCGTACCAGCTTCCGTGGTGATATTCTTTACAGTATAGGTATTACAGGTTTTATATACCCAATAATTGGTCACTGGGCCTGGGGACCTGATGGTTTCTTAGTAACAATGGGTACACCAACCGGCTTCTTGCCATCATTGGGACAAGGTTTCCGTGATTTTGCAGGTTCAACGGTAGTGCATACCATTGGTGGTGTAGCTTCATTAGCCGGTGCAATAGTATTAGGCCCACGTTTGGGACGTATTTTTGCACGTGATGATAAAGAAAAAGGCGGAATGCCACCTGGACACAATATGCCATTAGCAGCAATTGGTACATTTATTCTTTGGTTTGGCTGGTATGGTTTTAACCCGGGCAGTACACTTTCTGCAATGGATATGCAAGGAATTGGCCGTGTTGCAGCCAATACAACCCTTGCTGCCTGCGCTGGCGGTATGATGGCTATGTTAGCAGGTTTATGGTGGGGCCCAACAAAAGGTAAATTTGATTTAGGTTATACCTTAAACGGTTTATTAGGTGGTTTGGTAGCTATTACCTGCCCTTGTTACTGGGTTAGCCCGCTTGGTGCTATATTGCTTGGTGCTATTGCCGGTTTTGTAGTATACGCAGCTATGAACTTTATAGAGTGGTTACGTATTGACGATCCGGTTGGTGCAGTATCTGTACATGGTTTCTGCGGTATCTGGGGAACATTATCACTTGGATTATTTGCTTCAGGAGACTATGGTGTAACCGGCCCTACCGGTGCCGATAATAGTGCACCTGTTACAGGTTTATTTTATGGTGGCGGTGCAAGCGTACTTGAGGCCCAGGCTATAGGTACATTCACGATTGCGATTGCCGTTTTTGTGGTAACTATTATAATGATGTATATTATTAATAAATTGCCTAATCCTTGGAGATTACGTGTTGAAGAACATGGTGAATTAGGAGTAGGTGGCCTGGATATATTTGATCACGGTATCGAAGCTTATCCAGCTCAAGATGAAGACATCAGCTTAAGCGGCCTGTTTGATAAAGGCGCAAAAGTTCCGGCTTAAGTTTATCTAATACTATTATCCCTTGTGCGGGATGTAAATGCAAACCGCACAAGGGTTTTTATAAATCAAAATATTTTATTATTATCACATAACCTATCAATTTGATAGGATTCAGAGTCCTTGTTTTATATGTTTTGCTAATATTAAAACATAATTTTTTGAAAACCAATTACTTAAAATGAATTTATAATTAATGGCTGATACTTTGTACAAAGTATCTCAAAACTTTAAAATATATACGTTTTAAAAACAGCAATCAAATTAACAACAATTATCAATTAAACACTTATCAATCAAATCATGAAAAAATTATTACTTTTATTACTTACTGTATCGGCATTCAGCTTAGCTTCTAAAGCGCAGGATACAATTAAAACCACCGGTGACGCTCCCCTGGTTATCTCAGGTTCGGTAGATGCTTATTATAAGTATGACTTTTCTGGTCATAATAATATACCTACCAGTTTTGCCACCGATCAAAATTCATTTTCTATAGGTATGGTTGACCTTGCTTTAAAAAAGAAAGTTGGCAAAGCTTCATTTGTTGGCGAAGTATCTTTCGGTCCACGCAGTGACCAATCTATACCTGTCGCTACCAATCACATTCAAAACTTATATGTTTCGTATGATGTAACCAGTAGTTTTAACCTGACTATGGGTTATATGGCTACATTTATAGGGTACGAAGTAATTTCCCCTGCCGGAAACTTTAATTATTCAACATCTTATTTATTCACTAACGGCCCATTCCAAAATGCAGGAGCTAAGGCTACCTTCACTTTCTCACCTGCAGCAAGCTTAATGGTTGGTGTATTTAATGATCAGTGGAATGTTTACTCAACAAACGTTGCCAACACAGCACCAGGCGGGCCAGCGGTATTGCCAGGCAGAATAAATACCTTTGGCGCGCAATTAATGTTAGCACCTGTTAAAGGCTGGACAGCTTATTTAAACGTAGCTACAGGCCCTGCATCAGGTACTATATTTGATGTAACTACCGCTTACCAAATAACTGATGCTTTTAAATTAGGCTTAAACGGTGCTACTAAATCTGGTAATGGTGCTGCAAACTATAGCGGTATAGCCTTATATCCACAGATAGCTGTTGATAAAGCAGTTACTTTAGGTTTAAGAGGTGAGTATTTTAATTTTAAAGCAGTTGGCACTACTCCAAGTTCAAGCATAACTGCGGCTACTTTTACTGCTAATATTAAATCAGGCCCACTAACTTTCATTCCTGAAGTAAGATTAGATAACGGTAAAAATGCAATTTTTACTGATAAAAATGGTGTAGCTACAAAATCTGCTTCACAATTCCTTTTAGCTGCTGTTTACGCTTTCTAAGCAAAAGATTTAAGAAAACTTTCAAAAATAGGAGCTGTCCCGATGTAATCGGGGCAGCTTTTTTTATTTTGGGCGTTTTCTTTAAAAGACAAATTGCAACAAAAGTGTACTAATAATGAAATGTTTATTTAAAACTAATAATTTAGTTATGTAAATATAATTAATAATGCAATAATGTTGCAAACATGCTAAAAGTGAAAATTTAACAACATTAAATATTTTATAAGCGTTATATAATAAAATTAAATTTCAACCATTATGCTTATCTCAAACTTTAATTTGTGCAAGTCCGAGTGGCTCGAGCTTGTTTTTGCTAAACGTAACAAGGAATATGGCGCTTATTATATCAGGCAGCATTATGCTGATAATGTTGTAAAGGCCATGGGTATTACTTTTGTCAGCGTTATTAGTGCCGCGGTAATTTTTGGCATCCTGGTAAGGGCAAAACCCGAAACATTATTTAAAAATACAGAAGTAGTTTTAACAAAGTATGTAGAACCACCTGTACCGCCCAAAGCTGAACTAAAAAAAGTAAAACCGGCGGCAACAAAACCTTTACCGCCAGTTAATACTACAAAGTATGTACAAATGATTGTAACTGATAAACCGGTAACGATTGATCCGCCAAAGCAAATTGATCTGCAGAAAACCGCAGTGGGGCCAGTTGAAATTAAAACGGCAGGAGGGGTTGATGGAATAAATATCCCTTCTGATGCTGGAAAAGGAAATGGCATGGGAAATGATGATGTAGAAAAAAGTAATGAAATACACACCTATGTTGATGTAATGCCCGAGCCTTTTGGTGGCGCGGCAGGATGGGGCAAGTTTTTACAAAAGAACTTACATTATCCTCCGGAGGCGTTAGATAAGGGTATAGGTGGCCGTGTGCTGGTTAGTTTTGTAGTTGAAAAAGACGGTCACCTATCAAGCGTAATGGTTGATCGTGGTGCCGGATTTGGCATGGATGAGGAAGCCTTGCGTGTATTAAAGCTATCACACGCCTGGAAACCCGGTATGCAAAGCGGGCAACCAGTAAGGGTTAAGTATACTATACCTATTAGCTTTTCTATAAGCCAATAATCAGGTAAAAGGTGAAGGGATAAAGGTAAAAGGTTTGCACACCACTCACGTTTTACCTTTCACCTTTGACCTTTTTTCTCTACTTTTGGGCATCCTTTTAAAAAAACGTATAACATTGGAGACCCAGGAACTTACTACCGTTACAACAGCTAAAGATTTAGGCTTACTACCCGAAGAATATGATCGGATAATAGAAATATTGGGCCGTGTGCCCAACTTTACCGAGCTATCCATTTTTTCGGTAATGTGGAGTGAGCATTGTTCATATAAAAATTCAATTACCTGGCTTAAAACGTTGCCAAAAGATAGTCCGCGTATGCTGGCTAAGGCAGGCGAAGAAAACGCGGGGTTGGTTGATTTGGGCGATGGTATTGGCTGCGCGTTTAAAATAGAATCACATAATCACCCTTCGGCTTTAGAGCCTTACCAGGGCGCTGCAACAGGTGTGGGCGGTATAAATCGCGATATATTTACTATGGGTGCAAGGCCCATAGCACAATTAAACGCTTTACGTTTTGGCGATATTACACAGGATCGTACTAAATGGTTAATTAAAGGTGTTGTTAAAGGCATTAGTCATTATGGCAATGCTTTTGGTATAGCTACCGTTGGCGGCGAGTTGTTTTTTGATGATTGCTATAATGTTAACCCGTTGGTTAACGCCATGTCTGCAGGTATTGTTAAAGCGGGCGAAACGGTATCGGCAACATCATATGGTGTTGGTAACCCGGTATATATTGTAGGGTCTGCAACGGGTAAGGATGGTATACATGGCGCGGCGTTCGCGTCAAAAGATATTACAGAAGATTCTGTTAATGATTTACCGGCCGTACAGGTTGGTGACCCTTTCCAGGAAAAACTTCTGTTAGAAGCAACGTTAGAGGTAATTAAAACAGGAGCTGTTGTTGGCATGCAGGATATGGGCGCGGCAGGCATTATCTGCTCAAACTCAGAAATGTCTGCCAAAGGCGAACATGGTATGCGAATAAATCTGGATGCGGTACCAACCCGCCAGGAAAACATGAAACCCTTCGAGATATTGCTGTCAGAGTCACAGGAACGCATGCTGATTGTAGTACATAAAGGACGTGAAAAAGAAGTAGAAGCTGTTTTTGATAAATGGGACCTGAACTGCGCTGTTATTGGCGAGGTAACAGATACCAAACGCCTGGAATATTATGCAGGCGGCAAGTTGGTTGCTGATGTACCTGCTGATGACCTGGTATTAGGTGGCGGCGCGCCGGTTTACGAACGCGAATATCGTGAGCCTGCCTATTTTGCCATGAACCAAAAATTTAAAATAGAAGATGTTGCCGAACCTACTGATCTGTTAGCTGTTGCCGAGCATTTAATATCACATCCAAATATCGCGTCAAAACGCTGGGTGACCGATCAGTATGATTCTATGGTAGGTGTTGCGACAATGACTACCAACCGCCCAAGCGATGCGGCTGTAGTTAATGTTATAGGCACAGATAAAGCTATTGTTTTAACAGTTGATTGTAATTCACGCTACGTATATGCCGATCCGCAAAAGGGTACGGCTATTGCAGTAGCAGAAGCCGCGCGTAATATTACCTGCGCTGGTGGTGAGCCTGTTGCTATAACTAATTGTCTTAATTTTGGTAACCCATACAAGCCAGAAGTTTATTGGCAGTTTGTTGGTGCTATAAAAGGAATGGGAGAAGCATGTCGCAAGTTTGAAACCCCGGTTACAGGTGGTAATGTGAGTTTTTATAATCAGTCGACCGATGACGGGCCGGTTTTTCCAACACCGACTATTGGTATGTTGGGTGTGATGGATGATGTGACTAACATCATGACATCAGACTTTAAACAACCCGATGATTTGGTTTATTTGATTGGCGAATCTGTTAATGACATTGCATCTTCTCAATATTTAGCCTCATGGCATAAAATACTGGCAGCACCCGCACCTTATTTTGATATTGATAAGGAATACGATATGCAGCAAGTGGTTAAGCAATTGATCAAACATAAAATGATACAATCTGCCCATGACGTGGCCGATGGTGGTTTATTTATTACGCTGATAGAATCGGCAATGCCAAATGGCTTAGGTTTTGAAATAGCATCAGAAACCGGCATACGTAAAGATGCTTTCCTTTTTGGTGAAGCACAGGGCAGGGTAGTAGTAAGCGTTGCACCTGTCGATCAGGAACGTTTTATTGAACTAATGGCTACCAGCGAAGTTGAGTTTAGCTTATTGGGTACTGTAAGCAATGGTTATTTAAGTGTGGATGAAGAATCATTTGGCCATATTACTGATATTAAATTGGTTTACGATAACGTATTGCACACTATATTAGGAGACTAAGCCCCCCTCTAACGGCGCAGCCTTCATGAACACCTTAAAAACAAATTAATAGGTGAATAATCTCCCCCGATAGGGGGAGACTTTAAATTTAAAATATGCTTAAAATAAACCGGGTACACCATATCGCCATTATTTGTTCTGATTATGAAGTATCAAAACACTTTTATACGCAGGTACTCGGATTTAAAATATTGGCAGAAGTTTATCGTGCCGAACGTAAATCATACAAGCTTGACCTGGAGGTGGGTAACCAATACCAGATCGAGCTTTTTTCATTTCCTGATCCAACTAAAAGGCCATCACGCCCTGAAGCAGCCGGGCTGCGCCATTTAGCTTTTGAAGTGGATAATATAGATGAAGCAGTAGCCGCTATAACTGCGTATAATGTAGTTGTCGAACCTATCCGAATAGATGAGTTTACCGGCAAACAGTTTACTTTTTTTGCAGACCCAGATGGATTGCCAATTGAATTTTATGAGGGTTAAATTTCCTCCTTGTGTCATTTCGAGCGATAGCGAGAAATCCATACACAAGCAAATTAATAAAGCAGGTGTATAGATTTCTCTCTCGTACCTCGTTCGAAATGACACAAAGGCGATATTAATTTAACTACTTTTAATCCTTTAATATGAATCTTATTTTTTTTGATATCTGATCTCTGAATACCTCCATACTGATTTCTGCACCGGGTTTTATATTTTCTTTGGCTTTAAGCAGATCATTGATATTCTTTACCTGTATTCCCTGTAATGATAATATCACATCATTGGGAAAGATATTTCCATATAGGTTACTTGTTGAACTAAGCTCTAATACAATAACGCCGGTTTCAGAAGCCATACCGGTAGCAGATCGTTCACCAAGCGTATTCAAATTTTTCACCCTTGCTCCCATAACTTCATAAACAGACTGGTTATTTACTGTTGACCTGAAAATTAATACGGGGATTGCTACATGATGAGCAACCGCTTTTAAATTAGCAGAAACTACGCCGAACTGATCCATCGGAAAGTTTTTGAACCCGACTTTCAGTGCTGCCGATTCGGGCTTTACCCTATAATCTGCTTTTGAAGGATTGATGAAACCGGGATCGCCATATAAAGAATTCTGATCTGTGCCTCTTGTTTGGGCTTTTTTGAGCGATAAAGAATCAGGGAATATATTATTGTCGACTGTTTTACCCCAATATTTTATACCTATCGGGAAATAACCCGCCATTACTATATTATGGGTAAATATATCATCGCTATTGTTAAACCATACATGCGGGTGGAAAGAATTATTAATGATAATGTTGTTATAAACTGTGCGATGAAAGCCTTCCCTTAGCTTTAATCCGCCGTTAAGGCAAACATTATTATATATTTCATAATTACTTGAGCCATCATCCAGATCAATATCCCATCCATGGTCACATCTAAAACGGTTGTTCCTGATGATGACCGGTTTAATAACATCCAGCAAAACCAGTTCTGGTTGAGCGGCATTGATGCTATCCATCATTTTCCGGTTAGGGTACCAAAATCTGTCTCGCCCCCACGAATTAAATGAACCATGATCGCCCGTTTCTAAAACAGTATTAAACACATCATTATATTCAATGATATGGCCTCCCCATGTTCCTTCGCTTATGTTAATACCTGCCCTGGGTGTTTTGTCAATAGTGTTATGGCTAACCGTAATATTCATAGCCATTGATATTTCTACGCCTGCTACTTGTTTTTCAACACAGCCAATATTCTCTATCAGGTTATTATAAACTAAACAATCGGCCGGGTAATTATTGGTTTGGGGGCCACGGGTTTGGTCGACTTTGTTTGGATCATTAGTGTTCTCATACCTGAACAGGGGAGAACGCACCGCTTTTGGGTCGCCGGTAAAAACAATGCCGCTGCTGCCGATATCAGCAATATGGCATCCAGAAATTTCATTATGTCGGTTATAATCAGAGCATACTATGGCATTGCCCCCAACAGTATTAAAAAAACAATTTTTAACCGAGCAATGTTCAGCACCCTCCATAATTAAAGCTCCCCGGCGATAGATCATCCAGTCGCTGCGTAACAGCGGCTCATTTGTTTTCATGAATGTACGCACCGTTTGTGTAAATTCCAGTCCTTCAATGCTGATGTTTTTTACCGGCTGTTGTTCAGTACCCTTCAATTCAAAAAGGGTTTCGAGCTGGGGTACCTCTATTTTTGCTTTATTAAGGTCGGTATTTTTAGGCGGATAAAAATACAGTGTATGTTTAGTTTTACTGTAATACCATTCGCCAACAGTATCCAACTCTTCAAAAACATTCTCCACATACCTGAATTTTGCATGCATTGGTGCCGGGCGGTTATTTTGATAGCCACCCTCCATGGTTAAGCCGCCTTTGCCGTCTTTACCGGTTATCAGGTAACTAAAGCCGCCCCACTCGCTTTTATGTAAGGCATGGATATATCCACCAGCTGGATCTTGCCATTTATTAATCCTTTCGTCACTTATGGCATCCCCGGCAAAACCGCCATAATGCGCAATTTGAGGGTTGTAATTTGGATACCTGGCTATATGCTGCAACTGGCCGTTAACAAACAACTCATCAAACAAAATATCCTGGTCAACATGGGCTTGTTTAATGCCATTTTTATAATCATGCCATTGGAGTTTTAAAACCTTTGCACTGCTTATAATTGCCTTTTCGCCGGGATAGGACCTGTAAGTAACACCTGCGCCTTTTTCCCGCGAATCTTTTGATGAAAATTCCACGGTTTCAGTTAAATAATATACGCCTCCCCGTAAATAAACAGTAATCGTGCCTTTGCTTTTCCGCGCCTGTTGCTGCGCTCGTTTTATACTGAAAAATGGTTTTGCTTTAGTACCTGTATTATGGTCATTGCCATGTGGCGAAACATAAATATCTGCAGCGCTACAGTAATTAACAGTCATCACAATAGCCACTAATGCATAGATGGTTTTTACCATTACTTTCATTCTTCTTGTCTGAAATTTGTATTTATTGTTGCCATGAATACTAAATAATTGAAATAGTTCAGGGCATTTGTTAGGTTTACTCAAAAGTAATTAATTTATTGAATGTTCAAATTCAAACAATTCAGTGTCGATCAAAGCGGTTGTGCCATGAAGATCAATACGGATGGTGTATTGCTGGGCGCCTTAGCTAAAACAAGTAATGCTGTAACTATATTGGATATTGGCACAGGTACAGGTGTAATTGCTTTAATGCTTGGGCAGAGGTTTATTCGCTCCAAAATTGATGCTGTTGAAATAGACATAACCGCTGCGGAAACGGCTAAGCGGAATTTTGCAGGATCACCGTTTGCTGATCGTCTGAGTGTTTATCCGGCCGATTTCGGGGCTTTCTTTAAAGATCATTCCGAAAAGAAGTATGACCTTATAGTTTCTAATCCGCCGTTCCATATTAATTCGCTCGAATCACCGGGAGCTAAGAAAAGCCTGGCTAAACATACGGATGAATATTTTTTTGAAGAGCTGATAAGGTCTGTTGCCGGCCACCTAACAGAAAATGGTGAATGCTGGTTGATATTACCTTTGCAAACCGCCCAATTAGTGAAAGTTATAAATACGCAGCATCAGCTAAATATAAAGCAGGTAATAAGTATCCTATCTTATCCTGATTCAGTTCCGCACCGGGAGATTTTAGTGTTAACTTTGGATGAAACAAAAAACCCGGATGAGCAATTTGTTATTTATGCTCGGCCAAAAGTATATTCGGAAGAGTATCAAAACAAGTTAAAAGACTTCTTTACTATATTTTAAAATGACCCGAATAGGCCTGCTATCAGACACCCACAGTTTTTTAGACGATGCCGTCTTTAAACATTTTGAACTATGTGATGAGATATGGCACGCAGGTGATTTTGGTAATATTGAACTGGTTGATAAACTGGCCGCGTTTAAACCTTTGCGCGGCGTATATGGCAATATCGACGGTAAAGAAATACGACAAACCTATCCCGAAAATTTGCGGTTTAAATGCGAGGATGTGGATGTTTGGATGACGCATATTGGTGGTTACCCGGATAGATATGACCTGCGGATACGGAATGAAATATATGCCAATCCGCCCGCTTTATTTATATCGGGGCATTCGCATATTTTAAAGGTAATCTATGATAAAAAGATAAACTGCCTGCACTTAAATCCGGGAGCGGCAGGTAAACAGGGCTGGCAAAAAGTACGCACTTTAATGCGGTTTAATATTGATGGTAATAAGATACAGGATCTACAGGTGATTGAGTTGGCTAAATAATAAAAAGAGCAAGGACAAAGCGAATCTTGTTTCACGTGAGTGTGAAACAAAATGTAACAAGTGAAACAAGATTTTAACTTAAAGTATTTGTTTATTAGGTAATTGATAAAAAGTGGTGAAACAAAATGTAACAACTTATTCGTCAGTATTTTTAGGTGTGATTTTAAGTTTTTTTATTGATAATCAAATAATTACAAATTGTTAATTTTAGGAGTGGTGAAACAAGTTATTTGAAACAAGATGAAAACAAAATCACCGACAATATAATGCCGCCATTATATCAGTTGCACGTTTGTAATTAAAATTGATTAGCCTTAGCTGCTTCCATCTCAAAAACAGAATCTATTAGTAAATCTTTTTGCTTTCCGGCAGCTACAGCCAACTCATCACAACGCTCGTTTTCGGGGTGTCCATTATGACCACGTACCCAGTTGAATTTTACGTTATGTAATTTGCTGATATCTAAATAACGCAGCCAAAGGTCCTTATTCTTTTTGTCTTTAAAACCTTTTTGCAACCAGCCGTACACCCATTTTTTTTCGATGGCATCAATTACATATTTTGAATCGGAAAATATGGTTACATCTTGATTAGGCTTGTTCAGTGCTTCCAAACCTTTTATTACCGCCAGCAGTTCCATGCGATTATTGGTTGTTTTGCGGAAACCTTCAGACAGTTCTTTATAATGACTCCCCGCACGTAATATCACACCATATCCCCCCGGACCCGGATTACCGCTTGATGAACCATCTGTATAAATTTCAATCATTAGCCATTCGGCCCCCTAAAGGGGGAGCTGAATGGCGTAAAAATAATAATAAATTAATTATTCCCCCTTTAAGGAGTAGGGGTAGGGAAATCGCTTTTAAAAATTGACTGTACCAAAACAGGTCATTTACCCATAATGGCGATTTTTTTGGCTAAAGCCGGTGCTAATTCTTTTATGGGTCCGTCACATAAATGTGACGGCAATGATAGCAAAATAGTCTTTCATTGCCGTTGGCTTCAGCCAACGGGTTAAGATTATAATTATAGACGGGCTTTAGCCAAAACCAAAACTTATATTTTGAAGCTATACCTGCCTGCAATTTAAAAGCGATTGCTCAGGTTAGGGGGTTATACGCTTGCGCTTCAATCTTAGTGAATTTCCAATGACTACCACATCAGAGAAAGCCATCGTAAATGCGCCTACCATAGGGTTTAAAAAGCCTAATGCCGCTATAGGTATAGCAATTACATTATAGGCAAATGCCCAAAATAAGTTTTGTTTAATGGTTAACAGCGTATGCCTGCTGATCTGCAGGAATTTAATAACCGAATGCAGGTCTGTATTTAATAAAATTACCCGTGCAGATTGTATGGCTATCTGGCTGGCATCATTCATAGACACACCAACATCGGCCTTGGTTAAGGCAGGGGCATCGTTTATTCCATCGCCAATCATTATGGTTTTGCCTTTTTGTTTGTAGATGTCAATAACAGTTAGCTTTTCATCAGGTAGTTTTTCTCCGTGCACCTCGTTAATGCCAACTGTCTTTGCAACTTTTTGGCATCTGTTTTCTCTGTCGCCGCTTAATAAAACGGGGATTATTCCCATTTTTTTAAGCTGGGTTATTAAAGTTATGGCTTCAGGCTTTATGGTATCATCTATAGCTATTTGTGCTAATAAGACCTGGTTCTTATAAAGCGACAAATTAAAATCATTCGCGTCGATTGATTTCCCTGTACCCAGGAAATAGTGATTGCCTTCCACGTCTTCGGCACGCATGCCTAATCCTTTTTCTTCGGTGGCCGAACGTAGTATTAGTTTAGTTTGAGGTAATGATTTTAATCCCTCTACCAGCGATTTTGCAATAGGATGATTGGATCTTTCTTCAATTGCCACTATTATTCCACGTATATGCTCCAGGTCAACACCATCCTCCACCTTTATATCATGAATACTGAATTTGCCGGTAGTTAGCGTGCCTGTTTTATCAAATACCACATATTTGGTATTAGCAACAGCTTCGATGGTATCGCCTCCTTTTATTAATATGCCGCTTTTAGCAGCGCGGCCCAGCCCAACCATAACCGCGGTAGGGGTTGCTAAACCCATAGCGCATGGGCAGGAGATAACCAGCACAGCAATAGCATTCATTAATGATTTTTGTAAACCTATATCACTCAGAAAAAATGTAAGTACAAAGGTTAGTAAGGAAATTAATATTACCGCGGGTACAAATATAGCAGCCACCTTATCGCCCAGTTTTTGAACAGGAGGTTTAGCCGCCTGCGCCTTTTTCATCAATTCAATAATTTGCGATAGTATAGTATTAGAGCCAACTTTGGTAGCAATCATTCGCAGGTTACCATTTTGCACTATTGTCCCGCCTATTACTTTATCGTATTTTTCTTTTTCAACAGGTATACTTTCGCCGGTAAGCATGGCTTCGTCGACAGATGCGCTGCCTTCCAGAATATCACCGTCAACCGGTATTTTATCTCCGTGGTTAACCAATAGTACATCACCGGGGCGCACATCGCGCGCGTTAATCACCTCAATAGTGCCATTAATAATCCGGTTAGCATTTACCTGTTGAAACTTAATTAAGTCTTTTACAGCAGATGTAGTTTGATTTACCGAACGTTTCTCGAAAACGTTACCCAACAACACCAATGTAATAATAGTGGCACAGGTCTCATAAAACTGGTACTGTTCGCCCAGGTTTTGGATAGTGCCAACTAAACTATAAATAAAAGCAGATGTTGAGCCAATAAATATCAGTACATCCATATTAGGGACACCGCCTTTAACAGAGTGCCAGGCGCTTTTACCAAAATGCAGGCATCCCACAATAAAAACAGGTAAACATAATAGTAACTGCACCATCGGCATATGTAAAAAATGCCATGGCAAAATCATGTGCAATAAAAGGGGGGCGGTAAATATGGCACAGAAAATAAATTTGTTCTCTACCTTTTCATAAAACTTTGGTGCATGCAGGGCAAGGTTATCAACAACTTTAAAGCCCAATTGCTCAATGCCCTTTATTATCTCGGGTAGTTGTGTGCCGTTAGCGTTAGAGAATTTAACTTCCTCGCCGGCAAAATCAACCAGAATATTGTTCAATCCTTTTTTTTCCAACAGCTTATGTATGGACAAGGCGCAATTATTACAGTGCATCCCTGTTACATTCAATTCTACTAATTGCTCTGTCATAACACAAATCTACTTATACAGAGGTAGTAACAGGTAAGCCCAATGTAATATTAAAAAAGGCTTTGCATTTAGGCCGAAGATTTTTACATTTGCACTCTCCAAACGGTAGATGTAGCTCAGTTGGTTAGAGCATCGGTTTGTGGTACCGAGGGTCGTGGGTTCGAGCCCCATCATTTACCCTTTAATTTAAGAGCAGTTTGAAAAGACTGCTCTTTTTTGCTTTATTGTATTGATTATTAGTTGATTGTGTTTTTATCAAATGGTTCGATGTTTTAGTAACGCAAAGTAAGGGTCATGCAAAAGCTTGATTATTAGCGAATATACCGTATTTTTCAGGTTCGAGCCCAGTTGGCCATTTTGAGCGACCGAACTTTATCAACTGTTTTTGACGCATAAAAAATGCTTTTTTTAACCTTTTCCTTTTTCTAATATTTTTCCTTTCCTGGGCTTTCATTTGCCTAACAACAATCCCGCCCAGTAGGTAAAGGATAAGGAAATCGTAAAAAAACATTGCAGTGATTCAAAGCGGGTAGGCAGTATCACTTTTAGTTTCTGAGAGTACAAAAAAACTTTGTACGGTAGTAATATTGGGCAGTTTGGCCAGTTTGTTGCGGTAAAAATCGTGGTACGAGTCCATATCACTGGTCGCTATGCGAAGCAGAAAGTCGAAAGTACCGGTCATCTGGAAACATTCCATCACTTCAGGGAATTTGGCTACCTCATGCTCAAACTGGTAAAGTGTATCTGCCGCATGGTCATTTAATAACACCTGGCTAAAGGCAATCAGGCTTCGGTTAATTTTCTTACGATTTAAAATTGCGACCGTCCGTTGAATAACGCCCTGGTCTTTAAGGCGGCGTACCCTCTCATGAATTGTAGCAATGGATTTATGGAGTTTATATGATAGTTCTTTGTTTGTTAACGATGCATCGCGCTGCAAGTGTTTTAATATTTCAATATCAGTAAGATCCAAATGGTTAATTATCATAAAGTCAAAATTGCGTAAACAGAAAAACTATCAATAGTGGGAAAATTATCCCAATTATATTAATAAAATTAAATTAAATCCGCATAAATCCGTAAAATTTATGGAAATATTAATAACCCTTGTTATTAATATCAGTTATGTTGAGTTTTATAACATCAAATTTTAGTTATAGCGTATAAATAACAATTGCGTCCAATTAAATTCAATATTATTTAAAGGAATGTAGTGAGGATATGAATTACAAGATTGATAGGAATAAAAGTAAACGCTCATTCTTGTGTAAACTCAATATTAAGTTTATATTAGTTCTTTAGTTGCAGGCGATAGTTGAAAAGGACATTAAATAGTGATGATGAATTGTTGCTTCACTTAAAGCAAGGCAATATTTATGCATATAATGAAATTTTTGATCGTTATTGGAAGAAACTCTACGCAATCGCCTATAATCGTCTCCGCTCAAAGCAGGCTTCAGAAGATGTGGTGCAAGATGTATTGTCAAGTTTATGGATGAGGAGAACAGAACTGGAGATTGATAATTTATCACATTATCTGGGTACTTCCATTCGTTATGCCGTTTTCAGGCAAATAAACAAATCTATTGAAAAAATTCAATTGAGTGCTGATGAGTTAGTATCGGATGACCCATTTACTGAACCTGCAATATTCCAATTAATGGATTATCAAATTTTAAAAAAATATTTGGAGCAGAAGGTTAATAAACTTCCTGAAAAGTGCCAAATTGTTTTTAAATACAGCCGGGAACAGCATTTAACCAATAAAACAATTGCTGAAATGCTCAATCTTTCCGAAAAAACCATTGAGGCACATATTACGAAGGCATTAAAGTATCTAAAACTGGCTTTAAAGAATTTTTAATCTTCATTTTCCTGTTTTTTTTATAAAAAAGATCATTTTAACTAAGGGTGAACCACACTTTTATGTACTATACATAAAACATCACAGATTTAAAGGCCATCATTCGATGCTATTTGTTAAATCCGGGATACTATAAATTAGTAATGGATCAAAAACAATTTAAAACGCTTTCAGAAAAATATCTTCAGGGAAAAACAACTGTTGAGGAAACCGGAATGTTATATCAATGGTATGAATCTTTTGATGATGCCCTAATATACCTTGAGGAAGGTGAGCTTGAGCTTAAAAATAAGTTATGGGAAAAACTTCACCCCGACCAGTTTCCGGTTGAAGTTGCGCCTAAGGTTATTCATCTGAAAAGATTTGCAAACACCCGTTTGTGGTATGCTGCCGCTGCTATTTTGTTTTTGACGATCAGTATAGCTGTTGCTATATTTTTTAAACGCAATACCACCTCTTATAATCCCGAATTGGTGAAGGCCACAAAATTTAGACCCGGTACAAATAAAGCAACACTTACTTTATCAAATGGTAAAGTTATTGTTCTGGATGGGAGTGAAGCTAAAGAAGTAAGAAATAAACACGGACAATTGGTTGCGCTTAGTGCTAATAAAGAACTAAGCTACAAAGCCGATAGCGCCTCAAAAGCAGGCTTCGTAGATGAAACCAATACATTAACAACACCTAAGGGGGGGCAATATATAGTAGTTTTACCCGATGGTACTAAAGTATGGCTTAATGCAGCTTCATCCATTACCTATCCCCTGGTTTTTCAGGCTCATGAAAGAAAGGTGCAAATAACCGGAGAAGCTTATTTTGAGGTTACAAAAGATCCAGATAAACCATTTAAAGTACTCAGTGGAAAACAACAGGTAGAAGTTTTAGGTACCCATTTTAATATTAATTCTTATGCAGATGAACCTATTATTAAGACTACATTACTGGAAGGAAAAGTTAAAGTAACAGCAGGGCAAAACCAGGCGTTGCTTATGCCGGGAGAACAGGCACAACTTGCTGCAACAGGTTTAACTGTTAACCAGAATGTTAATCTGGAAGAAGCTACGGCGTGGAAAAACGGATATTTTGTTTTTGATCATGAGCGTATTGAAAGTGTGATGAGAAAAATATCGCGTTGGTATGATGTTGAGATAACATACCGGGGGCCTATCTCAAAAGACTGGTTCGGAGGGTCGGTTTCCCGTGACAAGAACGCAGCCGAACTACTCGGAAAGTTAGAATTGACCGGGCAAATTCACTTTAAAATTGAAGGGAGGAGGGTAATAGTTATGCAATAAATTTACCTATGCTCAACTATTCCAAAAAAAGAACCGGAGATGCTACTAACACCTCCGGTCAATACTTTGGATCAGTTTACAAGACTTGCTTTGAAAATCCATTTAATCATTAATCCAAACATTCAAATGTATGAAATTTTACACTTTGTTTCATTCTAAGCGCTCTGCTTATGTTGTAAATAAAACCCTGTTGATTATGAAACTTACTGTTATTTTACTATTCACAGTTTTGCTACAGGTAAATGCCAGCACTTTTGCGCAAAAAGTTTCTATTAATAAAAAAAATATCTCACTTGAGCAATTATTTAAACAGATACGTGCGCAAACCGGATATTATATCATTTATACCGGCAAACTTTTAAGCCAGTCAAAACCTATTAGCATTAATGTAACCAACAGCTCTGTTGATGATGTTTTACAGCTTGGTTTAAAAGATCAGCCTTTAAGTTATGTGATAGAAAATAAAACGGTAATCATTAAGGAAAAGGAAAAGTCACTATTAGATAAGATTAGAGATTCCTTTAATATACCTATTGTTGTAAGCGGAAGAGTTACAGATACACTTGGCAACAATTTGTCTGGTGTAACCATTAAAGTAGTTGGCAAACCCCTGGGAACTATCACCGATAAGGGGGGAGCATTTAGTCTGAACGTTCAGGATGGCGACGCGCTCGAGTTTACATTTGTAGGTTTTGCCCGGGTGATATGTTATGTAAACCGTAACGATAATAATATCACTATTGTAATGCATGAATCTACAACATCTCTATCCGAAACAGTTATTGTAGGCTATGGGAGCATAAAGAAGAAAGATCTGACAGGATCTGTATCCACCATTAACGTGAAAGATATTCAAGATGTGCCCTTTGGTACGGTTGATAACGCACTGGCCGGTAAAGCGGCAGGGGTGCAGGTAACCAAAACTGATGGTTCGCCCGGAGGCGCTGTAAGGATCAGGATACGCGGGTCAAGCTCAATTTTAGGTGGTAATGATCCGTTATATGTAATTGATGGCGTACCATTACAGGTTTCAAACAATTATATCAACCCTGGTTTTGATGTCGGCAGCGCGGTTGGCAATAACGTTACCGGTAACGGTGGGGTAAGCACAGGCATGTCAACCGCTTTTGTAAACGGGTTAAACAGTATTGGGGGCTTAAATGTTGATGATATTGAATCGATCACTATTTTGAAGGATGCTTCATCAACCGCTATTTATGGCTCGAAAGCTGCTAATGGAGTGGTACTTATTAATACTAAAAGAGGGAAAAAGGATATGAAACCTCAAATAGTAGCCAGTTATTACTCTACAGTTACCACGCCCAAAACCCCTGATCTTTTAAATGCAGATCAATATAAATTATTACTTAGCGAAGCTGCAAAAAACAGTTACGATGCCCATGTTGCTCAGGGCCGGAGCGTGGCAGCCAATGTAACAGCGATAGTAAATACGCCAGGCACCTATTTTGGTACCGCTAATACCAATTGGATAAACGAAGTAACCCGGAATACCATTTCACACAATGCCGATCTTTCTGTGCAGGGTGGTGGTTCGGCTTCAAAGTATTTCAGTTCAATCTCTTACAACTCGACACCGGGTGTTGTAAAATCAACCGATTATCAAAGAATATCAGGAAAGCTGAATATTGAAAACGAGATAGGGCCAAAATTCAGGTTTATTACCAATTTAATAGTGGGTTATACCAATCAAGATATTGGTAACGGCGCTTACGACCAGGCACTTATTGCCCCGCCCACTTATGCACCTTATAATGCTTTAGGCGGTTTTACGGATTTTTCATTGGTTGGCGCTTCGTATCAAAATTTCCAAAACCCGGTAGCAATGCTTACAGCCACTAATAATGCTAAAACATTTAGTTTATTGGGTTCTATATCAGGTATATACGATATTACTTCAGCCTTGCAGTTTAAAAGTACGGTATCGCTTAATATGCAAGCATATAACCAGCGAAACTATACCCCAAGCTATTTAGCAATTGGAAGTTTTTATGGTAACATAAGCAATAATGGCGGTATTGGCGGCAACTCAAACAGCCAGTTAACCAATTGGTTTGTTGAAAATACGTTAGCTTATAATAAAACATTTAATAAAATACATGCAATTGATATTTTGGTAGGTACATCCTACGAAACCAAAAAAACAAGCTTTTTTAGTGCAACTGGCGCCGGTTATCCTAACGATAATGTGTTAACCAGCCTTTCGTCGGCTGTTACACCCTTATTGGTAAAGGGGGATGATCCATCGCAGCCACAAAGCTATTTATTATCATTTTATGCCCGTGCAAATTATGGGTTAATGGATAAATACCTCATTACTTTTACCGGCCGTGCAGACGGTTCATCCAAATTCGGGCCCAATAATAAGTTTGGTTATTTCCCATCAGGCGCAGTAGCCTGGCGTATTTCAAAAGAAGACTTTTTGAAGAATGTTAAATGGATAGATGACATTAAATTCAGAGGAAGCTATGGCTTAACCGGTACCCAAAATATTGGCGACCAAATGTACCGTACGTTATATAGTCCGTATTCATACGCGGGTACCAGCGCCTTAATTCCTACCCAGGTAGGTAACCCTGATATTCAATGGGAAAGCACCAAAGAGGCCGACGCGGGCCTGGATATATCCTTATTCAATGGCAGGCTACAGGCAACGCTTGATTATTATAACAAGCAAACCAGCGGGGCTTTGTTATTACTACCTGTAGCGCCAAGCAGTTCATACAGTTCCATGCTTAGTAACGCGGTAAGTATTAAAAATACAGGTTTCGAAGTAAGCTTACAAGGCGATATTGTGCACACTAAGGACTTTAAGTGGAATTCCTCGATAAACATAACCTGGAACAGATCGTTGGTTACCAAATTAGCCTCTAACGCAAATTTAGGACAATTGGGCAATTTTACGGGCTTGGAAATTGGCAATACTACCCTTATTCAGGGGCAGCCACTTGGTTTAATAACCGGCCTGCATGTTACAGGTATTATAAAAACTGCCGATCAGTTGGCTGCCTATAAGCAACAACTGGGGGTTTACACATCAGTATTTCGATATCTGGCTATAGGTGATCCGATGTATGAATTGCAACCTCAGGGACCCGCTGGTTCCAACTACCTTAACTTTAATACTATTATTGCCCATGCCGCGCCAAATTATTTTGGAGGTTTTACACATAGTTTTACCTACAAAAATTTTGACCTGAATTTCTATTTTACCTTCTCGCAAGGTGGTAGTTTGTTATGGGGCGATCACGTATCCAGTATGGAGTTTGTGGGTGTTGCAAACGCCAACGTGGCTATGTTAAACCGGTATACACCTGCCAATACCAGTTCAAACCAGCCCATGCTGCAATTGGGCGATATTATTTATTATAAATCCAATTTAGATGTTTTCAGCTCGTCATATATCAAATTGCGTACACTGTCATTCAGTTACCGTTTTAATAAAATTCGTTGGATGCAAAAGGCGGGGATGAAAAACACTTCGGTATTCGCATCGGCAACCAATGTGTTTACCATTACAAAATACCCGGGTAATGATCCCGAAACGTCCGACGATCCATACAGTGTAGCCGGTGGTTACATGGATGTAAGTAATTATCCAACTGTAAAAACATTCTCGTTAGGCATTAAAGTGGGTTTTTAATTTAAAAAATAGGAGATCGTAAAAATGAAAAATAAAAATATAAAATTAACCTTGGCCCTGTTTGCAGTTTGCCTAACAGCAGCCTGCAAAAAGGAGCTGAACGTGTATCCTACTACATCTGAAGTTGATGGCAATGTTATTGTTGATGCCAAAAGCGCCTCAACCGTTCTTAATGGGGTATATTATCGTTTTGCCAATGGTGGGGTAGATAATAATAGTATCCCATCGGTATTGTGGACAAACGTAAATGAAATTTTTCCATCAGAGTTAAGCGGAGCATTAACCAACTCCAGCGGTAACGACGGTAATTATTCTTTTACCTTTACTGCTTTAAGCACTGGTGGTGTTACTAATAAATGGAACTATGGTTATGCTTTGGTAAACGCCGCAAACGGTTTTTTAAAAAATGTTGCACCCGTTACCACTATACCTGCCGCTACTAAAACCCAAATGATAGCGGAAGCTAAATTTTTGAGAGCTTTTGCGAACGAGGAGCTATTGCTTTATTATGGACAGTATTACGATGTTAACAGTAAATACGGAATTATTTTGCGCGATGAGTTTGTTGATGCCACTAATATTAACCTTCCGCGCAGTGGGGTTAGCGCTGCTTATACATCAATATTGGCCGATCTGGATGCGGCCATTGCCGGTTTGCCTGCCCTTAATACACAAATATATTATGCAAACGTGTCGGCGGCCAAATTGTTAAAGGCGCGCGTTTTAATAAATCGCGGATCAAGCGGAGATTATGCGCAGGTTGTCAGCCTAACTAATGATGTAATTACCAATGGCGGTTTTACATTGGAAGCTAATTTAAAGGATATATTCTGGACTAAAGGCTTTGCCAGTAAAGAAGTAATATTGGGGGTACAACCATTCAGCACGGAAACCTATAAGTTCAGGCAAAATCAATACTACAACCAGTATCCTGTTTCAGCCTCTTTTATAACCTTATTGGCAAACGATCCCCGTAATCAGTGGGTTTATCAGCCGTACACGCTCCGCGGGACAGTAATAGGACAGTTAACCAAGTATTATTCGGGCAGTCCAAGTGTCGTTGTTCAAACCCCCTTATCCGAACACTGCTATGCTTTTCGCCTTACAGAAGCCTATTTACTGGAAGCGGAAGCCATTACCTTATCAAACGGGGACTTGTCAAAAGCTAAACCCTTGCTAACAACAGTAATGGGGCACGCCGGCCTTACCGATTATAGTGCTGTAAATAATGCCACTACCGCGGCAGCTTTACAGGTACTTATTGTACAAGAAGAAATGAAAAACTTTGTGGCCGAAAACGGTGCAGATTGGTTTGCCCTACGCAGGCTGCCCTTTGCTACCCTTAAAACTATGCAGCCTTACATTACAACGATTAACCAATTGATATTGCCCATACCAAATAGCGAAATAACTGCCAATGGCCAGATATTTCCAAATCCCTGATATGGAGTGTTGTTAATAAACATTAAAGGGAGCAATTAAAAGCTCTCTTTAATTAATCTAATTTCAATACTGATAAATAATTATACATTTTATGAAAGCAAAAAAAACAATAGGTAGTATTGCGGTAGTCCTTTTTTTACTGCAACAAAGCTTTGCCCAAACCATACAACCCGGAAAGCGGTATTTAATAAAGGGGAATATAAAAGGTATTACTACCGGAAAGATAAAATTAATTCAGCCCAATATTGACAACCGGACTGAAAAGGTGATTGATAGCGGCATTATTAAAAACAATTATTTTAAATTAAAAGGAACTGTAAAAACTTCCCAAATGATGTCTGTAATGATAGAACCTGGCAACTGGAAATTTACCGCGTTTGTGGAAAATAATGTACTGAATATTACCGCCGATACTACCGGCTCGCAGTATTATGACTATACGGCTTATGGTATGGGGAAAGGCGCCATAATAAAGAATTTTACTGAAACCGGCTCTAAAAACTATGATGACTGGATGAAATATGAAAACAATCCCGGACAAAAACAATACGCGGCGGTTTCAGCAAGGCTTAATGAAAAATTTAAGGCAACAGCCAAAGATATAGATGCACAGTATAAGGTAAGGGATGAGATGGATTCGGTAAAAATGCTGCTTCAGAAATGGCAAAAAATGCAGATAGATAATTACGTAGATCAAAATCCATCAGCTGTTGCCGGGATATACATGTTTTATAATCTGTTCCTGTTTTCAAGTAATATGTCTTATGCAACGCTTGATAATATGTTAAACAAGTTTACAGGCGAAGCTAAGTCATCGGTTTATTATCAAAACCTTGCAACTTCGCGGGCCAAGCTTAAAACGGTACAGCCCGGCAGTATAGCCCCCGATTTTACTTTGCTGAAAAGAGACAGTACAAAGTTTACCTTGTCGGCATTGAGGGGTAAATATACCATGATCGATTTTTGGGCAAGCTGGTGCCATCCCTGCCGTCAGGCTATTCCGCATTGGAAACAGGTATATCAAAAATACCATGATAAAGGCTTTGATATTCTCAGCGTTTCGGACGATAGCAAATGGAAAGACTGGATTGGTGCCATGAATATTGAAAAAATGCCGTGGACACAGGTATGTGACGAATTTCCAATAAAAAGAATGCCTGCAAGGGTAGGTAGTTTATATATGACAACCTTTATACCTTTTTATGTATTGCTGGATAAAGAAGGAAAAGTTTTAGTTTACACCGGCGACGAAACTAAAATTGATGAGAAACTAACAGAGATATTCGGAAAATAATATTTGCTTAAAAGATTAATTCGATGGGGGGATTTTATTCATTAAAAACATCATCAAATATAAAATTTATGAAAACAATAAAAATAGGCTGTACGCTAATGGCATTGTTGCTTTTGCAACACGCTTTTGCTCAGGAAACAAACAGTGGGAAGCAATTTACACTCAGCGGCCAAATAATCGGTGCGGTTATTGATTCTGTATTGCTTAATTATAGAGATGCCAACGGAAAGTACATGCAAACAGCTACACCGGTACTAAACCAGAAATTTACGGTAAGCGGCAATATAGTTAATCACCCGGGAAGCGCCATTATGTGGTTTAAAAATAAAGGTGAAGTAATATCGCGCCAGCAGCTTGAAGATAGAAGACATGTAATTTACCTGGAACCTAAAAAAATGACGCTTACTGGAAATCCTTTTGGAAAAGCTGGGATACAAATTTCGGGCTCAAAAACGCAATCAGAATTTGATGAACTAAACAAAGAATTAGCTGCTGTGATGGCCGAAAGGCAACCGGTTGTTGACGAGTTGATGAAAGAAAAGGATCATGAAAAGCAGGCAAAGATCAGAGAAAAATTAGAGCCATTTAATAACAGGGTCAAAAAGATCAATTACCATTTCTTTTTAATGCACCCCAATTCATATGTTACCAGCGACCGGATAAAATACGATATTTCGAGCCTGAGACTTGATTCTATTAAAACAGTGTACAATAATTTCAATGCTGAATTAAAAGAAACCGACGATGCAAAGCAACTGGCAATTGAAATTAAAAAAATAGAATCGGGAATGCCAGGAAGTGTTGCGGCAGCTTTTACAGCGAATGACCTAAACGATAAGCCGCTATCATTGGCCGACTTTAAAGGTAAATATGTAATAATTGATTTTTGGGCCAGTTGGTGCGTTCCATGCCGTAAAGGTAACCCGCACCTGATAGCCCTGTATAGTAAGTATCATGAAAAAGGACTGGATATTATAAGCGTTTCCGATGATGACCGGAACCATCAGGCCTGGAAAGATGCCGTTGCGAAGGATAATATTGGTATATGGCACCATGTGTTAAGGGGGCTGGATATGCAACTGATTATAAAGCACTTATTAAATCCGAAGGATATTAACGAAAAGTATGGTATACATACCCTTCCTACAAAAATAATGATTGACCCTTCAGGTAAAATCATTGGCCGTTATGGCGATAGCATGGGCGGTACAGATGAGGATATGGACAAGATGCTGGCCGAAATATTCAAATCTTAAATCAAAAAATAAAATTAAAATAATGAAAAAAATTATCTTATCTATATTAATGTTTGGCTGTAGTTTAATAGCATCAGCACAGGAAAAGCCAGAAGAAAAAATTATTTTCAAAGGCAGTGCCGACCCGGTTTATAATGGGTCAGTAATTGTAATATATAACAAGAGTATTGGCGTACTGGATTCTGCTAAGGTTGAAAATGGAAATTTTGCTTTCACTGTACCATACAAAGAGCCATCCCGATATATGTTTTACAGTAAATATGAAGCTAAAAAGAAAGGTGGCTATGCGCCCTATGGCATCCTGATCACCAGTCCGGAAACGGTTAATATCAAGGCGGATATGGAGACTTTAGCTAACTCAGCAATTGGCAATGCTCCTGAAAATGATTTATATATGGCCTTTGTGAAGGCTGGAAATGCGGGCAGGCAAAAAGTGATGGATCAGTTCGACGAAAAATACGGTGCCGGATTCATGAAAAAGCTCACACAAAAGGATCCAAAATATCCGGAGGCTATTAAATATTACCAGGAATTGAATAACGCAAACAATGTTTTGGAAACAGCAAGATTGGAGACCTTTATAAAAAACAACCCGGATTCATTTACCGCCATTTATTTACTCAATGGTATATTTGCAAACATGCAAACGGAGAAAGCACAATCACTGTATAACCTGGTACCGGCAAAGTATAAAAACACCAGCTATGGTAAAACCATTATGCAACGAATTGAGGCAGCTAAAATTACCGCCATAGGCAAAATAGCTCCCGATTTTGAGCAGCCCGATACAGCAAATAAAATGGTTAAGCTCTCCGGTTTCAGAGGGCAGTACTTATTGCTGGATTTTTGGGCAAGCTGGTGCGGGCCTTGCCGGCAGGAAAACCCGAATGTAGTTAAAGCGTACCAAAAATATCATGATAAAGGCTTCACCGTACTGGGCGTTTCTCTGGATCAACCCGGAAAAAAAGAAGCATGGCTCAATGCTATCCATCACGACCAGCTTACCTGGACACAGGTTTCGGATTTGCAGTTCTGGAATAATACCGTTGCTAAATTGTATGGGATACAAGCTATCCCCCAAAACTTTTTACTGGATAAGGAAGGTAAGATCGTTGCAGTAAACATCCGTGGTGATGACCTTACCAATAAATTAGCAGAATTACTGGATAAAAAGTAAACCACTGTATACAAACAATAATTTAAAGTAAAGGTGGCATCAAAACCACTTTTACTTTACCTCTTGAAGATAGGAATGTTAGCTTACCGGTACAATAAGTAAAGGAAAGATGGTTCAGGAGAGTCATTACGTTCCAACACACGTTTAATAGTGGGAATACCTGTGGCTCGATCGTCTGTTAAATCCAGTTCCTTAAAAAAAATCCCCTAAACGGCGATTATGGTAACGTCGCGGCTTTATTCGTCATCTGATAAAATATTTCCTGTATACGGCATCCGGATGAGGATATCTATTGCATTGCAATATTTTGACTCATTGGAAAACAGATTTACAAGTCATAAATTATAATCAAACTGAAGTAGACCAATAAACGTAGTTTAAACCTGATAATCACTTTAGGAGGTAAGCCCACATAAGCAAAAATGCGACGTCCTGATGCTTAAGTAGGTAGTCTTTAATTGACTGGATAGATTTAGTCATGTGACTATTAACAGTGGCGGTAGAAATGCCCATAATCCGGCTGGTTTCTTCATAGCTTTTTCCTTGTAGCTTACAAAGACTGAATACCTGTTTCCTTTGGGGCGTTAACTGGTCAATAGCCTGGTGCAATAATTGAGCAGCCTGTTTGTTTTCCAGCAGTTCTTCTCCATTGAGATAATGATTTACACTGTTGAACGATAAAGATTGTATTAACGATTGATCGCTTGCAATCTTACGAAAATAATTGTAAACGAGATTTTGTGCTACCGTAAACATATAAGACTGGAAAGATTTATCCGTATCCAATGTTACGCGGTTTATCCAAAGCTTTATAAACAACTCCTGTAATACCTCGTCAGCAACATCCATATTTTTAACCAGATACATTATGCGTCGGTACATGGGTTTACTGTATGCCTGATAAATCGCATTAAAAGCAGTCTCATCACCTTGGCTCAGGCGCACAAGTAAATCTTTTTGATACGTTTCTTCCAGTATTTTCAATAGTCGCTATCAGTTAGTTACCAAATTTACTTTTTTTCGCCTCAAAAAACAATCCTTTTATGTATATAAACTTAGGAGTCAATAGTATAACAGAATAAATTGATCGGTATTCAGAAGGACTAAATATATTTGAAAAATTAATTAACTGATTATTAAGCGATTATTAATATCAAGTAAATTTTAACGGCCGCGGCTCATTACTTTTTCTTTCAACGGTGTATTACTTAATATTTTACAAATAATGGAAGAACTAATACCGCATTTGTTTACTAAATATCTTGAAGGAAATTGCTCCGATGAGGAACTAAAAACGCTGATGGTGTATTTTAAAATGCCAGAAAATGAATTGTTGCTGAAGCAACGGATCATCGGTGAGCTTAAAACAAAAGATATTTCCGAAAGTGAAGTGCCGGATTTGGATAATCGTTTGAATTCAATATATAAAAATGTTCAGCTATATATTGATAAGGATAAAGTGCCTTTAACGAGGTTATGGACAGGCTGGAAGAAAATAGCTGTCGCGGCCTCTGTTGTTTTAATTAGTGGGGCAGGTTTATTTTATTACAAACAGAAAAATAATGCGGGCCAGTTAACCCTTGCGTCGTTACATGCGATTAATCCCGGAAAAAATGCCGCCACATTGACGCTGGCAAACGGTCGAAAAATTTTATTATCAGATAATGTAAATGGCTTGCTGGCCAAACAGACCGGGGTAAACATTACCAAAACCGGTAGTGGACAAGTCATCTATCTTGGTGTTGCACAGCCATTATCACCGGGAGCAACCGCAATCCCACAACCAGGTAACATTGTACAGTATAATACGATCAGCACGGCCAATGGACAACAATTTAATGTCATCTTGCCTGATGGTAGTAATGTTACATTGAACGCTGCATCGTCAATAAAATTCCCGGCAAGCTTTGCGGGCTTAAAAGAGCGTAGGGTTGAACTGAGCGGCGAAGCTTATTTCGCTGTAAAGCATAATAGTCAACAGCCATTCAAAGTTGATACAAAAAACCAGCAGGTTGAGGATATAGGGACTGAATTTGACATTAACAGCTATGTTGATGAGCCCGGTATCAAAACAACCCTTGTTGAGGGATCGGCCAAAGTATCCGCATTTGGAACAGAAACAGCGGGACAAATACAAAACGGATCTGTAATATTAACGCGCAGCCAACAATCAGTATTGACAGGTAATGCATTGAAAGTCAAAATGGTTAATGCAGGAATCGATATCGCATGGAAAAGCGGGCGATTTGCTTATCAAAATACTCCCTTGCAGGAAGTGATGCGCCAGGTAGCCAGGTGGTATGATGTAGAGGTTGCCTACGATAGTGAAGATTTAAAATTAAAAAGACTGAGTGGCTCTGTGTCAAGGTATGACAAGGTAGCAGACATCTTAAATGCCATTGAGTATACAGCAAAAGTCAGGTTCAAAATTGATAGCAGAAAAATAACCGTAATGCCAGGTGAGTAATCCGCGAATAGGGCCTCTCATCACACCCATAAGAATTCATAAAAATTAATATAACCGTAAACTAAACAACGATAAACAAAACAGAAATGAAAAATTTAAAGACAAACAAGACAAGGATATCAGATATAAAAGAACAGGAGCGCTGCGAACGCCCCTGTTCATTAAACCTGATTAAATCCTAAACGAGCGACAAACCCCTTTTTTTAATTTAACACAGAACCCAAATGTATAAAATTAATACTAAAATTCCGTGTGTGCCACCTGGCTACATACATAAATTGTTATTAATTATGAAGTTAACAACTGTCATATTAATTACCACCCTGCTGCAGGTAAGTGCAAAAACCTTTGCCCAAAAGGTTACCTACAGCAAAAAAGACGCCACGCTGGTCGATATTTTCAAGCAGATAACCATGCAGACGGGTTATAATATACTGTATTCACCCGACCTGATTGATGAAAATTCCAAATTTGATGCGAACTATAGAAACACAGATTTCAAAACCATCCTGGACCAGATCATCGATAAAAAAACACAGAAATATACTATTGATAATACGGATATTTTAATTACTAAGGTTAAAGAAAAATCCACCTTTGGCAAGCTCATTGACGCCATAATGGCTATCAACGTGCATGGCCGGGTAGTGGATGACCAAAATTCACCCATACCGGGCGCAACCGTAAAATTAAAGGACGGCAGTCAACTTACTGTGACCGACAAAAACGGAGAATTCATTATAACAGGTGTGGATGATAAAGCGGTTGTAGTTATCACTTTTGTTGGTTTCAAACCAAAAGAATTACCTGTGGCGAAAGAGATGGGTAATATCCAGCTGGATGTCAACATTTCTAAACTGGACGAAATAATGGTAATCGGGTATGGAACAACCACCCAACGCTTAACCACTGGCGCCGTAGGAAAAGTTACCGCTGCTGAAATTGAACAACAGCCAGTTTCTAACCCTATACTCACGCTGGAAGGAAAAGTTCCCGGTTTGTTTATTACTCAGAATGCCGGCTATGCAGGGGCAAATATAACCGTCACTATCAGGGGGCAAAATAGCTTATTAGCGGGCGCGCCTCTTTATGTTGTTGATGGCATCCCGTTTGGCAGCATACCTGTTGAGCAGTCTGTGGGTGGTTTCTCTGCAGGGGGGACAAACGGGTTAAGCCCGTTGAACACTATCAATCCGGATGATATAGAAAGCATTTCCATATTAAAGGATGCGGATGCCACTGCAATTTACGGTTCGAGAGGTGCTAATGGAGTTATCCTGATCATTACCAAAAAAGGCAAACCCGGAAATACACGCGTAAATGCAGATGTGTCCAGTGGTTTTGGCAATGTAACGCATAATCTTAATATGTTGTCAACGGCCCAATATTTAAGTATACGCAAACAGGCCTTTGTGAACGATAATATCACACCGACAGCGGCAAACGCCCCAGACCTGACATTGTGGGACCAAACGGCAAATACCAATTTCGGTAAGTTACTGATTGGTCAAACTGCTTACCAAACCAAGGCATCCATGTCTGTCTCAGGTGGCGATACTTATACTCAGTTTTTACTGGGTGGTAATTACCGTCGCGAATCCGACTCTTTCTACTCCAAGAATGCAGATGATGCCGCACAGTTTAATTTAAGCTTACAACATAAAAGCCATGACGGAAAGTTTGGCGTAAGCGCTTCAGTAAACTATAACGTGGACAACAACACCCGGCCCAACTATAGCCTGTCGTTCGCAAATTATAGCCTACCGCCAAATTATCCCCTATATAACGCTAATGGCAGCTTATATTTTGGCACCGGTTACACTAATCCCTTGGCTGGTTTCAATGTTATCAATAACCTCAAAACGGATAACCTGATTGCCAATACCAATTTTCATTACCTGATACTGCCGGGTTTAGACCTGATAGCTAACCTGGGTTATAATCGAATCAATGCGGAAGGCTCGTCCATCTCTCCTGCATCGGCCAATAATCCTTTAACCAATGCTACCCAAACCACCACCCTCAATAGTAATTATGCCGAAACCTTCATTATTGAGCCGCAACTAAATTATACGCATACCTGGGGCAAAGGAAAACTCACCGTATTGATCGGGGGGACGTGGCAGGAAACACAGACCGTTCAGCCTTTATTTGTGGTGGGCAGCTTTTCCAATATTGTGCTGGCTAAAAGTTTGGGCACTTTAACTGTATTAGTTAAATCTTCCGGGTATACAGATTACAAATACGACTCGGGCTTTGGCCGTATAGCGTACGCATGGGACAATAAATATTTAATCAGCGGTAACCTGCGCAGGGACGGCTCCTCGCGTTTTGGAGCCGATCGTCAGTTCGGAACATTCGGCAGCCTTGCCGGTGCCTGGATATTTTCCAATGAAAACTTCGTTAAAGATAACCTGCCATGGTTAAGCTACGGTAAGATCAAGACCAGTTACGGTACAGTAGGGAATGATAAAGCGATTGTCGACTACAGCTATGAGGCTACCTACAATTCACAATCAGCGTACGGGGCCGTTAGCGGTTTAACCCCTACACGCTTGGCAAACCCTTATTTACAATGGGAAGTTACCAAGAAATTAGATGCCGCTTTGGAGTTGGGATTTCTGGATGACAGAATCTATTTTTCTGCTGATTTTTACCGCAACCGTTCCAATACTCTGCTGGGAAACACTGCGTTGCCATCCCAGACCGGATTTAGTAGTTACTACGCCAACCTCCCTGCAACCATCCAAAACAAGGGAATTGAACTACAGTTAACCACGGTAAACTTTGCCAAAACCAACAAGTTTTCGTGGAGCACTTCATTTAACCTTACTTTACCCAGTAACAAGTTAATTGCATTTCCAAATCTAACCACCTCTACTTCTGCCAATACCTATGTGATCGGCCAATCGGTTAATCCTATTCTTGTATATAAGTTTGCCGGTTTTCAAAACGGCATAGCAACTGCACAGGATCTCGACAATGATGGGATAATTACATCGGGTATTCATGCGAATGGAAAAGGCGACTATATTGTTGACGGTAGTTATGATCCGAAGCTCTATGGTGGAATAACCAATACGGTTAGTTATAAAGGCTTTCAGTTGGATTTTACATTCCAGGGCATAAAAAGAAATGCCCAGCGTGGCGATCTTAACTTCGGTGCGTATCCCGGTCGCCAATACAATATTCCGGAATCCCTATTGGATCTCCCGGTGAAATATTCGACGACTTCTTCTTCAGCCGCAGGCAGTGCGTGGCGTTACTATACCGGTTCTGACGCAGCTATAGAAGATGCTTCTTTTATACGCTTAAAGAATGTTTCACTGGCTTACAACGTACCTCAAGCCTGGTCAAGACGATTAAAGTTATCGTCTCTACAGATCTATCTGCATGGAGAGAACCTGTTAACATTTACAAAATACAAGGGGCTTGACCCAGAGACTCTGGGTAGCAGTCTGCCGCCTTTGCGTATGATAGTAGCAGGTATTAAAACCACTTTTTAATTAAACAACATGAAAAATTTTAGACTATATAAAACAAGTAGCGCCAATCATGGTGCCAACCATAAACCGGTTTTAGTTTATATATTATCGGTGATTGCCATCATCCTTACATTCGGCTCGCTGAATAGCTGTAAAAAGCTCATCGAGATCAAGCCTTCTACAACCCTGCAGCTTGGCTCGGAAGTGTATACAGATTCAGCCTCTGTTCAAGCTACACTTTCTGGAATGTATGGAAAACTAAGTGTGCTTAGTACCACGAATAGCTATCGCTACAGCATTAGTACGCTTTGCGGGTTTAGTGCTGATGAACTGAATTATGTAGGCAGTACTTATGATCAATTTATAAATAACGGCATTCAGGTAACTGACGGTAATGTTTCTGATATTTGGGGTAATTCTTATAGTACAATTTACCTGGCAAACAGTATTATAGAAGGTGTTAGCCAATCTTCCACGATTTCAGACCGCTTTAAAAATCAAGCTATCGCTGAAGCCAAATTTATACGATCATTCTGTTTTTTTTATTTAGCCAATATCTACGGTGATGTCCCCCTGGTTTTGACCACTAACGTTGCTACTAACGCTGTTATGGCCCGAATGCCTGTTGCCACTATTTATAATCAGCTAATTACAGATCTTAAAAGTGCGCAAAGTGTATTGCCAGCCGATTATTCCATATCCGGTACTGTAAGGACAAGGGCCAATAAATGGGTGGTTACCGCTTTGCTGGCCCGGATTGAATTATATACCAAAAACTGGGCGGAAGCAGAAACACAATCCGGCGCAATAATCGGTAACACGGCGCTGTTTAGTTTGCCAACTGATCTCACAAAGGTATTCACACCTACAAGTACGGAAGCCATTTTGCAATTCTACAATGATGCTAATGGTTATACGGCCTATGCCGGTGCCGTTCTGCCTAACGCGGTGTCTAAAGTGCCGACCTATGTGCTGACCACAGGACTGGTAAATGCATTTGAAGCCGGCGATAAGCGGAAGAGTACATGGACGGCAAGTCTCGTTTACAACGGCATAACCTATTATTACCCCTATAAATATAAGAGCATTACCAGCGGTGCCAACGCAGAATATTACACTGTTTTCCGGCTGGCCGAGATGTACCTAATCAGGGCTGAGGCACGAGCCGAACAGAATAATATCAGCGGAGCTCAAGCCGACTTGTCAGTGATCAGGAACAGGGCTGGTTTGCCTAACACCTTCGCTGCAGACCAAGCTTTGCTGTTACTGGCTACAGAGCAGGAACGTAGAATTGAGTTAAATAATGAATGGGGTCAACGCTGGCTTGACTTGAAACGAACCGATCGGGTAAACACAGTAATTGGTGCATTAAAGCCCACCTGGAAACCGACTGCTGCGCTATTTCCTGTTCCTAACACAGAGATCATTAGCAATGCTAACCTGGAACAAAATCCAGGGTATTAATCAAAATTCAACTATTGTTCATCCATTTAATATTAGAAATATGAAATATCGTAATCTACCCCAATTAAAAAAACTAACCCTTCTTTTTTCTTTGTTACTGGCCTTTATGGCCGCTCAGGGTCAGCAGAAATACACCGTTCGGGTGAAAATTGAAGGGTTGCAATCAGAAATGAAAGCTTATCTCCAATACCGTGCTACTAAAGAATTATTTGTAAAAGATTCGGCTATAGCAAAGAATGGAACTTTTCGGTTTAACGGAATAAGCGGCAGGCCGCTTAAGGCTACTTTATTGCTGTTGCCCATGGTTCCGGCAAAAAAAATCCAGGTTGATTCAAGGACGTTTTACTTAAGCAGCGGAGTGACCGCTATTTCAGGTAATAATTTAAGAACCGCTGCAATTAAAGGCGGAAAAGCCCAGGATGATTACATGGAATTTACAGAAAAATCAAATACTTTGGTAGATTCCGTCAATCAGTATACCTGGAAAGTCATTGCAACAAGTGCCGCGAAAAAACCGGCAATACAAACAAGATTGGATACGTCCAGAGCTCAACTGGAAAAAGCGGTACGAAGTTTTATTGCAGCTCATAACAATTCCTATGTTTCCCTTGATCTGGTGGGGGACAGAGCCTTTGCAATTACCGATCCGGATGGGTTTCAAAAAATGTATGACCTGTTAAGTCCGGATCTTAAAAACACTCCGGACGGAAAAAAATATGCCCAGTTACTTTACCTTACCAGAAGGTTGGCTATTGGCCAACAGGCCATTGAGTTTACACAAAATGATCCCAATGGCAAGCCGGTTTCTTTAGCGTCTTTAAAAGGCAAATACGTATTGATTGATTTTTGGGCAAGCTGGTGCGGACCTTGCCGGGTGGAATATCCTTATCTGAAAAAAGCCTACAGCAAGTTCAGTAATAAAGATTTTGAAATTATTAGTGTTTCATTAGATTCCAAGAGCCCGGACTGGATCAAAGCCATTAAAGATAACGGATTTGAATGGACCCAGGTTTGCGACTTTAAAGGCTTTAACAATGATGTTGCGGTAGCCTATGGTGTTTATGCTATACCCAGAAGCTTCCTTATTGATCCGACCGGAAAAATCATAGCCAAAGATCTTCGAAACGATAACCTGATTGAAAAACTTAACTCAGTAATAAAAACTCAGTAATTAGCTCTTTAATAAAAAAATCAATAGAAAATGAAAAGAATTCTTTTAATGATTCTTGTGGCTTTGCCAATTGTTGGCTTGGCCCAAAGCAGCACTTTTACATTAAAAGCCAGGATCGCAGGAATATCTGGTTCCGGGAGGGTGTATCTGACCTATCAAATACCTGGCAAAATGATGGTCGATTCTGCCCTTATCAATGACGGCTCATTTAAGTTTAATGGAACGGTACCTTATCCGCTTAAAGCACAGTTATGGATGGATCATCGTGGCGGTGGGATAACTAAATTAGGCCCAAATCCGGATATGTTAACCCTGTTTTTGGATAAAGAAGAAATTAGTATTAACGCAACGGATTCGATTAAAAATTCGATTATTACAGGCTCCCGGATTAATGCAGAGTATATAGAATACAAGGCTTTTATAGCGGTACCTGTAAAAGAAATGGCTTTAATTACTGCTGAAAAGGCGGCGGTTCCGGCAGATCAAACGAATGATCAGCAAATAATGGATGACCTTAAACTCAGGTATCAAAAGGCTGCTGAAAATAAAATAGCACTTCAATATCAGTACATTAAGCTAAATCCTAATTCCGAATTCAGTCTGGGTGCATTACACGAGGTTGCGGGGCCATATATTGATGTGGCTACTATAGAGCCTATATACAATGGCTTATCTGCTGATATTCGAAATTCCATGTCTGGACAGCAATTCGCAAAATCAATTGAAATAGCACGCAATACAGCCGTTGGTTCAATGGCGCCTGTTTTCATACAAAATGATGTGGATGATAAACCGGTAAACCTTATTGATTTTCGCGGAAAATATGTTTTGCTGGATTTTTGGGCCAGCTGGTGTGCTCCATGTCGGGCAGAAAACCCAAATGTTGTTAAAACCTATCAGCAATTTAAAGACAAAAATTTTACTGTATTGGGGGTTTCTCTAGACCGCCCGGGTAAGAAAGATTCCTGGATAGCAGCAATTAAAGCAGATGGCCTGACCTGGACACAGGTATCTGATCTGAAATTTTGGGATAACACAGTAGTTAAGCTATATGGAATTACCGGTATCCCGCAGAACTACCTGATCGATCCAGCCGGGAAAATAATTGGAAAGAATTTGAAGGGTGAGGAACTGGAAAGGAAGTTGACAGAAGTCTTATCTCAATAGAGGCTTCATCAAAATACAATAAAGTCAAAAAGCACCAGCTACGGTCACCAAAAAAGCTAAAGAAAAATAATCTCCTGCCAATATAATACTGAAGTATTCTTCAGTTTATTGGACATTGAAATAGAAATAAACGTAATTATACAAGTTAAAGTTTATCAAAACTGAAAATTAAACTACTAAATTTAAATATTACCATAAAATTTATGATTTTTTGAAAAACTATTGTTCTTTTTATCGTAAATATGGAGATTTATCCTATAATTCTAATGAACATGGTAGGTAACTTAGTGGGAGAAGGTCTGACAAAGAACCAGGTAGAAAAATTTCATAATTTATGGTACTTGGTCGGTAATACACCCATGCTTAAGGTGGAGTATAATTATAAAGGGAAGCCGGGTAATATTTACGTGAAGTGTGAGCATTATAATCTTACCGGCAGTGTAAAAGATAGAATGGCCTTGTACATTATGTACCAAGCCTATAAAACCAATACCATAAAGCCGGGCAATGTTGTTGTGGAAGCCACCTCTGGTAATACCGGGATCGCGTTTGCAGCCATAGCCAAGGCGCTGGGCCATGAAGTGATCATTATGATGCCCGATTGGTTGAGTAAGGAACGTATTGATATCATTAAGAGCCTGGGAGCCAAGATCCACTTAGTCAGTAAAGCTGAAGGGGGGTTTTTAGGCAGCATTCGTCTGGCCGAATATATGGCCCAAAGTTCGGACAAATATTTTTTGCCGAAACAATTCGAGAATCAATACAATGCGGAAGCTCACGAAATGACCACGGGCCCGGAAATATGGGCGCAATTAACCATCAATGGATTAAAGCCCGATGCATTTATAGCGGGGGTGGGTACGGGCGGAACGGTAATGGGTACCGGCAAATATTTAAAAATGATGAATCCGAACATTAAAGTCCATCCCTTGGAACCTGCCGAGTCGCCGACATTGACTACCGGTTATAAAGTGGGCAGCCATCGTATACAAGGTATTTCTGATGAATTTATACCGGCCATTGTAAAACTGGATGAATTGGATAGCGTGATACAAGCCAGCGATGGAGATGCTATTATCATGGCGCAAAAACTATCGTCAGAATTAGGATTGGCGGTAGGGATATCGTCAGGAGCCAATGTGATCGGCGCAATTAAACTGAAAGAACAATTAGGAAACGATGCGGTGGTGGTTACTCTTTTATGTGACAGCAACAAAAAATATTTGAGCACAGACCTGGTAAAAGAAGAGCCGGTTAAAAATGGCTATGTTTCGACCGAAGTGAAATTTACCGGTTATCGACCCATTTCACGATTAAAAGAACCCCTTATTAAATAATAGATAACCATTAACGCATTTTTATTATGAAAAAATTATTAACCGCACTACTGCTATTTATTGTTTTCGCCATACAAGGCAAAGCGCAGATATTAGCACCTGTCACCTGGAGCTATGCAGCCAAGAAGACCAGTACCACCGAGGCCGTGATATTTATAAAAGCGACTATTGACGATGGTTGGCATGTATACTCGCAATTTGTTAAAGAAGGCGGACCGGTAAAAACCACGATCACCTTTGCGCCCTCAAAAACTTATGCACTAATTGGCAGTACGATAGAACCCAAACCAATTAGCCGTATGGAAAAAGTATTCAATATGGAAGTCGGTTTTTTTGAACATAGCGTAATATTTCAGCAAAAAATAAAGCTAAGCGCAAAGCAAACTATTGTAAAAGGCAAACTGGAATACATGACCTGTAATGACGAAAAGTGCCTGCCGCCTGACGATATTGATTTCAGTATCCCGGTGAAATAATTTAAAAAAAAACATCATGCAGAAACAGCGAATTTGGGGACTCCCCTGGCTATGCCTTTGTCTTATAATTACTTGTTTGCTGTTTTCGTGTGCAGTAAAGCGCGAAAGCAAGGCAACCGACGCGAAACGCCATTGGGAAATAAAAGTATGGTTAAGAGCCGGTGATGCGGGTTGGAATATACCGATTAACGACAGTACGCTGGTGGCGCCATATAATGTGGAGAGATTAACTGCCATAATAGTGGTAATAAGCTATAGGGTAGATAATATGGCCCAGGTACTGGCCTTAGAAGAAAAGCTGTTGGAGACGGGGGCTGTTGAAAATATAACAATAACAAGCTATTAATGTAATTACCCTGATGAAGAAAACCCTCTTATTTACTTTATTAATTGTTGGATCGTTGCTAAGCTATGCGACCGCGTGGTCGCAGGATACGGTATCCACCGCGGGCGTTGAATTTACGCCGGTAACAAAACCGGCGATTGTAAAACCTGCAGCATCAAATAAAAACGAACAGATGGGAAAAAAAGTGGAAGATGTAACCAATAAAGCGGCTAAGCAAACCCTCTGTGCCATATTTTTGGCCGGTTTGGCTGGTGGTTTTGCGGCTTTGTTAATGCCCTGTATTTTCCCGATGCTGCCATTAACAGTGAGTTACTTTACCAAGTCTGGCGATAAGAAAGGTAGCGCGGCAGGCAAGGCTATGATCTACGGCACCAGTATCATTGCCATTTATGTGGTCATGGGCTTAGTCGTCACTTTCATTTTTGGTGCCAATGCTTTGAATAGTTTCTCCACCAACGGTGTTTTTAACTTTTGTTTTTTTCTGCTGATCGTTGCTTTTGCCGCATCTTTCCTGGGCGCGTTCGAGATCACCCTGCCATCAAGTTGGGTAAACAAAATGGATCAGAATGCTGATAAAGGCGGCTTAACTGGTTTGTTTTTTATGGCAGCAACCTTAGCGCTTGTATCATTTAGTTGCACCGGGCCGATTATTGGTACCTTATTGGTGCAGGCAGCTACAACAGGTGCCTTGTTAGGCCCGGCCATAGGCATGTTGGGTTTTGCCCTGGCATTGGCGATACCTTTTGTACTATTCGCCTTATTCCCAGGCTGGTTGAGATCGTTGCCTAAATCAGGTGGTTGGTTAAATAGTGTAAAGGTCACCCTTGGCTTTTTAGAATTGGCCCTTTCTTTGAAATTTTTGAGCAATGTAGATTTGGCTTACCACTGGCATTGGTTTGACCGGGAACTATTTCTGTCGTTGTGGATAGTCATATTCGCGCTGATGGGTTTTTATCTATTGGGTAAGCTCAAATTTGGTCATGATGGTGATCTGCCGGTTATTCCTGTTCCCCGGTTATTCCTGTCCATCATTATATTATCATTCACCATGTATATGGTACCTGGTTTATGGGGAGCGCCTTTAAAATCGATCAGCGCTTTTTTGCCGCCACAAACCACGCAGGATTTCGACCTGTACACGCCTACCTTAGGTGGTGGTCGTTCGGCAACGCCATATGATCAGGCGGCATTGAGTACAGGAAGTACGGCACTGGACGTTAAATACGCTTCGTTATTTCATGCGCCACTGGGTTTACATGCTTTTTTTGATTATGCGGAAGGCATGGATTTCGCCCGGAAAGTACATAAACCGGTTATGATCGATTTTACGGGGCACGCTTGTGTGAATTGCCGAAAGATGGAGTCGGCGGTTTGGCCGGATAAAAGAGTGTTTCCGTTAATCAACAATGATTATGTACTGATCCAGTTGTACGTAGATGATAAAACGGAACTACAAGACAACCAGCAGTATGTTTCAACATTCAGCAAACAAAAGATCACAACAATTGGTGAGCAGAACAGTGATTTACAGGCAAGCGTGTTCAATAGCAATTCGCAGCCGATGTACGTGTTACTGGATAATACCGGCAAACTAATGATCCCGGCTTCGGGCGCAGAATATGATGCAGGAAAGTATGGGCAATTTTTAAGGGATGGATTGGAAGCCTTTAAAAAATGATTTATGGATGGGACATCTGACCTGGTTTTGGCTGTGTTTCTTGTCTTTATTTTATTGCTCGTTTATATCATCATTAGGATGTTCATCAATTTGATGAAAGACCGGGATGTTTTGAAAGGGTTGTCAATTGGAAGAAAAAGATTGACCGCTTTGGGCGGTCGTTCAGATACTCTCTCGTTCTTTATATATTTTCATTAGTGATAATGAAAGATCAGTAAATAAAAAGCGTTGCTGATAGAGCAGGAACGCTTTTTTTTGTCTTTATAACTTGAGTTAGTTAATGAATAGGCGTTCTGTCCAGGTACTGGCAGACGCTTTTTTTACAAACAACAAAAATGGAAATATAAAAGGGCCGTTTTTTGTTGAGATGGTGCGGTGATGACACTGACCATACGCTGTTTATTTGGTGGTGACGGTGCCCGGTTTGGCATATTCCACATCATTGGGCTCCCATAATTCGATCTTATTGCCCTCCGGGTCCATCAGGTGTACAAAATTACCATAGCTTGTCTTTGCTACGCTGTCAGTCGGCAGAATACCAGCCGCTTTCATTTGCGCTAAAAGCTGATCCAACCCTTCCACGCGGTAATTGATCATGAATTGCTTTTCGGAGGGCTGAAAGTATTTGGTGGTTTCTTTAAACGGCGCCCATGCGGTAAAACCCTTTTTTGTGCTGTCCATACCCTGGTGCCATTCAAAATTCGAACCGTATTCCCCCATGCGGATGCCCAGGTTCTTGCTGTACCAGGCTTTCAGCGCCGCGGGGTCTTTTGCCTTAAAAAAAATACCACCGATGCCCGTCACGCGCGGACCGCTATTGACCGGGTTGGTTAAACGGCTGAAACCATAGCCTAACAGGAAGGCCGTGCAAAGCAGGCCCATTAGCGTAAACTTTTTCATGATATGCGTTTTACCTTAAAGATAGGAAATAGACAAGTTGACCTTGCAAACACTAAAGTACCGTTTTATATTTAAGGAAACAATTTGACTATACCCGAAATCAGGGCAGACTCATTAAAATTTCTTTGCCCTCTTTCCGCGAAGCGAAGAGAGGGCCGACCAGCGTAGCGTAGTCGGGGTGAGTCACGCCGCCGTGCATTGGCGGTAATGTCGCTTTATTAGTACTCACCCGATCATCGCTAAGTCGCTCGATCACCCTCTCTTCGCTTCGCGTAAAGAGGGTTGGGGGGTATCTTTTTTAATGCACCTGAACTTAACGGATCCATTTTTCATATTCAAGGAATTTAATCAGGCGCGGATTATCAGCTGAAATAGCCGGGATCCAATCACCAATTTGCTCACGGGTCCACCAAAGGCCCTGCGGATTGCCCGGCGATGCAAATTTATATCGATATAAAACTGCCCGGATATAGCGCGGCGGCTTGCCGGGAAAAGGATTGCCCGCGAACAAACTTACAGCACCGGGATCATTATGAAGGAGTTTCCATACCAGGTTGTAGGTCCATGGATATTGATCGGCAGATGACATGGCTGCAAACCACATTTGCCAGTCTAAACGCAACTGGTAAGGAGCTATTTGCGGTGGCCGCTGGTTAAGCAATACCGGTAACCCTTTATAAATATAGGGTTTCCAGTTGGCTTTGTCGTCAGGCTGCTCATCCATGGTTCCTTCAAATACAACATTTAAACGTTCCTGCCCCACACTTCCAAATGCTCCGTAAGTATTTACAATATCCAGCGGGTTGAATGAGGTGTTCATGATCTGTCCCGGAGATAAAATGTTTAATATAGGCTGGATGCTAAGCAGTGCAATAATAACAGTAACGGCCCAGCCGGTGGTAAGCATAGGTATGGATTCTTCGGCGCTGCCTGCAGCAGCTTTCGCCTTATGAACGAGCCGGTTTGGAAGAACCCCGGCCCAGAAACCATCATCAAAACAAGCCAGCGCCGGCACAACAGTAAGCCAGTTTAAAAGCGAGAGGTTGCCGCTGAGTATAAGGGCGACCTGAAACAGCACGATCACAGATCCCGCTATATGGCGTGCAAGTCGCGGCCAGAACACGAACCATGGCGCTGCGAGTTCGGCCAGCCAATTAAACCAGATGCCGGTTCTCAGCATTGCACGTGGCAGGAAATGGAACCACCGGCTTAACGGACCGGGAATAGGCTGTGTTTCGAAATGATAATAGAGGGCTGTGCCATTATGCCATATTTTATCCCCGCGAAACTTTATCAACCCGGAACCAAGCATAATACGGAACGTTAACCATCGAAATAAAATAATGATGGGCATAGGTGGTGCATGCCGTGGAAATGGACGCAGGTTGAGCAGAGGGCAGAGAAAGATTGCGAGAAAACCGGTTTCGTTCAATTGGATCTCCCAGCCGTATCCATACCACTCTTGTCCTACATGAACAAAAGACATATACAAGAACCAAAGAATAGCAAGTAGCAGCGCATTGGCGTAACCTGCCGCTACTACACATGAAAGTATAAATCCGATCCAGGCGGCCGTTAAAAGTGCCGTATCAGCGTGCCAAAGCCAAAATATAGACGGCAGACGGATAAAACCAGCCCCGGCCGACCCCAACGCAATGCTAACCTGTTTTAAGTATATTCCTACCGGAAGTAAGCCATCAGACCCTATTAAAGGGACGATCTGGTTAATGGCCACCAGGAAAGCTACAGCATAGATCACACCCAACAGGCGAAGAATTACAAAGCGGGTAAGCCAGTAGGTTGGAGGGGTTTCCTGTATCTGGGAAACTATTTCGGCCTCACTATCTATTTTGTTGTCTGCCTTCATTTGCAGTTTATTGCTTTAGGCGTAATTTATTAATAGTACATTAATAATAGCGGTATGGTTTGTAAAAATTGATGTAAAAAAAACACCAATCCATTTTTGTGGATATAAACGTCGCTCCAAGGATGTATTGCCCGAAACCATACTCTAAACTATATAAAAAACACTAATATGAAATTACTTTAAGTTCAAAGTAAATAATTGTCATAATTTTTTGATTGTTAATGATTTAAATTATTTACTTTTAATGTAACTAACAGATTACAAACAATTTAAATCTCAAAACTATGAAAAAGCTTTTTGTAATGTTTTTACTGGCCGTGCCATTTGTGGCAATGAGTCAGATGCACAGCGGTTATACTGCTAGTTATTCATCAAAGTTCACCATTGCCAGTTCAACGTATTCGGATAAAATTTTGATGCTTTGGAAAGACTATGAAAATAACACTTTGGATAAACACGTAGATTTTATATCGGACACGGTGACGATGATGCATGCAGGCGGAGCTATGGTAAAAGGTAAGGCAGAGAATCTTAAAAATGTAAAGGAATTTAGAGGCTCTATACAGAATTATAAGGTAAGTTTAGATGCCTGGATAAGTTTAAAAAGTACAGACAAGAATGAAAATGTAGTTTGTGTTTGGGGAACCGAAGAATTTACTGATAAAGATGGGAAACATGTTAAACAACGTACACATGAAGTATGGAAATTTAATAAAGATGGAAAAGTGGATTTAATGTTACAATACACTGGTGTAGAGGGTATGTAACAGTGTATAATATTTGAAAGGCTGCCTTCAGGGTGGTCTTTTTTTTATGAATGCGCCCCGGTAATTGAGTAATAAGCTATTGTTTTTTTACCTCAATCAATTCCAGCATATTTCCCCACGGGCAGCGTATTTTTATGACGAGGGTCTTATTAGCATCTTTTTCGGTATTGCTTATCTGCTTAGCACCCCCGCTTATCATCTTTTTGGCGAGCGTTGTGGCATCCTTAACTTCAAATGCGATATAGCTTACGCCAAAACCCAATTTGGTATAATCCCTTTCAGGGCCTGTGCTTAAAAACTCCATAGCCATATTGCGGCCCGGGTCGCCAACGTAGGGGATACGGTAGGTGCTAACCGCACGGGTTGAGTCGGCCGGGTCCTTTGACCAGGGGATGGTTAGCCCCATAAATTCTACATACCATAATGCCGCGTCTTTTTGCTGGGTCATGTTTAGCGCCAAATGCTCAAAGCGTAATGTGCCGGATTTGTGGGTATAATAAGGATGTACACGATAGATCAATTGTATCATTATTCCGTGTGGGTCGCGCATGTCAACAACGGCATCGCCTATCAGGTTATGGCGGGGAGGTGTATTGTATTTGCCACCGGCCTTTAATATTTTTTGTTCCCAATAACTTAAGTTATCGCTCTCTAAAGCAATATGGCAGGCATCAAATGAAACATCCGAATAATTGTTTTTTTGCAATGGATCTGAAAAGAATTTGATGCGGAAGTTATTTCCTGCATCGCTAACATAAACCTCGTTAGCTTCTTTAATAATATTAAAATTCAAGGTGTTATGCCACCATTGGGCGGCTTCCATTTTATCGGGTACATTTAGGGCCAGATATTTAAACTTTATATCTTGCGCTATTGCAGAGGTGGTTGTTAGAATGAATAAAATGAACAGGTATTTTTTCATTATCAATTATCCGTGCTTTTTCTTCTTATTCATTTTAGCCTTTTGCCCTGAACTAAAATTATAATTTTTACTATTGGCCGCCTTTTTCTCATGAAATGCTGCACCAATTTCAGGTGCTATTTTTACTGACTGTTTAGTCGGTTCTATTTTGGGTTTTGTTTCGTTTACAATTACCAATTCATCGGGTAGCGCAGCCAATTGCATTTTTTTACCGGTGGCCTGTTCTATCTTTTTTACCTGACTAAGTTCAAGATCGGTAGCAAAGGTTAGGGCCAGTGTTTCATTATCGCTGTCAGGATTTTGATTGATAATACGTTCAATATAAATTTCCTTTCCCGGCGGAAGATCAAAATGTATCAGGAAAGGTACACCGGTTAAATCAATAGTTTCTTCCTCATTTTCATTAACCACAATTAATACCCTTGCGCCCTTATCAGCCTTAAATTCATTCACACTTTTAAACCCAATCACATCAAAAAACGGTGGATTTAAATAAGCTACCGCATTATGCATACGGTAGTTAAGACTTTGATATATCTTTTCGGCAGTTGCGTTATTATTTACAAATACAATGCTTTTAGTAAACACTTCCTCATCATAAAAAAATAAATTTAATA
This sequence comes from Mucilaginibacter sp., assembly GCF_028288205.1. GTDB lineage: Bacteria > Bacteroidota > Bacteroidia > Sphingobacteriales > Sphingobacteriaceae > Mucilaginibacter. The sequence continues at coordinate 75,103 of NZ_JAQBOD010000043.1, forward strand.
GGTTAAGTTTAGTAAGGAAATTAGGAACATTATATAATAATTGCTGATGCGTTAACATGGGAGCTTCTTCCTGTGGTTCTACCTCAATCACAGCATGCAGTTTCATAAAAGGGGCGATCATTTTTTCGAGGCGACTGTGCATAACATCAGTAAATACAAGATGCTGGCATTTTGGAATGCTGTTTGCCAGTTCGGCTATAGGTAACTGCATGCCTTTTTTAATCATCTGGTCGGCATCATCAACAATAAACAGCTCTATTTTATTTAAATTAAGTGCCAGTTTTAAATAAATGGCCCTTGCCCTGTCGGGAGTTGCTACAACAATATCGGCACCATCAGCCAATGCATCCATTTGTGCCTCTGTGCCCGCAGTAACATATAAGCCGACAATTGAAATAGATTTATTTTTATTTAATAACTCAAATTGCTCAATAACAGCTAATACTTGCTCTTTATCAGGTACCAGTATCAACACTTTGGGCACACCTTCCGGCGCGTAGTTGAAACGGTTTAAGGCACCTAAAATATAGGTGGTAGTTTTGCCAAAACCTTCGGGAGCTATGGTAATAATATCCTGCCCGCCCATAATCCTTGTCAGTGTTTTTTGTTGTACTTCTTTAGGAGCCGTATAACCCACCTCATTTACCGATCTAACCAGTTGTTTATTCAGCTTTAATTTATCAAACCCTGCCATTGTGTTGTATCAAATATTAAAGTGCGAAATTACCTTTATAATTTCGCAATCAGGAATTTTAGAAAACGGAATCTGGCAGGTTTTAAAATAGGATGCCAAATTCATACCAATTGCTGGAGAAATACTTTCCTATTCAATATCTCTAAAAGTGTACACCGATTTTTTCCTTAATCTCAAAAAAGCTTTTTATGCCTTAATGAAACCATCAGTTGTAGAATAAACTATTTTAGAAATCTGATAGCTTTTATTTTTTTTTCTCACCATATAATTCTAATTATCTGTTAGTCAATCCTTCCATTTTGTGTGTCACTTAAAATCACTTTTTTATAAAGGAAAATTAATTTTAAAGAAACAATTTGATATTTCAAACGTATAAATGGGGTACTTATTAAAATTATATTATGGAGTATTTCTTTTAAATTAACTATAATGAAACACGGGCACATTGAAATTATAAAAGAAAGAAGAAAATGTCACAAGTGTGGCAAAGGAGAATTAGATACCCGTATCCGGAGAGGTATTTTAGTTAAACAGTTTTTATTTTGGTTGCCAATAAAGCATTATAGATGCAACACTTGTTGGGGAAAAACCTATATTTTAGGTTCGGTATGGAGAATCGCAGAATCGCATGAGAATTCATTAATTACAACATAAAGGGCATATCCGGATATCGGTACAGTTGTTGCATATGTTTTGTGTATTTAAACACAATATTATGAAAACGCAAAATTTAAAAAATAATGCTGGTGGACAAGGTTCCACAACTGCCGACCGCGCTTTTACCGATCAAAACGAAAAGCTTAAGGAAAGGGGCATTAGTAACTCAGGCGGGCAACGCTCAGATCAAACTTCAAGCAAAGACAGCGCTCATAAGCCCGAAAAGAAAAAGAGCTAAAATACAAAGCCTCCTGTTTGCAGGAGGCTTTGTATTTAGTGATTATAGCTTATTACACGGGTCATTTTCCACTCACCATTTTTATGCTGCCAAACTTCGGTGAATTTTAGCAGGGCAACCTCCTCTTTGCCATTTTCTATATGAGTGAATTTATGCACGCCAACTTCTATGGCGCCAAAATCTTTTAACAGGTAAACTTCAAGACTGCTTTTTACCAGTTCGCGCTTTAAGCCGCTTATTTTGGCTTGCTTAAACATTGCACCAAAAGCCTTCATGGTATCGTCGTAATTGGTTATGGTGCCGTTATCATTATAAAACTCAATATCTTTCGAAAAGAACTGTTTTAATGTTTCCAGGTCCTGTGTATTAAATGCGACAAAGCATAGGCTGTCCTGGTGTAGAATGGTGTTATATAGCTCCTGGTTAAAATGCCGTTGTTCAACTTGTGCATTAGCAGTAACGCAGGTAAGTAATAATAGGGCAGTAGTAATGATGTGTATGGCGCGTTTCATATATAGTTTCTTGCATGAGTTTGACGCGCTATTTAAAATATAGGTTACAACTAATTCTTTATATTCTATACTTTTGCTGCTGATATGAAAAAGTTCCTCATCCTTTGCATGGTTGTGCTTACGGCCTGCCACTCTAAACCAAAAACGCCATTCACCATATTAAAGTCCGTAAAAACCAAAGATGGTGCAAAACTGGATGTACAGGTAAATGCCCGTATCAGCAAAGAGCAAATGGTTGATATTGCCGCTTATATAAAGAGCGACAGCTCACAATACAATAATTTACAGATAGATTATATACTGCCCGGCAATAGTTATAAAAATGCAGGTGGTGTTACTGTATATGCTACAGCGGCTTATCATGATAAAGGCATAGTTGCACCGGCAGACACGGTGAAGGATAATGACAACAACTTATTGAGTTTTGAGTTTGTTGGCTTTACGCCAGAGAAAGCAAAGCAATTGCTTGCTTTTAACCCTGCGGATATGGTTGGCAAACACGTATCAGGCAAATTTATTGATGATAATACCAAAACCATCAGTATTATTTATGAGGATAAGAAAGAAGTGAATCAGTTATATATTTTAGAGCTGGATACTTTAGGCAAAGTGGTATCAGCCATCGCGCCAATGGAAGTAACCTCCAGGGGTATCAAAAAAATGGTTGTTACCCAGCAGGGAGATTATATGGTTTTAAAGGATAGTATACTCACCATGTATAGCAGTACTGATTATGATAAACCTTTCAGAAGCATAAAGCAGGGCCTTTAATTATTTAACTACTACCTGTATAGTGTTCCTGCTAATTTGCTCTAATAAAATGGTTTTGCCTGTGGTTAAGGTTTTTAGGGTATTATCTGCATAATGCCTTATAGTAATTAGCGTTAAGCCGCTGTTATACTTTGCTTTATAATCAGTGCTGATATCGGCTAACAGTTTATCAAAGCTCTCTGTTTTATGATCAAAACAAACGCTAAAGCTTAATGCTGATGTTTGCATCATATTAATTTTAACACGGCCTTTAGCAAACCTGCCGAATATATCGCTTAAATGATCTTCGGATATAAAGGAATAATCTTTTGGGGATAACGAAAGCAATATCTGGTTCTGTTTAATAATGATAACCGGTTTTTCAAACACATGTGCCGCGCTTTCTTTTATTATTGTTCCGGCTTCTTCCGGGTGATTAAATGGCTTTACAAATAATGGTATTTTAGCATTCTGTAACGGCTTAATGGTCTTTGGGTGAATAACCGTAGCGCCGTAATACGTCATCTCGATAGCTTCGGTATAACTTAGCTCATCAAATTTAATGGTATCTTCAAATAGCTTAGGGTCGGCATTTAAAATACCAGGCACATCCTTCCAGGTAGTAACAGATACTGCACCCAAGCAGGCCGCGAATATGGACGCGGTATAATCAGAGCCCTCACGACCTAATGTGGTAGTGAAATTTTCGGACGTGCCACCTAAAAAGCCCTGCGCAACTATAATGCCCTTCTCTAATAGCGCAGGGATGCCTTGTTGAATGCTTTCGCAGGTTTTATCCCATTGTACCACACCCTCACGATAAGTATTATCGGTATGGATATAGCCGCGTACATCCAACCACTTACTTTTCAAACCTGCTTTATTTAAATAAGCTGTTACAATCCGGGTTGATACCAGTTCGCCAACGGATACGATCTGGTCATAAATAAAATCATAATCGTCATGGGGCTCGTCTTCTATCATCCAGTCAATCTCTACAAACGTATTGGCCACTTCATTAAATACCTGGTCGTTTGCATCAAACAGTTCGGCCAATATATCATAATGATATTTTTTTATTCCCTCATAAATATCATGCATATCATCGGTTTGGCCGGCATAAGCTTTGGCCAGTTTCTCCAGCGCGTTGGTGGTTTTACCCATTGCTGATACTACGACAAGTAATTGTTCGCTTTTGTATTTGCTTACAACATTACCCAGGTTAATGATACCTTCTGCATCCTTAACCGATGCACCTCCAAATTTAAAAACAAGCATTTATTTGATATATTGTCTTACAACCGTATTTGGCCGTAACAGTGATTTAATTTTTGCGTAGGGGATAAGCAGTTCTGTTTGCCCGGCTGCATAGGGTTTTATTTCGTATTGATTGTAGATAAACCTTAAACCCAGCGGCGTAACAGAGAAGTTTTGATTTAAGGCAAATTTATCATCTTTAAAAAAGTAGTCGTTAGCTAATGAAGCAGTGGGGCCTAATTTTTCCTGTTTCCTGAAAATTTCTTCAGCAATTGTATTTAGCTTTAAATTGTACCCATCGATCAAGATGTCGTCAAGCGAAATGTTTTTATTGGCTTTGGTGTTCCAATTGATAAATACAATTTCTGAGCCACCATGTGCGCCGCCTTCAAAAGAATAGCCGCTAATCACTAATGTAGTAAGGCTCGAATCCTGGCGAACTATGCTTGCATTCATATCAAGCGTATAAAATAGCTTACGGTCATCCAGGCTTTTGTTTTTATCGTAAGCCTTAATAAAATTTGATGTTAGCTGGTTCAGGCTGGTATCCTTATCATTTAATGCAAATAAGTTTAATAGCTTATGCTTTAATGTATCATTTAACAATCCGTCCTTAAAAAAAAACGGATATTTAATTTTAACAACTGTGCAACCGTTATCCGGCTTAGTACCGCAATCTGCTGCTTTTTGTTTAATTATATGATACGAGTAAGTTAAAGTATCCGTTGTTATAGCAGGTTTAGGCTTCTTAGTATCTCCCCACATACATGAGCTTAACCCCAGTATCATTCCTAAAAATAACAAATACACTATTTTCATAACCTAATAATTTAATAACTGTTCTTTAGATAATGACGCGTTAAGCCATCCGGCCTCAACAGCCGCATTGTATTTAGCATAAAAATTAAGCGCCGGTTCATTCCAGTCCAACACCTGCCATACCATACCGCTAAATCCTTTCTCTTTAGCTTCAACAATTAACTGGTCAAAAAGTAGTTTACCAATTCCCCGGCCGCGCATGGGCTCTGTAACTATAAAATCTTCCAGGTACATGCGGCATCCTTTCCAGGTAGAAAAGCGGGTATAGTATAGCGCAAAGCCAACTACTAATCCGCCAACTTCAGCTACATACGCTTTCCAAACCGGCTTTTCGCCAAAGCCCGCAGCTTCAAATTCCTCTATGGCTACAGTCACTTCCTGCGGGGCCTTTTCATATAGCGCCAGTTCGTTCACCAGCTCCAGCAGGCGTACACAATCTTCTTTTACAGCTACTCTTAGGTGAATGGTTGGGTTGTTAGCCATTGTGTCATTAGTCATTAGGTCATTGTTTAAATTCGATGTTAATTATTTTTCCAATGTTTAATAACCCGCCCCCCAAAAATAGTGCTGCCTACACGTATCATATTGCTGCCTTGTTCAATGGCCAGTTCATAATCAGCCGACATACCCATCGAAACTACATTAAAGCTTTCTTCTTTCCTGAAAAAGCTTTGTTTAATGCCATCAAAAAAGGTTTTCAGTTCATGGAACTCGTCCTTTAGCTGCTTCTCTTTATCAGTATTGGTTGCAATGCCCATTAAACCACGTATGCGAATGTTTTTAAACGTAGCAAACTCTTCAGACCGTAACAACTCAATAGCCTCATCGAAACCCAGGCCAAACTTGGTTTCTTCGTCGGCAATATATATTTGCAGCAGGCAATCTATAACGCGTTTATTTTTTTCGGCCTGTTTATTTATTTCCTGTAAGAGTTTTAAACTATCAACAGATTGTATCATGCTGATGAACGGGGCAATATATTTTACCTTGTTTGTTTGCAGGTGGCCAATCTGGTGCCATTGTATATCCTTAGGTAATTGTTCGTGCTTTTCAACCATCTCCTGTACCGTATTTTCGCCAAATAAACGCTGACCGGCATCATAGGCTTCCTGTATATCGGCAACCGGTTTGGTTTTTGATACCGCTATTAAAGTTACCTTTTTAGGTATAGTTTCGTTTTTTAAGCTTTTGATGTTATCTGCAATGCTCATTTATCCGTAATTTTGCTTAATTAAACCGCTAAATTACAGAATGCGTAAACATATTATCTTGTTTTTTTCAGCTTTGCTTTTTTTGTTTGCCTGTAATAGGGGAAATAGTCCAGATGGTATACTGAAACCGGATGTAATGGTACACCTGCTAACCGATGTTCATATTGTAGATGGCAGCCTGGCGCTGCAAACTGCCGGCGATAGTTTATACAAATATGGTACAGGCAAATATAATTACTTGTTTAAACAGTATCATACCGATTCTGCCCAGTTTAAAAGAAGCGTAAAATATTATACTACCCAGCCTGAAATTTTAATAAAAATGTATGCTGATGTTGCTGCGCTTTTGCAAATTAAAAACGACTCGTTAAACAAAGTGGTTGCAAAAGAAAACTCGGCAAAAGCAAAGGAAGTTATTGAAAAAGCAAAGAAAAACGCAAAATTGAAGGCTGATTCGCTTAAACGTGATTCAATTATCCATCCCAAACACCCAAAAAAAATAAAAAAGGATACCGTCAAATTAAAACATAAACCAACAGGGGTACTTAAAAAGTACCCAAACTAATATAAAATGCTTTACCCTAATAATAGTATTGATAAGCTGGGATTTACCGAGGTAAAGGAATTAATAAAAGCACATTGCCTTAGTGTTATGGGTCAGCAGATGGTTGACAAGATACAGGTAATGAGTAATTACGAGCAAATAAGCAAGTTTTTAAGCCAGGCCCATGAGTTTAAAAATATATTGCAAAACGATGCTGCTTTGCCTATCTATAACTTTTTTGATATTAAATACCTGGCTAACAAGGCCAGGCTTGAAGGCGCATTTTTAACCGAAGAAGAATTTTACCAGGTATTGGCATCGTTAACCACTGTATTTGCGGTTATAGCTTATTTTAATGAGCGCGAGGGCCAGTATCCAAACCTGGAGGCGCTGTTTGAGCACTTGCCCATTGAAAAAGCGATAATTAAAAAAATTGAACAGGTAATAGATCCTAAAGGAAAGATAAAGCCTAATGCATCGCGTGAATTATCAGACATTACTTCGGGTATTGCAAAAGCCGAGCAGGACGCCCGTAGAAAAATTGACCAGATATTTAAAAGCGCATCGGGTAATGGCTGGACAGCGGATGGATCATTAACCATACGGGATGGCCGCCTGTGTATTCCTTTATTAGCCGAAAATAAGCGAAAGCTAAAAGGTTTTATTCATGATGAGTCAGCATCCGGGCAAACCGTTTATATGGAGCCCGAGGAGGTTTTTACGCTGAATAACAAGATACGCGACCTGGAGTTTGAACGCAGGCGCGAGATAGTGAAGATATTAACCGCGTTAACAAACGAATTAAGGCCGTATGTGCCGCTTTTATTATCATACCATAGTCTGCTCACCAAATTAGACTTTGTACGCGCCAAGGCCCTGTTTGCCATTGATATTGAAGGCGAAATGCCACAGGTGATAAACGAAGCTAAGCTAAAGCTGGTTAATGCCCGCCACCCCTTATTGTTCCTGAATTTTAAAAAGGAGCATAAAACAGTGGTACCCCTAAACCTGCAAATTGACGAACACGCACGCGTAGTAGTAGTATCCGGCCCTAACGCAGGTGGTAAATCTGTTTGTATGAAAACTGTGGGGTTACTACAGCTTATGGTGCAGGCCGGCTTATTAATTCCTGCTGATGAGGCCAGCGTTGTAGGCGTGTTTAAACAGTTTTTTGTTGATATTGGCGATGACCAGTCTATTGAGAGCGATCTGAGCACATATAGCGCGCACCTTTCTAAAATGAAACATTTTGTAGAGCAGGCCAACGGTAAATCATTAATATTGATAGATGAGTTTGGAACAGGGACCGATCCGCAATTTGGCGGGCCGATAGCTGAGGCTGTGCTGGAATCATTAAATCATAAAAAGGTTAAAGGAATGGTTACCACGCATTACTCCAACCTGAAAATATTTGCAGGCCATACAGAAGGTATTGAAAATGCATCCATGCTGTTTAACAATGTAGAAATGAAACCGCTTTATATTTTAGAAGTAGGTAAGCCCGGCAGTTCATACGCGTTTGAGATAGCTCAAAAAATTGGCTTGCCGCAACAGGTGCTTAACCTGGCTAAAAACAAAATTAGCGCAGGGCAAAAAAATGTAGATACGCTGCTGGTTGGTTTGGAACGCGAAAAGAAGGAAATACTGGATACCCGCGTTAAGCTGGATAAACAGCAAAAACAAGTAGATATACTATTAGCCGAAAACGAAAAACTGAAAAGCTATCTCGAAGAAAATAAAAAGGTATTGATACGCGAGGCAAAAGATGAAGCCAAAAATATCATACTAAATGCTAATAAGCTGGTTGAAAATACCATAGCCGAAATTAAGAGCAGTAATGCCGATAAAGAAAAAACAAAGGACCTCCGCGAAAATCTGAACCGGGAATTGCAAAAAAATACTGTAAAAACAGAAGTTGCTAAGCCAGCTGTAACCGAAGATGAATTGAAAGTAGGTGATTGGGTAAAACTGGTCGACTCTGAAACTACCGGGCAGGTAATTGAAATAGCAAAAGATAATGTTATTATAGCCATTGGCGATTTGCGTACGGTGGCTAAAAAGAAGCGGGTACAAAAAGTGTCTAAATCTGTTGTGCCAAAAGAAGTCAGGCGAAGCATGAACAGCCATACCGGCGATATAGCCAGCTTTAGCCCCGAAATTGATGTACGCGGTATGCGTACCGAGGATGCTTTAGGGGCTATTGAGCGATTGTTTGACCGCGCGCTAATGATGGGCTTTGGTAATTTAAAAATACTGCATGGCAAGGGCGACGGCATCCTGCGCAAAATGATAAGGCAGTACCTCAAAAAATACGACCAGGTGGACCGCCTGGAAGATGAACATGCCGACAGGGGCGGAGATGGGATTACTTATGTATATTTTAAATAATAGCAGAATTTACGAAGTTTTAGAAACTTTGTAAATCTTTAAATCAACATTGTTGCAATTATTCTGCTATAGCCCTAACGAATAAGTATGTAGCAGGTGTAGCGCTACGCTACACCCATATTATTAAGTTTCTACATGATACCTGTCATCTTCGCTATCCTCGCCAACTTTCTGCTGGTCGGGTATTTCATTAGGTCCGGGGATGTTAGGTTTGGCATTGCTGTTGCCATCATTGTCAGCCGTCCCCTCCTGATAACTTTGCTGATCCTGAGCTTTAAAGTTGTTATTTTCAGGATGTTCTTCAGATGGCTCTGTACGCCTGAAATATTCGTTACTATAGCCCGCGTTTTGTGATGGATTGTTCTTATCATCGCCGGATGGTGTAACGCTGTTTGCACCAAAGTTTTCACCTCCCATTGGCTGGCCCTCTCTTATGGGTTTGGTTTTGTTATTGCCTGCCATGCTTCTTATCAGGTCCTTTTCTTCAATGTTTTTATCGTCATCTACCCGGTAGGCGTTGGGTTTATTGGAGTTTTGTTCTGAATGATTGTTCTTGTCATTCAAAAATGCATCATCTTTATACAACATAACTTTTGTTTTTATTGGTTCATTCTATAATTATTATAATGCGCAGTTTTTATAATTGTTTTTGTGTGCTGATGATTTAGTAATTTTACCCGTATCAATTATATCCCATGAATAAAGTTTATAGCAATGCCGATGAAGCCATAGCAGATATTGCCAATGGCATGACCCTTATGTTGGGCGGATTTGGTTTATGCGGCTTACCCGAAAATTGCATCGCTGCATTGGTTAAAAAAGGAGTAAAGGAGCTTACCTGCATATCAAACAACGCCGGTGTTGATGATTTTGGCATTGGTCTGATGTTGAAACAACACCAGGTTAAAAAAATGATATCTTCCTACGTGGGCGAAAATGCCGAGTTTGAGCGCCAGCTGCTTAGCGGCGAACTGGAAGTTGAACTAATACCACAGGGTACCTTAGCAACGCGTTGTATGGCAGCCGGTTATGGCATGCCCGCGATTTTCACCCCGGCCGGTATCGGTACAGAAGTAGCCGAGGGTAAAGAGGTGCGGAATTTTAATGGTAAAGATTATTTAATGGAAATGGCTTTCGATGCCGATTTTGCAATTGTAAAGGCCTGGAAGGGCGATAGCATGGGTAACCTAGTATATCGCTCAACCGCCCGCAATTTTAACCCGGTTATGGCAATGGCCGGAAAGATTACTATTGCCGAAGTTGAAGAACTGGTTGAGCCCGGCGAATTGGATCCGGATCATGTACATACGCCGGGTATATATGTGCACAGGATATTCCAGGGAGTGAATTATGAGAAAAGGATTGAACAGCGGACGGTTAGAAGTAAATAACCATTATGTACATTGCGAGTACCCACCAACCCTGGAAAAAACTGTAATGACGTATACAAAAAAGAAATTATATAAAACGCGTTGTCATTTCGACGAGGAACGAGGAGAAATCTTAAACGCCAGGCATGGTTGCCTAACAGGGTGTATAAAATCTCTCACTATCGTTCGAGATGACAATTTTAATTGTATTGATAACCAATAACTTACCATCACGTCATTGCGAGAACGAAGCAATCTCTACAAAGGATATTCAAATGGATAAATCTCATTTGGCGATAGCCAGCACGATCACTCCGTACATTGATTAGTAAGTGCAGAGATTGCTTCGTTCCTCGCAATGACGCATTTATAGAATTTAAAAAGAAATAATGCTTGATAAAACAGGAATAGCAAAACGTATAGCTAAAGAAATAAAAGACGGTTACTATGTTAACCTCGGCATAGGCATACCTACGCTGGTGGCTAACTATATCCCGCAAAGCATGGATGTAGTGCTGCAATCAGAGAATGGATTGCTGGGCATGGGGCCATTTCCGTTTGAGGGCGAGGAGGATGCAGATGTAATTAATGCAGGTAAACAAACTATTACCATGCTGCCGGGCTCGGCCATATTTGATTCGGCTATGAGTTTTGGGATGATACGGGCACGCAAAGTAAATCTGACCATATTAGGCGCCATGGAAGTGTCGGAAAATGGAGATATCGCTAACTGGAAAATTCCCGGTAAAATGGTAAAAGGAATGGGCGGGGCCATGGACCTTGTAGCATCAGCAGAAAACATTATAGTAGCTATGCAGCACGTAAACAAGGCAGGCGAATCTAAATTATTACCACAATGTACGCTTCCATTAACCGGGGTTAATTGCGTTAAAAAAATAGTAACAGAATTAGCTGTACTTGATGTTTTACCCGGAGGTGGATTTAAACTACTGGAACGTGCACCAGGAGTAAGTGTGGAAGAAATTAAAAATGCTACTGCCGGTAAACTGATAATAGAAGGCGAGATACCAGAGATGGATGTTTAACTAAATATTTTCGTCCTTAATTCTTTTGATATTTCTTTGGTAACAGCTAATATTCCTGCGGCGGTTTGCGTGTTGTTAACAATGATTTTATGGCAGCAGTCTTTATAAGGCAGCAAGAACTCTTTGTAGGCAGGTACAACGTGGTTTATCCATTTATACATCACATCATCGTTAGAGTAGCCACGCTCCAGCAGGTCGCGTTTTAAACGACGTTGTAAGGCAATGTCTTCATCCGCGTCAACAAATATTTTCAGGTCGAACAGATCAGCAATACCCTTAAAGTGTAAAATAAATAAGCCTTCTACAATAATAATTGGTGCCGGTTTAATCTCCAGTATTTTTGGTATGGCGTTGGTGTTATTAAATGTATATTCCTTTTTGTAAATAACTTCACGGTTCAGCAATTTGCTAACATCCTGCTCAAATTGCTCATAATCAATTGTACGGGGCAGATCAAAATTATATAGTTTGTTTTCTTCCGCGGTCATGTTATGGGCCACAGGTATATAATAATCGTCTTGTGATAATAAGCAAACCTCATCAGGTGTAAAATGATCAAGGAAACGGTTTAAAAAAAAAGTCTTTCCAGAGCCGCTTCCGCCGGCAATGCCAATAATATAAGGTTTATTCATTAGGAACACCGTAGCTTATATTTACATGAATACGTTTATCCAATGCGCCAATAGATTCGGCTACATTTTTTGTAAATATAATAACAACATCCTTAGTTGTTTCGCTATCAGTGATGCGGCCAACTACTTTGGCAAATGTAGTACGGTTAGTCATCGGGTTGGTGATCTTTATAACTGTACCAATAGGAGCGGTACGGTGTAATGCCAGCTTTTTACTGGGGTCAAGGCTGGCATCGTCTATCCAGGTAGCTACGCCTTTTTCGTTCTTTTCAAATAAACCATATTTATTTGCATTTATTCTATGCTCTATAGCATTACTACTATCCTGTGAGGAGGCATACGAGGTAGAGTCGCGTTTTGCCACAGGGCGTACTATAACAGGCGGCGGTACATCGGCAGTGCCTGATTTTACCTGTATTATCTGCCCCGGAATTACAGTTGTTGAAGTTAAGCCATTAAGTTTAGTTATATCCTCAACAGTCGAGTTAAAACGTTTGGCTATGGCATAAAGAGTCTCTCCGGCTGATACTTTGTATTGTTGCGTTGTTGAACCATTATTTGCCGGAGCTTCGGTTGATGCAACTGGTTTTTGTACAACAGTTGCCGAAGGGGTAGTTTGCTTGGATTGCTGTACAATTGCAGGTTTTGTTGATTCTAAAAATGACCTGTCTGTTGGTACCTTAATAATATTGCCAATTTTTAAAGGGGCATTATTGTTAAATTGTATAATAACACCCGGTTTTACATTGTAACGTCTGCCTATAGAGTAGTAATTATCTTTTGGATCTAATTTATGCAGTATCACTTTTTTTCCATCAAGGTTTTCAATACCTACAGAATCCGGTAACATGGGTTTTGCAAAAAGAGATAGTGAAAGTGTTAGTAAAGGAGTAATGAACAATAAATTCTTTAATTTCATAATAAATTCTTATACAGTAATTTATAGGTTTAAAACCTTTAATTCTGATTTGTTTTTAATATAGATCAGCGAGTTTTTATACATGATAAACGACTCAGGCTGCATTTTTTGTATATCCTCGTTTAATAAATCTTCATACACAAGATCCGCCCCATCTATAATATACAAGTGTTGTTTTAATTGTCCGGTGTTGAAGGAGTGCAAAGATACAATTCTTAAATTATTGTGTTCAAGGTAATGTATAATGTTTCCATAAGGCTTAATTGGCAGGTCCTGGTTTAAGTAGGATGGAGGTAAAACCTGAGGCACTGTAATATAATTAACCGGCTCAATATCAATTAATGGCTCGTATTGCCTGATCATTGCCCCGGTTTTAATATCCGTTAAAAATAATTTTTTAGGTTGTATTTGAACATTATAAAGCACCGGCCCGTTTACCGACAAATGATCGAAAGCGTAAGTATAGTTACTCCAGCAGATCGCCCCTTTATTATCGATAGCAATAACTCCTTTATGTACAGGAGCTTGTTCTGATTGATAATTGTGCAATAATAGTATACCATCATAACCCGCCTCTATACCGGTTAACCACCGCTCGGGTGCAGACACGTTATTGAAATTAGTTTTACCGTTTGAGAGATCAACCGAAGTAAATGAAACATTTTTATCCTCGCTATTTCTTATTTCCAGGAAAATCGTGTCGGTTAAACTATCAATTTCCATGCGCCAGATCACTCCGCTTAGCTGCTCATTAATGAAGGGTAATAGCATCGTCATAAGGATGCAAATATGCTATTAAAAACAAAAAATAGTGGTATTTACTAAACAAAGGTATAGTTATACCTGTTGATTCACAATAATCTTAATATCATGAACGCAAAAGAAATAAGTCTCAAAGAAGGCAAAGTAAAGCCTGTTGTTGATCATTTAAATGATCTGCTGGCCAATTATCACATCCATTATCAAAAGTTAAGGGGCTGCCATTGGAACGTTAAGGGCAAAAGCTTTTTTACTTTACATATTAAGTTTGAAGAATTATATACAGAGGCACTTGTTACTATTGATGAGCTGGCCGAAAGAATTCTTACTTTGGGCAAAGCGCCTTACAGCACTTTTGATGATTATATTAAAACATCATCAATAAAAGAAATTGATACTATTGGATTAAAAGATACGACAATGGTAAAAGCCCTAATTGATGATATGGCTAAACTGATTGAAATGGAACGTGAATTATTGGAAGTAACTGCCAATTCCGGCGATGACGGCACCAATGATATGGTAAACCGCTTTATGCAGTTTAAAGAAAAGAACACCTGGATGTTGCGCTCATTTGTTGATGAGGATTAAGTATAAAATCTACTCAATAAACAAGAAATATGCTAATATCTATATCCAACGGTTACAAATACATTATTGTTAGTTCCATTGGCGCTTGCAGTAGGTGTTAACGTGCCAACATCGTAAGGAGTTATAGTTTGCGACCCGGTAACATGCATATAAGCGGCATCTACATAATAACTGCCAAACCGGTAACCTAAACCTGCAGTTGCGGTTTTGGTTTGTGTTCCGTTTGTTTTTAAAGGGCTGCCTTGTATACCATAACCACCGCGTAAAGCTACAGCGCCTATTAATTTAATTTCGGCACCAATATGCGCATTAACAGTTGCATGATAATTGCTTTTTATAATTCCGTTATCGTAATCTGCAAGGTAATTATCATTACTGCTGATGTGGGTAGTGCTATAATCAATATATTCAACATCGCTGCTAATAAAGCCGTATTTGCCAAAAAATACAGATAAACCGCCTGATGCTTTTAATGGGGTGCGCATTTTATAAGTTAATGGGTAATCGGCAGGGCCGTTTACATAGCTTGTTCCATTATTAAAATTACTTACAAGACCTTCACTGTACGAATCATCTACGGTTATATATGTTGGCGTAGTAACAGTAGCGCCTAACCGTACATTTTCCAGTAACTTATAGATAAAGCCAAATTTTGCATTAAATCCTTCGCCTTTGGTTTCCTGGCTTTGCGTGTAGGTAGAATTGAAGTTTCTGTCAACACCTGTGGTGCTATTACCTTCAAGTACAGAAGCGGTGCCAGTTTCATTGAAATTATTTACTGAGTTATATCTCAGTTGGGTAATGCCTATACCCAAACCAAGATATAGTTTGTTGCTGTAATTGGCACCAAGTGATAGATCTAATCCTGATTGGCCGCCAGACTTTGTGATGTTATTAAGCTGGTTTACGCCCGCATAAGCATTGCTTTTATAGGTAGGAGTTGTGGTGCCTCCATACAGGTCAATCAGGTTTTGGCCATAGGCCCAGCCCTGTAATGTTCCGTCGTCTGCGCCACTTGAATTGGCAAGGCCTGCATAATAATCGTTTATGGAGCTATTGCTGTTTTTAGCGCCATAGCTAATACGCTCATCAAAGTTATTTGTACGATTATAACCCAAACCAAAATTAAGGCTTAACCAACCTTTGGTTTTGTCCTGTCCGCTTGGGGTATTTAGCCGCGAATAGAATACTATGGCGGCATTACTTAAATTCAGATTGTTTTTACTTGCAGTACCAGGTTGATTTAAATAAATTGAATTAATCTTCGAGCCATCAAACTCGGGGGTCAGGCTAACTTCAGACATGGTGAAGAAACCCAAACCTGCCGGATTTCCACTAACCGAGGTCAAATCTCCGCCCACAGCAGTACCGGCGTTGCCAATTCCCTTTATACGGGAGGTGGAGCCGGTTCCAAATGTTGAATAGCGTATAGCATCCTTTGCATATTGGGCAAAACTGCTCTTACTAATTGCTATTAAAGCAACTATACATAGTATATATTTAAATTTCATAGATAGCTAAATTAAGGCCTAACGGGTCTGCCGCCACCACCGCTGCTCCCTGAACTGCTGCTAGAACTGCTTGAAGTATTAGCAGGAGCCGGGCTCGGTTGTGAAGCACGCTCAACAACTTGTTGACTGGCCGGCCTTACATCTTGCCTGTCGGTACGTACAGCACGTGTATTGTTATTGGTAGTACCGGTACGGGCAACTGAAGTATTATTAGGCCGACCGGGATAAATTGTATTGGTGCCATTATTGGCATAACCACGGCGATTGGAACCGGCTATACCGTTTGATGGATTTCCTGACCCTGAATTAGCTTTACGAAAAGTTAATCCTGAACCACCTCCCGCAGATGTAGAGCGGGAATATTGCCTTCCATGATGGCGCCCGCCACCGGTATATAAATAATTAGTATAGATAGACCCATAGCTAAAATCATCATATCCGCCAAAATTATTATAACCGTAATCAAATGGTGAATAAACCCCAAAATCGTAAGGTGATGGTTGGAATGGAGAGTAGGAATTATTATAATTGGTATTGGCGCTTATATTATAATTATTGTAAGTGTTGTAAGGAGTATAGCCATAGTAAAAGTCGTCATCATAATCAAACGGCGTAAAATAACTAAAACGGCTTATGCGCGACGCGTAATCACCATAGTAGTAATAATCGTCATCTGCTTTATAATTGTTTTGTTTGGATTGATAGTTATTAGCATCGGCATATTCTATGTTATCGCCGGCAATTGCCTTTGTAAAATATACATCATCACCGGTAGTTGGTGAATTAGCCAATTTATTACTGACGGAGCAGGAACTCAGCACAACGGCACTGATAAAAACGATTCCTTTTAAAAGGTTCCTTTTCATATTTCTTAGGTATAGATCGGTTTTTACCAATATAGATTGATTTTTCAGGGTATAGTTTAATTTGCCCGCTTTAATAACGTATAAATTTATAAATTTGACCACAATTATAAGTAATTAAACAGTCAAATTCTATTTCATAAACAATGAGCAAAGGCGTTATTAGTAAAGATGAAGATTATTCGCAATGGTATAACGATCTGGTAATTAAAGCAGATATGGCTGAATACTCGCCGGTTAGAGGCTGTATGGTCATTAAACCCTATGGCTATTCTATATGGGAGAAAATGCAGGCCGTACTGGATAAAATGTTTAAAGAGACCGGTCACAGTAACGCCTATTTTCCATTGTTTATACCCAAATCTTTTTTTTCCAAAGAGGCCAGCCATGTTGATGGCTTTGCTAAAGAGTGCGCGGTTGTAACACATTATCGCTTGAAAAATGATGGTAACGGTAATATTGTTGTTGATGAAGATGCCAAGTTGGAGGAAGAACTGATTGTTCGCCCGACATCTGAAACTATTATATGGAACACCTATAAAGGCTGGATACAATCATACCGCGATTTGCCTATTTTGGTTAACCAGTGGGCCAATGTTGTGCGGTGGGAAATGCGTACCCGCTTATTTTTACGTACCAGTGAATTTTTATGGCAGGAAGGCCATACCGCACATGCTACTGCCCAGGAAGCTATTGCAGAAACTGAACAAATGCTGAATGTATATGCCGATTTTGCAGAAAACTGGCTGGCACTACCTGTTATTAAAGGAAGAAAAACTCCTAATGAGCGTTTCGCAGGTGCATTGGATACCTATTGTATTGAAGCATTAATGCAGGATGGTAAAGCCCTGCAGGCCGGAACATCTCACTTTTTAGGTCAAAATTTTGCTAAGGCATTTGATGTAAAGTTCACTAACAAGGAAAATAAGCTTGATTACGTTTGGGCGACCTCATGGGGAGTGTCTACCCGTTTAATAGGTGCGTTAATTATGGCGCACTCTGATGATGCCGGATTGGTATTGCCACCAAAACTGGCGCCTATACAGGTTGTTGTTGTGCCCATTTATAAGCATGATGAAGAATTAGAGAACATATCTGCATACGTAACCGCATTAACAAAAGCGCTTAAGGCAAAGGATATATCAGTTAAGTTTGATAAACGCGACACCCATCGCCCCGGTGCTAAGTTTGCAGAATATGAGTTGAAAGGTGTGCCTTTGCGTGTAGCTATTGGCAGCCGCGATATGCAAAACGGAACAGTTGAACTGGCCCGCCGTGATACCAAAACAAAAGAAACTGTTAACCAGGAAGGTTTGGCTGAACATATTGAAGCATTGCTGGAAGAAATACAAAACAACATTTATCAAAAAGCTGCAGCATTCCGGACTGATAATACAGTTGAAGTTGATACTTATGAAGAGTTTAAACGCCTCCTTGACGAAAAGCCGGGATTCTTATCAGCTCACTGGGATGGTACGCCTGAAACAGAACAAAAAATAAAAGATGAAACTAAGGCTACAATACGTTGTATACCTTTAGATAATAAATTGGAAGAGGGTAAGTGCATCCTTACGGGGAAACCGTCAACGCAAAGAGTGCTGTTTGCAAGAGCCTATTAAGCCCCGGGGCCACTGAAGGTAAAATAGAGAATAGAAGAATAAAATATTGGGTAGTGCCACTAAAACGCCCGTCATTGCGAGGAACGAAGCAATCTCTACATAGGACAGTCAATGTGCATATTGATTAGCGAGTGCAGAGATTGCTTCGTTCCTCGCAATGACGCTTTTTTTAACTGTAAATAAAAAGTATCACCATGAAATTCGCAACAAAAGCCATACATGCGGGTCAGGAACCTGACCCAAGTACAGGGGCGGTAATGACACCGATATACCAAACGTCTACCTACTGGCAAAAATCGCCGGGCGATCACCAGGGGTATGAGTATTCGCGTGGTACAAATCCTACCCGTAAGGCTTTGGAAAATTGTTTGGCAGCTTTAGAAAATGCCAAATTTGGTTTGGCTTTTTCAAGTGGCATGGGTGCTACCGATGCAGTAATGAAATTATTACTGCCCGGCGATGAAGTTATTACAGGTAATGATCTGTACGGCGGCTCATACCGTATGTTCACTAAGATATTTGCCAATTATGGTATTAAGTTCCATTTTCTGGATATGTCAAACCCTGATATTATCCGGGAATATACCAATGCTAACACTAAACTGATCTGGATAGAAACGCCTACCAACCCAACCATGCAGATAGTTGATATTGCGGCTGTAGCTAAGATCGGCAAAGAAAAGGGTTTGCTAACTGTTGTAGATAATACCTTCGCGTCACCATACCTGCAAAATCCAATTGACCTGGGTGCTGATATTGCGATGCACTCGGTAACCAAATATATTGGTGGCCACTCTGATGTGGTGATGGGGGCGTTAATGCTTAATGACGAGGACCTGTATAAGCGTCTTTGGTTCATCTATAACTCCTGTGGTGCTACACCGGGGCCAATGGATAGTTTTTTGGTACTGCGCGGCATTAAAACCCTGCACCTGCGCATGAAAGCGCATTGTGAGAATGGCCGAATCATAGCCGAGTTCCTGAAAACACATCCCAAAGTTGATAAAATATACTGGCCGGGCTTTACCGATCATCCTAACCACGAAATTGCCAAAAAGCAAATGCGGGATTTTGGGGGCATGATAGCTATCACCCTAAAAGATGCCGATCTGAAGGAAACATTCAGGATTGCCTCATCATTCAAAGTATTCGCATTAGCCGAATCATTGGGTGGAGTAGAGTCGTTAATTAATCACCCGGTTACTATGACGCACGCGTCTATACCCAAAGAGGCGAGGGAAGCAGTTGGTGTAGTGGATAACCTGTTACGTTTAAGCGTAGGGGTTGAGGATGTAGATGATTTGTTAGATGATTTGAGGCAGGCATTGTCATAAACCAACTAACCAACACGTCATTGCGAGGAACGAAGCAATCTCTTAATTTGCTAATCAATGTCCCCAATGGTCGTGCTGGCTATCGCCAAATGAAATTTATCCTTTTGAATGTCTGTTGCAGAGATTATTAATGTTATTATTGTTTTTTAAAGGTATTAATGAGCTCCCTTTGGTCGGTTGTCTTCGTTCCTCGCAATGGCGCTTATTTATAAGTTAAATGATTGAAAATCTAAAAGCTTTTCTCGACGCTAAGGTTCTTCAATACAACCAACCTGGTTTTATTGCTAATGACCCGATTTGCATTCCGCACCTGTTCACCAAAAAGCAGGATATTGAGATTATGGGCTTTTGGGCCGCAACGCTGGCCTGGGGGCAACGCGTCACCATCATCAATAAATGCAAAGAGCTGATTGCTTTGATGGACGGAGCGCCCTATGATTTCATCATCAATCATGAAGAAATCGATCTGAAAAAACTACTCCATTTTAAGCATCGTACTTTTAATGATATTGATACGCTGTATTTTATAGCGTTCTTTAGATATCACTATACAAATCATGAATCTTTAGAGTCGGCTTTCATACCCGCCGACGGTAATTACTCCCCCTTTAGGGGATTGGGGGGCTTTCGCGATTATTTTTTTTCGTTGCCGGATTTTCCGCATCGCACTAAAAAACATGTATCCTCACCATCACAAAAATCTACCTGTAAGCGGCTAAATATGTTTTTACGCTGGATGGTACGCAAGGATGATTGCGGTGTAGATTTTGGTATCTGGAACCATATTAAACCATCAGAACTAATAATGCCCTGCGATCTGCATGTCGACCGGGTGGCCCGAAAGCTAAACCTCATCACCCGCAAACAAACTGATTGGCAAACGGCCATAGAGCTTACCCAACGCCTGCGCGAGTTTGATCCTGTTGACCCGGTTAAGTATGATTTTGCGCTGTTTGGATTAGGGATAGAAGAGCGTTGGGGTGTTAATGAAATTATTTCGATATTGTAACAAATATTCCATGTCATTTCGAAGCGTAGCGAGAAATCTTAAACGCTTTATAGGTCGCTTGTCTAAGATTTCTCACTCGTTCCTCGTATAGAAATGACAACTATATATTTACGTTATGAAAGAAGAAAGACGAATAACTGAATTTTTAGCTGGTAAATCAGATCATACGCTTGCGCTCTATAATCATTTTATCAGAGAGTTTGAAAAGATCGGTACCATATTGGTAGAACCGACCAAAACCATGATAGGCATATCTAACGCCCATAAACGTATTGCTTGGGTAACGCAGTTGGGTAAAAATTTTATCCATGTGGTATTTCCATTCAGGCATCCGTATGAGGATAATTTATGCTTTCAGAAAGTAGGGCAGGTACCCGGTCAGCAACAGTTTAATCATCATTTAAGGGTGTTAAATGCTGAGGATATTAATGAGGAAGTGCTCGGGTTTATGCGGTCAGCGTATAGCGAGGAGAAGTAATTATAAGTCTCATCAAATTTCCTTCCATCTTTAAGCTATTCAAACTTGTTTCATTAAGGCTTTTCTCCACTATTTATAAGTAGCTTTTTTATAGATAATTATGTGGTTTTTAAGTTACAGTTTACTGACTTATAAGTTGTTACACAAATCTTGTTACACGGTTCATAAAATCAATTAATTGCAATTAATTGATAACCAATAAAATAAGTAAAAATCACACATAAAAATACTGACTTAAAAGTTGTTACATTTTGTTACATTACTTTTTCACAAACAACTGATTGTAAGTATATTAAGTCAAAATCTTGTTTCACTTGTTACATTTTGTTTCACATTCGCGTGAAACAAGCAATAGCCATTATTGCTCCTCCTTAAAAAACACCTTGTAATAATTCATCGCTTTATCATCGTCAAAGCCTTTCTCAATCAGTTTGTTATCGCCGTGTATATAAATATGAAAGTTCTTATCTAGCTTTAATACCGATTTATAAACACGTGCTTGCTTCTTTACGGCATTGTTTGATATCTCGAACGTATCGCCAATCTTGGTATCAAATTCGTCCTCGTATTGGTTCTTAAAGGTTTTGAAAGATTCAATCGCTTTTGGGTTACTGATAACCTCGCCGGCAAACTCGTCCATATCAAAGGTTTCCTTCTCTTTAAAGTACTTAATCGAGCGGTTAAGCAGGTCTATTTTATCAGCCTTGGTCATATCAAACCCCTCGTCAATTTTATTGGTGACAAAGTTCTTGTAGATGCCTAAAGCATTACTGGTTTGATTATAGCTGTCGTTGCGTATTTTAAGCTGTAAAAAGTCATCTTTCCAATAAACGGCAGCCTCTTGCCCGCGACTGTTATTGTCAATAACAACCACTTTATAGCCGTTCTCTTTTTCAATATTAAATATCAGGCAGCCTTTATCCAGCTTGTTAATGTTGATGGCATTTTCTTCATAATCAACAGCGAAGCCACCTTTTTCGGGATAAACCTTTAAGTAAGTTTC
The DNA here is from genome assembly GCF_028288205.1 of Mucilaginibacter sp. Lineage (GTDB taxonomy): Bacteria > Bacteroidota > Bacteroidia > Sphingobacteriales > Sphingobacteriaceae > Mucilaginibacter. The sequence continues at coordinate 97,307 of NZ_JAQBOD010000043.1, forward strand.
TTTGTTTTCTGATTTGAAAATGCCGATAGCCTCCAGTAAATTACCTTCAATCTGCACATTTTTAAAATACACCACATATAACTCGCCCGATTTTATTTTAGGGTGATTAGCAACCTTGTACAGGTACTTAGCTATCTGTTCAGACATGTCATGAAACTTCTCTTTATCGTCGAATATCTGTGTGGCAAAGTGGTGTATTTCATTAAGCGTCAGGTCGCCGCTGCTGTGCATCAGGTGGTAAACCTCTACCGATTTTTCGAACGGAGTTAAAAAATACTGCTTAAGCAAGCTGGAAATCAACTCGTCTTTTAAAACAAGCGGATGATCAGACAGGGCATACATTTCGCTTTGCGACTGGTTACCAACGTGATGTACAGAAATTGTATCGAGCGAAGCTTCAAAAAAAGTTACCATAATTGAATCGCAATTTAGTTTTTTTACTTTATGGTTATAACTATTGTTGACGGTAATTTGCGACCTTTGCCCGCAATGACTAATACAGAAGAAACCATTGTTGCACTTGCCACCCCAACCGGGATAGGTGCCATTGGGGTTATACGCCTGTCGGGCCCGGATGCTATAACAATTGCCGATAGCATATTTAAGGGTAAAGATCTGACCAAACAACCATCACACACTATCCATTTTGGTAATATAGTTGATGGTGATGCTATATTGGATGAGGTATTGGTTTCATTATTTGTAACTCCAAAATCATACACCCGCGAAAACGTGGTAGAGATTTCCTGCCATGGTTCTGCTTATATATTAGAATCTATTATAAAGCTGCTCATTAAGCGCGGCGCAAGGTCTGCCAAGCCCGGCGAATTTACCTTGCGGGCCTTTATGAACGGACAAATGGATCTTTCGCAAGCCGAAGCCGTTGCCGATCTGATCGCCTCCAACTCGAAAGCATCACAGCAAGTGGCCTTACAACAATTGCGGGGAGGGTTTAGTAATCAACTGCAAACTTTGCGGGATCAATTGGTGCAATTTGCCTCATTGATAGAGCTTGAACTTGATTTTGCAGAAGAGGATGTAGAATTCGCTAACCGCGACCAGCTAAAAAAACTGATCTATGAAATTGTGCGGGTAATTAGCGCGTTGATACAATCGTTCGAATTAGGAAACGCCATTAAACAAGGTGTAAACACCGTTATCGCCGGGAGGCCAAATGCCGGTAAATCAACCCTGTTAAATGCCCTGTTAAACGAAGAGCGCGCCATAGTAAGCCATATACCCGGCACAACACGCGATACTATAGAAGAGGTATTAAATATTAATGGCATAAACTTTAGGCTGATAGATACTGCCGGAATACGCGAGGCTACTGATGCTATTGAAAAAATAGGGGTAGAGCGCACCATGGAAAAGATAAATCAGTCGGCACTGTTGGTTTATGTTTATGACGCGGCGCAAATTACCATTGAAGAACTAAACAGCGACTTAGAAAGCCTGCAACGCCCCGATGTTACTATGCTTGTTGTCGCAAACAAAGCCGATCTGCTAACACCCGAACAACTCAGCGCTTTACCTCATTCACAAGCCATTATTATTTCGGCAAAGGAGAAAACGCATATAGATGAGCTTAAATCAAAGATATATCACTCTGCAGTAAAAGATCAGCTGGACGTAAACGAAATGCTGGTAACCAATATACGCCATTTGGAAGCCCTCCAAAAAACAGAAGAGGCCCTGGCAAGGGTATTGAACGGAATAGATACCGTAACTTCCGACTTCCTGTCAATGGATATTAAACAGGCACTTCATTATCTCGGCGAAATTACAGGCGCGGTTACTACTGATGATCTGCTTGAAAATATATTCAGTAAGTTCTGTATCGGCAAGTAATTGATTGTCAGATACTTGCATGTACTATCATATAGTCGTTTAAACCAGGTCTTTGTTTCATTTGTTTGTATATGACAGCAGATATTTCGTTAATTTTTCCGAGTGGTTTGTAAATGTTATTTTCTCAGTCAGAAATATTCGGAATATTCAATTTTACAGTGAAGAGAATCCGTGAGCAGAGGCCATGCTATTCGCCGTATCTGTTTAACTATAATTCTACTAACACTTTTAACTGGCGTGATTCCTGCTGATGCTATTATCGGAGTTATCAAAAGTTTTTACGTTACATCAAAGCCAATTTGCCTTATATTTATTAGTAATTTGGGATCTAATTGCCCAAAAGAAACTATACCTAAGATTTTCAGGGGCCTAAGACGGGTATTTTTACTCTTATCGGCGTTATCAGACGGTTTTACGCTATATCGAAGCCAATCTATCCTTATATTCATTGTTAATTAGGATTTAATTGCCAAAAAAAGCTATACCTAAGGTTTTTAGGTGCTTAAGACGGGTATTTTCAGGTAAAATCCTTAACATTGCCTAAAGATACCCCAAATTAACTGGTGCGGGAAGGTAAAATAATGGCTATAAAATCTCTTGTAAATGAACGTACCTTGTTGGTTAAGGTAGCTGAAGGCAATGAACGTGCATTTAAAGAGCTGTTTGATTTTTATTATAATCCTTTAGGGGAATATGTATTTAGACTAACTAATTCCATAGCCATTTCCGAAGAGATTGTTCAGGATACTTTTATTAAAATATGGCTGAAAAGAGAAACCCTGGCGGAACTGAAAAGTTTTAGTAATTACCTATTCATTGTTTGCCGGAACCAAACTTATGACCAACTTCGCAAAGTTTCCCACAAGCATAATATGCAAAAGAAGATCGAACAATATTTTCAGCAGGAGTTGGAAACCGAACCTGCTGAGGCCCCTATTGATCAGTACCGGATACTGATTGATAATGCTGTTGATAGGTTGCCTCCGCAGGCCAAGAAAGTTTATTTGTTTAGCCGTCATGAGCGGCTTAAATATGATGAAATTGCCATTCTTTTGAATATATCGCCAGAAACGGTAAAAAAGCATATTCAATATGCTGTTAATTCTATTAAGAAAGATGTTTATGCAAAAATTGATATGGGAATCCTGCTGATTCTGATCAGCCCTTTAATACGGAAGTAAGTGACATCTTTTGATGGCTCTTCTAATAAGATTCATAGTTACTATTGGCATAAGGTAATGAATTGCCGATGCTGAATAGCCAGAACCGGATCAGGCTTAAAGCACGCAAACTTTATTGCGAGAACACCCATTGTGACGGAAGAATAGCCCTGCAACCCGGTGGTAACAGTTGAGTGAAAACATGCACTCATAAATATTCCCCTAAGTAGTTATACCCCGCTCTGTTTCATACGCTATCAACCTGTTAAAGAGTGAATATTGAGCGTAAGCAACATTACAGTTTTCTTATTTTGATCATTGATCAAAATTAATATCAAAATTATTTGATCAGTTATTTGAGGTAAACAACAACGGAATTAATTTTTTTTATTTTTCCACTACCCCCTTTTTTTGAGGCATACGTCTTTAGGCAAGTAGATAACAAAAGCTGTTTAAGTTATAAAGGGAAATAATGCAACAAACCAGACTAGAATTCTTATTTCACCAGCACTTTAACAAACTGGCATCGAGCGATGAAGAGGAGGAATTTTATTTACTTATTGAACGGCATTCAAATCGCCTGGAGGTTCAGGAATTGATGGAACAATACTGGAGTACTTTTACGCCAGGGGATAATCTATTTTCTGAAGAAGATAGAGCACGTATATTTCAGCGTATTATCGGAGATAAAACTGAACAGTCTGCCGACAGTAATTTGAAAGAAGGTTCCCGCAGTCGTATCTACCGACTGGGGGGTAAAAGATGGATCGCTGTTGCGGCATCTTTGCTGTTGATAATTAGTTCAGGGCTATTATTTTATAAGTTATACTACACTAAATTTGAAAACGAGCATAATACCGAAAAGATTCCTATTGGTCGTCATACTGCAACCTTAACCTTCGCCAATGGGAATACGATAAATTTGAGTGACACAAAAAGCGGAGTAGTCATTGCGGCATCAGGCTTGAAATATAATGATGGCAGTTCGGTTGAGGATACTTTGAATACGCAAAAGGAAAAAGTTAGTGATAATGTGCAAACTAAAGCTGAACAGCTCCTGGTGGCCAGTACACCTACTGGCGGAACCTACCAGATTGTATTGCAGGATGGTACCCATGTATGGTTAAATGCGGAAAGTAAGCTGGAGTTTCCAGCCAGCTTTGCAGGATTAAAGCAGAGAATAGTTAGATTAACCGGAGAAGCATATTTTGAAGTATCTAAGCTTCAAATGGACAAAAAAGGTAAGGATGAGGGCCGGAAAATTCCTTTTATTGTGTCTACTGCTGAACAAAAGGTGGAAGTTTTGGGCACCCACTTTGACATTTCCAATTATGCTGATGAGCAGAGTACCCGCACTACTTTAATGGAAGGTTCGGTTAAGGTCTCTGCTATTGGCTCTTCTGAATCGAAGTTATTAGAGCCTGATCAACAGGCGATTTTGAACCGTTCAAACCAAATTTATGTTCACGAAATAGATGCCCAATCAGTTATAGACTGGAAGAATGGAGAGTTTGTGTTTAATGAAGAATCCCTGGAGAGCATTATGCGTAAAGTGAGCAGATGGTATGGTGTGAAAGTGGTTTTTACGAATGCCCAGATTCGGCAGCAGCCTTTTAGCGGCGGTGTTTCGCGTTTTGGGAACATATCTCAGTTAATTTCCGTACTGGAATCCACTAAACTGATCAAATTTAAGGTTGAAGGGAAGCAGCTCACCATTAGCCCTTTTTAATAAGGTATCATGAAAAACAAAATAATAATTAAAAATTACTTAACCCGCCTGTCTTTGTCAGAAAAGACGGGCTTAAATCAACAAACAGATGAAAAATAGAGCACCATAATTTGAATTCATTAATGGTGGCGCAGATAAAAAAAACCGCAACTCAGGGTCGAATCAGAGTCACGGTAATGCCTTATCCAATGCCAAAAAATTGAGGAAACAACTATTTAACAGATTAACAAGACAAGCAAACTTAGACATTATTGCCGATTAAAGCAATATCAATGGTTTATATCATACCACTAAGTCTTGTCACAACAAATGATAGAATGAATAAAACTTATACCAAGAAATGGTTTGCGCCTCCGTGCTTAGCGCAATTGTTAAAAACTATGAAGTTAACTGTAATCATATTGATTATATCTTTAATGGAGGTAAGTGCATCCGGGCTTGCCCAGAAGATTACCATGAGCCGCAACAAAGTGTCCATCGCAGAGGTGTTTTCTGAAATTAAGAAGCAGACCGAATATCGCGTGATCTGGCCTTCTAACCTATTTGATGCGAACAAACGAATTATGGTTTCTTTTAAAGATACCCCGCTTGATGAAGTTATGGATAAGGTACTTGAAAATAATGCCTTTACTTATGAACTGGTCAATAAAACAGTGGTGTTGAAACAGAAAGAACCCTCTGTTCTGAATAAGATTCTCAATGTTATTGAGAATGTAGATGTAAGTGGCCGCATTGTGGATGCCAAAGGCAGAGGTCTGGCCTGGGTTACAGTCAGGGTGATTGACGGATCGGGGTATACCACAACCAATGATCAGGGGCAGTTTCTCCTTTCCCAAATCTCTGGAAACGCAGTGATTGCAATTTCCTCTGTTGGCTACTCGCCTATAACCATACAGATTATCAATCGTACTTGCGTGGTTAAACCTCCTATTATCCAAAATGGTAAGAACCGGAAATCTGATACTACCACAGTTGGTGAAAAAAGTGAACTTTTAAACGGAAAGTTAAATAATGTGATGATCAGGTTGGCAACGGCGACATCACGATTGGAAGAAGTGGTGGTGAATAAGGGATATTATACGACAACTCAAAGATTAAATACAGGAAATGTGGTGAAAATAACTGCTGAAGAAATTGAAAAACAGCCAGTAGCTAATTTTCTGCAGGCCCTGCAGGGGAGGGTTCCAGGTTTGATCATTACCCAGCAAAGTGGTGTGCCTGGAAGTAATTTTACGGTACAGATTCGTGGTCAGAACAGTATTTTGAACGGGAATGATCCGTTGTATATTGTTGATGGAATTCCTTATTCTCCGAGTAACTTGAACCAGGTACTTTCGGGGTATACAGGTACAGGTTCTTCTACGGCTTCGGGTTCAGCTGCAGGTCTCGGTGGACTGAGTCCGTTGAACAATATCAATCCCGCTGATCTGGAGAGTATCGAAATCCTTAAAGATGCCGATGCTACCGCTATTTACGGATCAAGAGGAGCTAACGGAGTTATTCTAATCACCACAAAGAAGGGAGGAGTAGGACCCTTATTGGTATCTGCTAATGTAAATTATGGAACCAACCTACCCACACGGCTTGCCAAGTTTATGAATACGCAGCAATACCTGGAAATGCGTAACGAGGCATTTAAAAATGATAATGCCAAACCCGGGCCATCAGACTATGATGTTACTACCTGGGATAAAAATAAATACACAGATTGGACAAAGGCATTGATAGGAAGTACCAGTTCTACCGTAAATACGCAGTTGTCTGTATCAGGAGGAACCATTCAAACCCGCTACCAGCTTGGCTTTGACTATAGCAAACAGAACCCTCCTTATGGTGGCAACTTTTCAGACGACCGGGGGGCGCTAAGGTTTAACATCAACAATACTTCCAAGAACGGGCGTTTTACAATGGGTTTTGGTGCCACTTATAGCGTGGATAACAATAATCTTCCGGGAATGGATGTTTATGGTAACGTTGGACTTGCACCTAATGCACCGGATATGCTTAATCCGGACGGATCTTTACTTTGGACCGATTATGTAAACAATCCCTATGCGTCCTTACTTAGGCCATATAACGCTTCAACCAAAAACTTGATGGCAAATGGCCAGCTTGGTTATAAAGTGATTCAGGGATTGAATATCAAAGCTGCATTTGGTTATACCAACACGTATTTTTCTGAAACCAGAAATAATCCTGCGTCGTCAATGTTACCAACTTCATACAATATTACCCAGGCTAACTCCAGTTTTGGAACGAGAAATGGAAGCACCTGGATTTTTGAGCCTCAGGCGGAGTTTGAAAGGAACATGCTGAAAGGAAATGTGAAGATATTGATCGGCTCAACCTTGCAGGGAAATGAATCTGATGGGCAAATAATTACCGGCATTTTTAAATCAGATGCTTTTCTGAACATTATCAGTGCTGCAACTACCAAAACCATTACCAATTCCTACAGTCAATATAAGTATGCGGCGATTTTCGGTCGTTTCAGTTATAATTATCAGGATAAGTATTTATTTAATTTAACCGGACGTAGAGATGGAAGTAGCCGTTTTGGACCGGACCACCAGTTTGCCAACTTTGGTGCTATTGGACTTGGATGGATATTTTCTGAGGAAAACTTAATTAAGGATAATCTTCCATTTTTGAGCCTTGGTAAAATTAGAAGTTCCTACGGGATAACGGGGAATGATCAGGTCCAAAATTATCAATATCTGGATTCTTATACACCAAGTTCTACCTATACCTACCAGGGACTAAATGGATTAAAGCCATCGCGTCTTTATAATCCTGATTTTGAATGGGAAGCCAATAAAAAGCTGGAAGCCGCTATTGAACTGGGATTTTTAAAAGATCGGATTACCCTCTCAACCAGCTGGTTTAGAAACAGATCTTCCAATCAACTGGTAAATGTGCCATTGTCTCCCGCAACAGGTAGTACATTTGTAACGGCCAATTTACCGGCTACGGTACAAAATACAGGGTGGGAAATCATGGTTACTTCGGTTAATATCCGAAGCGGAAACTTTACCTGGAAAACTTCTGGAAACGTTACTTTTGCCAGAAATAAGCTGATCGCATTTCCTGATTTAGAAAAATCTTCTTACAAAAATACCTATATCGTTGGTGAGCCGGTAACTATTCTGAAATTATATAATTATGCCGGTGTAAACCCTACTACAGGACTTTATCAATTTATTAATAAAGCAGGAGTCTTGACATCTAATCCTATTTATGGAACGGATAATACTACTGTTTTTAGTGCCAGTCCGAAGTATTATGGCGGTCTGCAAAACAGCTTTACCTATAAGGGCGTATCGCTGGATATATTTATGCAATTTGTTAAGCAAGATGGAAAAAACCTGCTTACGGGTTGGTCAAACTTGATTGGTAGCGCCAACAACTTGCCATTGGCATTTCTGGACCGCTGGCAAAAACCAGGGGATATCGCCCCGATACAGCGCTATACACAAACTTATGGCGCTGCATCAACAGCAGGAACTGCAGCAGCAAACAGTAATCAGGGATGGACAGATGCTTCGTACTTGCGTTGCAAAAACGTAGCTGTTTCTTATGTAATCAATCCCCGCTTTTTGCAAAAGATGGCTATCAAATCAGCAAAGATTTACTGCCAGGCACAAAATCTTTTTACAATTACAAACTATATGGGTGCAGATCCTGAAACGCAAGGTCTTGTACTCCCTCCGATGAAAACCATATCCGGAGGTATCCAATTAACACTTTAATAATGTATTGTATGAAATTTATTAAATATTCTTTTAAAACCAAGCTGTCATTAATCTTACTGATTATTATTGGCTGCGTATCCTGTAAGAAGTTTGTTGATATTGGGCCGCCTAAAACAGAAGTGGTTTCTGAACTGGTGTTTGGTGATGAGGTAACTGCAATTAACGCTTTAGTAAGTATTTATGGTGATATGATGAGCGGCAATAACTTTATAAGTGATTATTGTTCATCTTACCTGGGTTATACTGCTGACGAACTTGGCACATATAGTACCACCCCCGCTGCATATAGCAACAATGCGTTAACCTCAGCCAATGATGATTTCTGGAGTAAGGGGTATAATTTTATCTATCAGGCCAATGCGGTAAAAGAAGGAGTTGAGAAATCAACCAAGCTTACCGATTCAACAAAACGGCAGCTCATAGGGGAATCTTTGTTTATCAGGTCATTCTGTCATTTTTATATGGTAAATCTGTTTGGCGACGTACCTTATATTGACACTACCGACTACAGAGTGACCAATGTGGCTGTCAGGGAGCCGGTTTCACAGGTATATGGTAAAATCCTGAAGGATTTATTGGCTGCCCGCACGCTGGTGAAAAATTCCTATGTAAACGGCAATAATGGGGCTTACCCAAGTCCGAGTGCTGTTGAAAGGGTAAGGCCTAACAAAGCGGTGGTTTCTGCTTTAATAGCCAGAACTTACCTGTACATGGGCAACTGGGCAAAGGCAGAAGAAGAGGCTACGGCGTTAATCGGTAATCCGTTATATGCCTTGCCAAGTAATCTTGACCAGGTATTTTTAAAAAATAGCAAGGAAACGATTTGGCAACTGATGCCGAGTAATCCATCTTATCTTAATGGCTATTCGGGATATAATTATATTCTGAACGGTTCTTTTGGTTCCCGCCCATATTTAACTGACGTGTTGTGGAATGCCTGCAGTCCGGGGGATAAACGAAAAACGCAGTGGATGGGTACTTATTCAGGCCTTCACTTCGCTTACAAGTATAAAGTAAGCCAGGCTAATTTGCCGTCGACTGAGTATTACATGGTTTTTCGTCTTGCGGAACAATATTTGATTAGAGCAGAGGCACGGGCACATCAGAATAATATTTCAGGTGCTGTGAGCGACCTGAATGCTCTTCTGGTTAGGGCAAGAGTGAATCCTACAGATCTTCCCAATTACCTTTCTTCGTTGAGCCAGGCGCAATGTCTTGATGCTATAGCTCATGAAAGGCAGGTAGAGCTTTTTACAGAATGGGGGCACCGATGGCTGGACCTGAAAAGAACGGGTATGGCAGATGCGGTGTTAAAGGCTTTTAAAGGTACCACCAAGTGGCAGATAACTGATCAGCTTTTTCCGCTTCCACAGACACAGATCACGCTGAACCCAACTATGTCTAATCAACAAAATCCGGGTTACTAATTAAAACTTGCATAAGCTACAGCTTACAAATTGCGATGATAAGCTATAGCTTATGCATATTTTATAACCGTTAATAAAAAAATCACCATGAAAAAAATAATATTATTTATTGCCTGCTTGTTGCCAATAGTAAGTATTGCACAGGAAAAAAATACAATAATTAAAGGTACCGTAGACTCTAAAGAGCTTACAAAGATATTTACAATCTATTATAATAAGGCTACACAGCATAAAGCGATGGATTCAGTAGAAGTAAAGGATGGAAAGTTTCAGCTGGTTGTTCCTATGGACGGATTGGTGGTAAGTGTGATGATGTATGCCGGACACGATGGCAAAGGCTTGAAGAGGGAGGATATCCGGGATTCCAAGGCTTTTTTAGTTGATAAATACGGGACAGACATCCATATCAAACAGTCCGTACGTATGGCTGAATTGTCAAATAATAAGATTGAAAAAGAGAAGGAAAATTATGTTAAGTATATGTATATTCCTGAGGCGGATTCTGCAAAGATAGGCTTTTACATCAATGGGCTATCACCAATTATATTTGGCATCAATAAAAATTCAATAGATACTTCCAGTGTCGAAAAGCTCAACCAATATAAAAACGCTGTCGCAACGCTTAAAAAGATGGATGGCTTTATACAGAAAAAGCTTGATTATCAACGTAAATATGTAAAAGAAAACCCGGATTCATACTTTAGTTTTCTTGCTGTGGAGGATATTGCCCGTTATGGTAAGGATGTAAATGAAGCCAGGAAATTGTTTGTTGGCCTTTCAGACCGGTTGCACAAAAGTCCGGATGCTGCCGCAACGGATTCTTTGATAAATAAGACTTTGGACGATAAGCTTCATCCCGAAAAAGTAGCCCAACGTGCTGCAGCGTTGGTTCCCCCAAAAGCACTTACCATCGGTTTAATGGCTCCTGACTTTACTCAGTTTGATGTAAATGGCAAGGCGGTGAAACTGAGTGATTTTAAAGGTAAATATGTTTTGGTTGATTTTTGGGCCTCCTGGTGCGTGCCATGCCGCAGGGAAAATCCAAACCTGATCAAGGCCTATCAACAATTTAAAGATAAGAATTTTACTATCCTGGGAGTGGCACTTGAAGAAAAGGGACATAAAGATGCTTGGCTGGCTGCTATTAAAAAAGATGGCTTGATCTGGCCACAGGTAGCGGATATTCAAAACGCGGATAATGAAGCGCAGAAAGCTTACAAGGTGAGCAGTATTCCTATGAATTTTTTAATAGACCCTTCCGGTAAAATTATTGCTACCAATCTAAGGGATAAAGGATTGCTTGATAAACTCTCAGAGATCCTATCAAACTAAAGTATAATAAGTTACGTTAGCCACCATCTTTATCCTTAAATACAGAATTGAGCTAAATTCATTTTCTGATAGGCTACTGGGTGGTGGCTTTCTCACGATAGGATATAATCATGAAAAAGATATTATTAATGATCGGCATGCTTCTGCCTGCTTTGTGTTATAGCATTCGTGCTTCTTCCCAGGGATATGTAATAAGCGGGACAAGCGATGTTAAATACGGATTTTTAGTGTTAAACAATCGGATCAGCCGTGACACGGTTAAGATTAAAAATGGGAGGTTTGAATTTCGCGGTAAGGTTAATCGCCCCACCCTTGCTTTGATTGAAGTTGGTGGAGGAAGTGGCATCCCCGCCGAGCTTATTCTTGAAAACGGCGTGATAAACGTTAGTTTGACGAAAAAGGAATTTAAGATAGGCGGCACTAAGAATAACCGCGATTATCAGCTGATTAAAGACCAGTTGGCCCCCTACAAACAACAGATTACAGTGTTGCGGGAAAAACTGTATCAGGCCCCGGTTAAAGATCAGCGGCAGATCCAATCGAGCATCGACAGTTTGAACAGAAAAAAGGTGCTTGTTGCCGGGCCATTGATTCGGAAGGATAAAGGCTACGCCGGATTTGCAGTTTTGCTGTCAGTATACCGAAATGAAACACCTG